>CAIVQO010000035.1 GCA_903908065.1 uncultured beta proteobacterium | reverse complement strand
GGCGCCGATGTGCGCCGGATGCATCGGCACCGCCATGTCGGCCAGCGCCTTGTCCCAGCCGGCGCGGTCCTCCTGCATCGCTTTGGTGTAGCCGGCGACACGGGCGCGACGGGCGTCCAGCTTGATCTCGGACTTGCGCTGCTCGAGTTCCGCCGCCAGCACCTCGAGGAAACGCCCGGCGTCCGCCACCACGCCGAGGTCGGCGGGTTTGTTGAGGCCGATGAGGTCGGCATCGATGTCGACCTGGATGGTCTTCTGCTCGGACGGATGACGCCAGTAGGGCGGCTTGCCCCACCAGTCGGTCTCGCCGATGCGCGAACCAAGGATCAGCACCACGTCGGCGTCGTTGCGTACCTTGTGGTTGAGCTTGACGTGGGGCATGGTGATGGCCAGCGGCGAATCCTCGGCCAGCATGCCGCGCGCCGCCCAGCTGGTGGTCACCGGCGCATGCAGCAGTTCGGCCACACGGCGCAGCGCCTCATAGGCCTGGCAATGGATGATGCCGCTCCCGGCATGGATCATCGGCGCCTCGGCCGCAATCAGCCAGTCGGCGGCCTGCCGCACCTGCTCGAAAGTCGGCGCTGGCGGCACGGCGTTGCGGTACTGGTGGGGCGCCCAGAAGGCGACATCGGCCTTGACCTTGCCGTTCATGATGGTCTCGGGCACGTCGAGGTGCACCACGCCGGGCCGCCCCTCCCAACTCTTGCGCAAGGCCTTGCGCATCAATTCCGGCACGCGGTCAAACGAAGACACCGCCGCGCTCCACTTGCCGATCTTGCCGATCACGCCGCTCTGGTCAAAGCACTGGTAGCTGCCGCCGCGATCCGGGTACATGATGCTCGGCCGCCGCGCACTGGTGATCGCCAGCACGCGATTGCCGTCGGCCTGCTCGACCACCAGGCCGGGCAGCAGGTTGGCCACGCCCGGCCCGTTGCTGGCCATGCACACGCCCAGCTTGCCGGTGAGCCGCGCGTAGGTGCCGGCCATGTGCGCGGCGCAGGTTTCGTGGCGCGGCGTGACGATCTCGATGCCAAGCCGGTGCAAGGCCGAATAGAAACCGAAATAGGTGCCGTCGATGATGCCGAAGACCTTCTCGACACCTTCCTTCTGCAACATGCGGGCAAGGACTTCGCCGCCGCTGATTTCAGCCATGAGTCTCTCCTTCCAGGTTGTTATGTTTGCCGTCGGCGGCAATCTTTTGTGCAAGGGTAGTCGCTTGCTGCGCTTGATCGCTTGTCGCAGAATGCCAGCTGTTTTGTCATTTCGCGACAGCATGCGTCACCGCTCAACCTTCATCGCGCCCGAACCCGAGGCATACCCCAGCGTCGGCGCCGGCTATGCCCGCCGCCTTTGCGAACTGGTCGAGGCATTCGGCCTGCCTCGTGCCGCCTTACTGAAGCACGCCGCCGCGCAGCTGGGCGGCTGGGAACCGGGCCAGGCCCGCATCCCCCTCGCCGCGCTGGTGGCCTTGTTCCGCTCGGCGCTGGCACTCACCGGCCGCCGCGACCTCGGCCTCGAGTTCGGCCGCCAGGTGCGGCCCGATACCTTCGACGTGCTCGGCTACGCGCTGATGACCTGCCGCAACCTCGGCGAGGCCATTGGCCTGGTGCCGCTATACCGCCGCGTGGTGTTCGATTCCGGTTACAGCGAAACCAGGATCAGCGAACACGACGGACTGGTCAAGCTGGCCTGGGTGGTGCTGCCCGAGGCCACCCGCGCCGGCCTGCCCTACGACGAACTGCTGGCCGAATCGCTGATCGCCAGCTGGGTCGGCCTCGGGCGCTGGATCACCGGCGCCGAGATGCCGCTGGCCGAAGTCCGCTTCCGCCATGCTGCGCCCGTGGACAGCCTGCCATTCAGCGGCTTCTTCGGCTGCCCGGTGCGCTTCGCCGCCGGCGAAAACGCCCTGCTCTTCGCCAAGGAATTGCTGACCCAGCCGCTGCTGCAGGCCGACGCCGAGCTCAACCTGGCGATGCGCGACGAAGCCCGAAAGGCCATCGAACGTCCGCATGGCCGGGGCGACATAGCCGCCCAGGTCAGGCAGCTGCTGGCGCCGCGCCTGCCCAAATGCGAGGCCAGCCTGAAACACGTAGCCGCCGGCCTCGGCGTGACACCACGCACCCTGCAACGCCGTCTCGCCAGCGCCGATTTTTGCTTCCAGCAACTGCTCGACGAGACCCGCCGCGAACTGGCCCAGGTCTATTTGCGCGACCCGGCCCTTTCCGCGCTCGACGTGGCCCTGTTGCTGGGCTACGCCGAACAGAGCTCCTTCACCCGCGCATTTCGCGGCTGGTTCGGTACCACGCCGACCAACTGGCGCGCTGCGCCGGTCGGCATCCCCCTACGTCAAGGATAAATCCATGCGCCTGTTCGCCGCCCTTGCCCTGCTTGCCTGGAGCGCGCTTGCCGCCGCGCTGCCGCTGGAGACCATCAAGCTGCCACCCGACTTTTCGATCGAGCTCTGGGCACGGGTGGACAACGCCCGGCAAATGGCGCTGGGCGGCCACGATGCCACCGGCGGCGTGCTTTACGTCGGCTCGCGCGGCGCGGGCAAGGTGCATGCGCTGCGCTTCGACGCGAATTACCGCGCCGGCCCGCCGCTGAAAATTGCCGACGGCCTGAACATGCCCAGCGGCCTGGCCTGGCGCAAGGGCGCGCTCTACGTCGGCGCGGTGAGCCGCATCCTGCGCTACGACGACATTGATCGCCGCATCGAAAATCCGCCGGCTCCCGTCGTCGTTACCGACAGCCTGCCTGGCGATCGCCACCACGGCTGGAAATTCATCGCCTTCGGCCCCGACGGCAAACTCTATGTCCCAGTCGGCGCGCCCTGCAACATCTGCGAGCCGGGCGATCCCTATGCCAGCATCCTGCGCATGAACGCCGATGGCACCGGCCGCGAGGTATTTGCGCGCGGCGTGCGCAACAGCGTCGGCTTCGACTGGCACCCGGGCGATGGCACGCTGTGGTTCACCGACAACGGACGCGACATGCTGGGCGACGACAGCCCGCCCGATGAGCTGAACCGTGCGCCGCGCAGCGGCCTGCATTTCGGCTACCCGTATTGCCACGGCGGCGAGATCGCCGATCCCGAATACGGCAACCGGCGCAGCTGCGCCGAGTTCGAGGCGCCGACCCGAAAGCTGGGACCGCATGTCGCCGGCCTCGGCATGCGCTTTTACACCGGGTCGATGTTCCCCGCCGAATACCGCAACCAGATTTTCATTGCCGAGCACGGCTCATGGAACCGCTCGAAGAAGATCGGCTATCGCATTGCCCTGGTGCGCGTGAAGGATGGCAAGGCGGTGAGTTATGAAAACTTCGCCAGCGGCTGGTTGCAGGGCGAATCCGCCTGGGGCCGGCCGGCCGACGTGCTGGTGCTGCCCGATGGTTCCCTGCTGGTGGCCGACGACCACGCCAGCGCGATCTACCGCATCGCGTATCGCAAGCCCTGAGGGCTTTCAGCGCTTGAGGTGGGTGACGTTTTCCACCATGAAGTCGGCCAACTTCTTGTCGTGGTCGACGATGTGCGTCAGAAAACTGAACTGCTTCTTGAGGATTTCCGAGTCCTCGCCCAGGTCGGGACTCAGCGTGGCCGATTTCATGCGCTCGACGATTTGCAGCATGTCCTTGTGCACCCGCTTGTGTTCCTCGAGATCCGGAAAGCCGGTAATGCGCATCATGGCTTCCTCGACCGTGAAGTGGAAGCGCAGCAGTTCATACAGGCGCACCACGATGTAATGCACGATGTGCCACTTGTCGCGCGCTTCGACGGCCTCGATCACTGCCTTTGCGACCTCTTCGATCTCCCGGTGCTGGTTGTCGATTTCTTCGATGCCGGTAAGGTATTCGGGATCCATGGCGATGTCCGTCACGTGGGAGGGGCGGATTGTAATATGGCGCTACCGCCGTGTTGTGGAATGAAACGTGAGCCTGCCGCGTATACCGCCCATACCCTCGCCCGAGAAGGCAAGAACTCCGCCCGTGAATAACCGCGACGCCATCATTGCCGAAATCCCCCGCCTGCGTCGCTACGCCCGCGCCCTGACGGGCAACGCCGAGGCCGCCGACGACCTGGTGCAGGACACGCTGGAGCGCGCCCTGGAAAAATGGCGACTGTGGCAGCAGGGGCGCCAGCTGCGGCCCTGGCTGTTCTCGATCATGCACAACCTGCATGTCGATGGCCGCCGCCGCGACGGACGGCTCGACTACCGGGAAGAGGACGACTTGCCGCTGCCGCCGCAACGCGCCAGCCAGCAGGACGGCCTCGAACTGCGCGACCTCGACCGCGCCCTGGCCCTGTTGCCGGCGGAACAGCGTGAAGTGCTGCTGCTGGTCGGACTCGAGGAACTGAGTTACGCCGAGGTTGCCGCCGCACTGAACATTCCCCAGGGCACCGTGATGTCGCGCCTGTCGCGCGCCCGTGCCCGTTTCAAGGCGGTGCTGGCCGGTGAAGCCGCGCCGTTGCTGAAAGTGGTAAGCCCATGACGACCCCGATTTCCGAAGACGACCTGCACGCCTACGCCGACGGCCAGCTCGACGCGGCACGCCTGACCCAGGTCGAAAGCTGGCTCGCTACCCACCCCGAGCGACGTGCCCAGGTAGAGGAGTGGCGCGCCCAGAGCGCCGCCTTGCACCGTGCCTTCGATCAAGTACTGGGCGAACCGCTGCCGGCACGCCTGCTGCCACCGGCCAATGCACCGCGCTGGTTCGACCTGCGCAAACTAGCCGCGGTGGCCTGGATTGCGCTTGGGGTAGTGCTGGGTTTTGCCCTGCGCGACCAGACCCTGCCGCGCGCCGACAAGGCCGCCGTGGCCTCGCTGCCACGCCAGGCCGCGATCGCCCATGCCGTATTCGTGCCGGAAGTGCGCCACCCGGTGGAGGTCGGCGCCGAGCAGGAAGCCCATCTGGTGGCCTGGCTGTCGAAGCGCCTGGGCGCACCCCTGAAGGCGCCGCAGCTTGACCAGGCCGGCTACCGCCTGGTGGGCGGCCGCCTGCTGGCCGGCGAGAACGGCGAGGTGGCCCAGTTCATGTACGAAAGCGCCGAAAAGAAACGCCTCACCCTCTACGTGCGGCGCGAGGCGCCCAAGGCAGCCGATACCGCCTTCCGCTATGCCAGCGAGAACGGGCTCGATGTTTTCTACTGGACCGATGCCCGCTTCGGCTACGCGCTGTCCGGCAGCACCGGACGCGAAGCGATGCTTGACCTGGGGGAGAGGGTCTACAAGCAGTTCGCCGGCTGAGCGGACACCGTACAAGTACTTATTGCGCCGCAACAGGCGCGCTGTAAGATAGTGACGTTCGCTTAAGGAGCGTCACGTGACCACGGTTCAGGCCAGTACCACCGACTACATCGAAAACCGCACCTTCGACGAGATCGAGGTCGGCGACAGTTCCCGGCTGGTGCGCACGCTGCGCCAGGAAGACATCCAGATGTACGCCATCATGTCCGGCGACATCAACCCTTCGCATGTCGATCCGGAATACGCGCATTCCTCGATGCTGCGCGAAGTCATCGCCCACGGCATGTGGGGCGGCGCGCTGATTTCGAATGTCTTGGGTACCCAGTTCCCGGGCCCCGGCACGGTGTATGTGGACCAGACGCTGCACTTCGACCACCCGGTGCGCGTTGGCGACACGGTGACGGTCACGATCACCTGCGAAAAGAAATTCCCGCGCAACCACCACATGATTTTCGATTGCGTGTGTACCAACCAGGACGGGCAGAAGGTGATCACCGGCACCGCCGAGGTACTGGCGCCGACCGAGAAGGTCAAGCGGCCGAAGGCCAACCTGCCCGACTTCAAACTCTCGGAAACGCGCAAGGCACGCTTTGAGCACCTGCTGGAAATCACCCGCGGCCTGTCGCCGGTATCGATGGCGGTGGCACACCCCTGCGATGCCGAGTCGCTCAAGGGCGCCCTGCTCGCACGCGACCGCGGCCTGATCGTGCCGACCCTGGTCGGCCCCGAGGAAAAGATCCGCCAGATCGCGGAAGCCAACGCGCTCGACCTCCACGGCTGTACGCTGATCAATGTCGCCCACAGCCACGCCGCCGCCGAGGTCGCCGTTTCGCTGGCACGCGAAGGCCAGGTCGAGGCGCTGATGAAGGGCTCGCTGCATACCGACGAACTGATGGGCGAAGTGATCGACAAGTCCACGGGCCTGCGTACCGAACGGCGCATCAGCCATGTCTTCCTGATGGATGTGCCAACCTACCCGCGCCTGCTGTTCATCACCGATGCGGCTGTGAATGTGGCGCCCAACCTGGAAGACAAGATCGACATCGTGCAGAACGCGATCGACCTCGCGCGCATGCTGAAGATCGCCGATCCCAAGGTAGCCATCCTCGCCGCGGTGGAAACCGTCAATCCCAAGATGCAGGCCACGCTCGACGCCGCGGCGCTGTGCAAGATGGCCGACCGCGGCCAGATCGCCGGCGGCCTGCTCGACGGCCCGCTGGCCTTCGACAATGCCATCTCGGTGGTGGCCGCGCGCACCAAGGGTATCAAGTCGGCGGTGGCCGGCCAAGCCGACATCCTGCTGGTGCCGGATATCGAATCCGGCAACATGCTGGCCAAG
>CAIVQO010000034.1 GCA_903908065.1 uncultured beta proteobacterium | reverse complement strand
TTGCTCACGTCGTCGATGCGTACCGTCAGGTCACCTTCGGACAGGCGCTGGGTCACGTTCAAGGCTTCGTTCACCGGTTTGGTGATGCTGCGCGTGATGAACAATGCGATTCCCAGACCGAGCACCAGGCCAGTGATCGACAGCGCGATCACCAGCAGGCGGGCGCTGGCGTAGGTGTCGGCCGCATCCTTGCCGGCCTTTTTCATGAGGTTGTCCTGGAAGTCGATCAGGTTACGAATGGCGCCCATGTAGGCATCGGTTGCAGGGCGCATGTCGCCGTACAGCAGCTTCATCGCGTTATCACGTTCGCCGCGCTGGACCATGCCGGTGTACTTTTCCAAGGTAGCGACGTAGGCCGAACGGGTCTCGTTCATCTTGGCAAGCAGCTTCTTGCCCTCATCCGAAGAAATCTTCTTTTCCAGGCTGGCGATGTTTTCGGTGATGACCTTGCGCTGTTCGGTCATCCGTGCCATCTGCTTCTGGGTTTCAGCGGGATCGGTAATCAGCAGCAGGTTGCGGTTGATCTGGGCCACCTGGTTCATCGCGCGCACGATATCGATGGCATCGATGGTCTTGGGATATTTGTCATTGACCAGGTCATTGACCTCGGTGTTCAGATCCGCCAACCGGGTAACGGAGAGCACCGCGACCACAGCCAACAGAACCAAGACAATGGCAAAACCTGCAATGAGGCGAACTCCGATTTTGAGATTGTTCAACATGCTGCCTTCTCCTAAACGATGGGACCTGCTATTAACAAAGGATTGCTGGAATCACTGGTGAAATGAATCAATTGCGGTGGGCTTCGAACAGACGCCCGCTATTTCGTGCTGCGTGTTCTTCACTGCTGGCGCTGCGGCTGACAAGGGCCTGGACATCGGGGGTCATCCCTGAATGAAGTGGCGGGCCAGGGTTCAGGTTGCAACCGCTTCTGCCATCCCCGCCGTCAGCGCTTGGGAATGGCCGATATGCTGCCTTTCCATCCCGGCAGAGAGTTGCGTAAGTGCCGCAACGTCGAGTATCAGCGCCACCTCTCCGCTGCCGAGGATTGTCGAGCCGCCAATCCCGCGCATATGGCTAAAGAGGCTGCCCAAAGGCTTGATGACGGTTTGCAGTTCACCCAACAGCTGATCGACGACAACGCCGGTGTGCTGCCCCATGTGGTTGACCACGATGACGTTTTCTCGTGCCGGCCGATCTCCGCTGACCTGAAATAAGTCGCGAAGGCGTATGAACGGCAGCACCTCACCGCGCAGATTGAGGTAGTCGCGTTCGGAGTGATCGCCCGGCAACTCAAGGCATTCAACGACGGCGTCAAGCGGCAGCACGAAGGACGATTTGCCAACAGCGGTCAGGAAGCCATCCACGATAGCCAGTGTCAGTGGCAGGCGGACGACATACGTGGAACCCGTTCCCAATTCGCAATGAACGCGAATGGAACCCTTGAGCGCTTCGAAGGCTCGCCTGATTTCGATGAGGTCCTCCACGCCACTGGCGGACTCCAGGTCTTGGCTCCGGTCGGAACGATCGTCCTGAGCCGACCATTGGCTTTCGCCGTCCTTCCCCTTTTGCATCGCCTCGCCCAGGATTCCGGATACGTCCAAACCGGCGCCATCGTCGCTCACTTCGATCACGATGCTTGCCGAGTCATGGTAGGCATTCAATTCGATACGGCCGACGGGCGGCTTTCCAAGGCTGGCCCTACGATCCGGCAGCTCGATCGCACTACCTATGGTATGTCGCAGCAAGGACAGGAGCGGTTCGCTGATTCGTGCGATGACGGACTTGTCGACATCGGTATTCCCGCCCCGAATGGCAACCTCGACATGTTTGGACTGCTCTTGCGCAATCACCTTCGCGGCATCCGATAACGCGGCAAAGGTATCGCCAATTCTCACCATCCGCATCTGCAGGGTCGTATCCCGTATCCGTTCGACCAAGAGGGACACTGCGCCGTTTGCCTCGGCGAGTTCCGGACGGCCGGCCTTGCGGGCAAAAAGATCGGCCGTCGCGCTCGCGATCACCAGTTCACCCACCAGTGCGACGAGATCATCAAGTGTTGGCGGTTCAGTGGCAGCCGCTTCCGATGGCGCGGTCGACAACGCCTCGCGCAGGCGGCTAGCGCTAGTGCTTTCGCTATAAGAAGACCCCGAAGAAGCCTGCGTTTCCATATTATGCTATCTCGCTTTTTATGTATATTTTTCAATACTTTACAGATGAACTACTGCACCTTGCCCATGGTTCCATGCGCGACTGGAGCGGTTCAATGCGTAGCTTCCACAAAAAGTTGCGGAAACTACGAGGTTATTGATTTCAAGGATTGACGCCACCCGCCCGCGTGAGCTAATTCCTTTCACGCCAGCGCCAATCCGAGGCCACGAAATCCGCAGCTGCCAAAGGAACAAGTCCACGGATCTCCGAGCCAAAACGAATCTCGGCGTTTGCGGGATCAGTCCCGCTATCGCTAAGCCGGCTGTGAGTTTGGCTATCGCGCCTTGTGCAGCGTGCCAGCATCGAATGGTCAATGATGCGTTGTCTTCAATGCATCAACGAGCACTCCCTTGGCCAGTGCGTCGTGCCTTGCATTCGGGATCTCGAACGCTATGCTCAAAGCGGGAGCGGCGTAGACGCCAGACCGCTTTGCGTCTGCTCCGATTTCGAGGGAGACAATCATGAAGACCTATCGTTCATTGGCGATGGCCGTTTTGAGTTCTTCGCTTGCCTTGGGAATCGCGCTGCCGAGCCTCGCCCTGGCGCAAACACAGGCCGCCGGACCGGTCGTACCGCAAGGCGGCGGTTTCACCTCCAAGCCGGTGCTTGCCAGTCCGATTACCGGCGTTGATGGCACGGAGGTGGTATTGATTGCCGTGACGCTGGAACCCGGTGCCTCGTCGCCACTGCATACGCATCCTGGCGACTGTTATGGCTCCGTCATCGAAGGCAGCATCGAACTCCGGGTGGACGGCAAGGAGCCGAGGCGGATTTCCGCCGGCGAGTCCTATGCCACGCTGGCCAGCCCGGCGCACCAGTTCGTCAATGTCGGCGACAAGCCGGTGCGCCTGCTCAACACGTTGGTGGTCGAAAAGGGCAAACCGCGCACGGTAACCGTGCCTGCGGTTGGGAAATAGGCGACCTTGGCGGTATGGGTCGGCGTTCAGTCATGCTTGGCGATGTCGGCAAACAAGCCGCGCGCCCAGTCGGCGTCCTCGCCACGCGGTTGCGGCTCCTCGCGCTGGCGCACGGTCTGCATGATCAGCCCGTCGCCGCGTTGGCGGTAGCTGGCTTCGATGCGCAGGGCTTCGGCCGGCTCGACGTCGGTATGCACGAAGCACACGCTCTCGGGCAAAGTCGGCGCCGGTGACACACCGTTGGCGCGCGCAAGAATGCCGTCGGCGGCGATGCGGCCCAAGCGCGCGGCCATGTGGGCGCTCTTCGGATAGGCGCCAAACAGTGGCGAGGCGCGCCCGAGCAGGTCGCCGACGAGGAACACGCGCTCGTCGCCCGGCGCATGCAGGCGTAGTGGATCGAAGGCAGCCCAGTTGCCCGGCCGGCCGGCGGTATCGGTTTCCAGCAGGCCGGCCTGGCGCACGATGTCGGCGGCCGCCTGCGGCGGAATGATGATCGCGTCGTCGAAGCGGAATTCGTCGAATTCGGTATGCAGGGATTTGGCGTAGGGGTCGATAGCCTTCACCGTGGCATGGGTGATGTGCTGGATCTGGTCCTTGTAGCGCTCGGCGAAGACGCGATTGAAGCGCTGCATGCCACCGCCGGCGTCGACCAGCGTAAGCCGCCCCGGAATGCGCCGCGTCTTCAGCCACCAGGCAATCATCACGGCGCGTTCGTAGGGCGCCGGCGGGCAGCGCGCAGGCCCGGGTGGCACGGTCATCAGCAGTTCGCCACCCTTGAAGTCCGTTAGCTTGCGCTTGAGCGCATCGAGCTCGCCGGAAACATAGGCGGCCGGATACTGGCGCCGCACGGCCTCGATGGCGCGCGCATCGTCACCCAGCCAGGGTGCATAGTCGTAGCGGATGCCGGCAGCGAGGACCAGCCAGTCGTAATCGAGCGCGCCCTGCGTGGTGTGCACCCGCCGTTGCGCACGGTCGACCGCCGTGGCGTCCGCACGCAACGGGCGATATCCGCTGCGCGCGGCAATGGCGGCATGCTCGGCCGGGGCGATGACTTCCGGCGCACGCCCGACCAGCCAGGCGTTCGACAGCGGCAGGGAACGAAACAGCGGCTCGCGCTCGACCAGCGTGACATCCAGATCCGGTGCGGCGCGGCGCAGGCGTGCAGCCGCCGCGAGGCCGCCCCAGCCGCCGCCGACGATGACCACGCGCCCCACAGTGCGCGGCGCGAGCTGGGCAAGCGAATGCCCGGCGGCGAGCGCCAGCCCGCTGGCAAGGAAATGGCGACGGTCGGGCATGGCGCGGCGCCGTTCAGCGCTGCTCGGCGCCGATCTCGGCCAGGATGCGCTCCGCCATTTCGCGCGCGCCCATGCCGTAGCCGAAGCGGGCCACAAAGCGCCCGCGCGGGTCGAGCAGGACCATGCCGGCGGTATGGTTCATGGTGTAGTTATCGGCCGCGGCACCCGGTTCGCGCACCTTCTCGTACTGGATACGGAAGCTCTCGGCGGCGCGGCGCACCAGCTCGGGGCTGCCAGTAAGGCCGAGGATGCGCTTGTCGAAGGCTGCCGTGTAATCGCGCAGCACCTCGCGCGTATCGCGTTCAGGATCGACCGTGATGAAGATCGCCTGCACGCGCCCTGCCTTGTCGCCAAGGGCTTCGAGCAGCTGCCTGACCTCCAGCAGCGTGGTCGGGCAGACATCGGGGCAGGAAATGAAACCGAAGCTGACGAGCTGGAAGCGACCGCGAAAATCCTCGTGGTTCACCGCCCTGCCCTGCACATCCATCAGCAGGTAGCGCGGCAGAAAAGGCTGGATGTCGGCCGCCGCGGCTTCGTGGCGTGCATCGGCGGACAAGACCGTCAGCGGAGCAAACCCGGCCGCCAGCAGGGCGGCAAGCAACATGTGAGAGCAGCGCATCTGGCCCGCAGGATTCATTGCCTGGGCGCGATCGGCAGCGTCTCGCCCAGCCGCAGGGCCAGCTGGTTGAGTTGCGCCGTGCGTTCGACGGCATCTGCGCAGGGCTTGTCGGAACCGGTCTGCGCATTGAAGGCGGCGTTGGTCGCCTCTTCGTAGGCGGCGCCGAAGCGCGGCGTCTTGGGGGCATGGGCCAGCATCAGCTCGCGGGCCCGCGCCGCCGACTTCATGTCGGCACAGGCCAGCGCCCTGCCGTTGACGCCGCCGAGTTCGGTAACCGCGGCGAGGCCGGCTTCGGCGTCGGCGGCAAAAGTCGGCGCCGAGAGTACGGCGATCATGAGCAAAAATGCATTTCGCAAGGTATTCATTTGCTGTCCTTTAGTAGTGCGGCAAGATTTTAGGCGCATCACTGGCGGATAGACCATGAAGAAATCGTAGCGAGCGGGCCGCAGCGGGGTGCGGCCGGAGCACAGCTACCGGAATGCACTTGTCTGTGCATGAGGATAGCGAGCACCGCCCAAGCCCCGATCCGGCACGCGCAGTAGATTTATTCATGGTCTATTTCATGCGCGGCGCGGGATCGCGCAGCACCAGATGCGGCGAGGAGAACGGTGCCAGGCGTTCGAGGAAATCCAGCATCTCCAGCACCGGCGAATTGCGGAAGAAGGTGGCCATCGGCGTTTCCATCCAGATCCGGTCGGCGAACAGGTAGGCCTCGTGCGGCGTATCGCCGATGCCGTCGCCGTCGCGGTCGAAGCCCTGGTATTCGTCCCAGTAGTTGTTGCGCCAGACGTTGGCGCTACCGGCGCCCGGGGCGCTGATGCCGACCGTGGTCAGGTTGCTCTCGAAGCGGTTATCGGTGAAGCGGTGGCCGCCCTCCTCGCCGTAGAAAAAGAGGCCGATGATGTTGTGCGCGAAACGGTTGCCGCGCACCGTCAGCTTGCCCACCGATTCCGGCGGCGCATCGACGCGCAGGCCGACCGAGCAGTGCAGCACTTCGTTGCCCTCCACCAGCGCGTCGTGGCTTTCCTTGAACACGATGCCGGCACCGCCGCCGGTGAGGGCGTGGGCGACATGGTTGCCTCGCAGCACGAGGTCTGGCGAGTAGAGCACGATGATGCCGGTGCCGGTATGCGACAGGTGGTTGTTCTCCACCCGCAGGCGCGGCGAAAAGATCACATGCATGCCGTAGCGGCCGTCGGCGAAGCGATTGCCGGTGACCTGGTTGTCGGAGGAGTTGGCGAAAGTAAGGTCGCGCGCGCGCTGGAAGCGGTTGTTCTCGACGCGGTTGTCGCGGCTGTACCAGAGACGGATCGCATCGCCGCGCATGCCGAGATCGAGCGGCTTGCCGGTGACCTGGTTGCCGGCGATGCGCGAGCCGTTGACGCGTTTCAGGTGGATGCCGAACAGCACGTCCTCGATGACATTGTTCTCGACCGTATGGCCATCGCCTTCGAGCAGGATGCCGGCATCGACCGCATCGTGCGATTCGCCGCTGCCGGCGATGCGCAGCCCGCGCAAGGTGACGCCGTTGGCCGCCACCGACAGCACGGTGCCGCGACCTGGACCGAGGATACCGGCACGGCCAGCGCCCTCCAGCGTCATCGGCTTGGCGATCGTCGCCGGCCCGGCGTGGGTTCCAGGCGCGAGCCGGAGCACGCCGCCGACCGGCGTGGCATCGATCAGTTCCTGGAGCGATGCGGCCGCTGCGACCGTTGCGAACTGGACTAGCAGCGCGAACAGCAGCCCCGCCGCCGGCTTCAGACGGGACGACCCCATGGCAGGGCCAGGGCAATGGCCAGCAGCAGGCCATGGGCGCTGGCGGAAAGGATGGTGAGCTTGAGCGCCGGCGTCAGCTGCGCCGGCTTGTCGGCGCCGGCCCACAGCACGCGCGCGGCAGCGATGCTGGCGGCCAGCGGCAGCAGGGCAACCAGCGCCAGCAGCGGCAGGCGCCCGGCGAGCACCATCAGCAGGGGCCAGCCATAGGCCAGCGCGGTGATCAGCACATAGCCCCAGCGCGCCGGGCCGGTGCCCAGGCGCACGACCATGGTGCGCTTGCCAGCGCCGGCGTCGGCCTTCACGTCGGGAAACTGGTTGATATAGAGCACGTTGGCCACCAGCAGCGCAAAGCCCAGCCCGGCCGCGATCGGCAGGAAGGCGAAGCCGCGCCGCTGCACGAAATCGCTGCCGACCACCACCAGCAGCCAGCCGGCGGTGATCGCAAATTCGCCCAGGCCGCGGCTTTGCAACTTGAGCGGCGGCGCCGAATAGGCCCAGCCGACGACAAGGCCGGCCAGCCCGATCAGGATCAGGCCGCGATCGCTCACCGCCGTCAGCCAGAGTCCGGCCGGCACCACCGCCGCCAGCAGCCCATAACCGAACATGCCGGTGGCACGCTGGCTCAGCACGCCGTTCTGGATGAAGCGGCTACCGCCGGTGAAGGGGAACTGGCGCTCGGTATTGGCCGCGTCGCAGCCGGAAATGGCGTCGTAATAATCGTTGATCACGTTGGCGCCGGCATGGGCGACCAGGGCGAAAAACAGGGTCGCAGTGGCCAGCGCCGGGCCCAGCGCGATGCCGGAATGCACCGCGGTTGCCAGCCCGAGCAGGCAGCCGACGAAGGTGACGGAGAGGAAGGCCGGCCGCGTCGCCGCAAAGTAGCGCAGGAAGGGGTTGTGCAGCGCGTCCAGCGTCGGTTCCATCGGTTTTGGCATGGTCATCCCTGTCTATTTCAGCGCCAGTTCGGCGGCGCTGTCGAGGTCGGCGCGATTCATTGCACCGAGTTTGCTGGCGACGATCTCGCCGCGGCGATTGATCGCCACGGTAAACGGCAGGCCAGCGCGGCTGTTGCCCAGCGCCTGCATCAATTCAATGCCGCCGGTCTTGGCCAGCAGCACGGTGTAGTTCATGTCGTAGGCCTTCATGAAGTCGCGCACAGATTCCGCCTTGTCTTCGAGGCCGATGCCGATCACCGTCAGGCCGCGCTTGCCGTATTTGTCCTGGGTCTTGGCCAGTTCCGGAATTTCGACGCGGCAGGGAGCGCACCAGCGCGCCCAGAAATTGACGATCAGCGGCTTGCCGCGAAAGCTTTCCAGGGCCACCGGCTTATCGTCACTGCCGCTGTGCTTCGCGGCGAACAGGGCATCGCTGCTGGCGGCGTGGGCTCCGCCCGTGAACATGAGCAGCAAGAGGAGAATTCGCCGCGCCACCGGCGCCGACTTTTCAAACATCAGGGTAGATCCCCGCGCTTGAAGATCTGGTAACCCAGCGTCGCCGACGCGAGGCCAAGTACGCACGGATACACCAGCGCAAAGACCTTGTAACCGGTGGCACCAAAGGTATCAAGGATGACATAGGCCGAGGGGCCGAGCACGATCAGCTGCGGATCGAACAGGGCCAGCGCGGCGGTACGGAACACCTGCAGCGGATTGGCCAGCGCCATGCTCACGGCGACCTCGGGCGAGACCTTACCCTGGATCATGACGCCGAGCAGGATCAGGTCGAGGAACAGCAGCAGCGTGAGCCAGACGACGAAGGCCGCGCCCTGCGCCATGTCGGTACTGCGCGCCAGCGCCGAGATCAGCATGCCGAGGCCGAGGAAGCAGGCGCACATCACCGCCAGCAGCCCGGTGTAGTAACCGAACATGCCCCAGGGCACCTCGATGCCGCGCACCAGCGCAATCGCCACCGCCAGCACCATGGCGGCGAACACCGGCAGGAAGATGAC
>CAIVQO010000033.1 GCA_903908065.1 uncultured beta proteobacterium | reverse complement strand
GCATGATGACCGCGTTACCCACCGCGCAACCCGCCTACGGTCTAGAGGGACCTTCGGCAGGCCGCACCGTGGATAACGCTACCCCGCAGGGCTCCACTTATCTCCGCCCAAATTCTGTCCAATCAAACGGGACCGGCTCTGTTAGTATCAAGCACCACTAAGTCTAGAGGAGGCAATTATGGTCGCAAAGAAATTGGCAAAGCTGATACTGTTTTTGTCAGTTATTTCTCTCCATTCTGGATTTGTAGTGGCTCAGGAACAGAAATCGTGTGCGCTAATTTTGATGCACGGTAAATGGCATAACCCGCGCGACTTTGGTTTCTTCGGCGGCAAACTTGAGCAAGCCTGTCCGTACAAATCTATTGAGATGCCTTGGTCAAAGCGACGCAACTATGACGAACCATACACAGTCGCGCTGGCCGAAATCAAAACACAGGTTGAAGCATTTCGTAAGGAAAGCTACAAACGTGTGATTCTTGTCGGTCACAGTTTTGGGGCCAATGCAGCGCTCGCTTACATGGCAGAAGTTGGGGACGTGGACGCCGTTATTTCTCTCGCTGCCGGACATTCACCTGCTTACATGTACCAACAGGGCATCAGTTCAGGCGCAGTGGATAAGGCCCGCGCCTTGGTGGAATCTGGAAAAGGCGACGAGACTTTGAGCATGGATGATCTCAATCAGGGACGGCGACAAACTATTTCGATGCGCGCGAACGTTTTACTCAGTTATTTCGATCCTGCGGGACTAGGCTATATGCCCGGTACTATCACTCGCTTTAAGAAAGCTGTACCTATATTGTGGGTGGTTGGAGACAAGGATCCACTCTATCCATTTGGATCAAGCTACGCATTTGATAAGGCACCCATGCATCCCGCCAGCAAATACGTAGTTGTACGGGCAGACCATGTCAGCACTCCTGATGTAGCGGTAGGCAGCGTTTTGGAGTGGCTCAAGTCCTTGCCATAAATTATTGCATCAGATGGTAAAGGCAAGAAGTTTGATGGCAACTTACCAAGGTCAGTGACTGCAAAGAGGCGGTGGCTGTCATAGCGGGTTAAGGCAGCAATGTCCGCTTAGGGTCGCCAACTGCCCTTCGAATCTCCTGCAAGAGCCTGCCCCCATTGGGGCTTGCCTTGACATTTCCGAAGCTGTAAATACACTGTATGTATGATCGAGTTCGAGTGGGATTTGGCGAAGGCGGCGGCCAACCTCCGGAAGCACGGGGTTTCCTTCGAGGAAGCGCGGTCGGTTTTCTACGACGAGTTCGCGGTCCAGTTCTTCGACGAAGATCATTCGGCGGATGAAGAACGGTTCTTGTTGCTTGGCATGAGTACGGGGGCGCGTTTGCTCCTCGTTTGCCACTGCGAGCGAATGGCCGGTCACATCGTCCGCATCGTTTCTGCCCGAAAGGCTACCAAACGCGAAAGCGCGTTTTACGGAGGTGACCCATCATGAAATCCGAATACGACCTCTCCAAGCTGAAGTCGCGCCGGAATCCCTACGCATCGAAGCTCAAGACACCCGTCACCATGCGCTTGTCCGATGATGTCGTTGCCTACTTCAAGCGCATGGCGCTCGATGCCGGAGTTCCCTACCAAAGCCTGATCAATCTGTATCTGCGCGATTGCGTGAATCAGCATCGGCAAATACAGATTGCCTGGCCCACCAAATCCTGAGCCGCCGCGACACGGTGGGAAGCGCCGTGTCGCCAGCGCCGACTCCTGGAATCAGCGCGCCGCCACCGCCAGCCTGCCGTTCTGCTCGCCGAGGGTCTTCGCCAGCAGCGAGGCGCAGGCGTAGATGGCATCGATGGTCGGCGTCGGCGTATCGGTGACGCGGCCGAGTTCGCGCACCGAGCCGACCAGGGCTTCGAGTTCCAGCGGCCGGCCGGATTCGACATCCTGCAGCATCGAGGTCTTGTGCTTGCCCACGGCCTCGGCGCCCGCGATGCGCTTGTCGAGCGACACCTTGAACTTGACGCCGAGCTTTTCGGCCACGGCCTGTGCTTCGCGCATCATGCTGGCTGCCAGTTCGCGCGTCATCGGGAACTGGCAGATGTCGACCAGCGTGGCGTGGGTCAGCGCGCTGATCGGGTTGAAGCTGAGGTTGCCCCACAGCTTGAGCCAGATCTCGGAGCGGATGTCGGTCGATACCGGGGCCTTGAAGCCGGCGCGGATCAGGGTTTGCGCCAGTGCTTCGAGGCGCGGGCTCTTGCTGCCATCGAGTTCGCCGAGGGTGAAGCGGTTGCCCTCGATGACCTTGATCACGCCCGGCGCGGCAAGCTCGGAGGCCGGGTAGACCACGCTGCCGATCACGCGCCCGACTTCGATGTTGGCGGCGACGATACCGCCGGGGTCCACGCTGTCGACCGCACGACCTTCCCAGGGCCCGGCCAGCCTGTGGAAATACCACCAGGGAATGCCGTTCTGCATGGTCACCACGACCGTGTCCGGGCCGAACAGGGCGCGCATGTCGGGCAGCACGTCCTTGACCTGGTGGGCCTTGAGCGTCAGCAGCACGACGTCCTGCGGTCCGGCATCGGCCATTTTCTGTACGCCCTTGACGTTGGGTGCATGGCGTTCGGTGCCGTCTTCCTCGATCAGTTTCAGGCCGTGGGCCTGGATGGCGGCGAGATTGGGGCCGCGCGCGATGCAGGTGACCTCCTCGCCGGCGAGTGCGAGTCGGGCGCCGAGGAAACCGCCGATGGCACCGGCGCCGACGATGGCAATTTTCATACTGATTCCCTTAGCCCAGATGCGCGGAGGCTTCACGCCGGCGCAGCATATCCTTGAAGCTGCCCCAGGCCGGCACCAGCAGCAGGAAGATGGCCAATGCCATCAGTCCGCCGACCAGCCAGTTGCCGAAGAAGATTCCGACATCGCCCTGCGACAGCAGCATCGACTGGCGGAAGGAGGATTCCGCCATGTCGCCCAGCACCAGGGCCAGCACCAGGGGTGCCATCGGGTAGCGCAGCTTCTTGAACAGGTAGCCGAGCACGCCGAATACCAGCATCATGATCACGTCGAAGATGGAGCTGTGCACGGTGTAGGCGCCGATGGCGCAGATGACGATGATCACCGGCGCGATCACCGGGAAGGGGATGCGCAGGATCGCCGCCCACCAGGGCACGGTGGTCAGCACCACGAACAGGCCGACCAGGTTGCCGAGGTACATCGAGGCGATCAGGCCCCAGACGAAATCCTTTTGCTCGACGAACAGCAGCGGGCCGGGTTGCAGGCCCCAGATCAACAGGCCGCCGAGCAGCACCGCGGCAGTCGGCGAACCCGGGATGCCCAGGGTCAGCATCGGCAGCAGGGCGCTGGTGCCGGCGGCGTGGGCCGCGGTTTCCGGCGCCACCACGCCCTCGACGTTGCCGCGGCCGAAGGATTCCTTGTCCTTCGCCGCGCGGCGCGCCATGCCGTAGCCCATGAAGGAGGCCGGCGTCGCGCCGCCCGGCGTAATGCCCATCCAGCAGCCGATCAGCACCGAGCGGATGAAGGTGCGCCAGTATTGCAGCAGCTCCCTCCAGGTGTTCCACACCACCTTGAAGCTGATCTTGGCCGACTTGCCCTTGAAGGCGAGGCCTTCCTCCATGGTCAGCAGGATCTCGCCGATGCCGAACAGGCCGATCACCGCGATCAGGAAGTCGAAGCCCTTGAGCAGCTCCGGGTAGCCGAAGGTCATGCGCAGCTGGCCGGTCACCGTGTCCATGCCGACTGCGGCCAGGGCAAAGCCCAGCATCATCGCCGCCAGGGTCTTCATCGGGGGGTCCTTGCTCATGCCGATGAAGCTGCAGAAGGTCAGCATCTGCACCGCGAAGAATTCCGGCGGGCCGAATTCGAGGGCGAACTTGGCCAGCAGCGGCGCGAGGAAGGTGATCGCCAGCACGGCGAAGAAGGCGCCGACGAAGGACGAGGTGAATGCCGCCGTCAGCGCTTCGGCGGCGCGGCCCTGCTGCGCCAGCGGGAAGCCGTCGAAGGTGGTGGCCACCGACCAGGGCTCGCCCGGAATATTGAACAGGATGGAGGTGATCGCCCCGCCGAACAGCGCGCCCCAGTAGATGCAGGAAAGCATGATGATGGCGCTGGTGGGGTTCATCGAAAAGGTCAGCGGTAGCAGGATGGCGACGCCATTGGCACCGCCCAGGCCGGGCAGCACGCCGATCAGGATGCCCAGCACCAGGCCGAGCAACATGAAGCCCAGGTTGGGCAGGGTCATCGCTACGGCGAAGCCCTGGAACAGGCTGTTTAGCTCATCCATCTCAGAACCCCAGCCAGGCTTCGATCGGACCCTTGGCCAGGGGCACCAGGAACCAGCGCTCGAAGATCAGGAAGAAGGTGACCGGCACGCATAGGGCGGTAAGGATCGTCGCGATCCAGCCGAAATCGCCGTGGCGCTTCATGAAGTAGCCGATCAGCACGGCGCCGGGGACATACAGCCCAAGGAAGGGCACCGCGACAATGAATACCGTGGTCGGCACCAGCATCGCGGCGACGTCGCGCAACTCGCTCCATTGCGAAAACAGCTTGGTCTCGCGACTCCAGCCGAGCAGGGTCAACAGCAAGGTCCAGCCGGCCGAAAACGCCAGCAGGATGCCGATGAAGAAAGGGAAGTAACCGGCCTTGGGGCCGTCGTCGGCCCACTCGATGCCGACGCGCAGGCTGTCCATGATCACGATGCCGCCGACGGCGAGGAGCAGCGCTGCTACTCCCGCCTCGGGGATGCGCCGGTTGAGGCCGGCTCCCTGTTCCTGATCCGACACGGCTTACTTGGCGAGGAAGCCCGCGCTCTTCATCAGCGCGACGTGCTGCGCCTCGGCCTTGGCCACCCAGTCGGCATACTCCTTGCCGGACATGAAGGTCTGGTTGAAGGCACCCTTCTCCATGAACTCCTTCCACTCCGGCAACTCGCGCATCTTCTTGAACAGGTCGACGTAGAACGCCACCTGATCCGGCGTGGCGTTCGGGGTCATGAAGATGCCGCGCAGCATCAGGTATTCGGCATCGATGCCGGCCGACTTGCAGGTGGGAATGTCGGCCCAGGACTGCGTCGCGGTGACCTTGGTCTTGTACGGCAGGGGATTGGCGTCCATCACGCACAGCGCGCGCAGCTTGCCCGAGCGCCAATGGGCCTCGGCCTCGATCGGGTTATTGACCGTGGAATCGACATGCTTGCCGACCAACTGCACGGCGACATCACCGCCACCCTTGAAGGGCACGTAGGTGAGCTTCTTGCCGGCAGCCTTCTCAACCAGCACGGTGATGATCTGGTCTTCCTGCTTGGAGCCGGTGCCGGCCATCTTGAACTTGTTGTCGGCACCCATCTTGATCGCCGAAACATAGTCCTTGGCGGTCTTGTGCGGCGACTCGGCATTCACCCAGAGCACGAACTCGTCGAGCGCCAGCATCGCCACCGGCGTCAGGTCGCGCCAGTTGAAAGGCACGGCGGTGGCCAGCGGCGTGGTGAACAGGTTGGACAGGGTGATGATGATCTTGTGCGGGTTGCCGGCCGAGCCCTTGACCTCGAGGAAACCCTCGGCGCCGGCGCCGCCGGATTTGTTCACCACCACGATGGGCTGTTTCATCAGCTTGTGCTTGGTCACCACACCTTGGATGAAGCGCGCCATCTGGTCGGCGCCGCCGCCGGTACCGGCAGGGACCACGAACTCGACCGGCTTGGTCGGTTCCCAGGCCTGGGCGGCAGGGGCGATGCAGAGTGCGGCAATGGCGCCGACGGCGGCGGCGATCTTGGTCAGCTTCATGGTGGTCTCCTCGGGGAAATGACGGTTTGTTGTTGGTTGTTCTGGATCAGGCAAGGCCAAGCTTTTGCGCCAGGCCGATGCGTTGCAGCTTGCCGGTCGCCCCCTTGGGGATCTCGGGCAGGATCAGCAGCTTCTTCGGCACCTTGAAGTCGGCGACTCGGGTGGCGACGAAAGCCTGGATGTCCTTTTCGGTGGCGCTGGCACCTTCCTTGAGCACCACGGCAGCGCCGACTTCCTCGCCCAGCTTCGGGTGGGGCACGGCGAAGCAGACCACCTGCGCCACGGCGGGGTGGTCCATGATGACTTCATCGATCTCGCGCGGCGAGATCTTCTCGCCACCGCGGTTGATGATCTCCTTGAGGCGGCCGGTGAGCGAAATGTAGCCCTCGCTGTCCTTGACGCCCTGGTCGCCGGTGCGGAACCAGCCGTTGGTGAAGCCCTCGGCATTGGCCTTGGGATTGTTCTCATAGCCAACGGTGACGTTGGCGCCGCGGATCACGATCTCGCCCACGGTGTTGGCCGGCAGGATGTTGCCGGCTTCATCCATGATTTCGACTTCCGGTCCGCCGGGCAGGCCGACTGAGCCGGGTTTCCGCGTGGCGGGCGGCAAGGGGTTGCTGGCCATTTGGTGCGTCGCCTCGGTCATGCCGTAGGCTTCGATCAGCGGCGCGCCGAACACGGCTTCGAGTTCGGTGATGACTTGCGGCGGAATGGAGGACGATGAGGAACGCAGGAAGCGCAGCGGATTCTTGGCGATGATCTCCTTGTTGCGCCCGGCGCGGGTGAGGATGGCCTGGTGCATCGTCGGCACCGCGGTGTACCAGGTGGGATGGCACTCGTCCATCCAGCCGAAGAACTTCAGCGCATCGAAGCCGGGCGAGCAGAACACTTCCGAGCCGGCCGAGATCGGTGCCAGCACGCCGGCGATCAGGCCGTGGATATGGAACAGCGGCATGATGTTGAGGCCGCGGTCCTTGGCGGTGAAGGCCAGGGTGCCGCGGATGTTGCGCGCCGAGGCGCACAGGTTTTTCTGCGACAGCGGCACGATCTTCGGCCGCGAGGTGGTGCCCGAGGTGTGCAGCACCATGGCGACGTCGTCCGGCTGGGCGAAGCCGCCGTTGGCGGCGGCGCTGCCCGCGCCCGCGCCTTGCAGCGTGAAACTTCCGGCGCCCGCCGTGGTATCGGGCACCAGTTCGACGATGGGCACGCCAAGCTTGGCGGCGGCGGCACGCGCCGGAGTGTCCACGCCCTGCATGGCGATCAGCAGCTTGGCATTGAGGTCGCCAAGGTAGAACTCGAATTCGTCCTGGCGGTACGCCGGGTTGAGTGGTGCCGAGGCCGTGCCCGAGGCCACCGCGAGAAAGCAGGCGGCCATCTCGGGGCCATTGGGCAGAACGATGGCGACGCGATCGTTACGGCCGGCGCCAAGCTCATTCAAGCGGGCAACGGTACGCCCGATCAGGGCACGCAGCTCTCCGTGGGCGAGGGATTTGCGCGAGGGCGCGCCGATCGCGGCAGCGCCATCGGCACCAGTGGACAACAGGGCTTGCAGGGTAACAGGGTCGGACATGGATACTCCCACGGGGCTTGATGTGTTATTCGTCTTTTAGATGACTCCGCCTTTGGCGGAACGTCGGATTTTGCCGCAACACCATCCGCAAAACCTCACGCTGCGGTGCAGCAAACGGCACTGAATTTTTTAATCCGCTACTGCGGAAATTTGATTGCAGCTGCGTGCAGTCAGCGCAGCAGGCGCCACGTCATCTGCAGCGCCAGCAGTGCAAGGAAGACGCCGAAGCCGCGCTTGAGCGGCTTCACCGGCAGCGAGTGCGCGAAGCGCGCGCCGATCGGTGCCACCAGCATGCTGACGACGATCACGCCGACCAAGGCCGGCAGGTAGATGTAGCCCAGCGAGTATTCCGGCAGGCCAACTGCCTTCATGCCGCTGACGAGGTAACCGATCGCGCCGGCCACGGCGATCGGAAAACCGAGCGCCGCCGAGGTGCCCACCGCCTGATGGATGACCACGTTGCAGAAGACCATGAAGGGGATCGACAGGAAGCCGCCGCCGGCGGCGACCAGGCTCGACACCACGCCGATGCCGGTGCCCACGGCGGCCATGCCGACAGGGCCTGGAAGCTGGCGCGAAGGCTTCGGCTTGCGGTCCAGCAGCATCGTCGCCGAGGCGTAGAACACGATGCCGGTGAAGACGACCGCCAGCGGCCGGGTGGGAATGGCGGCGGCGACGAAGGTGCCGGCAAAAGTTCCTGCCATCAGGCCGGGCGCGAAGGACTTGACGATGTCCCAGCGCACCGCGCCGTGGCCATGGTGGGCGCGCATGCTCGAGATCGATGTCAGCACGATGGTCGCCATCGAGGTGCCCAATGCCAGGTGCATTGCATGCTGGGGCGGGAAGTCCTGGGCCTGGAACAGCATCAGCAGCAGCGGCACGATGGTCAGCCCGCCGCCAACGCCGAACAGGCCGGCGACGAAGCCGGCAAAGGCGCCGAGCAGCGGGTAACCCAGCCACCAGAGCGTCACTTCGCCTTCTTTCCGATCAGGCGCTCAACGATAAAGGTCCACTCCGCCGGGTCGACCGGCGTGATCGACAAGCGGTTGCCGCGTTGCAGGACACGCATGTTCGCCAGTTCGGGATGGGCGCGCAGCTCGTCAAGGCCGACCAGCCGCGTCTTCTTCACGATGCGCACATCGACGTTCATCCAGCGCGGGGTCTCGGGCGTCGACTTCGGGTCGTAGTACGGGCTCTTGGGGTCGAACTGGGTGCGGTCGGGATAGGCCGCCGAAGCGACCTCGGCCAGCCCGGCGATGCCCGGCTCGGCGCATGACGAATGGTAGAAGAGGACGCCGTCGCCAACCTGCATCTGGTCGCGCATGAAGTTGCGCGCCTGGTAGTTGCGCACGCCCCACCAGTCCACAGTCTTCTTCGGCATCGCCAGCACGTGGTCGATGCCGACCACGGCAGGCTCGCTTTTCATCAGCCAGTAACGTGTCATGACATCCACCCAGTCGCGCGAAGGCATAAAGAAACAGGGCGCGAAACTCGCGCCCTGAATTTGATTCCCCCGCCTGTGCCGTTTGGCCGGCATCCTGAACCTGAGTTCAGATTGGCCGCGTTCCTGCCGCATCAGGTGCACTCACTTGGGGCGCTCACAACAGCGGCGTCTTGGGGCAGCGGCCGATGCCAATCGGTATTGGTTCAAGGAATGTATGGCCTTGGCGAACACCGCAGGGGAAACCCTGGGAAGCCAGGTTCAGAACAGCTGCTCGTGCTGTGCC
Organism: uncultured beta proteobacterium; assembly: GCA_903908065.1. Classification (GTDB taxonomy): domain Bacteria; phylum Pseudomonadota; class Gammaproteobacteria; order Burkholderiales; family Rhodocyclaceae; genus Sulfuritalea. The sequence continues at coordinate 59,796 of CAIVQO010000033.1, read as the reverse complement.
AGCGACTGGTCGAGCTTGGCTTCGATGGAATCGATTCTACGCTGAATCGTTTCCTGTTCAAGTGCCACTGCGTGTTGTTCAGGCGTATCCCGTGCGACGAGAAGTTCATGCGCGAGATTCAGCGCCACCATCACCGCGGTACGTTCGTGGTTGCCCTTGGTCTTGTCCCCGGCTTCGGCCAGTTTGCCGTCGAGCAGGGCGACTGCAGCCAACAGGCCTTCGCGCTCCTCCGGCTTGCAGGCTACGCGATACTCCTTGCCCAGCAGCTTGATCTCGAGCGTATTGCTCATTCCTCGGGCAGCCTTTCCATCAGGCCTTCGAGGCGCTCGCAGGTGAGGTCGATCTTCCGCGTCAGCGCCGCCTTGTCCGCTTCCAGGCTGGCTACATGGGCGCGCAAATCCTGATTCTCGCTGCGCAGGCTGGCGCAGAGGTCGACCATTTGGTCCACCTTTCGCTCCAGCTGATCGAGGGAAATGCTCATGGGGAGCAAGTTTCACGGAAAAGCCTAATCAGGTCAAGCAACAAGGAAGCAATTTGCATGTGTTGCCTGAGTGGTGGCCACGGCCCGTCTGGCAAAATGCACCCATGTCCACGCCCGCCTTCTCCACCGCCGGCCTGCGCCGCGCGCTGGTGATCAAGTTGCGCCACCACGGTGACGTGTTGCTGGCCGCGCCGGTGCTGTCGACGCTCAAGCGCCATGCGCCGGCATGCGAGGTCGATGCCCTGGTGTATGCCGATACGGCCCCGATGCTGGAAGGGCATCCCGCGCTTTCGCAGCTGCACCTGATCGACCGCAACTGGAAGCGCCAGGGCCTGAAGCGCCAGACCGGCGCCGAGTGGCGTCTGATCCGCGCCTTGCGCGCCCGCCGCTATGACCTCGTGGTGCACCTGTCGGTGCATACGCGCGGAGCCTGGCTGGTGCGGCTGCTGCGTCCCCGCTGGTCGGTGGCGCCGAAATTTCGTGCCGGGTTCTGGGAGAAGAGCTTTACCCATCTCTACCCGGCGCAGTCGCATCCCGATCGTCATACCGTCGATACCAACCTCGACAGCCTGCGCGCGCTGGGCATCCAGCCGACGCCGCAGGACATGCGTGTCAGCCTGGTGCCCGGTGCGGCGGCAGACGCGCGCATCGCACAGCTGCTGGCCGCGCACGGACTGGTTGCGGGCCGCTTCATCCATGTCCATCCGGCGTCGCGCTGGGGCTTCAAGTGCTGGCCGGCGGAGCGCGTTGCGACGCTGTGCGATGAGCTGGCAGCACGCGGCTGGCCGCTGGTGCTGAGCTGCGCACCTGACGCCAAGGAAAAGGAGTTGCTGGCCGCGGTCATCGCCGCGCGCCGCCCGGGGACGCCGCCGGCACTGGACCTGTCCGGCCAGCTGTCGCTCAAGGAACTCGCCGCCCTGGCGGTGCGTGCGCGACTGTTCGTCGGTGTCGATTCGGCGCCGATGCACATTGCGGCCGCCATGGGCACGCCCACCATAGGCATCTTCGGACCTTCGGGGGATAGCGAATGGGGGCCGTGGGGCGAAGGACATAGGGTGGTGGCCTCGTTGAACCACCCCTGCCGCCCCTGCGGCCGCGCCGGTTGCGACGACAGCAAGGTCAGCGAGTGCCTCACCACCCTGCCGGTGTCCCAGGTGCTGGCCGCTTGCGAGGAGCTGTTGGCGTGAAGCTCGCCATCGTGCGGCAAAAGTACACTCCTTTTGGCGGCGCCGAGCGTTTCGTCGAACGCGCGCTGGCCGCGCTGACCGCCAAGGGTGTAGATGTCACCATGGTGGCGCGCCAGTGGCAGGGCGAGGCGAGCGGTGGCGCCCATGCGCTGCGCCTGAATCCCTTCTACCTCGGCCGCACTTGGCGCGACGCCGGTTTTGCGCGCGCGGTGCAGCGCCTCGTGGCCGAAGGTCGCTTCGACCTGGTGCAAAGCCACGAACGGATTCCGGGCTGCGACATCTATCGCGCTGGGGATGGCGTCCATGCCACCTGGCTGGACCTGCGCGGTCGCACCAGCGACCGCTACGCGCCCTGGCACCGTTACACGCTGAAGGCCGAGGCCGAGATGTTCCGCCACCCCGCCCTGCGCGCGGTGATCTGCAATTCGCGCATGGTGCGCGACGACATCGCACGCCGCTTCGGCCTCGCCGCCGACAAGCTGCACGTGATCCACAACGGCGTCGACCTCGAGAGCTTCCACCCCCGTTTGCGCCGGGAGCACGGCGAGGGCCTGCGGCGCAAAATTCTCGGCGAGACGCAGCGCGCTGGCACCGGCGCCGCGGCGCCTGTGATGCTCTACGTGGGCTCCGGCTACGAGCGCAAGGGTTTGCCCTCGCTGCTGCGCGCCCTGAAGCAGATGCAGCGCACGGATGCCATGCTCTGGGTGGTCGGGCGCGACAAGCAGGAATCCCTGATGCGCAATCTGGCGCAGACCCTGGGCGTCGATCAACGCGTCATGTTCCTCGGCGCCCAGACCGACGTGCGGCCGTTCTATGGCGCGGCCGACCTGTTCGCCCTGCCGACGCATTACGACCCGTTGCCGAATGCCGCGCTGGAGGCACTGGCCTGCGGGCTGCCGGTATTGACCACCGATACCTGCGGAGCCGCCGAGTTGCTGAATGCCGACAGCGGACGCGTGGTCAAGGCAGGCGACGTGGCGGCGATCGCGGCCGGCCTCGACGAACTCTGCGCGAATGCAGCACGGATGCGCGATGCGGCACGCGTCAGCGTTGCCGGGCTAGACCCGGCCATCATGGCGGCGCAGCTGGTGGCGCTCTACGCCCGGCTGAGCTGAGCGCGCGCGTCGGCCACCACCGGCCGCAAGCGTTCGACGAAGGCCTCGAAGGAAAAGCGCGCCAGATGGCCTTCCGCCAGTTCCGGTCGCGGACGCGGCCGGCCGGCCAGCAGTTCGTCCATCAGGCGTCCGAAATCGGCGCCGTCGTCCTCGCGGGGATCACGGTAAAGGAAGCCGGTCGCGCCGTTGCTCACAGTCTCGGTGAAGGGTGGCGCATGCACCGCGATCACCGGCGTGCCGCAGGCCTGGGCCTCGATGATGTTGAGCCCCAGCGCTTCCTTTTCCGGCAGGCCGGAGAGCAGGTAGTCGAGCTGCCGGTAAATGCCACCGACATTCGACTGCTGGCCCCAGAAGCGCGTCTGTCCGGACGGCAGGGATGAGAGCGCGTGGTCGAGGTCGCGCACCGAGGCATAGCCGCCGCTGCCGAAGATCTCGAGCCTGATCCCCGGTCGCGCCGCGAGCACCGGCGCGAGCCTGGCGAACAAGAGCGGGAACTGTTTGATCGGCGTCAGGCGCGAGACGATGCCCAGCGTCAGGCCATCGCGACGGGCAAAGGTCGGATGGTCGCGCACTGCCTCGAGCGCCGGCTCGAGCAGGCCGAACAGGCGGTCGCGGCCCTTGCGGCGGTCCCAGTCGTAGCGGCTGCGACGTCGGATCGGACCATCTTCACCGCGCGTGCCCAGTGCAGCAACACCATACAAGGGTGTTTCCCAGGCCGGCAGGCCGGCCGCCGCAAGGCCGTCGCGCACCCAGCCGGAGACGGCGTAGATGCGGTCGTGGTCGGCAAAGGCCGCGGGATTGCGTCCCTGCACCGGCATGTGGGCGATGGCGGACCGCAGGCGACCGGGAAAGGTGCCGCGCAGCTCGGCGGGCAACGGGCCGTGCGACAAGAGCCACACCGGTCCCTCGGGAAGATGCGAGGCCAGCGCCACCGAGACGGCAACGCGTTCGGTGTCCGCAGGCAGGTCGAGTCGATCCCAGAACTTGGCGGCCGGGTGCACCAGCAACCGCGTCGACACGCCGAGTTGCGACAAGGCGCGGCACAAAAAGGCCGTATAAACTTCGCCGCCGCCGAAATGCGGCTGCAGGTTGATCTGGACCAGCTTCATGCGGAACGCGGTGCCGGCTTCATCGCGGCGATCAGGACGCCGCAGATGAAAGCAAACAGGCCGAGGCGCCACCCGGAAAAATGTCCGTCGAGCAGGCAGCGCAGCAAGTAGCTGCCGACGAGGAAGGCGAGCATCAGGCCGGCGGGATCTTCATGGTCGCGAAACTGGCGCCAGCCGCCGCGAATCGCCAGCGTGGCCGTCAGTAAAAGCAGAACCAGGCCAGGGATTCCGGCTGCGAGTGCAAAGTCCAGCCAGCCACTGTGGCTGCTGACCATGCCCTTGTAGCCATATTTCATTTCAACTGCGCGGCCGAAGCTGTCGCGGCCGAAACCCAGACCGAGCGGGTTTTCGGCAATCGCCTTGATGGCCTCATGGGCCCATGCGGCGCGGGCATAGGCACTTTGTTCGATCGGCATCCCGGTGACCGAGCGCGGCCGCAGTTCCTCCTTAAATCCCTGCCAGTACAAGGTTGGGGAGTTCCAGCCTACTATCAGGGACTCCTTCAACCCGCTCCAGCGCGGATCCAGGGATATCGACGCCGAACCGACAGCTAACACGACAACGACCAGGGACAGAAAACGTCGGTGAACTTTACCAATCAAAAGAATGGCTGCCAGAAGTTGCAGCAAAGTAATCAGGGTTCCATTTCGCACACGCAAGACAACATCACCCATGAGCGAAGTGACGACAGCAATCCAGCCCGCCTTCGCCGACTTCCCTATCGAGAAGGATGGAACCAGCAGGTGCGAAATGCGTTCGCCAACTAGGAGCGCGAACAACATCCCGTTCAGACTACTCTGAAAATCATTCTGGCCAAATGGAACCAAAACTACCGGCCAGTGAGCAGGCATTCCAGCGCCAACCCAAACCCGAGCCTGCCAGGCAAACACCCAGACGACATGCGCCAGCAACGCAATCACCGCAGCGCGAACGGCTTTCTCAGAGCTTATGCGGGCAGATGCATAGGAAGCCAGCGCCGCCGTCAGCAATGGCACGATCCAGTCGCCGCGCAGGTTGCCCAGCGCAAGGGTTGGCATGGGTGCGATGGCGGCCGAATGCAGGGCCAGCCAGGTGGTCATGGCCACCAGTCCCCAGGCGGCCGGGCGCAGGCTTCGTGGTGGATGCGGACGCGGGGCACCGCGCAGCGTTGCCATGAGTGCAAGCAGGCCGACAAGCAGCAGCAGGTTGCGCAGCGCTATCGTACCGGGCAGCGGGAAGATGAATACGACAGCAGCCAGCCAGAGCTGCCAGAACCAGGTGATCGGCGTTGCCGCAGGATTCATTTGCCGCCCCCGGCCAACCAGGACCGCAGCCAATGGCGTGCGATGCGCCGCCGCTGTGCCATGGATTGCGCGTGGCGCCAGAGCAGGCTCATGAACCCGTTGCGCCGCAAGCCGTGCAAGGTGGCACTTGCGGCGGCGCGATCCGGCATCTTCGGCAGCTTGTGGAACACCGAGAGCGCGCCGTCGACCAGGTGGTCAGCGAGCAGGGTCCGGAGGTCGGCATCGTCTTCGAGTTCGGCACACATCCTGGCCAGGGCCTCTGCATTCACCACGCTGCTGTCGACGATGGCCTGCAATCGACGCTGCGCTGCCGCTGGATCGAAGCGGCGCAAAGGTATCCGGTAATGCACCGCGATGTGGCCGGTATAGCGGATACGGCGGGCATCGAGCAGGGCCCGCGTGGTCCAGATCACGTCCTCGTGAATCAGGCGGGGGACGAATCGATAGCGTCTGGCCTCAATGAACTCGCGTCGGTAAAGGTGCATCCAGACCATGTGCAGGAAGCGATTGGCGCGGAAACGCTGGCGCAGCCACTCGCGACCGGCGATCACCTCCGTGGCCGGAACATCGCGATAGATCGCATAGTCGGCCTCGCGGCCCTCGAAATGGTAGTTGGCGTTGAGCAGCACCATGTCGAGGTTTTCGTCCTCGGCCAGGCGCAAGGCATCGGTGTAGGCGTCCGCAGAGACGAAATCGTCGGAATCGACGAAGGCCAGATACTTGCCGCGCGCCGCATCCAGCCCGGTGTTCCGCGCCGCCGAGAGCCCGCCGTTTTCCTGCCGGATCACGCGCATCTGCGGCAGGCGCGGGCCCCAGTCGGCCAGGATGCGGGGGCAGTCGTCGGTCGAACCGTCGTCGACCACGATGATCTCGTCGGCGGGCGGATCCAGCGCGGCAAGGCTTTCGAGGCATCGCGGCAGGTAGGGCGCGACGTTGTAGACCGGGACCACCAGGCTCAGGAGCGGCGAATTCATTGCAAACTTCCGCGGCGCCCTGCGTGCCAGTCGAGCAGTACCCGGTGCAGGCTCGCCGCGCGATGGGCGTAGGTATGGCGCGCCATCACCGTGGCATGGCAACGCTCGGCGAGTTCGCGCGCGACGGCGTAGTGGCCCAGCCAGTGTTCGATCTGCGTCACGCAATCGTCAAGGCCGTCGAACTCGGCCCAGTCCGTGCCGGGTGTGACATCGTCGCGCGCATGCGTGCGACGGTCGCAGAGCAGGAAGCCGCCGCAGGCCGGGATGCCGTAGCAGCGCTCCGGCAGGCCCGACGCAATCGGGGCGCCATAGTCGCAGGAAGCGCCGAAGTTGAGGTTGATGCGACTAGTCTGGATCAGCGCCACCTGTTGCTCGACGCTCATGCCCGCCGCTTCGCGGAACAGGAAACGTATTCCCCGTGCCGTCAGCTGTTCCGCGAGCGCGGCGAAGAATTCCTGGCGCGCCTGCATTTCCTTGTAGCGGCGGCCATCCATGGCGCCGAAGAAACTGACGTCGTACTCGTAGGCCGAATCCTCGCGCAGCGATTCGAGCGTCCTGCCGCGCAAATGGTAGCGGGTGGTGTCGGCAGCGTTCGGCAGGTACATCGTGCTGTCGGCGAAGTCGCGCCGCGTATCGACCTGGGTATGCGTGGCGTAGATGTCGTAGAGGCGATAGCGATCGAGTAGGTTGAGGCGCCAGGGCGCGCGGTTCAGGTAATGCGGCGCATCCTGGTTCCAGACGAAGAGCGGTATGCCCTGCGAGCGCAGCCAGCGCCGCATGCCCCAGATCGTCAGTGGATGGCGCAGGCCCTCGTAGAACCAGGTATAGGCGCCGAGGATGCGCTGCGGTTCGCTGCGATCGGCGTCCTGCCAGCGCCGACTTTCACGCAGTGTCAGGCCGCGTGCGGCGAGTTCCCGGCGCAGCGCGGGATGCAGGCTGCCGTGCGCGACCAGCAGGACATCGCGTTGCGTCATGCGGCCCGATGGAAGAAGAACACGTTCTTGCGGATCAGCGAGAAATCGAGGGCGAAGCCCTTGGCTACCAGACCGGCGAACATTTCCGACAGCACGCGGTCGCCGAGCACGTCGGGATGGGTCTCGACGCAAATCCTTTGCACGGGCGACAAGTCGGCGCCGGCGAAGAACTCGGCCTCGCCGCCCTCGATGTCGACGATCATGAAGGTCGGCCGGATGCGCGCCAGCTCGGCATTCAGGTCGACCTGCCTGACGGTGATCGCGCGCCCGCCCTCGCGATGTGCCGACGAGGCCCAGAAGTCGTCCTCGAGGCGGAACTCGCGCTCGCCCTCACCCTGCGCCAGCAGGGCATTGGTCACGGTCGGCGCCACCGCATTGCGGGCGTGGGTCTCGCGGATCAGGGGGATCAGCTCGGGGTTGGCTTCGTAGGTGAATACCTTGTCGCTGCCGACACGCTTGGCGCAGTAGGCGGAAAGGTAGCCGAGCCCGGCGCCGACCTCGAACACCACGTCATCACTGGTCAGACGCTTGGAGATGATTTCGATCTCCTTGGCCTCGTAGTCGCCCATGTAGATTTCGCGCGCGATGCCGGGCGAGACCAGGCGATGCTTCACCGGCAGCATGACGCCATGATTGTCGGCCCAGTCGGGCTGGCTGAAGCGCCAGGCGAGTTTCCTTAGTTTGCGGGCGGTGCGGCCGTTCTTGCGCATGGTCTATATCCTGTACTTTTTGACGCTGGTCGGCACGCCGGCAACGATGGCGTAATCCGGCACATCGGCTCGCACTATTGCGCCAGCAGCCACCACGGCGCCGTCGCCAATGGTCACACCGGCAAGGATCACACTGTTGGCACCCAGCCAGCAGTCGCGACCGATACGGATCGGTCGTGCGTCGACGGCCTGCGTGCGGATGAGCGTGCCACGCGCATGGCGATGCTGGTAGGAGATGATGCGTACCCCTGGGCCGACCAGCGTGTCGTCGCCGATATCGACGCCGCCGGTGCCGTTCACGATGCTGAAGTTGTTGATCTCGACGCGATTGCCCAGGCGCACCCCGCCTGCGCCTCCCTGTACGTAGGCATAGCGGTTCAGTGTCACCTTGTCGCCGAAGCGGACCCCGGGGCTGCGCGATGCATCCACGGAGGCATCGGCGTGGATCTTGCACCCGTGGCCGAGTTCGATCTGCTCGTGCCCCTTGAGGTAGGCCGAAAAGGACACCCGGTTGCCGGCGCGGCGCTGCCTGAGGATAAAGAGCAGGTGCTTGATCGGGTTCACGTCAGTCGTCCAGCGGATGGGTTTCCAGCCAGGCCAGCAGCACGGCAAAGGTATACGCCAGGCGCGGATTGCCTTCACCGCGCCTAGCCTCCTGCCAAAGCCTCGCGATGGCGCCGGCATCGAGCCAGGGTGCGCGCATTTTAGCCGCCGCGACCTGGGAATCACCCCAGTCGCGCCAGGCGCCGGCGAAGTTGGCGCGCAGCGGCACGGAGAAGCCATGCTTTTCGCGGTTCCACACAGCATCCGGCAGGTGCCGCCGCGCCAGTGCGCGCAGGATGGCCTTGCCGCCGCCCGCATCGAAATGCGCACTCGCGGGTAGCCTCAGCATGCGGTCCTGGATCGCGTTGGCCAGCAGCGGCACCCGCACTTCGAGGCCGTGGCCCATGCTGGCGCGGTCGGTCTTGGGCAGGCAGTTTTCCGAGAGATAGGTCCACAGGTCGGCGCGCAGCAGGGCACCACGGTCGTAGTTGCCGTGGCGCGCGGCGAGTTCGCGCCAACCTTCCAGCGTGGCATCGGGTCTGGCCGCGCGCGCAACCTCCGGCGCGAGATAGCGGCGCAGATCCTTGCGGCTGCCCGGATAGTCGCCGAGTTCGAGGCGGCGGTAGAGCAGCAGATCGGCACCGGCCAGCGCGCGGCGTGTCAGTCCGGCCGGGGCCAGGCCGTGTGCGATGAGGGCGCGTAGGCTGCGCTTGGTCACGCTGTCGGGATGCCGGTCGGCAGTGTCGAGGAAGCGCGGATAGCCACCGAACAATTCGTCGCCGCCGTCGCCCGACAGCGCCACGGTGACATGCTGCCGCGTCAGGCGCGACAAGGCCCAGGTAGGAACGTAGGCCGGGTCGGCCAGCGGCTGGTCGAGGTCGGCCAGCGCCGCCGCGAGGGTCGCGGCATCGAGCTGGGGCGCATCCAGCACGTGGTGCTCGGTGGCATATTTTTCGGCCACGGCGCGGGCCGCCGGGCTCTCGTCGAAACCGGCCTCGGCGAAGCGCACGCTGAAGGTCCGGATCGGCTTGGCTCCGGCCTGCGCCATGTAATGCACGACGAGGCTGGAATCGATGCCGCCGGAAAGGAAGGCACCCAGCGGCACGTCGGCCACCAGCTGGTCCTTGACTGCCTGCGCCAGCAGGATGTCGGTTTCCGCTGCCAGCGCGTCCGGATCAGGCGCGGCTTCGCAGGCGTCGGGGATGGTCCACCATTGGCGCGCCGTGGCCGCCGCCCCGCCCCTCCACCTGAGGCAGGCGCCCGGCGGCAGGGCATGGATGTCGCGCACCAGTGTGCGGGGCGCGAGTGGCGTCTGGAACGCAAGGTAGTCGCGCAGGCCTTCGGCGTCGAGCTTTTTCGGGAAGGAACCGAGCGCGAAAAATGGCGCCAGCGTCGAGGCGGCCACCAGTCCGCCGGCATGTTCTCCCCAGAACAAGGGCTTGATGCCGACGCGGTCGCGGGCGAGGAATACGCTGCCGTCGGCGAGATCGTGGATGGCGAAGGCGAACATGCCATCAAGCTTGTCCAGCACCGCCTCGCCCCAGTGCCGGTAGCCGGCGAGCAGCACCTCGCTGTCCGAGCGGGTGGCGAAGGCGTGGCCGGCGGCTTCGAGTTCGCGGCGCAGGGCGGCGAAGTTATAGATCTCGCCGTTGTAGACCATCGCCAGGCGGCCGTCGGGCGTGAGCATCGGTTGGCGCCCGCCGGCGATGTCGATCACCGCCAGGCGGGCATGGCCGAGCAGCGCGTCGCCATGGGCCAGTACCTCGCGCGCGTCGGGTCCGCGCGTGCGCAAGCTCGCCAGAGCGGCGTCGAAATCGGCGCGAAAACACTCTCCGACGGCAAGCAGGATGCCGCACATCAGGCGATCTCCCGCGCCAGCGCTTCCCAGGCATCGAGCGCCGTCGCCGATTCGTAGGGTGCCAGCGCCGCCGCCACGGAGCCTGCGTTCGGGCGCGGCGACGCCAACGCGGCCTGTATTGCGTCGGCCAGTGCCGCGGCATCGCCGCAGGGCACCAGCCCGCGCGCCAGGTCCCCGACGAGAATTTCGCGCGGCCCACTGGGGCAGTCGGTGCTGACTACCCGCGTGCCACAGGCCAGCGCCTCGATCAGCACGTTGGGCAGGCCTTCGTGGTCCGAGCAGAGCACCAGCAGCTCTGCGCCCGCCATCCAAGGGTAGGGGTTGGCCTGGAAGTCGGCGACGTTGACACGGCGTTCCAGTCCGCGGCGGGCGATCAGCGCCGCCAGCGCGAGGTCGGGCGGGGTCAGCAGTACCAGTCTTTGCCTACCGTCGAGCCGGGCAAAGGCCTCGAGCAGCAGGTCGTGCCGCTTCTGCGCGGCGAAGCGGCCGACATGCAGCAGGTAGGGCTCGGTGGGCCGCGCCGGGCAGGGTTCGGCCGCCAGCGCGCGGATCGGGGCGACGTCGAAGGGATTGGCTATCGTGCGGATGCGTTTCGCATCGATGCAGAAGTTTGCAACCAGGTCATCGGCCACGCCGCGTGACACGGCGACTAAGGGCCGCCCGGCGTATAGGTTTCGGTAGCGTGCTTCGCGCCGCGTCGCCTTGGCGGCAGGCAGGCGTGCGATCTCGGCCGAAAGCGTGTTAGCGATGCGGCAGGCATGGCGCGGCAGGCGCGCCAGCGCGGCGACCTCATCGGCGAAAGGCAGGGTCGACACCAGCAGGTCGGGCGGGTTCGCTGCCAGCGTCCGTTTCAGCTTCCACGCCAGACGCCGCTTCCCCAGCCAGCCGTGGCCGGCCCGCGCGGACAGCGCGCTGAAGCGACAGCCCGGCGGCGGCGGGTAAGCTCCGGCATCCTCGCAGACGAAGAAATCGACCTCATGGCCACGCGCCGCCAGCCCGGCGGCAATCTTTGCGAGCGCCTTCTCGGCGCCGCCACCGGCGAGGTTGGTGGTAAACAGGGCGAACTTCATTGCGACCTTGCCGCGAGTGCCTGTTGCACCGCTTCCCAGACGCGGTCGACGCTGATGTCGGCCATGTCGGCTTCGGGCGTGCAGCGGTCGGCCAGAGGATGGTCGATGGCCCACAGGCAGGGGTGATCGAGCGGCGCCAGCACGCGGCTCGGCGAATAGCCGTGGTAGAGCGCCACCATCGGGCGGTGCAGCGCGCCCATCAGGTGGGTCGGCCCGGTGTCGACGCCGACGTAGAGATCGACGCGGTTCATCAGGGCCGCCGTTTCGCGCAGCGAAAGCTTGCCGGCGCACAGCGTCGCCGCGGCGCCGAGTTCCCGCGCCAGCGCCTCGGTGCGATCCTTTTCCAGTTCGCCACCGAAGATCAGGAAGTGTGCCGTCGGCCAGCGTTCCAGGATGCGACGGCATAGCACGCTGAAATGTCCGGGCGGCCAGTCGCGGTAGGCCTTGGTCGGGAAGCTCGCTACCTGCAGGCCGATCAGCGGATGGCTGGTGTCGGCCGCGTGACGCACGAGAAAGTCCTGAGCCCAGCGCGATTCAGCCTCGCTGACCGCATAGGCCAGCGCCTTGCCGGCGGGCGCGATGCCGACTGCGGCCGGCAGCATCAGCTGGATGTCGACGGCGTGGGTGGTTTGCAGCGCCGGGTGTTCGACGGCGCGGTAGAGGCGGCGATTGAGGGCCTCGTCGGGCTGGCGAAAGGCCACCACACGCTGCGCCACGCGCAACGCATACCCGATCAACGGCGCATCGAAGTTGCAGACGAAGGCGAGGTCGAAGGGCTTGCCAGGCAATCGGCCCATCAGGCGCGCACGTCCCTTTTCGATACTTCCGGTGTGATGCACGAAGGGCAGATTGCGCACCACCTCCTCGCGCTTCGGATGCGCCAGCAAGGTGATGCGCGCCTGCGGCCAGCGTGCCGCGACGGCGCGCACGGCGGGCGTCACCAGCAGGGTGTCGCCAATGCGCGAGACATTGATGTAGAGGATGTCGCGCGCTTCGGGCAGCTCGCCCTCAGTCGCGGAGGACGAACTCATACAGGTAGTCCGGGAAGGAAAACTCCACCGGCTCGAGGCGCCAGCCGATCAGGCGTTTGAGCAACAGCGCAGACGGCGAGAAGCGCTTCACCAGGTGGTAGGCGGCGAGCGCGATGCCGGCTCGGCGCGCCAGTTCCATGGCGAGGGTAGGCGTAATCCAGGCGATGTGATCGAGGTTTACCACCATCACGCCGTCGCGCTTGAACTGGCGGAAGAACTTGCGTGAAAAGGGGTTCGGCGTGGTGACGAACAGGCGTCCGCCCGGCGCCAGGTGGCGGGCGGCGAACTTCAGCAGCAACACCGCATTGTCGACATGCTCGACCACGTCGCCAATAAATACCACGTCGAAGCGTTCGCCCAGGTCGGCCTCGGAGGTGGCGTCGACGCAGCGCACGTTGAAGCCGCGGCCGTTGAGTTCGGCCACCAGCGGTTCGAGGATATCGATGCCGACGCAATACGCGGCGGCCTTGTGGATGCGGCCGTGGCGCCAGTCGGGCAGGTCGAAGTAGCGCGCGCTATGCGAAACGACGCCGATATCGAGCACCCGCTTGCCGCACACCAGGGACTCGATGTGCCCGAGCAGGTCGTTGTCGGTATGCACCGTCTGCGCGGTTTTCAGCCAGGCGCGCACGGCGGCCTTGGCCTCGCGGTTGTTGGGGTCGTCGGAGACCGTGGTCCAGTCGAGGGGTTTGCTCATGTCGATGTGGCCTGGCGGAAGAGGGATTCCATGCGATCGAGCATGGCCTCCTTCGAAAAGTCGGCGCTGGCGACACGGCGCGCTTCGGCGCCGAGGGCGGCAGCGAGCGCGGGGTCGTCGAGCAGGCAGCCAATTGCCGTTGCCAGGGCGTTGGCATCCTTGGGCGCGGCCACCAGCGCACTGCGTTGATCGACCACCGCTTCGAGGATGGCGCCGACCGGCGTGGTGACGATGGGCAGGGCGCACAGCATGGCCTGCAGTATCGCCTGCGGCACGCCCTCGTTGGCGTAGGAGGGCAGGCAGAAGATGTCGAGCGCCTGCAACCAGCGTTCCGGATCGGTGCGCTGGCCGGCGAGGATGACGTGCTCGCCAAGGCCGAGCGCGGCAACTTTCTCGTCGATCGGGCCGCGCATCGGTCCTTCGCCGACGATGACCAGGCGCAGGTCGGGTCGTGCCAATTGCGCGAAAGCCTCGAGCAGGAACAGGTGGCCCTTCCAACTGCGCAGCGTGGCGACGATGCCCAGGTGCCGATGTTGCGGGTCGAGGCCCACGGCCACTTTGGCCGCCGCCTTGTCAGCGGGAGCGAAGCGTTGCGTATCGATGCCGGTCGGCACCGATACAACCTGCGCCGGATCGAGCCCGAGCGTCTCCATCAGGTGCCGACGCAGGCTTTCGCCAGTGGTTGCCACGCGCGCCGCCTGGCGGTAGAGCCAGCGGTTGGCAAAGTTGGCCGATACCGGCGCCGAGATGTGGCGGGTGCGCACGATGGCCGGCGGCGAGGGCAGTGTGGCGCAGGCCAGCGCCACCAGCCAGGAATCGGCCGAGCTGTGGGTATTCACCACGTCGGGCTTGGCGTCGGCCAGATGCCGGCGTAGCGCAAGGAAGCCGGCGACGGTCTTGAACTCGATCGGCAACGGCGTTACCGCCACGCCAAAGCGTGCCGCCTCGGTGGCCATGCGCGCGTGGGCCGGGCAGGCGACGCTCACCGCGTGGCTGCGACCGATCAGGCCGCTGGACTCTTCCAGGATGCGAATCTCCTGGCCGCCCCAGCCACAGGAGGCTTCGGTGTGAAGAATTTTCACGGCGAAGGCTCCTCGAAAAAGCCCCAGGCTTCGGTGTGAAGAATCTTCACGGCGTTGCCTCGGCGAATTGCAGGCGATAGAGCCCGGCATAGAGGCCGCCGGAGGCCAGCAGTTCCGCATGGCTGCCGATTTCGGCGATGCGTCCCTGGGCCAGCACGACGATGCGGTGGGCATGTTCGACGGTGGACAGCCGATGCGCGATGACCAGCGTGGTGCGGCCGCGCATCAGGGTTTCCAGCGCCTCCTGCACCGCGCGCTCGGACTCGCTGTCGAGCGCCGAGGTGGCTTCGTCGAGGATCAGGATCGGCGCGTCCTTGAGGATGGCACGGGCGATGGCGATTCGCTGGCGCTGGCCGCCGGAAAGGCGCGAGCCGTTCTCGCCGATCAGGGTGTCGAAGCCCTGCGGCAGGGCCTGGATGAACTCCAGCGCGTGGGCGGCACGGGCGGCCGCCTCGATTTCCCCGCGGCTGGCGTCGCGCTTGCCGCCGTAGGCGATGTTGGCGGCCACGGTGTCGTCGAAGAGGAATACGTCCTGGCCGACATGGGCGATGTTGGCGCGCAAGGAGGCCAGCGTCAGGGTCTCGATGTCCTGGCCGTCGATGCGGATCTGCCCGCTGCCGGCGTGGTAGAAGCGCGGCACGAGATTGACCAGCGAGGTCTTGCCGCCGCCGGAGGGCCCGACCAGGGCCACGGTTTCGCCGGGACGGATGGCAAGGTCGATGGCGTCGAGCGCATCGCGTTCGGCGCCCGCGTAGCGCAGGCCGACGCCGGAGAATTCGATCTCGCCGCGGGCACGGCCGAGCGCCACGCTGCCGGTGTCGACTTCGGCCGCTTCGTCGAGCATGCGGAACACGCTTTCCGCCGCGGCGAGGCCGCGCTGCAGGGGGGCGTTGATGTCGGCCAGATGCTTCAGCGGCGCCAGCAGCAACAGCATCGCGGTAATGAAGGAGACGAAGCCGCCCACCGTGGTCTCGTTGCCGGCCGATTGCTGCAGCGCGACCCAGACCACGATGGCCAGGCCGACCGAGGCGAAGATCTGGGTGATCGGCGCCACTGCCGCTGCCGCAATCGCCTGGCGCATGCCGTAGCCGCGCAGCGCGTTATTCACCTTGTGGAAGCGCGCCGTCGCATGTTCTTCGCCACCGAAGATCTTGACCACCTTCTGGCCGCGGATCGACTCGTGCAACACCTGGTTCATCTGCGCCATGCCTTCCTGCGCCGACAGCGACAGGCGTCGCAGGCGCTTGGAGAAGGCGCGCACCACCAACGCGGTGAGCGGGATCACGGCCAGGCTGATCAGGGTCAGCTTCCAGTTGAGCCACAGCAACCAGGCCACCAGGCCGATCACCGACAGGGTGTCACGGATCAGCACCGTCAGCGTCGAGGTCGCCGCCGCCGCGACCCCATTCACATCGTAGGCGATGCGGGTGGCCGGGATCGACGAGGCATGGGCATCGAAGTAGCTCGCCGGCAGGCGCATCAGGCGCTCGAACATCAGCTGCCGCAGGTCGGTGATGACCTTGTTCGAGACCCAGGACATGCCGTAGCCGGCGAGGAAGCCGGCGACGCCGCGCAGCAGGAAGATGCCGACGATGGCCAGCGGCAGCCAGGCCAGCCAGCCCTGCTCGCCCTGGCCGAAGCCCTTGTCCAGCAGGGGTTTCATCAGCGCCGGAAACAGTGGCTCGGTGGCTGCCGCCAGCGCCGTCGCCGCCAGGGTCAGGGCAAAGCCCTTCCAGTGCGGCCGGACATGGCCCAGCAGTCGGAGGTAGAGGTCGCGGCTGTCGCGCACGAAGCGATCCGGTCAGGAAAACCCGACAGTATACAGTGACTTAGGGCAAGAAACCGGCGTCGGCTTCAGTGCGCCGCGTCCCAGTTTGCGCCAACGCCGACTTCGACCAGCAGCGGCACCTTGAGCTGCGCCACGCCGCCCATCAGCTTCGGCAGCGCTTCGCGCAGCAGGTCCAGTTCGCCGACAGGGACTTCCAGCACCAGTTCGTCATGCACCTGCAGCATCAGAAGCGACTTCAGTCCTTGGTTGTCGAGCCAGCCCTGCACCGCCAGCATGGCGCGCTTGATCAGGTCGGCAGCGGTGCCCTGCATCGGCGCGTTGATCGCCGCGCGTTCCGCACCCTGGCGGCGCCCGGCGTTGCTGGAACGTATCTCGGGCAGCCACAGGCGACGGCCGAACACGGTTTCGACGTAGCCCTTTTCGCGCGCCACGGCTCGGGTTTCTTCCATGTAGCGGGCGACGCCGGGGTAGCGCGCGAAGTAGCGGTCCATGTAGGCCTGCGCCGCTGTCCGGTCGACGCCGATCTGCTTGGCTAGGCCGAAGGCGCTCATGCCGTAGATCAAACCGAAGTTGATCGCCTTCGCCGCGCGCCGCTGTTCGCTCGTCACCTCGATCGGCGTCAGGCCGAAGACCTCGCCGGCGGTGGCGCGGTGCACGTCCTCGCCTTGGGCGAAGGCTTCCAGCAGGCGCGGGTCGTCGGACAGGTGCGCCATGATGCGCAGCTCGATCTGCGAATAGTCGGCGCTGACGATACGGCAATCGTCCGGCGCGATGAAGGCCGAGCGGATGCGGCGGCCCTCGGCAGTGCGGATCGGAATGTTCTGCAGGTTGGGGTCGGTCGAGGCCAGTCGCCCGGTGACTGCCGTGGCCTGGCCGAAGCTGGTGTGCACTCGGCCGGTGGCCGGGTTGATCATCTTCGGCAGCTTGTCGGTGTAGGTGTTCTTCAGCTTGGCGAAGCTGCGGTGTTCGAGGATCTTCTTCGGCAGCGGGTAGTCCTCGGCCAGCTTCTCCAGCACTTCCTCGTCGGTCGAGGGTGCGCCCGAGGGCGTCTTCTTCACCACCGGCAGGCCCTGCTGGTTGAACAGGATCTCGGCCAGCTGCTTCGGCGAGGCGAGGTTGAAGGGCTGCCCGGCGAGTTGCTGGGCCTCGGCCTCGATGGCCAGGATCTTGCGCCCGAGTTCCTCGCTCTGGCGCGCCAGTGCATCGGCATCGATCAGTACGCCATTGCGTTCCATACGGAACAGCACCTCGGCCACCGGCAACTCGAGGTCATGGTACAGCGCTTCCAGTTCGGGGGCTGCGGCGAGCTGCGGGCGCAGCACCTGATGCACGCGCAGCGTGACATCGGCATCCTCGGCGGAATACTCGGCGGCCCGAACCACGTCGACCTGGGCGAAGGAAATGCGGTTGGCGCCTTTGCCGGTGACGGCGTCGTAACTGATGGTGGACAAGCCGCAGTGGTGCAGCGCCAGGGCGCCAAGGTCGTGCGCCTTGTCGGATTCCAGCACGTAGGATTGCAGTAGCGTGTCCTCGACGATGCCGCGCAATTGCACGCCATGGTTGGCGAAGACATGGCGGTCGTACTTGAGGTGCTGGCCGAGCTTGCCGTGGTGCGGCGACTCCAGCCAGGGCCGGAGTTTCTCCAGTGTTTCCGCCAGCGGCAACTGCTGCGGTGCGCCGGCGTAATGATGGCCGAGCGGCAGATAGGCCGCCTGACCGCCTTCGATGGCGAAGGAGATGCCTACCAGCCGCGCCTGTAGCGGATCGAGGTCGGTGGTTTCGGTGTCGAGCGACACCAGCGCTGCGGCATCGAGGCGCACCAGCCAGTCATGCAAGCCGGCTGCATCGAGGATGCACTGGTAGCCGCTGCGGTCGGGCTCGACGCCGGTCGGTGGCTCAAGAGTCGGCGCTGGCGCTGCGGCGACTTTCTGCCTCGCGGCCGGTGCCGGCGCCTCGCCCTTCAATTCGCGCAGCCAGCCCTTGAATTCGAGCCGCGCGTAGAGTTCTTCGAGTTTCGCCGTATCCGGCGCCTGCGGCGCCAGGTCATGGATCGCCACCGGCAGCGGCAACTCGCAGGCCACCGTCACCAGCCTGACGCCGAGCGGCAGGAAGTCGAGGTGCTTCCTCAGGTTTTCGCCCACCGCGCCGCCAATCTCGCCGGCATGGGCGACGATGGCATCCAGCGAGCCCCAGGCATCCAGCCACTTCACCGCCGTCTTCGGCCCGACCTTCGCCACGCCGGGCACGTTGTCCACGCTGTCGCCAATCAGCGCCAGGTAATCGACGATGCGTTCCGGCGGTACGCCGAACTTGGCCTTCACGCCGGCGATGTCAAGGGTTTCGCCGTTCATGGTGTTTACCAGCGTGACGTGCTGGTTCACCAGTTGCGCCAGGTCCTTGTCGCCGGTGGAAATCACGCAGTCGATGCCGGCATTGCCGGCCTGCCGCGCCAGGGTTCCGATCACGTCGTCGGCCTCGACGCCGGATTCCATCAGCAGCGGCCAGCCGGCGGCACGGATGCACTCATGCAGCGGCTCGATCTGTGCCACCAGGTCATCCGGCATCGGCGGGCGGTGCGCCTTGTAATCCGGGTACCAGTCGTCGCGGAAGGTCTTGCCCTTGGCGTCGAACACCACGGCGCGAAAATCTGCCTTATAGTCGGTTTCGAGCACGCGCAGCATCGACAGCACGCCGCGGATCGCCCCGGTCGGCTGCCCACCCGAAGTACGCAAATCGGGCAGCGCGTGGAAGGCGCGGTAGAGGTAGGACGAGCCGTCGACGAGCAGCAGCGTGGGCATGGGAGCTATGCGCAATGAATGAAAAGGACAAACTGCCGAAGGCCAGCGCGAAGGGCGTGCGCGGCGCCGACGTTGCCGCGCCAACCCCGCCCGCCACCAGTGCGCGCGAGGCCTGGCGGGTGTTCGGCATTATGGCAGAGTTCGTCGAGGCGACTGAGCGACTGTCCACCGTGCGCCCGGCGGTGTCGATCTTCGGCAGCGCGCGCGTGATGCCGGATTCGCCCTACTACCAGCAGACCGAAAAGATCGCGCGCCTGCTTTCGGACGCCGGTTTTGCGGTGGTCTCCGGCGGCGGCCCTGGCGTCATGGAGGCTGCCAACAAGGGCGCTTTCGAGGGCAAGAGCCTGTCGATCGGTCTCAACATCCAGCTGCCGCACGAACAGAAGGCCAACCACTACCAGGACATCTCGCAGAGCTTCCGACATTTCTTTGCGCGCAAGTACATGTTCGTCAAGGTCGCCGCCGCCTATGTGGTAATGCCAGGCGGGTTCGGCACGCTGGACGAACTGCTGGAGGCCCTGACCCTGATCCAGACCGGCAAGACGCCGCGCATCCCGCTGATCCTGGTCGGCAGCCAGTTCTGGAGCGGCCTGCTCGACTGGTTCCGTGACCGCCTGATCGCCGAGGGCATGATCAACCCGGAAGATATCGACCTGCTGCAGGTGATCGACGAACCGGAGCGCGTGGTGGCCGCCATCTTCGACCACTATGAAGCCCGAGGTTTCGGGCCGCTGCCCGAAGAGCACGAGCTGCTGCTGAACCTTTGATAGACTTGCGGGTATTCACGAAGGATTTGCCATGCGCCGCCTGCTCCCCTGCCTGTTTGCCATCGTCGCGCTGAACGTTGCCGCGCAGAGCCGGCCGCCCAAGCTGGAACCGCTGCCCGAACCGCCGCCGCCACCGCCCGGCGTACTCAACGAAGCGCTGGAACCACAGGTCACCATCGTCAAGCGAGGTGACGACAAGGTTGAGGAGTTCCGCATGGGCGGCAAGCTCTACATGCAGAAGGTGACGCCCTCGCACGGCGTGCCCTATTACCTGGTCGACCATAGCGGTGACGGCCAATGGGTGCGCCAGGACTCCAAGGACGCAGGTCTGCGCGTGCCGATGTGGGTGATCGGGACCTTCTGAACGGGGCTGCCGCCCGCGACGTCATCCGTTACGGCCAGGTCTTCACCCCACCCGAAATCGTCGAACGCATGCTCGCGCTGCGCCGCAATGGCGGCCGCGCGCTTGATCCCGCGTGCGGCGATGGCGCCTTTTCCTCGCGCCTGCCTGATTCCGTGGCAATCGAGCTCGACCCCGCGCACTGCCCGCCGGGCGCGCTCAACCTCGATTTCTTCAGCTACCCAGAGAGTGAAAAATTCGTCAGCATCCTTGGCAACCCGCCCTACGTCAAGGCGCGCGACATCCTGCCGCAGACCGCCGTGCAGCTGAGGTCAAGCCTGCTCGACGGCCATGCCAACCTCTACCTGCATTTCATTGAAAAGTGCGTGCGCCACCTCGGCCCGCTGGGCGAGCTGATCTTCATCACACCGCGTGACTTCCTCAAGGCCACGGGCGCCGCGCGGCTCAATACCTGGCTCTACGACCAGGGAACCATCACCGACTTCGAAGACCTCGGCGATGCCAGGATCTTCGCCGACGCCCAGCCCAACTGCGCGATCTGGCGCTTCGTCCGCGGCGACCTCAGCCATCGCCTGCGCGACGGCCGACGCATGGCAATTTCCGGCGGCCAGTTGATGTTCACCCGCGGCATCTACAGCCTGCCGCTGGCCAGCGTGTTCGCCGTCAAGGTCGGCGCAGTCTCCGGTGCCGACGAAATATTCAGCGATGCCGAGCATGCCAACCGCGAGTTCGTATGCTCGAAGACGGCGCAGAGCGGGCAAACGCGCCGCATGATCTATCTCGATGACGCAGGGCCGATTCCCTGGCTGGAGCAGTACAAGGAGCGCCTGCTGGCGCGCAGGGTCGCCCGCTTCGACGAGAACAACTGGTGGAAATGGGGGCGCCGCCACCATGTCTCGACGGCGCCGCGCATCTATGTCAATGGCAAGACCCGCAATCCGCAGCCGTTCTTCACCCATCCCTGCAAGGATTATGACGGTGCCGTCATGGCGCTGTTTCCACATCGCGCCAAATTGAAGGCGGGCGAGATCGAGCGTCTGACCGCCATGCTCAACGAAGTCGATTGGCAGGAACTCGGCTTTGTCTGCGACGGCCGCTATCTCTTTTCCCAGCGCAGCCTGGAGCAGGCGCTGTTGCCGGAAGGATTCGCCGAGTTCGCCGTCAAGGGCCTCTGCTGAAGGCGGCAGCGGCTACTTGGCGCCGGAAAGCCGCTTCAGTCGATTGCGCGCAATGTCGGCAAATCGGCCGCCGGGAAACTGCTTGAGGTAGGCCTCGAAGTCGGCAATATCCTGACTGTCCTTGACCGATTGCCAGAACAGCAGTTCAGCTTCGGTGTCGGCGACGGCCGGCGCGGGTTTTGCCGCAACCGGTGCCTGTGCCTGTGCCGCAGGGATGGCGAAATAGAAATCGCCAGTCAATGACGATGCCTCCCAGGGTACCTGGTTGTCGCCGGTGACGCGCGCCACCTCGGCGCGCACTCGCTTGAACACTGACTCCACCGGCAGTCCGGGTTCGCCCAGCGCTTTGAGCAGGGCCGCGGTGTAGGTCGAATTGGCACCATCGCCGTCCTGCGCCACCTTGCCCGGTGCGGTAGCGTAGGCGATCAGCGTACCCCTGGGCGCATCCATCTGCGCCAGGCCGCCGCTGACGCCGCGGAAGCGGCGCTCGAAAGGGTTGTTGCGGCAGGCATCCAGGATCACCACGTTGAGCGGGCTGGCCGACAACTGGTCGAGCACCGCATCGACATCCACCGCCTCGGCGCGCACCGAGTTTTCCGAGGCGATCTGGGCATCCACCGGGATCAGGTAGTTCTTGCCCCGCAGCTGGATGCCATGGCCGGCAAAGAAGAACATGCCGACGTCGTGGCCGGCGAGGCGCTCCCCAAAGCGCGCGATCAGGCGGTTCATCTCGCGCTGACCGAGGTCTTCCCCCTTGATCACCTCGAATCCGAGGGCGCTGAGTCCGGCGGCCAGCGCGCGGGCGTCGTTGACCGGGTTCTTCAGCGGCGCATCGCGGTAGCCGCCGTTGCCGATGACCAGCGCCAGGCGCTTGCCCGCGACCATCGGCTGTGGCTTCGCATCGCCGCGTGTGGCGGCGGCGACCGGCGGCGGAGCGGCGGCCGGCAGGGTGGTGACCGCCCCCAGGGGCGCGGCCTGCGGCTGAATGATCTGGGGCGCGAGCTTGGCCGAGCGCAGGTGCGAGACGTCGAGATTGCGCCGTTCGACCTCGGCGCGGACTTTTGCCAGCTCACGCTCGTAGTCGCCGGCATCGGTAAAGAACTCGAAGCTGCCACGATGGCCCAGCTGGTCGATGCCGAAGCCCTTGCCCGCGGAAAGCGAGACCGCCCAGGATTCGGTCTTGATCACGCGCTGGTCATCGCAGCGAATTTCGCCGCGGGCCCGGCCCGGCTGGTAATCGCGAAAGCTGCCGGCGCAGCGCGTGCCCAGCTTGGCAAAGCTGATCTCGGCATGGCCCTCGCCGCCCAAGGGGTCGGCGCTGCCATCGCCGATCATATAGTCCGACCAGTCATCGGTGTGCCCGACGATGAAAATCTTGACGCAACCACCGAGCAATAGCACCGTGGCAGCGGCCATCGCCAGACATTTGATGGATGGACAGTTCATTGGTTTTGCCAGCTCGTTGATCCGGATCCCGGGCACAGGCTCCATCTGATCATGGTACCCCTGATGCCGGAAACGATGCGGGGCAAGCGGGCTGCTACACTTAAACGTTTGCTACTTACTGACCGCAACCGATGGTCCCCCACCTCACCACTGCCCTCACCGGCCCCCTGCTCGAACTCGAGCGCCGCATCCTCGACCACGCCACCACGGTCGAGCGCTGGTTGCGCACGCAATGGCTGGAACACACACCGCCCTTCTACAGTTCGGTCGACCTGCGCAATGCCGGCTTCAAGCTGGCGCCGGTCGACACCAACCTTTTTCCCGGCGGCTTCAACAACCTCAATCCGGCCTTCCTGCCCCTGTGCGTGCAGGCCGCCATGTCGGCGATCGAAAAGATCTGCCCCGAGGCGAAGAACCTGCTGCTGGTTCCGGAAAATCACACGCGCAACCAGTTCTACCTGACCAACGTGGCGCGGCTGGCCACCATCCTCGGCCACACCGGCCTGAATGTTCGCGTCGGCAGCCTGCTGCCGGAAATCACCGAGCCGACCACGCTGGACCTGCCCGATGGCCAGAAGCTGACCCTGGAACCGCTCAAGCGCATCGGCAGCGAAGGGCGGCGGCTGGGCCTGGCCGATTTCGACCCCTGCGCGGTGCTGCTGAACAACGACCTGTCCGCCGGCGTGCCGCCGCTGCTGGAGAACATCCACGAGCAGTTCCTGATACCGCCCCTGTGGGCCGGCTGGCACGTGCGGCGCAAATCGCGCCACTTTGCCGCCTACCAGGACGTGGCGATTGCCTTCGCCAAGGAGATCGGCATCGACCCCTGGCTGATCAATTCCGAGTTCGAGGTCTGCGGCAAGGTCAATTTCCATGAGCGCTCGGGCGAGGAATGCCTCGCCGCCAACATCGACACCCTGCTTTACCGCATGCGCGCCAAGTACAAGGAATACGGCATCGAGTCCGAGCCCTTCGTCATCGTCAAGGCCGACGCCGGCACTTATGGCATGGGCATCATGACGGTGAAGGACGCCAGCGAGGTGAAAAACCTCAACCGCAAGCAGCGCAACAAGATGGCAGTGGTCAAGGAAGGCCTGCAGGTCACCGAGGTGATCATCCAGGAAGGCGTGCCCACCTTCGAGCGGGTAGACGAAGGCGCCGCCGAGCCGGTGGTGTACATGATCGACCGCTACGTGGTCGGCGGCTTCTACCGGGTCAATACCGCACGTGGCATCGACGAAAACCTCAACGCCCCGGGCATGACCTTCAAGCCGCTGGCCTTCGAGACCGGCTGCAGCCTTCCCGATGCCCAGCTCGGCCCTGATGCGCCACCCAACCGCTTCTATGCCTATGGCGTGATCGCGCGACTGGCCATGCTGGCGGCCTCGCTGGAACTGGAGCGCGCCGCGCCGGCGGAATCGTGAAGCTCGCGTTCATCCTCGATCCGCTGGACAGCCTCAAGGCCTACAAGGATTCCTCAGTGGCCATGATGCGCTGCGCGGCAAAGCGCGGCCACGAGGTCTGGACCATCCAGCGCGGCGCGCTAACCTGGCGCGACGGGCGGGTTGCCGCGCGTGCGCAACGCATTGCTCCCGCCGCCGATGACCATGCCTGGTATGCCCCGGTGGAGGAAGCGCTGCTGCCGCTGACGGCCTACGATGCGGTGCTGATGCGCCAGGACCCGCCCTTCGATTTCGAATACATCGCCGCCACCTGGCTGCTCGAGCGCGCCGCCGCCGAAGGTGCCCGTATCTGGAACAAGCCGCGTGCGATCCGCGACCATTCCGAAAAGGTCGCCATTACCGAATTCCCCCAGTTCACGCCGACGACGCTGATCGCGCGCGATTCGGCCGACATCCATGCTTTCATCGACGAACTCGGCGACGTGATCCTCAAGCCGCTCGACGGCATGGGCGGCAGCAGCATCTTCCGCGTCACGCGCGAGGATGCCAACCGCAACGTGATCGTCGAAACGCTGACCGGGTTCGGCGCGCGCAGCATCATGGCGCAGCGCTACCTGCCGGCCATCAGCCACGGCGACAAACGCATCCTGCTGATCGCCGGCGAGCCGGTGCCCTACTGCCTGGCGCGGATTCCCAAGGCTGGCGAATCGCGCGGCAATCTGGCGGCCGGCGGCAAGGGTGTGGCGCGTCCGCTGATGGGGCGCGACCGCGAAATCGCGGAAGCGCTGGCGCCGACGCTGTGGGCGCGCGGCCTGCTGATCGTCGGCCTGGATGTGATCGGCGACAGCCTGACCGAAATCAACGTCACCAGTCCCACCTGTTTCGTCGAAATAACCCAGCAGACGCGCTTCGATGTCGCCGCGATGCTGGTCGACGCCCTGGAACGGAGTTGTTCCGCCGCCTGATTCTGCTCGTTGCGGCGGGCCTGCTCGCCGCCTGCGGGCAGCCCGAGCCGTGGCGGCAGGAGTCCTACGTCTTCGGCACCCGGGTCGAACTGGCGATCGCCGCTGCGCCCGAAGCTAAGGCACGAAGCGCCGCCGACAAGGTGCTGCGCGACTTCGACTACCTGCACCGGACTTACCACGCCTGGCAGGCTTCCGAACTCTCGGCGCTCAACGAGGCCATCGCCACCGGGCGCCCCCATGACGTGTCGCCCGAGTTCGCCGCCTACATCAGCGAGGCGCAGGCTGTCGCCGCCAGCGGCGATTACCTGTTCGACCCCGGCATCGGCCGACTGATTGCACTCTGGGGTTTTCATACCGACGACATCCAGCCGCGCCTGCCCGATGGCCCGGCACTCCAGGCGCTGCTGGTACAAAAGCCGTCGATAGCGGACCTGAAACTGGATGGCAACCGCGTGAGGAGCCGCAACCGGGCCGTGGCGCTGGATTTCGGCGGCTATCTGAAAGGTGTTGCACTCGACCGTGCGGCCGCCCTGCTCAAGGCCGAGGGCATCGACCACGCCCTGATCAACATTGGCGGCAATGTGATGGCGCTGGGCAGCCGCGATGGCGCCGGCACACCCTGGCGCATCGGAATCCAGCATCCGCGACCGCAGACGGTGGGCGGCGCGCCGCTGGCGACGCTGGAGCTGCGTGACGGCGAAGCGATCGGCACCTCGGGCGATTACCATCGTTACTTCGAAATCGGCGGCCGGCGCTATTGCCACCTGCTCGATCCGCGCAGCGGCTTCCCCGCCCAGGATACGCAGGCGGTGACCGTGCTGATCAAACCGGGCAAGGCGGCGGGCATGCGCTCGGACGCGCTCTCCAAACCCATCTTCATCGCCGGTGCCAATTGGCGGGCGATGGCGCAAAAGCTGGGCGTCGAGGCGGTGCTGAAAGTCGGCGCTGACGGCACGGCGAGTGCCACCCCGGCGATGCAGGCGCGGCTGAAGATCGACCTGCCCGACCTGAAGCTGCGCGTCGTTCCCTGAATCGGCCTCGGCGGCGGGCCGCCTGCCCGGAAACACCGTCGCGACGGGCTGTTACAATCGATCCATGATCGGCATATTCCTCCTGACGCACAGCGCCTACGGCGAAGCCCTGATCCAGTGCGCCTGCCACGTGCTGAACAAGCGGCCGCCACAAATCATCCAGCTGGGCATGGCGGCGCAGGATGATCCGCTCGACGCGCTGCCGCTGGCGCGCGGCATGCTGAAGCTGGTCGACGGCGGCCGCGGCGTGCTGATCCTCACCGACATCTACGGCGCCACGCCTTCCAACACGGCGATGAAGCTGCTGGAACCGGGCCGCATCGAGGGCGTTGCCGGCGTCAATCTGCCGATGTTGCTGCGCGCGCTCACCTATCGCGACAAGGACATGGAAACCCTGGTCACGCGCGCCATCGGCGGCGGTCGCGATGGCGTGCTCAACATGCTCAAGCACTGATGAGAACCTATCCCCCAGCCCCTTTCCCGCGGAAAGGGGTGACAACGGTTCAGCGACTTTGTCGCTTCCGCGACTCTGAACGCACGCCCCTCTGGGGCGGCCCGGCGGGGGCGTGACATGCCGCGCGCCGACGCCGAAATCGTCAACAAGCTCGGGCTCCATGCCCGCGCCTCGGCCAAGCTGACCCAGCTCGCCGGATCCTTTCCCTGCGAAGTCTGGATGGAGCGCGGCACGCGCCGCATCAACGCCAAGAGCATCATGGGCGTGATGATGCTGGCCGCCGGCAAGGGCTCCACGGTGACCATCGACACCGACGGCGAACGCGCCGACGAGGCATTGCAGGCCATGCTCGAACTGATTGCCAATCGCTTCGGCGAAGACGAATGACCGGAGTCGCGCCGTGACCTTCAGCCTCCACGGCCAGGCCGTTTCCCCCGGCATCGCGATCGGTCGCGCCCACCTGGTATCGAACGCGATCCTGGAGGTCGCGCACTACCAGCTGCGCGAACGCGACATCGCCACCGAGCTGGTCCGCTTCGACAAAGCCGTGAGCACCGCCGGCGCAGAGCTGGATGTTCTACGCGGCGAGGCCAGCGTGCCCGGTGCGCCGGCCGAACTGTCGGCCTTCGTCGACGTGCACGCCATGATCCTCGCCGATCCGACGCTCTCCGAGGGCGTGCGCGAGCTGATCCGCGAGCGCCGCTGCAACGCCGAGTGGGCGCTGGTTCAGCAGATGCAGCTGGTGGTCGACCAGTTCGACGAATTCGAGGACGCCTACCTGCGCGAACGCAAGCAGGACATCGTGCAGGTGGTCGAGCGCGTGCTCAAGGTGCTGCAGGGCAAGGCGCGCAAGATCACGCGGCGCAAGGCGGGCGCCGAAGACGACCTGATCGTGGTCGCCAACGACCTCTCCCCGGCCGACACCATCCAGTTCAAGAACCTGCGCATCGGCGGCTTCGTCACCGACCTCGGCGGGTCCACCTCGCATACCGCCATCGTCGCGCGCAGCCTGGCGATTCCCGCCGTGGTCGGCATGCAGCATGCGCGGCCGCTGATCCAGGATGACGACCTGCTGATCGTCGATGGCACGCGCGGCGCCCTGATTGTCGATCCCGACCTTGGCGTGCTGCAGGAATACCGCCTGCGCAAGGCCGAGCTGGAACTCGAACGCTCCAAGCTGCGTCGCCTGATCGGCGCCCGCGCGCAAAGCCTTGACGGCGAGGACGTCGAACTGCACGCCAACATCGAACTGCCGCAGGACACCGATCGCGCGCGCGAGGTCGGCGCCGACGGCGTCGGCCTGTTCCGCACCGAATTTCTGTTCATGAATCGCGACGACCTGCCCGGCGAAGACGAGCAATTCGAGGCCTATCGGGCGGTGGTCAAGGCCATGGGCGACAAGCCGGTCACCATTCGCACCCTCGATATCGGCGCCGACAAGGAAGCCCGTGCCCTGCGCAAGCGCGCCGGCAACCGCATCTCGCCCAATCCGGCGCTGGGTCTGCGAGCGATCCGCTTCTGCCTCTCCGAGCCACAGCTGTTCCTGGTGCAGCTGCGCGCCATCCTGCGCGCCTCGCACTACGGCAAGGTGCGCCTGCTGATTCCGATGCTGGCCCATACCCAGGAAATCGAACAAACCCTGTCGCTGATCGAGCTGGCGCGCATGCAACTGTGCGACGCGCGGCAAAAGGTCAGCCGGGTCGAAATCGGCGGCATGATCGAGATTCCCGCCGCAGCGCTCTCGCTCGGACCTTTCCTGCGCAAGCTGGATTTCCTTTCCATCGGCACCAACGACCTGATCCAGTACACCCTGGCCATCGACCGCACCGACGATGCCGTGGCGCATCTCTACGATCCCTTGCATCCGGCCGTACTCAAGCTGATGGCGCAAACCATCCAGAGCGCGCAGCGGGTGCTGATGCCGGTTGCCGTCTGCGGCGAGATGGCGGGCGACCCGCGCCTGACCAAGCTGCTGCTGGGCATGGGCCTGCGCCAGTTCTCCATGCACCCGGCGCAACTGCTGGAAGTGAAACAGCAGGTGATGATGGCCGACACCGCCCAGCTTGGCCTGCGCGTCGGCAAGTTGCTCAAGCTCGACGAACCGGACAAGATCGCCGAGCAGCTGGAAAAACTATAATCGGCGCATGACTACGAGTTCCCCCCGGGGCGTTGGCCTGGTCTCCGCCAAGGTCGCGCATTTCGACCAGCCGCTACCCTTGCGCAGCGGGGCGCAGTTGCCTGCCTACGATCTGGTGTATGAAACCTACGGCACGCTGAACGCCGACGCCTCGAACGCCATTCTGATCTGCCATGCGCTTTCCGGCCACCACCATGTCGCCGGCCACACCGACCCGGACAACGTGGACAAGACCCTCGGCTGGTGGGACAACATCGTCGGCCCCGGCCGGCCGCTCGACACCGATCGCTTCTTCATCGTCGGCGTGAACAACCTTGGCGGCTGCCACGGCTCGACCGGGCCGAAGTCGATCAACCCGGCCACCGGCAAACCCTGGGGTTCCGATTTCCCGATGGTGGCGGTGGTGGACTGGGTCCATGCCCAGGCGCGCCTGGCCGATTACCTCGGCATCCGCCAGTGGGCGGCGGTGATGGGCGGCAGCCTTGGCGGCATGCAGGCCATGCGCTGGGCGATCACCTTCCCCGAGCGCGTGCGCCATGCCATCGTGATTGCGGCGGCACCCAACCTGACGGCCGAGAACATCGCCTTCAACGATGTTGCGCGCCAAGCCATTCTTACCGATCCCGATTTCCACGGCGGCCACTACTACGCCCACGGCAGCCACCCCTGGCGCGGCCTGCGCCTGGCGCGCATGCTGGGCCACATCACCTACCTCGCCGAGGACCAGATGGCCGAGAAGTTCGGCCGCAAGCGGCGCCCCGAGGCGGGCAGCTACGGTTTCGACGTCGAGTTCGAGATCGAGTCCTACCTGCATTACCAGGGCGACAAGTTCGCCGGCTATTTCGACGCCAACACCTACCTGCTGATGACGCGCGCTCTCGACTACTTCGACCCGGCGCGCGTCGCCGGCGGCGACTTGGCCAAAGCACTCGCCGTTGCGCAGGCGAAGTTCCTGGTAGTCGCCTTCTCCAGCGACTGGCGCTTCTCGCCCGAGCGTTCGCGCGAGATCGTCAATGCCCTGGTGCACAACGGCCAGGACGTGGCCTATGCCGAGATCCAGAGCGAGCACGGCCACGACTCCTTCCTCATGGACGACCCGCACTACCATGCCGTGGTCGACGCCTACATGAAACGGATCACGCCATGACAGGCGCCTTCGAACGGGCCGATTTCGACCTAATCGCCAGCTGGGTGCAGCCCGGCGAGCGCGTGCTCGACCTGGGATGTGGCGACGGCTCGCTGCTGCGCCGCCTGATCGACGAACGCGGCGCCAAGGGCTATGGCGTCGAACTTGAAGATGCCGAAGTGCTGGCCGCCATTGGCAACGGCATCAACGTGATCCAGGGTAACCTCGAGCAGGGCCTGGCCGGTTTTGACGACCAGACCTTCAACCACGTGGTGCTCTCGCGCACGCTGCAAACCGTGCGCCACACCGAGCGCATCCTCGGCGAAATGCTGCGCGTCGGACGCGAGGCGGTGGTCAGCTTCCCCAACTTCGCCTACTGGAAGAACCGCATGGCGGTCATGTCCGGGCGCATGCCGGTGTCGGAAGACCTGCCCTACGAATGGTTCGACACGCCCAACCTGCGCTTCTTCACCATCCTCGATTTCGAGTCCTTGTGCGACAAGATGGGCCTGGTGATCCGCGAGCGCCAGGTGCTCGACGACGCCGGACGCACCGTGACCGAAGAGCAGAACTTCCTCGGCAGCCTCGCCGTGTATCGCCTGGGCCGCTAGGCCCGGCCCGCCATCACGAAGAAGCCGAAGACGAAGCTGAGCATCGCCACCGGCACGGCCGCCAACGCCACAAGCCAGATCCGTACCCGGCCGCGCAGCCACCAGGCCAGCACGCCGCTGTGCAGCAGTGTCGTGGCGCCAAACAGCACCAGATACATCAGCATCATGCCGAAGGCGGCCATGCCGCTTGAAATTTCCTTTTCCGGCACGCCGGCGTAATTGACCCGCACGGCCAGCGCCGACGCAGTCGCGGCAAGCAGGTAGCCTCCGATCAGTGCACCCGCGATCCGCCCGCGCGACGGCGCCAGGCGCGGATCAGCTGTCATACGACATCAGGTCGACATCGGCTGCCGCGGTGCGCAGCGGAATCAGCGCCTGATAAGCCGGCGAAGCATGCCAGGCCTCCAGCGCAGCGCGGTCGGGAAAGCTTCCCACCACTACGTCGGTGTGCGCATGAGTGCCCGAGAATACCTTCGCCAGCTTGCCGCGAAAACTCAGTTCGGCGCCAAACGGCGCCATCGTCGCCGGCACCTTGCTGCGGTATTCGTCCCACTTCGCCGCGTCCTTCACCGTGATGTGTCCAATCAGCCAGGCCTTGCCCATGCGTCCTCCTCGTCGTGTCGGGCCTCATCATAGCCCGGCTGTCCGTCCCCCGGCGTCCTCGAACTCTCCCAGCCGTGCCGCGACAAACTCCCGGATCACCGGCGGCAGGCTGCCCGCCACAGCCAGAAACTGGGTCAGCACCCGGTCGCGTTCGAACGCGCCGTTTCGATAGAGAAAGGGCGTTTCCTTCGACAGCGCCACCGCCTCGCCGTCATCGACCTGGTAGTGGGCAAAGCCGCGCCCGGCACGCCATTCGATCGAATGCTCGTTGCGGTGCCGGTCATAAGCCAGCTGAAAGCCTAGCAGCGCGCCTTCCGCACCTTCCCAGACCACCAGGTCCATCTCGTGGCCGTGGAACCAGCGCCGGCGCGGCTCACCCGGCACCTGCTGCACGCGCGGCAGTTCGCGCAGGCTGGCAGCCGGCTCAGCTGCCGACGTGGATTCCACCACGGATTGAATTCTGCCCACCCTCAACACCTCCGGTCCGCATCGTTACGGAAGCAAACGGCTTCCCTGCAATGCCCACGGAGTATGCACCGAGCCGGAAAAGATGTCATTGCCATAGTTGGCCGCAGGCCATGCCGCGCCGGCTGGTCTGTATCGTCGCAAAAGTCGGCGCCGCCGCTACGGCGTCGATCATCCTGGTAGCTTGCTCTGGCGCGATATCCACAGGAAATACCCCGTCACGCCCATTCCGGCGAGCGTCAGGCTGGCCACCGCAGCCATCCAGAAACCGGCGGCGCCTCGCGCTGCGCCCAGGCTGTCGGTGAGCGCCAGCAGGTAGCCACCGCCAAGACCGACGCCCCACAAGGCCACTGCATAGATCACCATCGGCGCCGTGGCCCGCTTGTAGCCACGCAGCACCTGGGCCATCACCGCCTGCACCGCGTCGACTACGTGATACAGGGCGACGATGGCGAGCAAGCCGGTGGCGGCGGAAGCCACGGCGGTGTCGGTGGTATAGCCGCGCGCCAGCGCCCCGGCGCCGAACCAGATCACGCTGCCGGTCGCGGCGGCGATGGCGATGGCGACTCCCAGGCCGAGCAGGCCGGCGTGTCGCGCGCGCCGACTTTCGCCTGCGCCCAGCGCCTGGCCCACCAGCACGCCGGTGGCATTGCCCAGCGACAGAGGCACCATGAAGACGAAAACGGCGACATTGGCGGCGATCTGGTGCGCGGCCGAGGTGGCGGCGCCGAGTCGGGCGACGAACAGGGCCATGAAGGTGAAGGCGGTGACGTCGACCAGGAAGGTGACGCCCATCGGCAGGCCCAGCTTCAGGAGTTCGCGCAAGGCCGCCGGACGTGGCGGATCGAAGCGGGCGAACACGGCGTAGGGCCCATAGTCGGCATCGCGCCGGCACCACCACCAGGCGGCCAGCGTCATGATCCAGGCGGTGACCGCCGTGGACCAGCCGCAGCCGGCGCCGCCCAGCGCCGGCAGGCCGAAGTGGCCGTACATGAAGATGGCATTGAGCGGCACCTTCAGCGAAAGGCCCAGCAGATTGAAGGCCATCACCGGGCGTGGCCGGCCAATGCCGGTGGTAAAGCCGAAAAAGACGCGGAAGAACAGCACCCCGGGTGCGGCCCAGGCCACGCCGTCGAGGTAGGCGCGGACTCGGACTTCGACGTCGGGCGTCAGGCGCGAAATCGCCAGCAGCGGATCGGGGTTCTTCAGCAGCGTGAAGGTAGCAATCGACAACAGCACTGCCAGCCATGCGCACTGGCGCACGTCGGCGCCGATCTCGGTGTAGCGGCCGGCGCCGTAATGGTGCGAAACCACCGGCGTCAGCGCCAGCAGCACGCCCATGGCGGTGACGAAGACCGTGGCGTAGATGCTGGCGCCGATGCCGACGGCGGCGAGGTCCAGCGCTGACAAACGGCCAGCCATCAGGGTGTCGATCACGCTGGTGGCCATCACCGCCGCCTGGGCGATCAGCACCGGCCAGGCCAGGTGCAGCAGTTCACGCGGCAGGGAGCGGTGGGCAGACATGGCCGCAGTCTAGCGGAGCGGCCTGCCGCAGCTCGTCAGAGCATCAGCGGCGCGTCGGGCAGTTCGTTCGGGTTGGTTTCGTCGGCGGGGAAGTGTTCCGCCAGCAGTTCGGATGCACGGGCCACGGCGGCCAGCGCGCCTTCGCGCCAGCGCCCGGCGCCGAAGGCCTGCTCCATGGCGCGGCAGATCGCGTCCCATTCAGCCTGTGCCACGCGCGCGGCGATACCCCGGTCGGCGAGGATCTCGACGCGGCGGTCAGCCAGTTCGACGTAGATCAGGATGCCGCTGTTCTCTTCCGTATCCCATACACGTTCGCTGGCGAACAG
The DNA here is from genome assembly GCA_903908065.1 of uncultured beta proteobacterium. GTDB lineage: Bacteria > Pseudomonadota > Gammaproteobacteria > Burkholderiales > Rhodocyclaceae > Sulfuritalea. The sequence goes on along the minus strand of CAIVQO010000033.1, from coordinate 26,698 downwards.
TTCAGCGGCGCGCTGGCGCGGCGTGACCTCGCGCCACAGGGCGGCCGGCGGCAGGCCGGCTTCGACGACGAAACGCAACTCGCCGCGATGCCGGGTTTCGCTGGCGGTAATGGCCTGGCCCACGGCGGCCAGGTCGGCGGCGGAGAACACCCGCCGGCGCCACCAGTCGGGCAACAGCAGATGCTTCAGCAAGCGCGTGAGTCTCATCTCACCACCTCCCCGAGGCGCCGCCGCCACCAAAGCCGCCACCGCCGCCGGAAAATCCGCCACCCCCCGAGGAGCGGCCAAAGCCGCCCCCGCCGCCGCCCGAAAAACGGCCGAAGGAAAATGCGAACACCACCAGCGCCGCAATCACCGATGCCAACCACGAGCCGAAGATCATGAAGCCCAGCCAGCCGCCGACCGCAGCCGCGACGAGCGAGCCGAACAGGCCGAAGATCGAGCGCAGCACGCCGGCCGCGACCAGCGTTGCCGTCAGCCATGTGAAATAGTCCTCCGAGGCGTCGGCCGCGGGTGCGGCGGCCTGGCGGGGTGCGACCGGTTGGCCGTCCAGCGCGCCATCGATGGCCGTCAGGGCGGCATCGAGGCCGCCGAAGAAATCACCCTGGCGAAAAGCCGGCGCCATGCGCTCATTGACGATGCGGCTGGCGATGGCATCGGGAAGCTTGCCTTCCAGGCCATAGCCGACTTCGATGCGCATGCGGCGATCGTCCTTGGCGACGATGACGATCAAGCCGTTGTCAGCGCCCTTTTGCCCGATCTTCCAGGCCTCGGCGAGGCGGATGCCGAATTGCTCGATGGTCTCCGGTTCGGTGGTGGGCAACAGCAGCAGGGCGATTTGCGCCTTGCCCGCCCGGTCGATCGCCGCCATGCGCGCTTCAAGGCGGCCCCTCTGGGTTGGGTCGAGCGTGCCGGTGAGGTCGGTGACGCGCGAGGTCAGCGCCGGCAAGGCCACCGGCTCGGCCGCCCAGCCGGCCCAGGGCAGGGCGAGCCAAACCAGAACCAGCCATGCCGGCCAGGATCGCATCATGAATTCATTTTGCAGGCGCGGGCGCAGAAGTCGGCGCTAGCGGGACGGCGGCAGGCGCGCCGAAATTGACCTTGGGCGCGTTCGAGATCGCTTTTTCGTCTTCCACCGTGAAGTTCGCCTTCGGCGTCCAGCCCATGACCATGGCCGTCAGGTTGTTGGGGAAGGTCCGTACCGAAATGTTGTACTCCTGCACCGACTTGATGTAACGGTTGCGCGCCACGGTGATGCGATTTTCCGTGCCTTCGAGCTGGGCCTGCAGATCGCGAAAGTTGGCGTCGGCCTTGAGCTGCGGATAGTTCTCCGCCACCACCAGCAGCCGCGACAGTGCGCCGGACAGTTCACCCTGCGCCTTCTGGAAAGCCGCCAGGGCAGCCGGATCGTTGACCAGCTCCGGCGTGGCCTTGATCCCGGCAACGTTGGCGCGCGCCTCGGTGACGCGGGTCAGTACCTCCTTCTCGTGCGCGGCATAGCCCTGCACCGTCTGCACCAGGTTGGGAATCAGGTCGGCACGCCGCTTGTACTGGTTGAGCACCTCGGACCAGGCGGCGTTCACGCCCTCGTCGTTGATCTGGATCTGGTTGTAGCCGCAGCCCGAGAGCAGGGTGGCGACGAAAGCAAGCACGGCGAGCAGACGGGTAGGCATGGAGGTCTCCATCGATGGGGCAAACAGCGCCAATATGGTGGCGATGACATCAAATTACAAGGGTGTCCGTATCCGCGCCAGGGTCTTGCCGCGCTCCAATGTTGCGGTGCAATGGCCTAAAATGCCATGTTCCGCCCTTCCCCGCCTTCGCATGACCGCCCGCCTGCGCGAAATTCCCTATAACTACACCTCGTTTTCCGACCGCGAAATCGTGATTCGCCTGCTCGGCGCCGAGGCGTGGGCAACGCTGACCGAACTGCGCGCGGAACGCGTGACCGGCCGCTCGGCGCGCATGCTCTACGAAGTGCTCGGCGACATCTGGGTGGTGCGGCGCAACCCCTACCTGGAAGACGACCTGCTTGGCAACCGCGAACGGCGCGAGGCGCTGGTCGAGGCCCTGCGCCACCGCCTGCGTGAAATCGACAAGCGGCGCGAAGGCAATGAACGCGTAGCGCGCCTGCTCGATGCGGCGCGCGAGGCGGTGCAGTCCTTCGAGCGCTGGTTCGACGAAACCCGCGCCCTGCGCGCCAAGGCCCTGCGCAGCCTGGTGCGCCACACGCGCCGCGACAACATCGGCTTCGACGGCCTGGCGCGCGTATCGCACGTGACGGACGCCACCGACTGGCGCGTCGAATATCCCTTCGTCGTGCTGACACCCGATACCGAAGCCGAAGTAGCGCCGCTGGTGCGTGACTGCATCGCGCTCGGCCTGACCATCATCCCGCGCGGCGGCGGCACCGGCTACACCGGTGGCGCTGTACCGCTGGATGCGCGCTCGGCGGTGATCAATACTGAGAAGCTGATCGACATGGGGCCGGTGACCGAGGCCACACTGCCCGGCGTGACCCGCAGCTATGGCACGATCTACACCGGCGCCGGAGTGGTCACCCGCCGCGTCATGGAGCGCGCCGAGGAAGCCGGGCGCGTCTTCGCCTGCGATCCGACCTCGGCCGATGCCTCCTGCATCGGCGGCAACATCGCCATGAACGCCGGCGGCAAGAAGGCCGTGCTGTGGGGCACGGCGCTGGACAACCTGGCCTCGTGGAAGATGGTCGACACCGAGGGCCGCTGGCTAGAAGTGGAACGCATCGGCCACAACCTGGGCAAGATCCACGAGCAGGAAACAGCCACCTTCCGCGTCAAGCACCTGGCAGACGACGGCCGTGTCGAGCGCGAGGAATTCCTCTCGATTCCCGGCACCACCTTCCGTAAGACCGGGCTGGGCAAAGATGTGACCGACAAGTTCCTCGCCGGCCTGCCCGGCGTGCAGAAGGAGGGCTGCGACGGCCTGATCACCTCGGCGGTGTGGATCCTGCACCGCATGCCGCCGGTGACGCGCACCGTCTGCCTCGAATTCTTCGGCCGCGTCGGCGAGGCGGTGCCTTCGATCGTCGAGATCACCGACTACTTCAAGCCGGGCGGCGCGGGCCTCGCTGCCGGCGTGCAGCTGGCGGGCCTGGAACACCTCGACGAACGCTATGTCAGGGCCGTCGGCTATGCCACCAAGGCCAAGCGCCACGGCCGACCGAAGATGGTGCTGATCGGCGACATCGTCGGCGAAGACGAAGCCGCCGTGATGCGCGCCACCTCCGAGGTGGTGCGCATGGCCAACGCCCGCGGCGGCGAGGGCTTCATCGCCGTCAGCCCCGAGGCGCGCAAGCGCTTCTGGCTCGACCGCGCGCGCACCGCCGCGATCTCGCGCCATACCAACGCCTTCAAGGTCAATGAGGACGTCGTCATTCCGCTGCCGCGGATGGGCGACTACTGCGAAGGCATCGAGCGCTTCAACATCGAACTGTCGATCCGCAACAAGATCGAGCTGTGCGACGCGCTGGCGGAATTCCTCGCCGGCGAACTTCCGCTGCACATGGGCGACACCGGGCTGGACAAGGCGGAGCTGATCGGCGACCGCCGCGACCAGGCGCAGGCCACCATCGCCGAGGTGCGTTCGCGCTGGCAAGGCCTGCTCGACAACCTCGACGGCGCCTGGCCACCGCCGCCGCCGCCAACCATGCCTCGCCACTGGCATCCGCTGCCGGTGCCGCCGCGCGCGGTGCCGGTGAAGCTATGGCATCCGGTACCGGCCACGGTGTTCGGCAAGCTGCAGAGCTACGAGCTGCGCGTCTCCTGGAAGCAGGAACTGCGGCCGCTACTGGAAGAGATCTTCGACGGCGTCGCCTATCGCCCAGTGCTGGAGCGAATCGATGCCCTGCACCAGGACGTGCTCAAGGGCCGCCTCTTCGTCGCGCTGCACATGCACGCCGGCGACGGCAACGTGCATACCAACATCCCGGTGAACTCCGACAACTACGCCATGCTGCAGACGGCCTACCGCACCGTCGAGCGCATCATGGCGCTGGCCAAGTCGCTGGGCGGGGTGATTTCCGGCGAACATGGCATTGGCATCACCAAGCTGGAGTTCCTCGGCGCCGAGGAGATCGGCCCCTTCCGCGAGTACAAGCGCCGGATCGACCCCGAAGGCCGCTTCAACCGCGGCAAGCTGATGGACCTGCCGCAGCTGCGCGCCGACCTGACCAACGCCTACACGCCTTCGTTCGCGCTGCTTGGCGTCGAATCGCTGATCATGGAGCAGTCCGACATCGGTCGCATCTCCGAGTCGATCAAGAACTGCCTGCGCTGCGGCAAGTGCAAGCCGGTGTGCTCGACCCACGTGCCGCGCGCCAACCTGCTCTACAGCCCGCGCAACAAGATCCTCGGCGCCTCGCTGCTAATCGAGGCTTTCCTCTACGAAGAGCAGACCCGGCGTGGCGTGTCATTGCAGCATTTCGACGAGTTCGGCGATGTCGCCGACCACTGCACGGTATGCCACAAGTGCGTCAATCCCTGCCCGGTGGACATCGACTTCGGCGATGTCTCGGTGGCGATGCGCAATTTCCTGCGCCGCCAGGGCAAGAAGAAATTCAACCCCGGCTCGGCGGCGGCGATGGCCTTCCTCTCCGCCACCGACCCGGCCACCATCAAGCTGGTGCGTGGCGGCATGATCCAGCTCGGCTACAAGGCGCAGCGCCTGGGGCACCGCGTGGCCAAGTCCTTGGGCCTGATCCAGGACGGCATTGCACATCCGCCAGCCAGCCTGGGCCGGCCCGAGCCCAAGGCGCAGGTGATCCACTTCCTCAACAAGCCGCTGCCACGAACGGTACCGGCACGCACCTCGCGCGCCATGCTGGATATCGAGGACGACGCGCTGATCCCGGTGATCCGCGATCCGAAGCGTGCAAGCGAGGATGCGGAAGCGGTGTTCTACTTCCCCGGTTGCGGCTCGGAACGCCTGTTCTCGCAGGTCGGCATCGCCACCCAGGCCATGCTCTGGCATGCCGGCGCCACCACGGTGCTGCCGCCGGGCTACCTGTGCTGCGGCTATCCGCAGACCTCGTCGGGCGACGAGGACAAGGGCCAGGCCATCACCACCGCCAACCGCGTGCTGTTCCACCGCGTCGCCAACACCCTCAACTACCTCGACATCAAGACGGTGGTGGTGTCCTGCGGCACCTGCATGGACCAGCTGCTGAAGTACGAATTCGGCAAGATCTTCCCCGGCTGCCGGCTGGTGGACATCCACGAATGGCTGTTCGAAAAGGGCATCCGCCTCGACGGCGTTAAGGGCGTTCAGTACATGTACCACGAGCCCTGCCACACGCCGATGAAGCACCACTCCGGCATCAAGGTGGCGAACGCGTTGATGGGGCAACGCGTGGATCTCAACGACCGCTGCTGCGGCGAATCCGGCACTCTGGCGGTGACCCGGCCCGATGTGTCGACCCAGGTGCGCTTCCGCAAGCAGCAGGAAATCGAGGCCGGTGCACAACGCCTGCGCGCCAATCCAGAAGTCGGCGCCGGTACTGCGGCGAATTGCGCAAGTTCGGCCGTGAAGATCCTCACTTCCTGTCCCTCCTGCCTGCAAGGACTGTCACGCTACGAAAGCGATGCCGCGACCACCGCGGATTACATCGTCGTCGAAATGGCGAAGAGCCTGCTGGGTCCGGACTGGCTGCAGGACTACGTGCGCGCCGCCAATGCCGGCGGCATCGAGCGGGTGCTGTTGTGACCGCCGCGACCGAAACTGCCCGCCCGCTCGACAAGCGGCCCTTCTTCTGGATGCTGGGCATCCTCTGCTTCATAGTGGCGGTGGTGCTGGCCTTCCAGTTCGCCGGCAACCAGAAGCTGCATAACACGGCTCTGTGGCAGCACTTTCACCCGGTGACCCTGGTCTCGCCACCGCAGGTGGCAACGCCGGTGGAAGTAATCGACACCCGCCGCATCGCGCAGGCCGTGGTTCAAACCGAAAAGGGTCTGTATTTCCTCACCGGCGCGAAATACGTGCCCTCAGCCGGATCGAAAGTCGTGGTGCAAACCAACGAACGCTGGGACCTCTTCCTTTGTGCCGAGGACGGCGGCCGCTGCATGACGATCCATTCCTTCTGCGCCGAGGCGGTATGGCCCAACATCAAGCGCGACGAGCAGGGCCGCATCGAAGGATGCTATGCGCCGCGCGCGCTCGACACACCGGCCCCCGAGGTATCCGAAGTCAAGCCGCTGGCGGCGGTGCCGGGCGGCATGGGCAAGCGCAAGCGCGCGCCGCCACCGCAGGGCATGTCGCATCCGCGCGAATGGGCCTGGCGCATGGGCCTGCCGGCCACCTCCCGCTAGCGCCACTGGCACAGCGGCAGGGATTGGCGCTATGCTTCGCGGATGAGGATGGATGGCAACTGTGAACTGTGCGACCAAGCCGGCGGCGAACTGCTCTGGGAGAACGAGCTGTGTCGCGTGGTGCGCGTCACCGATACCTCCGGACGGGCCTTTCCCGGTTCCTGCCGCGTGATCCTTAAGCGCCATGTCGCCGAAATGTCCGACCTTGATGCCGGCGATGCCCGCAGCGTGATGGATGCCGTGCTGGCCACCGAGCGCGGCCTGCGCAAGGCATTGCGGCCGGACAAGATCAACCTAGCCAGCCTCGGCAACATGGTGCCGCACCTGCATTGGCACGTGGTTCCGCGCTGGCGCGACGACAGCCACTTTCCCGCGCCGATCTGGGCGGCCGCACAGCGCGACGCAGTGCCCCACCCGATCGAATCGCTGGACAGCCTGCGGCAGGCGATCGCCGCCGAACTTTCGACCGTGACCGGACCATCATGAACTTCGACCTGCCCCCGACCGGAACCGAACAACCGCCCGCCTTCGTCAATGTAGTGGCGTGCCAGGACTGGCTGGCAACGATACCCATGGCCAATGCGGTGCAGGCGCAATCGATGTTGCTGCGCCAGCTCAACTTGCTGCACCGCTATACCCTGCCGACCGAGGAACGCTTCAAGATCCTCGAAGCCCTGCGTGCGCCGCTGTGCGACGTGCAGGACGACGCGGCCAAGAAGTTCGCCGCCAAGCCCCTGCCCCTGGCGCCGCATGAACAGGCCGCGCTGGGCACCTCCCTGAATGTCTGGATCGAGCTGGCGCTGGGCTATCTGCGCTGCTTCGACGAAGCCTGCGGCAGCGTTTCGGCCTCGCCCGAGCAACTGGCTAGGCTGCGCGAACATTGCCAGGCCGATTCGAAGCAGGCGGCCCAAGCGGCGCTGACGGCCCAGCGGGCCATAGCGGTATTTGCCGATTGGCAGCTTGACCTGGCGCGCGGCAGCCAGCTGCCCGATGCCATTTACTGGCAGAAGCTGCATCAGATCCTGCGGGCGACGGAAATCCTCGGCATCGCCAACCGCGCCGTGAATGATCCAGTGCACCACGGCAGCGTGCATACCAGCGCGCTGGCCGCGTATGCCGAATGCTGCCTGCTCAGCGCCGCCAATGTCTATGAATTGCCCGCCCGCCATGTCAGCTGGGTGGCGCGCTGGGCGCGTCGCTGGGGCGCCAAGTTGCACCTGCTGACGGCGCCGCCCGAGGACATCCGCAATCGCGCCGTGCCGCTGTGGGTGGACCTCGAATCGGACCGGCCGCCCAGCTACCTGCCGCGACAGGCCGAGGGCGGTCGCTGGCTTGAGACCACGGATTTGCGGAAGAGCCTAGTCGCCCGCATCACGCTGCTGGAGCAGGGCCGCGCACCGGGCGAGTTGCAACTCGGCGACGACGTCACGCAACCGGCGGCCACCCTGCTCCTGCAACGCGTGCTGCTGCGCTGGTGCAAGGGCGGCGCCACCCGCCGCCAGGAGCGTCAGCCGGCCAATGCCGAATGCGCCTTTGTCGGCGGACTGGAGAACGTGCATTTCGAACTTTCCGGGCGCACCCCTTTCCGCGCCCCGTCGCGTTCGGATTCCATGCTGCGTCAGGAACGCGAGGAATTCGAAACCTTCGGCAACCACAGCCAGCGCAGCGCAGCCGGCAACGCCAAGTCCGAGGCGCACGTCGAAAACTGGCGCGTGGTTGATGAATCGGCCTCGGGATTGCGCCTGCGCCGGCCGCTCAAGGAAGGTGCCCGCATCGGTCCGGGCCAGGTGGTGGCGACGCGCATCGCCGACGGCCATTACTTCGTGGTCGGCAACGTGCGCTGGGTCCTGCGCGAAGGCGACAATTCCCTGGTGGCCGGCCTGCAGCTCTTCCCCGGCGAAGCGCGCCCGGCGGCCATTCGCGCGCTCGACGCCACCGGCACCAAATCGGCGTGGCAGCAGGGTTTCGTCCTGCCGGCGATTCCCGCGCTGAAGGAATCCGCGAGCCTGATCCTGCCTGCGGGCACCTTCCGCCTTGATCGCATGGTCGAGGTAATGGTCGACCAGAAAACCGAAACGCGCAAACTCTTCCGCGTACTCGATCGCGGCATCGAATTCGAGCGCTGCAACTACTACGACTGAACCCGGTGCGCCGGGAAGATCACGCTGAAGCTTGAGCCGCGACCCGGCTCGCTTTCGATGCGCAGCACCGCCTGGTGGCGCTCCAGCACGTGCTTGACGATGGCCAGCCCAAGCCCGGTTCCGCCCGCGTCGCGCGACCGCCCGCGGTCGACGCGATAAAAGCGCTCGGTCAGGCGCGGCAGGTGTTCCGCGGCGATGCCGATGCCCTGGTCGCTGACCGCGAAGCGCGCACCCGCATCGCCGGCCGGCGACCAGCGCAGGACGATCTCCCCGCCATCGGGTGAATAGCGCACGGCATTGCCGGCCAAATTGCCAAAGGCCGAACGCAGTTCGCGCGCACTGCCCAGCAGCCAGGTCGGGCCGGTGTTTTCGAGCCGCACCTGATGGCGTCCTGCCGACAACACGCGTACATCGGAAAGTATGTCCTCCAGCAGCGCCGCGGTGCCGACCCGGTCTTCCAACGGCGGCGGCGAATCGGTTTCCAGCGCGGAGAGCGTCAGCAGGTCCTCGATCAACTGCTGCATGCGCCGTGCCTGCTCGCCGGCGGTATGCAGGTAACGGGCAACTTCGGCCGGCGGGGTATCTTCCAGAGCGTCCTGTGCCGTCTCGATGAAGCCCAGGGTCACCGTCAGCGGCGTCTTCAGTTCATGCGAGACATTGGCAACGAAGTCGCGCCGCATGGTGGCCAGCTTCTGCAGCTGCGTCACGTCGCGCACCAACAGCAGGGTGCGCCCGGCGGCGAAGGGCGCAGCCTGCAGTTGCAGGATGCGCCCCGGATTGCGCTGGGTCTGGAGCTCCAGCGGCACGCCGCGATGGTCAGTGTTGTCGAGGTAGGCGAGGAACTCCGGCTCGCGCAGCAAATGGGTGATCCGGCTGCCGGTATCCACCGAGGCCTTGAGCCCGAGGCATACCTCGGCTTGCAGGTTCATCCATTCGATGGCGCGATGGCCGTCGAGGATCAGCACGCCGTCGGGCAGGGCTTCGGCGGCACGGCGAAAGCGCACCAGCTCCTGGGTCGCCTGCTCGCTCTCAGCGCTGGAGAGGCGGGCGCGCCGGTGCAGGGCCTCGAAGGCCGCGCTCCAGGCGCCGCTCGCGCTTGGGGTGGGCGTGCCCAGCGGACGCCCGGCCCAGTGCACCAGGCGCAGCACCATCCACAGCTGGCGCAGGAAAAATAAACCGAGCGTACAGAACGCCAGGAAGCCGGCGCCGCGATCGCGATCGATGAACCAGCCGGCAACGGCCGCCAGCAGGATCAGCGCCAGCGCCGTCAGCAGCTCGGCAGCAACGGCCCTCACTGCGCCGAAAACCGATAACCACTGCCGCGCACCGTCTGGATCAGGCCCTCCAGTCCCAGCGGTTCCAAGGCCGCGCGCAGGCGGCGGATGTGTACATCCACCGTGCGTTCTTCGACAAAAACGTGGTCGCCCCAGACCTGGTCGAGCAGCTGCGGGCGGCCGTGCACCCGCTCGGGATGCGTCATCAGGTAATGCAGCAGGCGGAATTCGGTGGGCCCCAGCGCGACTTCCGCCGCGCCGGCCGTTACGCGATGGGTCGCCGGGTCGAGGCGCAGGCCGCCCAGGTCGACGATGTCGTCGGTGGCCTGCGGGGCATTACGCCTCAGCACCGCCTTGATGCGCGCCATCAGTTCGCGCGGACTGAAGGGCTTGGTCACGTAGTCGTCGGCGCCGACATCGAGGCCTTCGATCTTGTCGCGCTCTTCGGCACGCGCCGTAAGCATGATGATGGGCAGGCGGCGGGTGCGCGGGTCGGCGCGCAACTGGCGGGCGAAATCGATCCCGCTCATGCCCGGCAGCATCCAGTCGAGCAACACCAGGTCGGGCAGAGCCTTCTGCACTTCGCGCCGGGCGGATTCGGCGTCGGCCGCCAGAATCACGCCATGGCCGGCGCGTTGCAGGTTGACGTCGATCAGGGACTGGATTGCGGGCTCGTCTTCGACGACCAGGATGCTTGCGGGCATGGGCTTACCGAAACAATGGAATAAGGCCAGTGTATTGCAGCTTGATTACGGTTCCGTGACATCGGCCGATGCCGCGTCTGCGCTATGATAGCGGCCCCTGCAAGGAGCCAGAACCATGTCCGGCCTCGACCGCAAGACACCCATCCCGACCGAGATCACCCTGCACAAGAAATCGCGCGTCCTCGAACTGGGCTTCGAGGACGGCAGCCGTTACCAGCTGCCGGCCGAATACCTGCGCGTGTACAGCCCTTCCGCCGAGGTGCGTGGCCATGGCCCGGGCCAGGAAACCCTGCAAACCGGCAAGCGCAACGTCGAGATCACCGACCTCGAAGGCGTTGGCAACTACGCCGTGAAGCCGACCTTTTCCGACGGCCACGACTCCGGCATCTATTCCTGGGACCTGCTCTACGACCTGGGCGTGAACCAGGACGCGCTGTGGGCCGATTACCTCGCCCGGCTTGAAAATGCGGGTGCCAGCCGCGATATCGATTCGACCACCCAGCCCCCCAAATCCGGTGGCGGCTGCGGCAAACACTGATGAGCCAGACCCATTTCGGTTACGAGACGGTAGACGAGCAGGAAAAGGCGCAACGCGTCGCCGGCGTGTTTTCGTCCGTCGCCGGCAAGTACGACCTGATGAACGACCTGATGTCGGCCGGCCTGCACCGCCTGTGGAAGAAGTTCGCGATCGAGATCGCTGCGCCGCGTCCCGGCGAACGCGTGCTCGATGTCGCCGGCGGCACCGCCGATCTCTCCTCCGCCTTCGCCAAACGTGTCGGCAAGCAGGGGCAGGTCTGGCTCACCGACATCAACAACGCCATGCTCACGGTGGGCCGCGACCGCCTGCTGGATGAAGGCGTGCTGGCCCCCACCGCGCAATGCGATGCCGAGAAGCTGCCATTCCCGGACAACCACTTCGACATCGTCACCGTCGCCTTCGGCCTGCGCAACATGACGCACAAGGACGCCGCGCTGGCCGAGATGCGCCGCGTGCTGCGACCCGGCGGACGCCTGCTGGTGCTGGAGTTTTCCAAGGTCTGGAAGCCACTGGAAAAGGCCTATGACGCCTATTCCTTCCATGTCCTGCCCTGGCTGGGCAGCAAGTTCGCCGGCGATGCCGATTCCTATCGCTACCTCGCCGAATCGATTCGCATGCATCCTGACCAGGCCACACTGAAGGCCATGATGGAACAGGCCGGCCTGGAGCGTGTCGAAGTATTCAACCTGACGGCAGGCGTGGTCGCCCTGCATCGGGGCTACAAATTCTGAGGAGGAGTACCCACATGATCAAGCAACTCGCAATCTCTGCGTTCGCCCTAGTCGTCGGCCTTGGCCTGACGGTCCACGACGCCGAGGCCAAGCGCCTTGGCGGAGGCAAATCGGTCGGCATGCAGCGCCAGGCCACGCCCGCGCCCGCGGCGCCTGCTGCTGCGCCAACCCAGGCGGCCAAGCCCGCCGCCCCTGCCGCCAGCCCGGCCGCCGCCGCACCCACCGCCACGCCGCCCAAGCAGGGCATGAGCCGCTTCCTCGGCCCCTTGGCCGGGCTTGCCGCCGGCCTCGGCATCGCCGCCCTGCTCTCCCACTTCGGGCTGGGTGAAGCCGCCGCCAACTTCCTGCTGATCGCCCTGCTGGTATTCGCGGCCATCTTCGTCGTGCGCATGCTGATGCGCAAGCGCGAACCGCAGCCGGCGATGCAATACGCCGGTGCCGGCCCCTCCAGCTTCACGCCGGCGAAGTTCGACGCCTCGCCAACAGTCGGCGCTGGCAGCACGGCGACGGCGCCCGCCACTTCAGTCGCGGCCGGCAACATCCCGGCTGACTTCGACGTCTCCGGTTTCGTGCGCCAAGCCAAGCTCAATTTCATCCGCCTGCAGGCCGCCAACGACCGCGGCGACATGGAAGACATTCGCCAATTCACCGCCCCCGAACTCTTCGCCGAGATCAAGATGCAACTCGAAGAGCGCGGTGCGAAGGCACAGGAAACCGACGTCCAGCAGCTTGATGCCGAGGTATTGGAAGTCGTCACCGAGGGCGGCGACCACGTCGCCAGCGTGCGCTTCCATGGCCAGATCCGCGAGGACAACGCCGCGCCCGAGGCCTTTGCCGAAATCTGGCATCTGGCCAAGCCGATCGACGGCAGCCGCGGCTGGACCATCGCCGGCATCCAGCAGGCCTGAGCCCATGCAAGCCCTGCCGCCGCCCCTGCAAGCCGCCATCAACCACCTGCTGGGGCAGGCGAGCTGGGCCCGCGAAAAGCTCATGCCCTTTGCCGGCCACGCCGCGCAGATCAAGCTGCCCCCCTTCGAGGCGGCCTTCCTGATCACGCCGGATGGCAGCATCGCCGCCCCGGCGCCCGACGCCGAACTCGAAGTCGCCATTTCGCTGCCGACGGCCACACCATTGCTGGCGCTGCAAGGCAAGGAAACCGTGATGCGCGCCGCGCGCATCGAGGGCTCGGCCGAATTCGCCCAGGCGCTGGGCTTCGTCATCCGCAACCTGCGCTGGGACGCCGAGGAAGACCTCTCGCGCCTGGTGGGGGACGTTGCCGCCCACCGCCTGGTCAAGGGCGGCAAGGAATTCATCAACTGGCAACAGCAGGCCGCGCAGAACGTCGCCGCCAACCTGGCCGAATTCTTTACCGAGGAACAGCCGCTGATCGCCAAGCAGGGCGACATTGCTGCCTTCTCGGCCGACATCGACCGCCTGCGAGACGATGTCGCGCGCCTGGAGAAGCGTTTGGCCTTGCTGGGCTGAGCGAGCCGCTCAGCAGCTCGTCAGCAACCCGCCACCAGCCGTTTGGCGATGGCCTCCGGAGCCGCCGCCAGGTTAGGTCCGGCAAGCCAGGTGGTGAGCTTCGATCCGCCCTGATCCGCCTCGACACGGATTACGCCAAAGGTCTCATGACCTGAAGTCGACAGCACCAGCAGGATGCGCTCGTCCACCACCGCGTCGCTGCGTTGGCGTACGCTGAGGTGGGGCATCTTGCGCTGGATGTTGTGCGCGATGCAGCGCGCCAGTTCCGGCGGCGCGGTGAAACTCTCGCTTTCCACGCGCCGGCCCGGATCGACGTTCGCGTTCGGGCCAGGATTGGCGGCCGGAGCGGCAGCGGCTACGGATTCTGTGGCGGGGGGGGAAATGGCAGCCGCCGCCGGAGCCGGTGCTTCAACCGGAGCCGCAGCCAAACCCGCGATGACCAGCGCCAGCAATGCGATTTCCGGTGTTGCCATGATGCCCCCTGCGCTCTCGATGAACCGAACACGGCATCGTCGTGCAGCCCCGCCATCGACCATGCCTCTTCGATCGACAGGCTAAGCCAAGGCGAAAAATTCGGCCTTCGGCACACAGCGGAAAACACCGGCCAGTTCGAGATTAAGTCGGGCGTGCAATGGGCACGAGCGGCCTGCGCGATCGTCCTTGCATCGAAATCTTCTATTGGCAAGCACGGGTATCGTGGGACACAATCCTCCCGCGTTGCCACCACCCAGGGAGACAAAACCATGAAGAAGCTCATCGCCGCCACACTTGCCATCACCGCCTTCGGCGCTCTCGCCGACGATGCCGCGTTGATCGCCGAGACCAAGAAAACCGCACTGGCAATTCCGCCCAAGCTGTTGCAAATGGTGCAGGGGGAAATCGACAAGGGCAGCTATCACGGCGCGATTGCCGCGTGCAGCGAGCAGGCGCCGAAGATGGCCGCCGCCGCTTCGCAGAACACCGGCTGGGCGATCCGCCGCGTGAGCCTGAAGAACCGCAACCCGAAGGCGGTGCCGGACGATTGGGAACGCGCCGTGCTGGAAGATTTCGACCGCCGCCGCGCCGCCGGCGAAAACGCCGCCAACATGGACAAGGCCGAGATCGTCGCCGAGGGCGACAAACGCGTGCTGCGCTACATGAAGGCGCTGCCGACCCAGGGCCTGTGCCTCAACTGCCACGGCACCGACGACAAGCTGAGCCCCGAGGCGAAAGCCAAGCTGAGCGAGCTATACCCGCAGGACAAGGCCACCGGCTACGCCGAAGGTCAGATCCGCGGTGCGCTGACGGTCAAGCGGCCGCTGTAAGCCGCCCCTTCAGTACAAGGCCAGTGCCTTGTACAGGCTGGCGGTAGTGGCAAGCTGCAAACGCCGTATCGCCAGCGCCGACTGTTGTGCGGAAAAGTAGTCGCGCTGCGCGTCGAGCAATTCGAGGTAGCTGGACAAGCCGGCGTTGTGGCGCGCCTCGACGATGCGCTGGCGCTCGCCTTGCGCCTTGGTGGCCGCGTCCTGCGCCGCGAGCTGCTCGGCGTAGTGCTCGCGCGCGGCGAGCAGGTCGGCAATTTCGCGGAAGCCCTGTTGCAGGGTTTTTTCGTAGTCGGCGACGGCCACTGTCTTGCGCGCTTCGGCAATATCGGAACTGCCCGCACTGCGACCGCCATCGAACAGCGGATAACGCAACACCGGAACAAAGCTCCAGGCGCCGCTGCCGGCATCGAACAGGCCGGAAAGTGAGCGGCTGGCGGTACCGAGCGCGGCGGTAAGCAGGATGCGCGGCAGGAAGGCGGCGCGCGCGGCGCCGACATTCGCATTGGCGGCCAGCAGTCGCTGCTCGGCGGCGAGGACGTCGGGACGGCGCAGCAGCACCTCGGCCGGTAGGCCGACCGGCACCTGGGCCAACAGGTCCTGTTGTTCCAGCATGCGCCCGGAAGGCAGCGCAGGGCTGCTGCCGACCAGCAGGCGCAGGGCGTTTTCTGCGGCGGCCGACTGGCGCGTGAGGTTGGCCAGTTCGGCGCGGGTGGTTTGCATCGCCGCTTCCGCCGTCAGCACATCGAGATCACCGGCGAGGCCGACGTCGCGCCGGGCGGCGATCAGGCGACGGCTTTCGGCGCGGCTGGCGAGTGTTGCTGCGGCAAGTGCGACCCGCTCCTGCAGCTCGATGGCACTGAAGTAGGCGCTTGCAACATCAGCCACCAGGGCGAGGCGGAAGCTTTGCTGCGCATACTCGCTGGCAAGGAAGTTGGCGCGCGCCGCCTCGTCGAGGCTTTTCACGCGGCCCCAGAAATCGAGCTCGAAGGCGCTGATGCCGAGGTTCACGTCATAGCGTTGGGCGTTGAGCTGGCGGTTGGTGGCCGACAGGTCCGCCGGCGTCAGCGAGGCGGAACGCTGGGCAGCAAGATCGATTTGCGGGAAGCGTTCGGCGCGGGCGATGCCGGCCTGGGCACGCGCTTCCTCGACGCGCGCCAGCGCAATGCGCAGGTCGCGGTTGTGTTCCAGGGCGGCGGCGATCAGGGCTTGCAGGCGTGGGTCGGGGAAGTACTCGCGCCACTCGCGGAGTGTCGGCGCACGGCCGGAATCGCCGAGTGCGGTGGCCGCCTGCAGGGCAGGCCAGGCCTCGGGCACGGGCGCCGCCGGTCGCTCGTAGACTGGAGTCATGGAACAACCGGCAACCCACACCATTGCGGACACCATCGAAAGCAGGCGCTTACTCATGGCCGCCCTCCTGGTGGTGATGGCGACTATGACCGGGGAAGATGCGGCGCACGACAAGGAAGAACACGGGGACGAAGAACACCGCCAGCACCGTGGCGGTGATCATGCCGCCCATGACGCCAGTGCCGATGGCGTGGCGGCTGTTGGCGCCGGCACCGGTGGAGATTGCCAGCGGCAGCACGCCAAAGATGAAGGCGATCGAGGTCATGACGATGGGACGGATGCGCATGCGGCAGGCTTCGAGCGTGGCGTCGACCAGATCCCTGCCCTGCTCCTGCAGCTCGCGGGCGAACTCGATGATCAGGATCGCATTCTTCGCCGAGAGGCCGATGATGGCGATCAGGCCGACCTTGAAGTAGACGTCGTTGGTCAGGCCGCGCAGCTCGACGGCCAGAACCGAACCGAAGATACCCAGCGGCACCACCAGCATCACGGCGAAGGGGATCGACCAGCTTTCGTACAGCGCGGCGAGGCAGAGGAAAACCACGATCAGCGAAACGGCGAACAGGAAGGGCGCCTGGCTGCCCGACTGGCGTTCTTCATAGGAGGTCCCCGACCATTCGAAGCCAACGCCGGGCGGCAGCTTGGCCGCCACCTGCTCCATCGCCTGCATGGCCTCGCCTGTCGAGCGGCCGGGTGCCGCGCTGCCGGAAATCTTCATCGAGGGCAGGCCGTTGAAGCGGTCGAGCTTGGGCGCACCGGTGACCCAGGAGGCGCGCGCCAGCTCGGCCAGCGGGATCATCTCACCGCGCGCGTTCTTGACCGGCAGGCGCAGGATGTCCTCGGGCGTGCGCCGCGTGTCGGGCTCGGCCTGCATCTGCACCCGCAGCACGCGGCCCTGGCGCACGAAGTCGTTGATGTAGGCGACGCCCAGCGCCGATTGCAGCACGTCGTTGAGGTCGGCGAGGTCGACGCCCAGCGCGCGTGCCTTGAGGCGATCGACATCGAGGAAGATCTGCGGCCCGGCCTCCTGGCCTTCGGGGCGCACGCCGACTAGCACCGGATTCTGCCCGGCCAGCCCCAGGGCCATGTTGCGCGCTTCGAGCAGCTTGTCGCGGCCCAGTCCGCCGCGGTCCTGCAAGCGGAAGTCGAAGCCGCCGATCGCCGCCAGCTCGGGGATGGGCGGCACGTTGATGGCGAACATCATCGCCTGCTTGATGCGGAAGAAGGCCATGTTGGCACGCCGCACTACGGCCGGCGCTTCGGCATCCTTGCCCGGGCGCTCGTCCCAGTCCTTCAGCCGCACGAAGGTGATCGCCGCATTCTGGCCGCGGCCGAAAAAGGAGAAGCCGGCGACGCCGATCACGTGCTGCACTTCCTTCTGCTTGAGGAAATACTGTTCGGCCTCCCGCAATACTTCCAGCGTGCGCTCGCGCGTCGCGCCCGAAGGCAGCTGGATCACGCTGATGAAATAGCCTTGGTCCTCGTCGGGCAGGAAGCTGCCGGGCAGCTTGGCGAAAAGCCAGCCGGTGGCGCCGAGGATTGCCGCATAGACGATCAGCCAGCGCCAGGGCCGGCCCAGCATGCGCTGCGTGCCCGCAAGGTAGCGCTTCACCGTGGCGGCGAAGAACCGGTTGAAGGCGCCGAGCACGCCGTGCATGGGCACCAGGTCGTCGGCGCCGGGCTTGTGCTTGAGCAGCGTGGCGCACAGCGCCGGCGTCAGCGACAGCGCCAGCAGCGCCGAGAAGCCCATGGTCAGCACCAGGGTCACGGCGAACTGGCGGTAGATGGCACCCGTCGAACCGCCGAAGAAAGCCATCGGCACAAACACGGCGGAGAGTACCAGGGTGATGGCGATGATGGCGCCGACGATCTGGTCCATCGCCTTGCGCGTGGCCTCGCGTGGCGGCAGGTTCTCCTCGCTCATGATGCGCTCGACGTTTTCCACCACGACGATCGCGTCGTCGACCACGATGCCGATCGCCAGCACCATGGCAAACAGGGTCAGCACATTCACCGAGTAACCGAACAGGTAGAGGCCGACCAGGCCGCCGACCAGGGCCACCGGCACCACGATGGCCGGGATGAAGGTGGCGCGCAGGTTGCCGAGGAAGACGTACATCACCAGGAAGACGAGGGCCATGGCCTCGGCCAGGGTCTTCAGCACTTCGCGGATCGAGATGTCGACGAAGCGCGAGGTGTCGTAGGGGATGACCCAGGAGATGCCCTTGGGAAAATATTTCGCCAGCTCGGCCATGCGGTCCTTGACCGCCTTGGCGGTGTCGAGCGCGTTGGCGCCCGGCGCCATGCGCACGGCGATGGCCGCCGAGGGCTGCTGGTCGGTGCGCGCGGCAATGCTGTAGTCCTGGGCGCCGAGTTCGACGCGGGCGATATCCTTGACGCGCACCGTGGCACCGCCGGCATTGGCCTTGACGATGATCTCGCCGAACTCCTCGGGCGTCGCCAGGCGCGAGCGGGTGACGATCACGGCATTGAGCTGCTGGCCCTCGGCCGCCGGCAGCTGGCCAAGTTCGCCGGCGGCAAGTTGCGTGTTCTGCGCCCGCACCGCCTTCGCCACGTCGGCGGGCGTCAGGTTGTAGGCATGCAAGCGTTCCGGCTTCAGCCACAGGCGCATCGAATACTCGGTGCCGAACAGGATGGCCTCACCCACGCCCGGTGTGCGGCGGATGCTTTCCAGCACGTTGGCGGCCGCGTAACTGCCGAGGTCGACGTTCGACTGGCTGTTGTCCGGCGAGAACAGCGAGATGAACAGCAGGTAGTTTCGCGCCGCCTTGTTTACCGTGATCCCCAGGCGCCGCACTTCTTCCGGCAGGCGCGCCTCGGCGCGCTTGATGCGGTTTTGCGCCTCGACCGAAGCGAGGTCGAGGTTGGTGCCGGCTTCAAACGTCAGCGTCACGGTACCGATGCCCTGCTCGGAGGCCGACTCCATGTAGAGCAGGCGCTCGATGCCATTCATCTCCTGCTCGATCAGCGCGACCACGGATTCCTCGACCACCTGCGCCGAGGCGCCGGGGTAGTTGAGCGTGATCGACAACGCGGGAGGAGCGACGGCCGGATAGCTGGCCACCGGCAGCTGGCGCAGGGCGAGGCCGCCGGCAAGCAGGATGATCAGGGCGATCACCCAGGCAAAGATGGGGCGGTCGATGAAGAACTTGGCGAACATGGGGTGGGTGCCTACTTCTTCGCGGCGGCGGCGTCTGGCTTCTTGTCAGAAGTCGGCGGCGGCGCTACGGCGGCGGTCGGCGTGGCGGCACCCTGCATCCCTGGCGCGGGCGGAGCTACGGCCGCGCCCGGCGGTGGGCCCGGCTTCTTCGCCGGATCCCAAGGCACGGGGTTCACGGTCGCGCCGGGGCGCGCCTTCTGCAGTCCGTTGACGATCACCACGTCACCGGCCTTGAGCCCGTTGTCGACAATGAAATCGGGCCCGGCCATGGCGCCGGATTTGATGGGACGCGGGCTCACCTTGCCTTCGGCATCGACCACCATGACGGCCTGGCCCAGCGGCGACACGGTCACCGCCCGCTGCGGAACGCGGATCGCCGCCTCCATTTCGGCTTGCGGGAAGCGGATGCGGGCGAAAGTGCCGGGCAACAGTTCGCGCCGAGGATTGGGAAACTCGGCACGCAGGAGCACCGAGCCGGTGCTGGGGTCGACGGCAAGGTCGGCGAAGCGCAGGGTGCCCTGCTCGCCGTAGATGCTGCCGTCCTCTAGCAGCAGCTGCACCTTGGCGGAATTGGCGGTCTTCTGTTTGCCGAACTTGACCGCCTGCTGCAGGCGCAGCAAGTCGGAATAGCTCTGGGTGAATTCGACGCGGATCGGGTCAAGCTGTTCAATGGTGGCGAGGTGGGTCGCCTCGCCGCGGCCGACCAGCGCGCCTTCGGTGACCAGCGCGCGGCCGATGCGCCCGGCGATCGGCGCCGGCGGCGTGGCGTTTTCGAGGTCTAGCCTGGCGCGCGCCAGCGCCGCTTCGGCCTGCTTGAGGCGCGCCGACGCCTGGTCGTATTCCTGCTGGCTGACCGCCTTGATTTCCAACAGCGGCTTGAGGCGGTTGAAGGCCGCGGCAGCAGCGGCAAGATCGGCCTCGGCGGCGGCGCGGCTGGCCTCGTAGGTGCGAGTGTCGATGCGGAACAACGGCGTGCCGGCGGCGATGTCGCTACCCTCGGTGAACAAGCGCTTTTCGACTACGCCCTCGACGCGGGCGCGTATCTGTGCGCTGCGCACGGCCATCAGGCGGCCGGGCAAATCCTGGGTCAGCGTTGCCGTTCCCGGGGCAATCGTCAGCACTTCGACTTCGGGTGGTGGTGGCGCCGCGCCTGGCCCACCGGCAGCCGGCCCAGCGCCGGGCTTTTTGTCGCTCTCGCCACAGGCGGCGAGCAGGGCGACAAGTAACAAGCCTGCAAATTTCTTCATTGCCAACTCCGACCGGATTGCTGCTTGGGTTGCGGTGGCCCGGGGCCACGATCAGCGCGATTGCGAAGCCGCGAGTATTTCATGTTGCAAACAAAAAAGGCAGCCAAGGCTGCCTTTTTTGCGTAACGCCGTGTTGCGGCGCCTTTGTTTCAGTGGCGTTGCTTGCGCAGCTTGTCGATTGCCGCCAGTTGCGCAATGGCTTCCGCCAGTTCGACCTGGGCACGCGCGTAGTCCATCTCGGAACCGCGATTGACCATGGCTTCCTCGGCCATTTTCTTGGCTTCGAGCGCCTTGGCCTGGTCGAGGTCGGCACCGCGGATCGCGGTATCGGCCAGCACGGTGACGAGGTTGGGCTGCACTTCGAGCAGGCCGCCGGCAACGAAGATCAACTCTTCCTTGCCGTCCTGGGTCTGCACGCGCACGGCACCCGGCTTGATACGCGTCATCAGCGGCATGTGGCCGGGCATGATGCCCAGCTCACCGGCCTCGCCGGGCAGTACGACGAACTGTGCCAGGCCGGAGAAAATCATCTCCTCCGCACTGACGACATCGACATGAATGGTCATGGCCATTACTGTACCCCTTTATGCGGCGCTTATTGCAGCGTCTTGGCCTTTTCGAAGACTTCCTCGATCGCGCCGACCATGTAGAAGGCCTGCTCGGGAATGCTGTCGCACTCGCCGTCTACGATCATCTTGAAGCCCTTGATGGTGTCGGCCAGCGGCACGATCTTGCCCGGCGTGCCGGTGAACACTTCGGCCACGTTGAAGGGCTGCGACAGGAAGCGCTGGATCTTGCGGGCGCGGGTCACGGCCAGCTTGTCCTCCGGCGCCAGTTCGTCCATGCCCAGAATCGCGATGATGTCGCGCAGTTCCTTGTAGCGCTGCAGGGTGGCCTGCACGCGGCGGGCGACGCTGTAGTGCTCTTCGCCGACGACCAGCGGGTCGAGCTGGCGCGAGGTGGAATCGAGCGGATCGACGGCCGGGTAGATACCCAGGGCGGCGATGTCGCGCGACAACACGACGGTGGCGTCGAGGTGGAGGAAGGTGGTGGCAGGCGACGGGTCGGTCAAGTCGTCGGCAGGTACATACACGGCCTGGATCGAGGTGATCGAGCCGACCTTGGTCGAGGTGATGCGCTCCTGCAGGCGGCCCATTTCGTCGGCCAACGTCGGCTGGTAGCCCACGGCGGACGGCATACGGCCCAGCAGCGCGGACACTTCGGTACCGGCCAGGGTGTAGCGGTAGATGTTGTCGATGAAGAGCAGGATGTCCTTCCCTTCGTCGCGGAACTTCTCGGCCATGGTGAGGCCGGTCAGCGCCACGCGCAGACGGTTGCCGGGAGGCTCGTTCATCTGGCCGAAGACCATCGCGACCTTGTCGAGAACGCCGGACTCTTCCATCTCGTGGTAGAAGTCGTTGCCCTCGCGGGTGCGCTCGCCGACGCCGGCGAACACCGAGTAACCGCCGTAGGACTTGGCGATGTTGTTGATCAGCTCCATCATGTTCACGGTCTTGCCGACGCCGGCGCCGCCGAACAGGCCGATCTTGCCGCCCTTGGCGAAGGGGCAGACCAGGTCGATAACCTTGATGCCGGTGGGCAGCAGGTCAACCGAGGGCGACAGCTCGTCGAACTTCGGCGCCTTGGCGTGGATCGGACGCAGCTCACCGCCCGGGATCGGGCCGGCTTCGTCGATCGGACGACCCAGCACGTCCATGATGCGGCCCAGCGTGCCGGTACCGACGGGCACTGAGATCGCAGCGCCGGTGGGCTTCACCGACATGCCGCGACGCAGGCCGTCGGAAGAGCCGAGGGCGATGGTGCGCACGACGCCGTCGCCGAGCTGCTGCTGGACTTCGAAGGTCAGTCCGGATTCGGCGTTGCCGGAATCGGCCTCGTCGAGGGTCAGGGCTTCAAATACCTTGGGCATGGCCTCGCGGGGGAATTTGATGTCCACCACCGCGCCAATGCACTGAACGATGTTTCCGTTGCTCATGGTCGTTTCCTTAAATTAAATGCTTAACCCGCGATGGCCGCAGCGCCGCCGACGATCTCGGAGATTTCCTTGGTAATCGCCGCCTGGCGCGCCTTGTTGTAGACCAGCTGCAGTTCCTTGATCACGTTGCCGGCGTTGTCGGTGGCCGCCTTCATGGCCACCATCCGCGCCGACTGCTCGGAAGCCATGTTCTCGGCGACGCCCTGGTAGATCAGGGCCTCGACATAGCGCACCAGCAGTTCGTCGATCACGGTCTGCGCATCGGGCTCGTACAGGTAGTCCCAGCTGCGCTCGGGCGTGCCCATGCGCTCGCCGGACAGCGGCAACAGCGGCTCCAGCACCGGCTCCTGCTTCATCGTGTTGATGAACTTGGTATAGCCAAGGTAAACCGCATCCAGCTCGCCGTTCTGGAAGGCGTCGATCATGACCTTCATCGGCCCGATCAGCTTGTCCAGGTGCGGCGTGTCGCCCAGGTGGGTGACGTGCGAAACCACCTTGGCACCCATGCGCTGCATGAAGCCGAGGCCCTTGTTGCCGATGCAGGTGACGCGGATGTCGGTCACGCCGCTGGCTTCCCACTGGCGCATGTTGTTCAGCGCCTGGCGCAGGACGTTGGTGTTGAGGCCGCCGCAGAGGCCCTTGTCCGTGGTCACGATGATCAGGCCGACGCGCTTGACCGCTTCCGCCTTGGTACGGCCAAGGAAGGCATGGCGATACTCGGTCACGTTGGCCTGCGAGAGGTTGGCCGCCAGACGGCGGATTTTCTCGCTGTAGGGTCGGGCGGCACGCATCCTTTCCTGCGCCTTGCGCATCTTGGATGCGGCCACCATCTCCATGGCCTTGGTGATCTTGCGCGTGTTCTGGACGCTCTTGATCTTGGTGCGGATCTCTTTACTGCCAGGCATGATCGCTCCCCGTTAGACGTTGATGATCAGGCCCAGGACTTCTTGAACTCGGCGCAGGCAGCCTTGAGCTGTGCTTCCGCATCCTTGTCGAGGTCGTTGGTGCTGGTGATCTTGTCCATCAGGGCGGCATGCTTGGTCTGCATGAACTGGTGCAGGTCGCCTTCGAAGGCCAGGATGCGCGACACATCGACGTCGTCCATGAAGCCTTCGTTCGACGCGTAGAGCGACACAGCCATCAGCGCCACCGACAGCGGCGAGTACTGCAGCTGCTTCATCAGTTCGGTAACGCGGCGGCCGCGCTCGAGCTGCTTGCGGGTGGCTTCGTCGAGGTCGGAGGCGAACTGGGCGAAGGCCGCGAGTTCGCGGTACTGCGCCAGGGCGAGACGTACGCCGCCGCCGAGCTTCTTGATGATCTTGGTCTGGGCTGCACCACCGACGCGGGACACCGAGATACCGGCGTTCATGGCGGGACGGATGCCGGCGTTGAACAGGTCGGTTTCAAGGAAGATCTGGCCGTCGGTAATCGAGATCACGTTGGTCGGAACGAAGGCGGACACGTCGCCGGCCTGGGTTTCGATCACGGGGAGCGCGGTCAGCGAACCGGTCTTGCCCTTGACTTCGCCATTGGTCAGCTTCTCGACCCAGGCTTCCGAAACGCGAGCGGCACGCTCGAGCAGGCGCGAGTGGATGTAGAACACGTCGCCGGGATAGGCTTCGCGGCCGGGCGGACGGCGCAGCAGCAGCGAGATCTGGCGATAGGCCCAGGCCTGCTTGGTGAGGTCGTCATAAATGATCAGGGCGTCCATGCCGCGGTCGCGGAAGTACTCGCCCATCGTGCAACCGGCATACGGCGCGAGGAACTGCATCGCGGCGGAGTCGGAGGCCGAGGCGGCGACGACGATGGTGTATTCCATCGCGCCGTATTCCTGCAGCTTGCGCACCACGTTGGCGATGGTGGAGGCCTTCTGGCCCACCGCCACGTAGATGCAGAACATGTTCTGGCCCTTCTGGTTGATGATCGTGTCAACCGCGACGGCCGTCTTGCCGGTCTGGCGGTCGCCAATGATCAGCTCGCGCTGGCCACGGCCGACGGGCACCATCGAGTCGATCGCCTTGAGGCCCGACTGCACCGGCTGCGACACCGACTTGCGCCAGATCACGCCCGGGGCAACCTTCTCGACCTTGTCGGAAAGCTTGGCGTTGATCGGGCCCTTGCCGTCGATCGGCTCGCCCAAGGCGTTGACCACACGGCCAAGCAGTTCGGGGCCGATCGGCACTTCCAGAATGCGGCCCGTGCACTTGACGGTGTCGCCTTCGGAGATGTGCTCGTAGTCGCCCATGACCACGGCGCCGACGGAGTCACGCTCGAGGTTCAGCGCGAGGCCGAAGGTGTTGCCGGGGAATTCCAGCATTTCGCCCTGCATGACGTCGGTCAGGCCATGCACGCGGCAGATGCCGTCGGTAACCGATACCACGGTACCTTCGTTGCGGGCCGTGGCGGCCAGCTGCATGTTCTGGATCCGGCTCTTGATCAGGTCGCTGATTTCGGATGGATTGAGATTCATGGAATTGCTCCTAGTTCTTAAGCGCGGTGGCCATCGCGGCAAGCTTGCCGCGGACCGAGGCATCGATCACTTCGTCGCCGACGGCGATACGGACGCCACCGATGAGTTCTGCATCGACCTTGACGGTCGCCTGGATCTTGCAGCCGAACTTGCGTTCCACATCGGCTACCAGGGTCTTAAGCGTTGCGTCGTCGAGTGCAAAGGCAGAGGAGATCTCGGCATCCTTGACGCCCTCCTGACCGTGCTTCAACTCTTCGAAGAGTCCGCGGATTTCTGGCAGCACGAACAGGCGGTCGTTGTCCGCCAGGACGCGGACAAAGTTCTGCTGGTCGGCCGACAGGTCAAGCTTGCCCGCGGAGGCGGCCACGTCGAGGCAAAGCTGGGCCACCTGGGAGGCGGAGAGGCGCGGGTTGCCCATGCACTCTTCCATTTCCGGGGTGGCGGCTACCGCCGACAGGCGCGAAAGCACATCGGACCAAGCCTGCAGCGCGTTCCCGCCTTTCGCCAGCTGGAACGCGGCCTCGGCATACGGACGCGCAAGGGTGACGTTTTCGGCCATGACGGATCAGAGCTCCGACTTGAGTTGCGTCAGCAGCTCGGCGTGGGCCTGGGCGTTGATTTCCTTGCGCAGGATGCGTTCGGCGCCGGCGACGGCCAGCGCGGCGACTTGCTCGCGCAGGGCTTCCTTGGCGCGCTGCGAGGCAGCGGCAGCTTCGGATTCGGCGGCTTCGCGGGCGGCATTGACGATGCGGGCGGCTTCCGTGCGTGCCTCATCGATCAATTGGGCCACCTGACGTTCGGCACCACTGCGGAATTCAGCGGCCGACTCGCGCGCCTTGCGCAGCTCGTCGCCAGCCTTTTTCTCGGCGTGGGCCAGATCGGCCTTGGCCTTGTCCGCGGCCGCAAGCCCGTCGGCTATCTTGCTCGCGCGCTCGTCGAGTGCCTTCATGATGGGCGGCCACACGAACTTCATGGTGAACCACGCCAAAATGAGGAACACAACCAGCTGGGCAAACAGCGTTGCGTTCAGATTCACGGTAATCGCTCCTTAGCGGTTGATGGAGTCGATTACTTGATGAACGGGTTGGCGGTCGTGTACCACAGGGCGATACCGGTACCGATAATGAACGCGGCGTCGATCAGACCGACGAGGAGGAACATCTTGGTTTGCAGCGTGTTCATCAGTTCGGGCTGGCGGGCGGAAGCCTCGAGGAAGCGGCTACCCATGATGCCGATGCCGATACACGCGCCTGCAGCGCCGAGACCGATGATGAGACCGGCGGCCAGAGCAACAAAACCAACGATGTGTTCCATGACAACTCCTTTGTGTTAGCGGGGGTTAAGGTTGGGACAAGTAGTGATGCAGAGGATCAGTGGCTTTCGTGAGCCTGGCCGATGTAAACCAGCGTCAGCATCATGAAGATGAAAGCCTGCAGGGTAATGATCAGGATGTGGAAGATGGCCCAGATCGCTCCGGCGATGACGCCGCCGATCCAGAGCAGGCCGCTACCGGCAGTGCCAGCCCAGGCGGCACCCATCAGCGCTATCAGCATGAAGATCAGTTCGCCGGCATACATGTTGCCGAACAGTCGCATGCCGTGGGAAACGGTCTTGGCGACGAACTCGATCAGCTGCATGGCGAAGTTGATCGGCCACAAAACGGGGTGGGCGCCGAAGGGTGCGGTGAACAATTCGTGCATCCAGCCGCCGAAGCCCTTGATCTTGACGCTGTAGTAGAGACAGAGGATCAGCACGCCGAGCGACATGCCGAGCGTGGCGTTCAAGTCGGCGGTGGGCACCACGCGCATGTAGGCATGGTGCGGATCATGGCCGGCGGCGCCGTAGATCATGGCCCAGACGTTGGGGACCACATCCAGCGGCAGCAGGTCCATCGCGTTCATGAAGAAGATCCAGACGAAGACCGTCAGCGCCAGCGGGG
>CAIVQO010000032.1 GCA_903908065.1 uncultured beta proteobacterium | reverse complement strand
TTGCATAGTGGGCAGGGTCGTGGAGAAATCGCCCATGTTGGTGAGGACCAGTTCGACGCGGATCGGACTGCCGACCTTCAGCCGCGCGTCGCCCTCCAGGTTGTCCCCCCAGTTGCCGAAGACCGAGGCCGTGTCGGCGTAGAAGCATTGGGCCTGCCAGGTGTGCACCTTCTGGACCCAGTATTGGCCTGGAACCTCATACCCCGTCAAAGGCTCGCCGGACGGTCGCACCAGGTTCGACGGTTTGCTCGGGTCTTCCGTCGTCCCGCAAGTGGCGCCTCCCAGGGCGCCGACCGCGATGGTTGGCACGGAAAGGTTCTGGGTGGTCTCGGTTCCTGGACGACCCTTGGCCATGGCGCCCGGCGCAGCCATCACGCCCCCCAACACGAGCGCAATCGTCAGACTTAAAGTGTTGCGTTTCATCTCACATCTCCTTGGTTGCCATTGAGAGCCGAACGAAGGGCTACCCTGCTGCTTCCGCACGGCGTCTTGCGCTTTGCCGTGACTGAGGTGGCCGTTCGTGGCGTTCCCGAAGTGGAAGTGCCTGGTCGCGGCGATGAGCGATTGGATTCTTGTACGCTTCAAACTGCGACGATTCATTCTGGGATGCGCCCGAAGCACATTGAATCAGGGCGGAACCGTATACGAGCTAGGCCGTAGCGACGGGGCGTACGGCCACGACGCCCGATAAGTCCAGAACGGTCGCCTGATGGACAATCTGGGATAATCCCGATCCGATACTCACGTCGCAAACCGGGTGACCCATGCGTGCCTTGACCTTGATTCTCTGCCTGGCGCTCGCGGGCACGGCGGGGGCCCAGGAACCCTCGTTGTCGACGGGCCAGAGCCTGTACCTGCCGATCTATTCGCACCTGCTCTACGGCAACGTCAACGTCGCCGGCAAGCCCTCGCAATATCCGCTCTCCGCCCTGGTCAGCCTGCGCAACACCGACCCGCGCCAGCCCATTCGCATCCTTTCGGCACGCTATTACGACACCGCCGGCAAGCCCGTGCGCGAATACCTGCCGAAGCAGGTGGTGTTGCCGCCCCTGGGGACGACGGAACTGTTCGTCGAGCGCAACGACATGCGCGGGGGCTCCGGCGCCAACTTCATCGTCTCCTGGCAGGCCGACAGGCCGGCCAACCCGCCCATCGTCGAGGCGCTGCACGCCGACATCAGCGGCAACCGCACGCTGTCCTTCATCGCCTCGGCCCGGCCGATCAAGTGACGGCATGAATCCCGCCGAACAGGTCATCCGCTTCGCCTACTGGCTGGACGCTTCCGCGCCCTACGCGCGCTTCAAGCGGTTCTTCTTCGATCTGCTGTTGGAGCCGCGTTCGCGCCGGCGCGCCTGGTTCGACATCGGCATGATCGGCATCGTCCTGGCCAGCGTGTACCTGCTCGTCTACCAGGTGCACCACGAGCTGGGCGCCTATGCCGAGATGTTCGAGACCTTCGTGCTCTTCGTCCTGGCCAGCGAATACCTGCTGCGCATGTGGCTGCATTGCGCCTGCCGCAGGATTCTCATCGAGCATTACGAGCACGCCGAGCTGGTGGGCATGCGCTTCCGCCTCATGCCGGCGCTCTGGGCCGTGCTCAAGTGCAATCTGGCCTACATGGCCCGGCCCATGGCCATCATCGACCTGCTCGCCATCCTGCCCAGCTACCGGCCGCTGGGCTTCATGCGCCTGTTCCTGCTGTTCCGCCTGCTCAAGCTGTTCCGCTACGCGCGCAGCCTGTCGGCGTTTGGCAAGGTGGTGGTGGAAAAGCGCTTCGAGCTGTTCACGCTGTCGATCTTCGTCGGCGCCGTGGTGATGATCTCGAGCATCGCCGTGTACCTGTTCGAGGCCGGGGTGCCCGGCAGCTCGGTGGTGACCATGCTCGACGCCATCTACTGGGCGGTGATCACCGTCACCACGGTGGGCTACGGCGACGTCACGCCGGTCACCGTCGAAGGCCGGGTGGTGGCCATGATCCTGGTGTTCGCCGGCATCGGCGTGGTCTCGTTCGCCACCTCCATCGTCGTCATGGCCTTCCACGAGAAGATGCGCGAGCTGCACGACAATCGCGTCTTTTCCGAGGTCGAGCGCCTGAGCGGCGTCACCATCGTCTGCGGCTACGGGCGCATCGGCCAGGTGGTCGCCGAGCACCTGGCCGAGGCCGGCGAGCCCTTCGTGGTTGTCGACAAGGACGAGGCGGCCATCGAGCGGGCGCGCCGCCGGGGCTTCCTGGGTGTGCCCGGCGACGCCTCGGACAGCGCCATGCTCGGCAACCTGCGCCTGGGCCGGCAGGCGACGCGCATCCTCTGCCTGACCCACGACGACGTGAAGAACGTCTACATCACCCTCACCGCCCGCCAGGCGTCGCGCGACGTGCTCATCATCTCGCGCGCCAACAAGCCGGAGACGGTGCGCAAGCTGCAACTCGCCGGCGCCAACCACGTGGTGCGGCCCTACGAGGTGGTGGCGCGCATGGCGGCCGAGTTCATCGGCCAGCCGGTGGCGGTGGACGCCCTGCACGACATGGTCACCGGCAGCAAGGGCATCCACCTCGAACCCCTGCCCATCCTGCCCGGCGGCAGCCTGGTGGGGTCCTGCGTCGGCGACATCGATTTCACCGGCCGAAACCTGCTCCTGTTCGGCGTCATCCGGGGCAGCGCCGAGCCGGCCGCCGGCGAGGGCGAGCACTATCCGATGGCGGACAAGCGTTTCTTCTTCAACCCGCGCGCCGATTTCAAACTGCGCGCCCACGACGCCCTGGTGCTGATCGGCTACGACGTCAGCCTGAGCCACTTCCGCAAGATGCAGGGGCTCAAGATCAGGGGCACGCGCGGAGGTCGGGCATGAGACACGGCAAGCTGGCGGTATTCGGCTGCAACGCCCTGGCCCTGGAGGTGGCCCGGCGCCTGGGGCAGGCCGAGAACGACTTCGTCATGGTGGACAGCGAGGAAGCCCTGGTCCAGGCGGCGCGCGAGGAAGGCTTCCACGCCGAGCACATCGACTACACCGACGACGACGCCTTGCGCAAGCTCGGCCTGGGTGGCGACATCGAAGGCGTCTTCTGCCTGCTGCGCGAGGATTCCGACAACGTCTTCCTGGTGATCACCGCGCGGGCCCTCGACCCGCAGGCGCGCATCGTCGCCATCTGCCGCGAACCCGAGGCGAGCGCCAAGCTGCTCGCCGCCGGCGCCGACAAGGTCGTCGACCCCTACGCCATCAGCGGCGCGCGGGCCTACGACCTGATCGCGAGGCCCGACGTGGTCGAACTGCTGGAGGAGACGGTGTTCGGCCAGCAGGACCTGAACATCGCCGAGATCACCATTCCGCCCGGTTCCTGGGTACACGGCGTGCGCCTGTCCGAGGTGCGCCGGCGCATGACCCAGAACATCCTGCTGCTCGGGGTGGTCGACGCCGAACACGGCCAGGACCTGATCTTCTCGACCCGCAACATCGACCACAACCTCGACGTCGGCGACATCATCGTGGTGATCGGCGCACGCGAGCCGATGCGCGCCTTCCGCGCCATGATCCGGGGCGAGCAGGCGCCGGCCTGAA
>CAIVQO010000031.1 GCA_903908065.1 uncultured beta proteobacterium | reverse complement strand
CAACACCGTTACTGCCTCGCCACTGCGCGAGATCCCGGCATGGCGCAGGTTTTTGTCGCGCAGCAGGGTGCGCAGGTCGGCAGCGACCGAATCGAGGCGCTTGAGCAACGCTCCCTTCATGTCCACCTGCAGCAGGAAATGCACGCCGCCGCGCAGGTCAAGGCCCAAGTACATCGGCAGCGCGTGGATGCCGGTCAGCCAGTTCGGTGAATTCGACACCAGATTCAGCGCCACGCTGTAGGCCGCATCGGCCGCCACCGGATTGAGCGCCTTTTCGATCGCGTCCTTGGCCTTGAGCTGGGTATCGGTATCGGCGAAACGGGCGCGGACGCTATTCAGATCGAGATAGATTCCTTGCGGCGCGATACCCGCCGATTTCAGGATGGCCTCGACCTGGTTCATCAGCTTGAGGTCGACCTTGTGCGTCGCCTTGACGCTGGCCACCTGCACTGCCGGCACCTCGCCGAAGAAATTTGGCAGGGTGTACAGCAGCCCCAACAGCAAGGCGATCAGTACGGTGGCATTCTTCCAGAGCGGATAGCGGTTCATCTAGCGGGGACGGAAATCAAGGCGGGCAGGCGACAGCTGGGCTGCGTCCTGCCCGACCGGGTCAGAGGGACTTCAGCGTGCCCTTGGGCAACAGCGCGCCGACGGCATTCTTTTGCAGGGTAATGACGATCGGACCATCCTTGCCTTCGGCGACTTCGACGCTGAGGTAATTCTCGCCGACCTTGGCAATGCGGCCAGTCATGCCGCCCTGGGTGACGATTTCGTCGCCCTTGGACAGTTCGCCGACCATCTTCTGATGCTCCTTGGCCTTCTTCATCTGCGGCCGGATCATGATGAACCAGAGCACGACGAACATCAGGATGATGGGCAGCATGCCCATCAGGCCGCCCGTCGGGTCTCCGGCGGCGCCGGCGGCCTGAGCGTAAGCATTGGAAATCAGCACTGGATACTCCCGTTGAAGAACGTGGAAAGGGTGGAATTATACCTGTTCGACCGGCGCGGCCTCCCGGTTCGCGGCACGTCCGGCGTGGAAGCCCACCACGAATTCGGCGAACTTGCCCGACTCGATCGCATCCCGCATTTCCGCCATCAGGACCTGGTAGTAGAAGAGGTTGTGCAGGGTATTTAGGCGGGCCCCCAGGATCTCACCTGTGCGATGCAAGTGATGCAAATAGGCGCGACTGAAATGGCGACAGGTGTAACAGACGCAGCTCGCGTCCAGCGGCCCGGTATCCGCCTTGTAGCGCGCATTCTTGATCTTCACGTCGCCATGGCGGGTGAACAGCCAGCCGTTGCGCGCGTTGCGCGTCGGCATTACGCAATCGAACATGTCGATGCCCTGCCCCACCGCATAGACCAGGTCTTCCGGAGTGCCGACTCCCATCAGGTAGCGCGCGCGATCAGGCGGCAGGCGCGGGGCCGTATGTGCCAGGATGCGCGCGAAATCTTCCTTGGGTTCGCCGACCGATAGCCCGCCGATGGCGTAGCCGTCGAATCCGATGTCGACCAGCGCGGCCAGCGATTCGTCCCGCAGATCTTCGTGCATGCCGCCCTGCACGATACCGAACAAGGCGTTGGCATTCCCCAGCCGGTCATGCTCGTCACGCGAACGGCGCGCCCAGCGCAGGCTGAGTCGCATCGACGCCGCCGCTGTCGCAAAATCTGCCGGATAGGGCGTGCATTCGTCGAAGATCATCGCCACGTCCGAGTTCAGGACATGCTGGATGCGCATGGACTCTTCCGGCGTAAGGAACAGGCGGTCACCATTGATCGGCGAGGCGAAGCGCACCCCCTCTTCGCTGATCTTGCGCAGCTCGCCCAGCGAAAACACCTGGAAACCGCCAGAGTCAGTCAGGATCGGCCCGTCCCAGCCCATGAAACGATGCAGGCCGCCATGCGCAGCAATGACGTCGAGGCCGGGTCGCAGCCAGAGATGGAAGGTATTCCCCAGCACCATGCCAGCACCGATCTCGGCCAGTTCGGCCGGAGACATGGCCTTGACCGTGCCGTAGGTGCCGACTGGCATGAAGGCCGGTGTCGGTACCTTGCCGTGGGCCAGCTTCAATGTTCCGCGGCGGGCATTTCCATCGGTGGCGATGAGATCGAAATTCACTGGCTGTCCATCCTGTGCAGCAGCATGGCATCGCCATAACTGAAGAATCGGTAGCGCTCGGCGATCGCGTGGCGGTAAGCGGCGCGCACCGGCTCAAATCCGCCAAACGCCGACACCAGCATCAGCAGGGTCGACTTCGGCAAATGGAAATTGGTGATCAGGCTGTCGACCACGCGGAAGCGATAGCCTGGCGTAATGAATATCGCCGTCTCGCCAGCGCCGACTTTCAATTCGCCATCAACCGCCGCGCCTTCCAGGGTGCGCAGGGTGGTGGTGCCCACCGCGATCACGCGCCCACCAGCAGCACGTGTGGCGGCGATCGCCTCGGCAGTGGCGGCTGGCACCGTGTAACGCTCGGTATGCATGCGATGCTCGGCCAGGTTTTCGGTCCGCACCGGCTGGAAAGTGCCGGCACCGACGTGGAGCGTGACATGGGCGATGGCAACGCCGCCTTCTCGCAGCGCTGCGAGGAGTTCATGATCGAAGTGCAGCCCGGCGGTGGGCGCCGCCACCGAGCCCTTTTCACGGGCGAATACCGTCTGGTAACGGGTCTCGTCGCCGGCTTCGGCCATCCGTTCGATATAAGGTGGCAGCGGCAGGCGGCCATGGCGCTCGATCAGTTCGGCGGCATCGCCCGGAAAACGCAACCGATAAAACTCGCCGTCGCGACCGAGCACGTCGACTTCAAAGGCATCTTCGAGTTGCAATCGGCTGCCCGCCTTGGGCGACTTGCTGGCGCGAACCTGGGCGATGGCCTCAGCCCTGCCTTCCAGTCGTTCAATCAGCACCTCAACCTGACCCCCGCTGTCCTTGCGACCCAGCAGGCGCGCGTGCAATACCCGGCTGTCGTTAAGCACCAGCAGGTCGCCACGCCGCAACAACTTCGGCAAATCGGTGAAATTGTGATCGTGGAAGCGCGCGCCATTCATTTCCAGCAGGCGGCTGGCGGAGCGTTGCGGCAGCGGAACCCGGGCTATCAGTTCGGGCGGAAGGACGTAATCGAAATCCGCCAGCGTCAAGGCACTTCGTGGTTCAGCCGGCTGCATCCATCTCGCCATGGCGCTTGAATGCCGCCGGATCGGGAAGGATCAGCTGGCCATCGCGCTCTTCGATAAGTCCCTGCGCGGTCAGGTCGCGCATCACCCGGCTGACCATTTCGCGCGAGGCGCCGATCATCTTGCCGATGTCCTGCTTGGTCAGCTTGTGCGTCACCACCTTGCGACCTTCCACGGTCTCGGCGGATTCCAGCAACAGCCGCGCAACGCGACCGTAAACGTCAAGCAGGGCCAGGCTTTCGATGTTGCGATCAGCCATGCGCAGGCGCTTGGTCAGGTTGCGCATGATGAACAGCGAGACGTCCGGGTTGTCGATCAGGCATTGCTTGAAATCGGCCTTGCCCATCACCACCACCTGGCTCGGCTCAACCGCCAGCACGGTGGCAGAGCGCGGGTTCTCGTCGAGCACGCCCATCTCGCCGAAGAGTTCGCCCGGGCCCAGTTTGGAGAGGATGACTTCGCGGCCATCCTCGTCGCTGACCTGGACCTTGAGCGATCCGGAAAGCACGAAATAAATGTTGTCGGTGGAATCTCCCGCATTCAACACCACGGTATGGCGCGGAATGGCGCGCAGCATGGCCACGCGCATCAGCGGCTTGAGGCATTCGTCGTCCAGCGTTTCGAAGATCGGCAATGCCCGCAACACGGTCATTGCAACTCCAGGCTTCGGCGACATCGATTCCCTCCGTCTGATTTCCCAAGGCACCGGGCCGGAATGCAACCGGCGGGCGCGTAGCGCGCAGGATACCTGCTTATTGCGGAAGCGCGTGACCTGATTTTGGTGCCGGGGGGGGAAGTCGAATCCCCATGCCTTGCGGCGGCGGTGTTTGAGACCGCTACGTCTACCGATTCCGTCACCCCGGCACGTAATGCCAACACCCAAGGATGCTGCGTGCGTGCGGCGCGCATTATCCGACAAAGGCGACGATCCGACAATGGCAGGGCATTTCTTCTGTCGATCCGATCCAGACTATCGGCGACGCCAATGTCACGCCCCCGGCGACCACCGAAGTGCGCTCCGCGCATCGGCCTATAATCAGCGGATGTTGCATAGCAGCAATACCTCTGCCGGTACCAACCCACCCTTGATGGCGCTCTCGATCGCGGCCATGGGCGTCGTCTATGGCGACATCGGCACCAGCCCGCTCTACACCATGAAAGAGGTGTTCAACGGACCGCACGCCGTGGCGGTCACGCCGGACAACTTGCTCGGCATCCTGTCGCTGATATTCTGGGCGCTGACCATTACCGTCTCGCTCAAGTACGTCTTGTTCATCACCCGCGCCGACAACCGCGGCGAAGGCGGCATCATGGCCCTGACCTCGCTGGCGCTGCGCACCCACGGTGCCGGGCCGCGCCTGATGTGGCTGATGTCCATCCTCGGCATCTTCGGCGCCGGCCTGTTCTACGGCGATGCGGTGATCACGCCGGCAATGTCGGTATTGTCGGCGGTGGAAGGGCTGGAAGTCGCCACGCCGATGTTCAAGCCCTATGTGGTACCGATCACCATCGGCGTGATCTGCGCGCTGTTCTTCCTGCAGCCGCGTGGCACTGCCAGCGTCGGCGCCTTGTTCGGACCGATCATGATGTTCTGGTTCGGAACCCTGGGCGCGCTCGGCGTCTGGAACATCCTGCGCCATCCCGACGTGATTGCGGCAATCAATCCCTGGTATGCCGCCCACTTCTTCCTCGAGAACCGCGGCCATGCCTACCTGGCACTTGGCGCCGTGGTGCTGGCCATCACCGGCGGCGAAGCCCTGTATGCCGACATGGGCCATTTCGGCCGCCGGCCGATCAAGTGGGCCTGGGTGGCCTATGTCTTTCCTTGCCTCTACCTCAACTACCTCGGTCAGGGCGCGCTGATCCTCGACGACCCCTCGGCGGTGAAGAATCCCTTCTTCCTGCTGGTCCCGGAGTTGCTGCTGTATCCGATGGTGGCCTTGGCCACGGCCGCGACAGTAATCGCTTCGCAGGCGGTGATCTCCGGTGCCTTTTCGCTCACCAGCCAGGCCATGCAACTCGGCTACTGCCCTCGCATCCAGGTCCGCTTCACCTCCGAGCGCGAAAAAGGCCAGATCTACCTGCCCAACATCAACTGGCTGCTGCTGCTCGCCGTCATCGTGCTGGTCCTGGGCTTCAAGTCCTCGTCCAACCTGGCTTCGGCCTACGGCATCGCGGTCACGCTGACCATGATGATCGACACCTTGCTGGCCTTCGTCGTGGTGCGCGCGCTGTGGAACTGGAACTGGTTGCAGGCCGCCGTGTTCCTGGCCTTCTTTTTCGTCGTCGATTTCGCGTTTTTCTCCGCCAATCTGGTCAAGGTGCTCGACGGCGGCTGGTTCCCACTGCTGCTGGGTCTGGGTATCTTCACCCTGTTCGCCACCTGGAAGCGGGGCCGCGCCCTGCTCTATCGCAAGTTGGAACAGGACTCGATGCCGCTCGATGCCTTCCTTTCCAGCCTCAAGTACGGCGGCCCGCAAAGGGTACCCGGTACCGGCATCTTCATGACCACCCGTCCCGACGGCGTGCCGCGCGCCATGCTGCACAACCTCTTGCACAACAAGGTGCTACACGAGCGGGTGATCCTGCTCAATGTCAACATCCAGGACATCCCCCACATCGGCGAGGATGAACGCATGCGGGTCGAAACCCTGGATGACGGCTTCTACCGCATTCAGCTGAATTACGGCTTCAAGGACGACCCGAACATTCCGGTTGCCCTGGAGATGTGCGCCTACCAGGGCATGGCACCGGTGGAAATGATGGAAACCTCGTTTTTCCTCGGTCGCGAGACCATCGTGCCGAATCGCGTCCCGGCCATGACGCTCTGGCGCCAGGTACTGTTCATGTGGATGTTCCGCAACGCGGATACCGCCACCGACTACTTCAAGCTGCCGACCAACCGCGTGGTCGAACTGGGTACGCAGATCGAGTTGTAAGCAGTCGCCGCCTTGCTGCATCGCAGCATCTTGAACACGAAAGCAATCGGCATTTATTCCATTGGTTCCATTACTGCAGGAATCAAATAATTTCGATTTACGCTTTTGCGATCTCGTGCAAAACTTCGGGGTTAGCAGAGCCATGATGGCATTGTTCGGGACACCGTCGTCCCGGGCTTCCGAAACGGCATTTCACCGACTCAATTCACGGAGGAGAACCCCACGATGGAAATGAACCAGACACGACGCATCGTGTTGCGCGGCGCAGGCAGCTTTGGCGCGCTGTCGGCACTGATCATGGCTGGCGTGCTCAAGCCCACAGCCGCTTTTGCCGCCGACTGGAACAAGGCCGCGTTCGAAGCCAAGGACACCCCCGCCGCCCTCAAGGGCCTGGGTGCCGGAAGCACGGCCGACAGCAAGGACCTGGTGCTCAAGGTGCCCGATATCGCGGAAAACGGCGCCGTGGTCCCGGTCGATGTCATCAGCAACATCCCCAACACCACCTCGATCGCGATTCTGGTCGACAAGAACCCGACCGCCCTCAGCGCCCAGTTCAGCTTCGCCAACGGCGCGGTGCCCGAAGTTTCCGCGCGCATCAAGATGGGCCAGACCTCGCTGGTCAAGGCCGTCGCCAAGGCTGGCGACAAGTTCTACATCGCGCAGAAGGAATGCAAGGTCACCGTCGGCGGCTGCGGCGGCTGATTACCCAGGAACGGAAAAGGAAAAATCATGGCAGATCCGATGAAGATTCGCGCCCAGATGAAGGGTGATGTCGCGGAAATCCGCATTCTCATGAGCCACGCGATGGAAACCGGGCAGCGCAAGGACGCCGCCGGCAACACCGTCCCGGCTCATTTCATCCAGTCCATCACCATCGACGTCGGCGGTAAGCGCGTGGTGGACGGCCAGACCGGCACCGCGATCTCGCGCAACCCGGTGTTCGGCTTCAAGATGAAAGGCGCCAAGGCCGGCGACAAGGTCGTGGTGAACTGGGTGGACAACAAAGGCGACAAGCGCAGCGACGAGGCGACGGTTGCGTGAGTCGGCGGGCTTGCGGCGAAGGCTGACGTGAGCAGGGCGAACGTCAAGGCGCGCAGCGCCGGCCGCAGCCACAATCCCGCGGACGAGGCGACTATCGCCTGATTAGCATTACACTCAACAAACCGGCGCCAAGACCGGCAACACCAACCCAGGAGGAGAGACGATGAACAGAAGCATCGTGCTGGCGACGGCGCTGACTGTCGCCTGGTCCATGCCCGTCGCGGCGCAGACCAAGGACGCCAACGCGGAGTTCGAAAAATTCCGCGCCGAAATGGAAGAAAGCAATCCCGCCGAGCTGTTCGAACTCAAGGGCGAGGAGTTGTGGAAGGCCAAGCGTGGCCCGAAAAATATCTCGCTGGCCGAAAGCTGCGACCTTGGCCAGGGCGTCGGCAAGGTCGAAGGTGCCTACGTCAGGGCACCACGTTATTTCGCCGATGCCGATGCGGTGATGGATATCGAGCGTCGCATCGTCTGGTGCATGACCGAAAAACAGGGCTTCAAGTTCGAGGACATCGCCAAAAAGCCCTTCCAGGGCGCCAACGACAACAACGCGCCGGACATCACCAACCTGGTCACCTACGTTGCCAGCGGTTCGAAGAACATGAAGTTCGACATGCCGCTGCACGACGCCAAGGTGCGCGACGCCTTTGAAACCGGCAAAGCCATGGCCGCCTATCGCGCCGGCCCCTATGACTTCTCCTGCAACACCTGCCACGGCGCCGACGGCAAGCGCATCCGCATGCAGAACCTGCCCAACCTGTCGACTCCCGAAGGCGCACTGCGCGGAGTCCTGGGCTGGCCCGGCTACCGCATGACCGGTGGCGTGATGCTCACTTCGCAGTGGCGCATGAACGACTGCTTCCGCCAGCAGCGCTTCCCCGAGCCCAAGTACGCCTCGCAGGCAGTGACCAACCTGATCGCCTACATGACGGGCAACGCCAACGGCCAGATGTACAAGGGCCCGGGCATCAAGCGCTAAGGAGAGAGCGATGAAAAACTACATTGCCACGATTTCCGGCGCTGCTGCCGTTGCCGTCCTGCTCGCCGGTTGTGCCGGCGGTCCCAGCCGCAGCGAAGCCGAATACCGCCAGATGGCACTTGATACCATCAAGCGCGACTTCCAGACCAAGGGCCAGGCCAAGTACGAACGCCTGACCGCCGACGAGGTGCAGCAGGCCTGCAATGCCCACGCCAACAACCCGCCGCCGGAACTGGCGGCCAAGCTCGCCGGCGCCCAGTTGGCGACGGTCAAGTTGCCGGCCGACGGCAAGTACCTCGGCGACTGGAAGGAAGGCGAGAAGATCGCCCAGAGCGGCCGCGGCTTCACCTGGTCGGACAAGGCCACTGATCCGGCAGGCGGCAACTGCTACAACTGCCACCAGGTCGGCCCCAACGAAAGCTCCTTCGGCACCGTCGGCCCCAGCCTGCTCGGCTACGGCAAAACCCGCGGCAACTCGCCCGAAATGCAGAAGTACACCTACTCCAAGATCTACAACGCCAAGGCCTTCAACCTCTGCTCCGAGATGCCGCGCTTCGGCCATGCCGGCGCGCTCAACGAAACCCAGATCAAGCATCTGGTGGCCCTGCTGCTCGACCCGGCCTCGCCGGTGAACAAGTAATTCCCGCCTGATCACGGGCCTGGCCTTACCGCCAGGCCCGTTTTTTGTTTGGAGATTCCGATGTCGTCGATGAACCGCCGC
Organism: uncultured beta proteobacterium; assembly: GCA_903908065.1. Lineage (GTDB taxonomy): Bacteria > Pseudomonadota > Gammaproteobacteria > Burkholderiales > Rhodocyclaceae > Sulfuritalea. The sequence goes on along the minus strand of CAIVQO010000031.1, from coordinate 54,346 downwards.
GAATTCCTGCAGATCCTGGCCGCCGCCTCCGCCGCCGGCTTCGCCCTCGATTCGCGCCTGGCCTGGGGAGCCGGCAAGGCCGATGCGTTTTACGAACTGCCGCGCTTCGGCAATGTGCATCTGTTGCACTTCACCGACTGCCATGCCCAGTTGCTGCCGGTCTATTTTCGCGAGCCGAGCGTCAACCTGGGGATAGGCGGCGCTGCCGGCAAGGCCCCGCACCTGGTTGGCGAAAAGCTGCTCAAGGCGTTCGGCCTCAAGCCCGGTGGCATCGAGGCCCATGCCTTCACCTACCTCGATTTCGAAAAGGCCGCCAAGACCTACGGCAAGGTCGGCGGCTTCGCCCACATCGCCACCTTGGTCAAGCGGCTGCGTGCCGGCCGCCCCAACGCGCTGTTGCTCGATGGCGGCGATACCTGGCAAGGGTCCTACACCGCGCTGCAAAGCAAGGGCCAGGACATGGTCGACGCCTGCAAGCTGCTGGGCGTTGACGTCATGGCCGGGCACTGGGAATTCACGCTGGGCGACAAGCGCGTGCTGGAGATCGTCGAGAAGGACTTCAAGGGCAAGGTCGACTTCGTCGCGCAGAACATCAAGACAAGCGACTTCGGCGACAAGGTGTTCGAGCCCTATACGATGCGCGAAATGAACGGCGTCAAGGTTGCCGTGATCGGCCAGGCCTTCCCCTACACGCCGATCGCCAACCCACGCTGGATGATCCCGGAATGGACCTTCGGCATCCAGGACGACAACATGCAGAAGACGGTCGACGAAGCGCGCGCCAAAGGGGCGCAGGTGGTCGTCGTACTCTCGCACAACGGCATGGATGTCGACCTCAAGATGGCCAGCCGGGTCACCGGCATCGACGCGATACTGGGCGGCCATACCCACGACGGCGTGCCGCAGCCGGTGGTCGTCGCCAATGCCAACGGCAAGACCCTGGTGACCAATGCCGGCTCCAACGGCAAGTTCCTCGGCGTGCTCGATTTCGACGTCAAGGGCGGCAGGATCTCCGACTTCCGCTACAAGCTGCTGCCGGTGTTCTCCAACCTGCTGCCGGCCGATGCCGACATGGCGGCGCTGATCGACAAGATCCGCGCCCCGCACCTGCCGAAGCTGGGGGAAAAGCTCGCCGTTTCCGAAGGCCTGCTCTACCGCCGCGGCAACTTCAATGGCAGCTGGGACCAGCTGATCCTCGACGCCATCATGGAAGTACAGGGTGCCGAGATCGGCTTCTCGCCCGGCTTCCGCTGGGGCACCACGATCCTTCCCGGCCAGGCGATCACCTTCGAACACCTGATGGACCAGACCGCCATCACCTACCCGCAGGCCACGCTGACCGAGATGAGCGGCGAGCAGATCAAGATGATCCTCGAAGATGTCGGCGACAACCTGTTCAACCCCGACCCCTATTACCAGCAGGGCGGCGACATGGTGCGCGTCGGCGGACTCGAATACACCTGCGATCCGAACCAGAAGATCGGCAGTCGCATCCAGGACATGCGGCTCAAGGGCAAGCCGGTCGAGGCCGGCAAGACCTACAAGGTCGCCGGCTGGGCACCCGTTGCGGAAGGCGCCAAGGGCGAGCCGGTCTGGGAAGTGGTGGCGCGCTACCTGCGCGACAAGAAAGCCATCGCGCCGCGCAAGCTCAACCAGCCCAAACTCGTCGGCATGAAGGGCAACCCCGGCATCGCCTGACATTTCGTTACACAGCAGCGGGCTGTGGCGACGGAGGGATCGTCTAGAATCGGCCGCATGAAGACCTCCTCCCGCCTTGGCCTGGCTGCTCTGGCCCTCGTAGTGGCCGTCGGTGGCGGCTACGCGGCATGGCGCGCCACCGGCAACGGCGGCGACGCCCCCAAGTACAAACTGGCCAAGGCCGAAACCGGGCCGCTCACCGCCGTGGTGTCTGCCACCGGCACGCTCAACCCGGTGGTCTCGGTTCAGGTCGGATCGCAGGTCTCCGGCCAGGTCAAGGAAATCCTGGTCGACTTCAACTCGCCGGTGAAGGAAAACCAGCTCATCGCGCGCATCGATCCGGAAACCTTCCAGTACCGCCAGCGCCAGGCCGAAGCCGATGTCGAAGCGGCGCGCGCCGCGCTCGGCGTGCAACGCGCCGAAGTGCTGCGCGCCCAAGCCAACCTCGCCGAACTGCAGCGCGACTACGAGCGCAAGAAGCTGCTGGTGGACAAGAACTTCATTTCCCCCGCCGAGCGCGACAAGGCGCAAAGCCTCTTCGACGCCGGCCGCGCCTCCTTGCAGGTGGCGGAATCGCAGGCGCGCAATGGCGAAGCCCAGGTACGCCAGCGCGAAGCGCAACTTTCCCAGGCACGCGTCGACCTCGAGCGCACCGCCATCAAGGCGCCGGTCGACGGCGTCGTCGTCAAGCGCAGCATCGAACCAGGGCAGACCGTTGCCGCCAGCCTGCAGGCGCCAGAACTTTTCGTCATCGCCCGCAACCTGACCGACATGCAGGTCGAAACCTCGATCGACGAAGCCGATGTCGGCCGCATCCAGACCGGGCAGAAGGCCAGCTTCACCGTCGACGCCTTTCCCGGCCGCAGCTTCAGCGGCGAGGTCAAGCAGGTGCGCAAGGCCGCCACCGTGGTGTCCAACGTCGTCACCTACACGGTCGTGGTCTCCGCCAGCAATCCGGATCTGACGCTATTGCCGGGCATGACCGCCAATGTCCGCATCATCACGGCACAGAAAGACAAGACACTCAAGCTGCCGAATGCCGCGCTGCGCTTCCGTCCCGCCGGCACGGCCGACGAAAAGAAGTCGACGGTCGCCGCTGCGCCAGCGCCGACTTCTGCGGCTGGCGGCGGCTCGGGTGGTGGCGGCCCGGGCGGCCTCGCCAGCCTGCGCGAGCGCCTGGTCGCCGAGCTCAAGCTCGATGCCGAGCAGCAGTCCAAACTCGACGCCATCATCGACGGCATGCGCGACAAGTTCCGCGCCGCGCGCGACCTGCCGGAAGCCGAACGCAACAAGGCCTTCGAACGCAACCGCGCCGAGATTCGCGAAAAGGTGGCGGCGATCCTGACCCCGGAGCAACAGAAGCGCTACGCCGAGATGGCGGCGGAAGCACAGGCCGCGCGGACCGGGGGCAGCACCAGCGGCCGCGTCTGGGTGGTCGGCGCCGACGGCAAGCCGCAAGCCCTCAGCCTGCGCCTGGGCCTCACCGACGGCAGCATGACCGAGGTGGTTTCAGGCGACATCAAGGAAGGCAGCGAAGTCATCGTCGGCCTGCAGACGACGGCAGGCAGCGCCAAGCCGGCCAGCACCACGCCCGGACCACGCCTGTTCTGAGCACCCAGGCATGGCGCAGGCGCTGATCCGGGTCGAGCAGCTGGCCAAGGAGTACCGCATGGGCAGCAACGTGGTACCCGCCTTGCAGGGCGTCAGCCTGGAAATCGGCGCCGGCGAGTTCGTCGCCGTGATGGGGCCGTCCGGTTCCGGCAAATCCACCTTCATGAACCTGCTCGGCTGCCTCGACCATCCCAGCGGCGGCAACTACTGGCTGGATGGCGAAGAAGTCTCCAAGCTCTCCGGCGACGAGCTCGCCAATGTGCGCAATCGCAAGCTGGGCTTCGTCTTCCAGCATTTCAACCTGCTGGCGCGCACCTCGGCGCTGGACAATGTCGGACTGCCGCTGCTCTACAGCCACCTGCAGCACGAACAGCGCGCGCAACGTGCCGTGCGGCGCCTGCAGCAGGTCGGGCTGGCCGAGCGCATGGACCACCATCCGGCACAGCTTTCCGGCGGCCAGCAGCAGCGCGTGGCGATCGCCCGCGCCCTGGTCAACGACCCGCAGCTGGTGCTGGCCGACGAGCCGACCGGCGCGCTCGATTCGCGCACCAGCATCGAGATCATGGCGCTGCTGCAGCAGCTCAATCGCGAGGGCATCACCATCGTGCTGGTGACCCACGAGCACGACGTCGCCGCCTTCGCCGGGCGCATCATCAACTTCCGCGACGGCCGGGTGGTGCAGGACCACGCCAACACGCCGGCGGACGCCGCAGCGATGCTGAAGTCATGAATTTCGCCGCCACCCTGCGCATCGCCCTGCTCGCCCTGCGCGTGAACAAGATGCGTTCGGCGCTGACCATGCTCGGCATCATCATCGGTGTCGCCGCGGTGATCGTCATGATCGCCGTCGGCGGTGGCGCCCAGGCGCGCGTCGAGGAACAGATCCGCAGCCTCGGCTCCAACATCATCATGGTGCTTTCCGGCTCCATGACCTCGGGCGGCGCGCGCGGCGGCATCGGCTCGCAGCCAACCATCTTCGAGGACGATGCCTATGCCATCGGCCGCGAAATCGAGGAAATCCAGGCCGCTGCGCCGACGCTGCGCGGCAGCGGCCAGGTGGTGTACGGCAACAGCAACTGGTCAACGGTGTTCTACGGTGTCACGCCGGACTACCTCGAAGTGCGCGAATGGGCCATCGCCGAAGGGCGCGGCTTCGAGCCGGCGGAACTGAACGGTGCCGGCAAGGTGGTGCTGATCGGCCAGACCGTGGCGAAGAACCTGTTCGGCGATGCCAGCCCGCTCGACCAGGTGATCCGCGTGCGCAAGGTGCCGCTCACCGTGATCGGCGTGCTCGAACGCAAGGGCCAGAGCATGACCGGCCAGGACCAGGACGACATCGTGCTGATGCCGATCAGCACCGCGCGCAAGCGCATCCTCGGCGCCGCGCAGGCCAAGTCGCGCAGCGTTTCCTCGATCATGGTCAAGGTGCGTGAAGGCGCCGACATGAGCGTTGCCGACCAGCGCATGCGCGAACTGCTGCGCCAGCGCCACCGCCTGCAGCAGGGCCAGGACGACGACTTCTTCGTCCGCAACCTGTCCGAAATTCTCCAGGCGCAGGAAGCCTCGTCGAAGGTGATGACCCTGCTGCTCGCCGCCGTGGCCTCGGTCAGCCTGCTGGTGGGCGGCATCGGCATCATGAACATCATGCTGGTCTCCGTCACCGAACGCACCCGCGAGATCGGCCTGCGCATGGCCGTCGGCGCGCGCGGCCGCGACATCCTGACCCAGTTCCTGGTCGAAGCCGTCACCCTGTCCCTGATCGGCGGCGCCATCGGCATCCTGCTCGGTGTCGGCGGCGCCATGGCGGTGGCCGAACTCGCCGGCTGGCGCACCGAGCTGTCCACGGCCTCGATCGTGCTGGCCGCCGGCTTTGCCGGCGCGGTCGGCGTGTTCTTCGGCTACTACCCGGCGCGCAAGGCCTCGCGGCTGTTGCCGATCGAAGCGCTGCGCTACGAGTAACCGGGCGACGAAATGGGCGAGGAAGTCGAACTCAAGCTTGCACTCGATGAAGCCCACCAGGCCCGTTTCCTGCGCCACCCTCTGCTCAAGCGCGCCACGGCGCGCCACACTGAAACGCTCGACAACATCTATTACGACACCGGCGACCTGTCGCTGCGCCGGCACGGCATCGCCCTGCGGCTGCGGCGCCAGGGCAAGCTCTGGCTGCAGACGGTAAAGCTCGCCGGCACCGCCGCCGCCGGACTTTCCAGCCGGCCGGAATGGGAAACCCCGTATCGCGGCCACTTCGATTTCTCGGCCATCGAGCACACGGACCTGCGTGCCTGGCTTGAACGGCCGCGGCTGCTGGCGCGCATCGTGCCGGTCTGCGAGACCCGCTTCCGCCGCAGCACCTGGCAGCTGCCCGCAGCGGGCGGAGCCGTGCTGTTGACCCTGGACCGCGGCTGGGTCATCGCCGATGGCCGGCGCGAGCCGATCTCCGAGCTCGAACTGGAACTGGCGGGCGCGCCGGTGCAGGCCTTGTTCGACCTGGCCGGCGAGCTGGCCGAGCGCATCGCCCTGACGCCGGCGGTGCTGTCCAAGGCCGAGCGCGGCTACCGGCTGCACAGCGGCGTGGCGCCGGCGCCGGTCAAGGCGAACGCGATCAGCCTCGATCACGGGCTAACGCCCTTCGCCGCTTTCTGCCGCATTGCCCTGGCCTGCCTCGAACACCTCCAGCAGAACCACCACGGCGCGCTGCACAGCGAGGATGTCGAATACATCCACCAGATGCGGGTCGCGACACGACGCTTGCGGGCCGCCCTGCGCCTGTTCCGTCCGGTGCTGCCGCCGGACCTGCGCGAGGCCCTGCGCTTGCCGATGGCCGGATTGACGCGGCAGCTGGGCGAAGCGCGCGACCTCGACGTGCTGCTCGGCGAAGTCGTCGCCCCGGTGCAGGCGGCGCTGCCGGGCGAGCCACGCCTCGCCGCGCTGGCCGGCCAGATCACCAACCAGCGTTATGGCGTGCGCGGCACGGTACTCGCCATGCTGGCGGCTCCCGCCTATGGGCGCCTGCTGCTCGGGGCGCTGCAAACACTGCACCCCCAGCTGCCACCCGCCGCCACCGAAGAGAGCTTGGCCGCCTTCGCGGCCCGCCGCCTCCGCCATCTCGTCCGCCGCGTGCGCCGCCTCGCCGCCGCGGCGCGCTGCGACGATCCGGCCACCCTGCATGCGCTGCGCATCGGCATCAAGCGCCTGCGCTACGCCATCGAGTTCCTCGCTGCGCCGGCCGCACGCGGCAAGCCGCACCGGCTGCACGGCCGCCTGGCGAAAGCCCAGGACTGCCTGGGCCGCCTCAATGACCTAGCCAATGCCGGCGTGCTGCTCTCGCAGTGCGCCGGGCACGACGCGGATCTGCGCGAAGCCGTCGCCCTGGTCGGCGGCTGGCACGGCACGCGCCACGCCGGCCTGCTGGCCGAGGCCGCCGCAATGCTGCCGCGCTTGGCCCGCCTGCGCCTGTCCTGAACACCCAAGCTGAGCCCACTACCTGAACTCCCAAGGAAGCCCCCATGGATCTGATTCTCTGGCGTCACGCCGAGGCCGTCGATGCCGACGGCAGCCTGCCCGACCTGGAGCGGCCGCTCACCCGACGCGGTCACAAACAGGCGAAGAAGCTGGCGCGCTGGCTGCTGGAACGCCTGCCCGAGCAGCGTCGCATCCTGGTCAGCCCGGCCCGGCGCACGCGCGAAACCGCCGACGCCCTTGGCGCCGCCTATGAAATCGAACCGCTGATCGCCCCCGGGGCCAGCGCCGCGGATCTGCTCCGGGCAGCGGGATGGCCCAAGCACCGGGGCACGGTGCTGCTGGTGGGCCACCAGCCCTGCCTGGGCGAGGCGGCCGGCCTGCTGCTGGCGGGCGAGGAACTCGGGATCTCGGTGCGCAAGGGCGCCGTCTGGTGGTTTTCCGGCCGCGAGCGTGGCGGCCGCAACGAGGCCATCCTGCGCAGCGTGATCGATCCCGAACTGCCCTGAGCCCTCAGCGCCAGGATGCTTCGGCGCGCCGATTGCCGCTACCGGTTAAAAATTCCACCGAAATTGATCCGGTACATTGCGGAAATGCCCCGCTTTTGATATTTTAAGGCTGCAAATATCCATACAGCGGCGCTTCCCGAGCGTCATGCAACCATGTCGAAAAACACCATACCGGACAGCGAAACCCGCGCCACCGCAGAACACGCCAAGGACTTGCGCCTCTGGCTGCGCATGTTGGCCTGCACCAACCTGATCGAAAACCATGTTCGCGCCCGGCTGCGCAGCGATTTCGACATCACGCTGCCGCGCTTCGACCTGATGTCCCAGCTCGAACGCTCGCCGCAAGGGCTCAAGATGGGCGAGCTTTCCAAGCGCATGATGGTCACCGGCGGCAACGTCACCGGCATTACCGACCAGCTGGTGCGCGAAGGCCTGGTGGTGCGCGAGGACAGCCCCAAGGACCGCCGCGCCTACATCGTGAAGCTGACCGCCGAGGGGCGCAAGAGCTTCCGCCGCATGGCCGAAGCGCATGAAGATTGGATGGTCGGCCTCTTTTCCGGCATGAGCGAAACCCAGCGCGACGAGCTCTACGACCTGCTCGCCGCGCTCAAGACCAGTGCCGCCAAGGCGGCCGCCAAGCGCTGATTCCGCCGGCCTATACCCTTCGTCATAAGCGCGCCGCGAGCGCGCTTTTTTCTTGCTTTGGGACTATGCTTGTAGCGGGAAACGAGTGAGTCGCACGTGAAGAAGTATCTCTATCCGCTGCTGGTTCTTGCCCTGCTCGGGGTCGGCGCCCTTTACTGGCTTTCCGACAATCTTGACGAGCTGGTCGCGGCGGCAATTACCCAGCACGGCAGCGCCATGACCCAGGCCAGGGTAGGCGTCGAGCATGTCGAGATCCATGCAAAAAACGGCAAGGGCGTGATCAGCGGCCTCTTCGTCGGCAACCCGAAGGGCTTCAAGACCGCGCATGCCTTGCGCGTCGAACGCATCGAACTCGATGTGGACCTGGCCACGCTGACCCAGGATGCCATCGTGGTGCGCCTGCTGGTGATCGACAAGCCCAACGTGATCTACGAAAAGGGCGAGGTGATGACCAACTTCGATGCCATCCAGAAGAACATCGCCACCTACCTGGGGCCGCAGAAGAAGACGCAGGGCGGCACCCGCCTGATCATCGAGGAACTGACCATCTGCAATGCCCAGGCCCAGGCCAGCGCCGCCTTCATGGGCGGCAAGACGATCAGCATTCCGCTGCCCGACATTTCGCTCAAGAATGTGGGCAAGGCCAAGGGAGGCGTCACGCCCGGTGAGCTCGGCCAGGAAATCACCAATGCGTTGAAGGCCCGGCTCAGCGTCTCGGCCAATTTCGACCGCCTGAAGAAATCCACCGGCGAGGCGCTCGACAAGGCCGGCAGCGCGATCAAGGGCTTGCTGAAATAGACTGCCGGCCGCCCGGCGCGCCTGTAATACAATACGGCCCCTGTGCGCCCTGCCGGTTGGCGCCCGCTTCGGCAATCCGCCGCAAATCCCTCAAGCGCTTCGCCGCCTGAACCGGTTCCCCGCAAGGGGCGGGCCGATTCAGGAGTTCCATTGGAAGCTAACGACACCGGCAGTACCTCTCCCATTTCCGTCGACGCCGCTGCAGCCGCCGTGCCGCCAGCGCCGACTTCCGAACCACCCCAGGCACCGCAGGCACCCACGGTCAGCTTCGACGACCTCGGCCTGCTGCCCGAGCTGCTGCGCGCCGTCAAGGACGCCGGCTACACCCACCCGACGCCGATCCAGGCCCAGGCCATTCCCACCGTGCTGGCCGGCAAGGACGTCATGGGCGGCGCCCAGACCGGCACCGGCAAGACCGCCGGCTTCACCCTGCCGCTGCTGCAGCGCCTGGCGCGCCACGCCAGCAATTCGCCCTCGCCCGCGCGCCATCCGGTGCGCGCCCTGATCCTGGCGCCGACCCGCGAGCTGGCAATGCAGGTGCATGAAAACGTTGTCACCTACAGCAAGTACGTGCCGCTGCGCTCGGTCTGCATCTACGGCGGCGTGGACATCAAGCCGCAGATCGCCCAACTGCGCGAGGGCCGCGAGATCGTCGTCGCCACGCCGGGCCGCCTGCTCGACCACGTCGAGCAGAAGAGCGTCTCCTTCGCCCAGGTCGAGGTGCTGGTGCTCGACGAAGCCGACCGCATGCTGGACATGGGCTTCATCCCCGACATCAAGCGCATCCTCGCCATGCTGCCCAAGGAGCGCCAGAGCCTGCTGTTCTCCGCCACCTTCTCCAACGAGATCAAGAACCTTGCCGACAGCATGCTGAAGTCGCCGCAGCTGATCGAGGTGGCGCGTCGCAATGCCGTGTCGGAAACCATCACCCACCGCGTCTATCCGGTCGCCAGCGACCTCAAGCGCAGCCTGCTGGTGCACCTCTTGACCCACGACGACGCCAACAAGCAGGTGCTGGTCTTCGTCGGCACCAAGTTCGGCACCAGCCGCCTCGCGCATTACCTCGAACGCCAGGGCATCGCCGCCGACGCCATCCACGGCGACAAGAACCAGCAGCAGCGCACCGAGGCGCTGGAAGGCTTCAAGTCGGGCAAGGTGCGCGTGCTGGTGGCCACCGACGTCGCCGCGCGCGGCCTCGACATCGACGACCTGCCGCACGTGATCAACTACGAGCTGCCGCACACCGCCGAAGACTACGTGCATCGCATCGGCCGCACCGGCCGCGCCGGCAAGCACGGCGACGCCACCTCGCTGTTCGCCCCCGAGGAAACCCAGCGCCTGGCCGACATCGAAAAGCTGATCAAGCGCAAGATCGAGCGCGTCGAGATCAGCGGCTTCGCCGACCTGGTTTCGGCACCGGTGGAGCGCGCACCGAGCAACCACGGCCACAAGCGCGAACACCTCGAACGCGCGCGCGAGAAAGCCCGCGAACGCGACCGCGCGCTGACGCTCGACGGCAGCAAGCCCGCCGGGCGCGAACTGCCCAGCCCGGCCGCCCATGTGCCGCGCCTCGACCCGCGCCTGCCCAAGCTCGACTTCGACCCCAACAAGCCTTACGTCAACAAGCCGACCGCCGGCGGCGAGGCCCCGGCCGCCAAGCAGCCCGCGCCCAGCCGTCCGCAACGCCCTGTCGCCGCCCTGCTCGGCGGCCTCGGCAGGAAAGCCTGACCCACCCAGGGAGCACGCCATGAAGCTCGTCCGCTTCGGCCCCAAGGGCCGCGAAAAGCCCGGCCTGATCGCCGCCGACGGAACACTGCGCGACCTTTCGGCCCATGTCGCCGACATCGGCTGGAACGAGCTGTCCGACGCCGGGCAGAAGCGCCTGCGCGCCATCGACCCGGCGACGCTGCCCAAGGTCAAGGGCAAGCCGCGCCTGGGTGTGCCCTTCACCGGCATCTCCAAGATCGTCGGCATCGGCCTCAACTACCGCGCCCACGCCATCGAGGCCGGCATGGCCATCCCCACCGAGCCGGTGATGTTCATGAAGGCCACCACCTGCCTCACCGGCCCCGACGACGGCATCATCCAGCCGATCGGCAGCAGCAAGCTCGACTACGAAATCGAACTCGCCATCGTCATCGGCCGCGAAACCCGCCATGTCGCCGAAGGCAATGCGCTGAAGCACGTCGCCGGCTACTGCACCTTCAATGACGTCTCCGAGCGCGCCTTCCAGATCGAGCGCGGCGGCCAGTGGGACAAGGGCAAGGGTTGCGACAGCTTCGGCCCGCTCGGCCCCTGGCTGGTGACGCGCGACGAAGTGCCCGACCCGCAGGCCCTGCGCCTGTGGCTGGAGGTGAATGGCGAAAAGCGCCAGGACTCCAACACCGCCGACATGATCTTTGGCTGCGCCCACATCGTCAGCTATGTCTCGCAGTTCATGACCCTGCTGCCCGGCGACGTGATCTGCACCGGTACGCCACAGGGCGTCGGCATGGGTAGCGGCAACTACCTGCAGCCCGGCGACCGCCTGCGCCTGGCCGTCGAGGGCCTCGGCGAACAACAGCAGACCGTCGTCGCGGCCGGCTGAAACGGGCCCGGAAGTCGGCGCTGACGACACGGCGATTTTGCGCATCGAATCGCTCCCCGCGCCGCGATGAGCAACGACTACCTGCTGGCGATCGACAACGGCACGCAAAGCGTGCGCGCCCTGATCTTCGACCTGCAGGGCCACCTGGTGGACAAGGCCCAGGTCGAGATCACCAGCTACCAGTCGCCCGAGCCGGGCTGGGTCGAAAACGACCCCGAGGATTTCTGGCGCGCACTGTGCCAGGCCTGCCAGCACCTGTGGGCCAATACCTCCGTGCCCAAGGCCGCCATCCGCGGCCTGGTGATCACCACCCAGCGCGCCACCGTGATCAACCTCGACGCCCACGGCCAGCCGCTGCGCCCGGCCATGCTCTGGCTCGACCAGCGCCGCAGCGACGCCGACCCGCGCCTGGCCTGGTGGTGGGAAATCGCGCTGCGCGCGGTGCGCATGCGCGACACCATCCGCTATTTTTCCCGCGAGGCCGAAGCCAACTGGATCGCCCGCCAGCAGCCGGCGCTCTGGGCGCGCACCGATAAATTCCTGCTGCTCTCGGGTTACCTGAACTGGCGCTTCACCGGCCGCTATGCCGACTCGGTCGCCAGCCAGGTCGGCTACATCCCCTTCGACTACAAGCGCGGGCGCTGGGCGCATGCCTGGAACTGGAAGTGGCAGGTGCTGCCGCTGAAGCGCGAAATGCTGCCGGAATTGCTGCCTGCGGGCGCCATCCTTGGCCGCGTCACGGCCGCCGCCGCCCGTGACAGCGGCATTCCCGAAGGTCTGGCGGTGATCTCCGGCGCCGCCGACAAGGCCTGCGAAGTGCTGGGCGCCGGCTGCCTGACGCCCGAAACCGCCTGCCTTTCCTACGGCACCGCCGCCACCATCAACACCTGCACCCCGCACTACCTCGAAGCCACGCGCTTTATCCCGCCCTACCCCGCCGCCCTGCCCGGCCACTACAACACCGAGATCCAAATCACGCGCGGGTTCTGGATGGTGAACTGGTTCAAGGAACAGTTCGGCCTGCTTGAACGGCAGGAGGCCGGCGCGCGCGGCGTCGCCCCCGAAAGCCTGTTCGACGAACTGGTGAACGCCGTGCCGCCCGGCGCCCTGGGCCTGATGCTGCAACCCTACTGGAACCCCGGCATCAAGCTGCCCGGCCCCGAAGCCAAGGGCGCCATCATCGGCTTCGGCGAAGTGCATACCCGCGCCCATCTCTACCGCGCCATCCTCGAAGGCCTGGCCTACGCCCTGCGCGAAGGCCGGGAACGCATCGAACGCCGCGGCGGCACCCGCATCGAGCGCCTGCGCGTTTCCGGCGGCGGCTCGCAAAGCGACGCCGCACTGCAGATCACCGCCGACATCTTCAATCTGCCCACCGAGCGCCCGCACCTCTACGAAACCAGCGGCCTCGGCGCCGCCATCATCGCCGCCGTCGGCCTCGGCCTGCACCCGGACTACGCCACCGCGGTGCGCGAAATGACCCGCGTCGGCCAGGTCTTCCATCCCGACCCGACCCACGCCGCCACCTACGACCGCCTCTACCGCCGCGTGTATTGCCGCATGTACGAGCGGCTGCGGCCGCTCTACCAGGACATCCGCGAGATCACCGGTTACCCGGCGCAGCACCGCTAGGCATCGCCCGCAATTGGTGTTACCTTAGTGCCACCTTGTATCTGGTGTCCCCAAGATGACCACGACCTCGTTGAAACTTCCCGCCGAACTGAAACAGCGCGCCGCGGCCATCGCACAGCGGGCAGGAATCACACCCCATGCCTTCATGGTGAGCGCCATCGAACAGGCAGCGTCCGCCGCCGAGCAGCGCGCCGCCTTTGTCGAAACCGCCCTCGCCGCACGAGAGGAAATGCGCCGGACAGGCAAAGGCTACGACGCTGAAGAAGTGCATGCCTACATCAAGGCCCGCATCGCCGGGACAAAGCCGGCCAAGCCCAAGGCACGCAGTTGGCGCGGCTAAGCTACTCGGCGCACGCGCTCGGCGATCTGCTCCGACTCACCGAGTTTCTGCTCGAATCCGATCCCGCCGCTGCCGCCACGACAGCGGAACTGATTGAGGAGGCGATTCTGTTGCTCCGCCGTCACCCCCTGATCGGACGACCGGCAGAACACGGCCTGCGCGAACTCGTGATCTCACGCGGACGAACAGGCTATGTCGCGCTCTACGACTACGAAGAGGCAGACGATGCCGTCCTGATCCTGGCGATTCGCCACCAGCGTGAAGCAAGTTACCGTATCGAGGAGAGCGAGTAGCGCAGGCAAGCCGGCGCGGCCTCAGGCAAACACAGCGCCCTTTTCCGCCAACAGCGCGCGCAGCACCGAGCGGTGGCAATGCGCCTCGTCCGCGCAGTAGCAACCCACCGAAAAGTTGGCCGTCAGCGACAGTGCCGCTAGCAGATCGATGCTGCGACTGGCCTCCGGGGCCTCCATCTCGGCGCGGTATTTGCGCACGAAGGCCGCCCAGGCGACAGTATCCGTCGCCGCCTGACCCAGCTTCATGGTCTCCACCGAAGGCGCCAGATTCGGATACCATACGTCATACCAGTCACCGCTGGCGAATTCGCGTTTTGGCACCCCGCGCGGCGGCCGCCGCACCGTGCCAATGCGCGTGCCCTCGCCCTTCGCACGCGGACTTCCCAACCGGACTATCCGGATTACCATGAGTATCTCCTTGTCGCTGCCAAACGCGCGGCACAGCACACTGCGGCACACCGCCCACCGTCCCGCCAGCGCCGACTTTCAGATCGAGCGCGGCCGCGCCTCGACATTCCAGATCGTCCTGGCGTATTCGCCTATCGTGCGGTCGGACGAGAACTTGCCCATGCCCGCCACATTCAGGATCGCCTTGCGCACCCAGGCCTCCTGATCCCTATACAGCGCACCTGCCCGGTCCTGCGCCGCGATGTAGGAGGCATAGTCGGCGAGCAGCAGGTAGTGGTCGCCGTTGGTGGTGAGGTTGTCGAACACCGGCACGTAACGGTCGCGCTCCTCGGGGCAGAAGTAGCCGTCACGGATCATGTCCAGCGCCTGCTTCAGCTCGGGGTTGGCGTCGTAGTACTGCCAGGGCTTGTAGCCCGTGGCGCGCAGCGCGGCCACTTCGTCGGTATTCAGGCCGAAGATGAAGATGTTCTCGGCGCCGACTTCGTTGCGGATCTCGACGTTGGCGCCATCCAGCGTGCCCATGGTCAGCGCGCCGTTCAGCGCCAGCTTCATGTTGCCGGTGCCCGAGGCCTCGGTGCCGGCGGTCGAGATCTGCTCCGAGAGGTCGGCGGCGGGGATGATCAGCTCGGCGTTCGAGACATCGTAGTTGGGGATGAAGGCCACCTTCAGCCGGTCGCGCATCGCCAGGTCGTTGTTCACCACGTCGGCGACGTCGTTGATCAGGCGGATGATCAGCTTTGCCATGCGGTAGCCGGGGGCAGCCTTGCCGCCGAAGACCACGGTGCGCGGTGTGGCCTCGGCCCCGGCGCGCAGCCGGTTATAGAGCGTGATCACGTGCAGCAGGTTGAGCAGCTGGCGCTTGTATTCGTGCATGCGCTTGATCTGCACGTCGAAGATGCTGGCCGGATCGACCGCCACGCCCAGGCGCTGGCGGATCGCCTCGGCCAGGCGCAGCTTGTTCTCGTGCTTGACGCGGGCGAACTGCTCGCGGAAGCAGGCGTCTTCGGCCAGCGGCGCCAGGCCGCGCAACTGGTCGAGGTCCTTCAGCCAGCCGTGGCCAATATGGCGCGTGATCAGGTGCGCCAGCGCCGGGTTGGCCTGGTTGAGCCAGCGCCGCGGCGTCACGCCGTTGGTCATGTTCACGATCTTCTGCGGCCACAGGCGATGGAAGTCGGAAAAGATGGTTTCCTTCATCAGCTGGGTGTGGATCGCGGCCACGCCATTCACCTTGTGGCTGCCGACGATGGCCAGGTGCGCCATGCGGATGCGCTTGCCGCGCGATTCCTCGATCAGCGACATGCGCTGCCACAGCGCCGGGTCGCCGGGGTAGTGGTGCATCACGTCCTTGAGGAAGCGGTGGTTGATCTCGTAGATGATCTGCAGGTGGCGCGGCAGCACGCGCTCGAACAGGGCCACCGGCCAGGTTTCCAGCGCCTCGGGCATCAGCGTGTGGTTGGTGTACGAGAAGACGCGGGTGACGATGCCCCAGGCCCGAGTCCATTCGAGGTGGTGCTGGTCCATCAGGATGCGCATCAGCTCGGCCACGGCGATCGAGGGATGCGTGTCGTTGAGCTGGATCGCCACCTTGTCGGGCAGGTTGTCGAGCGCCACGCCGGATTTGTCGAAGCGGTAGAGCATGTCCTGCAGCGAGGCGCTGACGAAGAAATACTGCTGCTTCAAGCGCAGCTCGCGCCCCATTTCGGTGGTGTCGTCGGGGTAGAGCACCTTGGACAGGTTCTCGGAATCGTTCTTGTCTTCGACGGCGCGGATGTAGTTGCCCTCGTTGAAGTACTTGAGGTCGAAGTCGCGGCTGGCCTTGGCCGCCCACAGGCGCATGTTGTTCACCGTGCCGGTGTCGTAGCCGGGGATCGGGTAGTCGTAGGCCATGGCCATGACGTCGTCAGAATCCACCCACTGGTAGGTCTTCTTGCCGTGCTCGTCGGCGAACTCGACCACGCGGCCGTGGAACTTGACCTGGTAGAGCACCTCGGGGCGGGGGAATTCCCAGGGGTTGCCATAGCGCAGCCAGTTGTCCGGGTGCTCGACCTGCTGGCCTTCCTCGATGCCCTGGTGGAACATGCCGTATTCGTAGCGGATGCCATAGCCATAGCCGGCGACGCCCATGGTCGCCATCGAATCGAGGAAGCAGGCCGCCAGCCGCCCGAGGCCGCCATTGCCCAGCGCCGCGTCGGGCTCCATGTCGGCGATCTTTTCCGGGCGCAGGCCCATTTCGGCCAGCGCGGTCAGCGCGTCGCGAAATTCCTTTTCCGCGCACATGTTGAGCATGGCGTTGGTCATGCTGCGACCCATGAGGAATTCCATCGAGAGGTAGTAGATGCGCTTGCGGTCCTCGGCGTAGTAGCTGCGCATGGTTTCCATCCAGCGCTCGATCATGCGTTCGCGCACCACGGCGGCGGCGGCGTAGAACCAGTCGCGGTCGGTGGCGGTGATCGGGTCCTTGCCGATGGTGTAGATCAGGCGGTTGTAGAGCGAACGCCGGATCGATTCGGCATCCAGTGCCGGGTGGTCGAGCTCGGGCAGGGCGGCGGGCTTCTGCATGGCGTGCTCCCGTATTGGGTAACGGGGCCATGATACCCGCGGCGCCGCGCTAGGGTTGCAGCGCCGCCCGCCAGCGCGCCAGTTTTTCCTCGAAACGCATGCCGGCATGGGCCGGGCTGGTGGAGGGCAGCACCACGGCTTCATAGCCCAGCGCCTCCATTTCGCGCAGGCGGCGCGCCGCGGTGCGGCCGTTGAAGCAGATTCGCCGTAGTGCGGGCGCCGACTTTTGGAGAGCACCAAAGTCATTGGCCTTGGCCTCGCGTATCGCCGAATCAAGGCTGCCTTCCCGTTCGCAGCTGGCGTAGATATCCCAGATGCCGATGCCGGCCGCCGTGGCGGCCTTCAGCCTCGCGGCATAGGGCATTGCCTTGAGCTCCTGGCCGAGTACGGCGCCCAGCACGCGCCAGAATTGGTTCTGCGGATGGGCGTAATACTGTCCCGCTGCCAGCGAGGCAGCCGACGGAAACGAGCCGAGGATCAGAACCCGGGTGTGTGAGTCGATGACGGGCGGAAAGCCGGAAAGTCGGGACATGGTGCTAAAGCGTTGCGGTCGGCGGTTACAAGGCCGCCCGGTGGCTGCGGCGGCGGTCGGTCCAGTGTAGCCGTTGCCGCTTCCGGATTGGCGAAGGCGCGGTCACGCGGTAGCATCGCCCGCTCCAAAACACGTTCAGCGAGACTCCCATGCTGATGCAAACCGCCATCCTGCTGCTCGGCGCCGTGATCTTCGTTCCCCTGGCAAAGCACGCCGGGCTGGGCGCTGTCCTCGGCTACCTGTTCGCCGGCGTGCTGCTCGGCCCCTGGGGCCTGCGCCTGATCGACGACGTCACGCTGATTCTGCATTTCGGCGAGTTCGGCGTCATCCTGCTGCTGTTCGTGATCGGCCTCGAACTGCGGCCGTCGCGGCTGTGGGTGCTGCGGCGCACGGTGCTGGGCCTTGGCTCGCTGCAGGTTGCGGGCACGGCGCTGGTGCTGGCGGCGATCGGCCTGGCGCTGGGGCTCGACGGCAAAGCGGCGCTTATCGTCGGGCTCGCCGGGGCGATGTCGTCGACCGCGATGGTGCTGCAGTCGCTTGCCGAGCGGAACCAGCTGGCCGACCGCCACGGACGGGCTGCCTTCGCCATCCTGCTGTTCCAGGACATGGCGGTGATCCCCATCCTCGCCGTGGTGCCGCTGCTGGCGGCGGGCAGCGTGGAGCTGGCGCCCGCGCGCCTGCTGGGCGGCATCGGTGCCATTGTCGGCGTCATCGCCGCCGGGCGCTTTCTGTTGCGCCCGCTGTTCACGCGCATCGCCACGCTGGGCAGCCGCGAGACCTTCACTGCGGCATCGCTGCTGGTGGTCATCGGCACCACGGTGCTGATGGATGCCGTTGGCCTCTCGCCCTCGCTAGGCGCCTTCCTTGCCGGCGTGGTGCTGGCCGATTCGGAGTTCCGCCACGAACTGGAGGCGGACCTCGAGCCCTTCAAGGGGCTCCTGCTCGGCGTGTTTTTCATGGCAGTGGGCATGAGCACCAACCTGGGCCTGCTGGTCACGGTGCCCGGTCAGGCCTTCGGCCTGGCGGCCCTGCTGCTGGTGCTCAAGGTGGTGGTGGTGCTTGCCATTGGCATCGCCACCGGCGAATCGCGTTCGAGTGCGCGCAAGCTGGCGATCGCCCTTTCGCAGGGCGGCGAATTCGCCTTCGTGATTTTCCAGCTGGCCTTCGCCAACCGCCTGCTCGAGCGGCCGCTGATGGACCTGCTGACCGTGGCCGTGACGCTGAGCCTGTTGCTGTGGCCGCTGCTGTTCCTGTTTGAGGAACGCGTGCTGTCGCGCTGCCGTCCCGCGCCGGAGCGGCCGTTCGATGCGATCGACGCCAGCACGCCGGCGGTGATCATTGCCGGCTTCGGCCGCGTCGGGCAGGTGGTTGCCCGCCTGCTGGCACTGAAGGGCATTCCCTTCACCGTGCTGGAGGCGGACCCGCAGCAGGTGGATTACGTGCGCCGCTTCGGCAGCAAGGTGTATTTCGGCGATGCCTCGCGGCTTGACCTGCTGAATGCCGCGTCGACCGGCGAGGCGAAACTCTTCGTGCTGGCGATCGACAACGTCGAGTCCTCACTCAAGATCGCCGAGCTGATGCGCCGGCATTTCCCCGCGGTGAAGATCATCGCCCGCGCCCGCAACCGCTTCCATGCCTACAAGCTGATGGACCTGGGCATCGTGTCGCCGATCCGCGAGACCTTGCATGGCAGCATCGTGCTGTCGGAGATGGCGCTGACCGAGCTGGGCGTGGCGGGCGAGGAGGCCGCCCGCATCGCCCGGATGTTTGCCGAGCACGATGCCGAGCAGCTGCGGCGCCAGCAGGCGGTCTACCAGGACGAAGCGCAGCTCGTCGCCAGCGTGCTGCAGGCCCGCGAAGAGCTGCGCACGCTGTTCGAGCAGGACGAGGAGTTGCGGACCGCGGCCCCGCCTGGCTGAAGCGGGGCGCGGTACCGCGGAACGATCAGCCGCCCGAAAGCGACATCGACAGCATCAGCTCGTTCATGCGCTTGACGAAGGTGGCCGGGTCGTCGAGCTGGCCACCCTCGGCCAGCAGGGCCTGGTCGAACAGCACTGCGGCCCAGTCGTCGAACTTCTTCTCTTCGTATTTCAGGCGCAGCACCACCGGGTGCTTGGGATTGATTTCGAGGATGGGCTGGGCGTTGGGCGCCTTCTGCCCGGCGGCCTTGAGGATGCGCGCTAGATTCCCCGAGACGTCGTGCTCGTCGGCCACCAGGCAGGCCGGGCTGTCGGTCAGGCGGTGGGTGACGCGCACTTCCTTGACCTTGTCGCCCAGGCTCTTGCCGATCTTCTCGGTGAGTTCCTTGAAGTCGCCAGCTTCCTTTTCGGCTTCCTTCTTCTCGGCTTCGTCTTCCAGCTTGCCGAGGTCGAGGCCGCCCTTGGCCACTGACACCAGCTGCTTGCCGTCGAATTCGGTCAGGTGCGAGACCACCCATTCGTCGACGCGGTCGGAGAGCAGGATCACCTCGATGCCCTTTTTGCGGAAGACTTCCAGGTGCGGGCTGTTCTTCGCGGCGTTGAAGGTCTCGGCGGTGACGTAGTAGATCTTTTCCTGCTCGGGCTTCATGCGCCCGATGTAGTCCTTGAGCGAGACGGTTTCGTCGGCGGTGTCGGCTTGCGTGCTGGCGAAGCGCAGCAGGCCGGCGATCTTGTCCTTGTTGGCGAAGTCCTCGCCGATGCCTTCCTTGAGCACCTTGCCGAATTCGCCCCAGAACTTGGCGTACTTTTCCTTCTCCGACGACTCGTCGCTGTTGGCCAGGCCTTCCAGCAGGCCCAGCACCTTGGCCGTGCAGCCCTTGCGGATGGCCTCGATGTCCTTGGATTCCTGCAGGATCTCGCGCGAGACGTTGAGCGGCAGGTCGGCCGAATCAACGATGCCGCGCACGAAGCGCAGGTAGGTCGGCATCAGCTGCTCGGCATCGTCCATGATGAACACGCGGCGCACGTAGAGCTTGATGCCATGCTTGGCATTGCGGTCCCACATGTCGAAGGGCGCGCGCGCCGGCACATACAGCAGTTGCGTGTATTCGGTCTTGCCCTCGACGCGGGCGTGGGTCCAGGCCAGCGGGTCTTCGAAGTCGTGGCCGACGTGCTTGTAGAACTCCTTGTACTGCTCTTCGCTGATGTCGTTTTTCGACCGCGCCCACAGCGCCGAGGCCTGGTTGACGGTTTCGTCCTCGTCGGTCGGTACCTGCTTCTTGGCTTCCTCGTCCCACTTTTCGCCTTTCATCACGATGGGCTGGACGATGTGGTCGGAGTACTTGCGGATGATGGACTTCAGCTTCCAGGCCGAGAGCAGGTCGTCCTGGCCTTCCTTCAGGTGCAGGGTGATCTCGGTGCCGCGGACGGGCCGTTCGACCATCTCGATGCTGAATTCGCCGGTGCCCTCGGATTCCCAGCGCACGCCCTGGGCGGCCTCGACGCCCGCACGGCGGGTCAGCACGGTGACCTTGTCGGCGACGATGAAGCTGGAGTAGAAGCCGACGCCGAACTGGCCGATCAGGGTGGCGTCCTTCTGCTGGTCGCCGGAGAGCTTGGAGAAAAATTCGCGCGTGCCCGACTTGGCGATGGTGCCGAGGTTAGCGATCACTTCCTCGCGCGACATTCCCACGCCGTTATCGGCGATGGTCAGGGTCTTGGCCTCGGGGTCGAAGGCGATGCGGATCTTGAAGTCGGAATCGCCCTCGAACAGGGCGGCGTTGTGCAGGGCTTCGAAGCGCAGCTTGTCGCAGGCGTCGGAAGCATTGGAAATCAGCTCGCGGAGGAAGATCTCGCGGTTGGAGTACAGCGAGTGGATCATCAGTTGCAGCAGCTGCTTGACCTCGGTCTGGAAGCCGAGGGTTTCCTTGGTGGCGGTGGCGGTGGTCATTGGATTCCCCTGAAAGACAAGACGTACCGACGCGATATGGGGCCGGCAATGCCCGTTTCAAGTGGATGGGGATAGGCGAGTTCGCCGGGTTGCCGGCGCCGTGCCGTCAGCGCCGACTTTCCAGCCCCGGCAGGAATGCGCCCGAGCCCGAGGCCACGGAGTGGGCGCAGGCCATGGCGGCCGAGGCGCAATGCGACGGCCCGGCATGGTGCCAGGCGAGGATGGCGAGGAACACCATCGCGCCCAGCGCGCGCTTGGTGGATTTCTTCACCGCCTCAACCCGTGGACCAGCTGCGCGGCTTCCTCATGCCCGCAATGCGGCAGGCCTGCCGGACATAGCCATAGGGAAACAGCTCGAACACCAGGTTGCGCGAACCCCCGAAACGCTCGCCCAGGTGGCGCATGACAAAGCGCACGTCGGGGATCACCTGGTGCTCCTGGAAGAAATCGCGCATGTAGCGGATCGCCTCCCAGTGGCGCTCGGTCAGCTCGATGTTCTCTTGGCGCGCCAGTTCGCGGGCCAGGTCTTCAGTCCAGTCGGCCGGCTCGAACAGGTAGCCCTGATCATCGAAGTCCGGCATGCGGGTCATGGTTTCCATCCCTTTCCTCCGTGCATTGCGGAAAAAGACAACGGCTGCGATAATACATCATGCCGTGATAGAAGCACAACATGATATAAAGCCCTCTGCCCGTCCGGAAACCACCCATGCCCGCCAAAGCCCTAGGCAAGAAGGATTTCGAAACCCTGTCCGAGTTTCGCTACCGCCTGCGCCGCTTCCTGCGCTTTTCCGAACAGGTCACGCGCAAGAACGGCATCACGCCCCTGCAATACCTGCTGCTGCTGCACATCAAGGGCTTTCCCGGGCGCGAATGGGCCACCGTGGGGGAACTGGCCGAGCGCCTGCAGGCCCAGCACCATGGCACCGTGGCGCTGATCTCGCGCTGCGAAGGCCTGGGCTGGGTCGAGCGCCGCCAGGGCCAAGCCGACCGCCGCGCCGTGGAAGTGCACCTCACAGCCGAAGGCGAGCGCATTGCCGAAAAGATGGTGCGCCTGCACCGCGACGAGTTGCTGAGCCCCGAGATCAGCGCGCTGGTGCCCGACCTGCGCAGCCTCCATGGCGACTGAAGCCGATACCGCTTTGGCGCGGGCGGTACGCAGCGCCTGCATCGCCGCCGCGCTGGACGGCTACGAGCGGGCGCAGATCGCCGGCCTGTGCCAAGAGGGCGCCTGGGAAGCCGCCGTGGATGCGATGCGCCTGCTCGACCTCACTCCGCTGCTGGATCCGACTCCGGCGTTGCCGGGTCTGCCGCCTGGCGGGCCTGCTTCTGCCTGAGCCGCTCATTCTTGTCGTCGTTGGCGAAAACAAAGCGCCCATGCAAGACACAGCCCTTCATGCCCGGATCGCAGGGAATGCCATTGACCTTGCCGCAACGATCGTCTTCCTCGTGGGGGCAACCCCATGCTCCGCCCATGATTCCATCCTTCCCCAAAGTCCATCACACCACGCCGCGCAAGCTTAGCGCAGCCACCGGGAACACGCCATGACCGCGACCAGCCTGCCCACCGAATCCGCCCTGCGCGAGCGCCTGCGCCGCGTGATCGACCCCGAAGCCGGGCTCAACATCGTCGACCTCGGCCTGGTGTATCGCATCGACATCGCGCCGGCGCGGGTGCGGATCGAGATGACCATGACCTCGCCGGCCTGCCCGCTGGGCGAGATGATCACCGACGAGGTCAAGGAGGTGCTGGCCGGCGCCCTGCCCGCCGGCTGCGCCACCGAGGTGGCGCTGGTATGGGAGCCGCCCTGGGAGCAATCGATGATGACCGCGGCGGGCCGCAAGCACTTCGGCTGGGATGACAACGGCGATGCTTGACCTGCCGCCGCTGGCGCGCCTGCCACTGCTGGTGCTGGGCATGCTCTCGCTGCTGGGCGGCGTGCTGGCCGGGCTGGCGCGCCTGGACTGGCCCATGCCGGCCATCGCCACCAGTGCAGCCGGCGCCGCCGGCTGGCACGGCGCCCTGATGATCTCGGCCTTCCTCGGCACCGTGATCAGCCTCGAGCGCGCGGTCGCGATCGGCCGCCTCTGGGCCTACCTGGCGCCGGCCTGCGCCGGCCTCGGCGGCCTTGCGTTGCTGGCCGGCGCACCGCTGGCGCTGGCGCAGGGGCTGGGCGTGGCCGCCGCCTTCGTCCTGCTCGCCGCCAGCGGCTCGGTGCTGCAACGCCTGGTGGCGCCGTTCACCCTGCTGCTGGCGATCGCCGCACTGTGCTGGCTGATCGGCAACGCGCTCTGGTTCCACGGCGCCGAGCTGCACCTGGCGGTGCCCTGGTGGCTGGCCTTCCTGGTGCTGACCATCGCCGGCGAGCGCCTGGAACTCAACCGCTTCCTGCCAACCTCGAAGGATGCCCAGCGCTTTTTCTTCGTCATCGTCGGCCTGGTGCTGACCGGCGCCGCCGCCACGCTGCGCGACGAGGAAGCCGGCCTTGCGCTGTTCTCGGCCGGCCTGCTGGCGCTGGCGGTCTGGCTGTGGCGCTTCGACATCGCGCAACGCAACTGGCGGCGCCCGGGCCTGACCGGCTACATCGCGCTGTGCCTGCTTTCGGGCTATGCCTGGCTGGCCGCCGCCGGACTGCTCGGCCTGCTCGGCGGCTTCCTGCCGGGCCATCCCTGGCGCGACGCCACGCTGCACGCGGTAACCCTGGGCTTCGTCTTCGCCATGATTTTCGGCCATGCGCCGATCATCTTCCCGGCAGTGCTGCGGGTGAAGATTCCCTGGGACCCGCTGGCCTTCCTGCCGTTGGCACTGCTCCACGCCTCGCTCGCCTGGCGCGTGATCGGCGGCCTCGGCGAACGCTACGGCATGATCGGCGACGGTGGCCTGGCCAATGCCATCGCGCTGCTGGTGTTCATCCTGGTGATGTTCTCCAGCGTGCTGCGCGGCCGGCGCGGCGGCCGCGGGGAGGCGTGATGGACGCCGAGCCGAAAGCCAGCGTCGAGCGCGTGCTCGCGATCCAGCGCTGGACGCCGACGCTGATCAGTTTTCGCACCAGCCGCGCCGCCGCCTTCAGCTTCCGCCCTGGCCACTACACCCGGCTCGGCCTCGGCGAACCGGGCGCCCTGGTGTGGCGCCCCTACTCGATGGCCTCGGCCACAGAGGACGCGTTCCTCGAATTCATCGCAGTGCTGGTTCCCGACGGCGAGCTCTCGCCGAAGCTGGCGCGCTTGCAGGTCGGTGACGAAATCGGCGTGGACAAGGCCGCCTACGGCTTCCTCACGGTGGACCAGCTGGCGCCCGGCCGCGACCTCTGGATGCTGGCCAGCGGCACCGGGCTCGGCCCCTTCATTTCCATCCTGCGTGGCCAGGACGTCTGGCGCAATTTCCGCCGTCTGATCCTGGTGCACAGCGTGCGCCAGGCCGCCGAACTGGCCTGGCGCGACGAAATCGCCGTCCTGCAGCAGCGCGAACTGCTGCCCGAGTCGACCGCCAACCTTTGCTACCTGCCCATCGTCACCCGCGAACCCGGCGCCACGGCGCTGGCCGACCGCATCCCGCGCCTGCTGGCCGACGGCCGCCTGGAGCAGGCCGCGGCCAGCCAGCTTAGCCTCGCCGACTCGCGGCTGATGGTCTGCGGCAACCCGGAGATGACGCGCGAGTTGCGCGAATTCCTCGGCGGACGCGGCTTCGCCACCAGCCGCCGCGGCGCGCCGGGCCAGATGGCCTTCGAGAAGTACTGGTAGCCGGACGATAACGCCCGGTGGCGCTGCGCTGCGCTCAGTCGCGCGCCGCAGCGAGCACGATGTCGAAGCGCAATGTTCCGCTGGCCCCCGGCACCGCCACGCCGAGCAACCGCCGCCGCGCCGCCGCATCGCCGACGGACCGGTAAAGCCCGTCGCGCTCGTTGGCGGCAGCTGCCTCCGGCAGGTACATCTGCGTCACCAGCAGTTCGCGGCCGCCGCGGCTGAGGCGGAAATGCACATGCGGCGTGCGCCCCGGGTAGGCCACCGGCGCGATGGTGGCGAAACGGTAGGCGCCCTCGGCATCGGTGGTGGCCCGGCCGTAGCCCTGGAAGTTGGGGTCCAGCGGCTGCGGGCTGTCGTCATGCGGGTGATGGTAGCGGCCGTGGGCATTGGTCTGCCAGATCTCGACCAGCACGCCCGGCAGCGCCCGGCCCGCCGTATCGCGCACCGCGCCGACGATGGTCAGCGGCGCGCCCTGCGCCCGCCCGCGCTCGCCGCGCGCCAGGTCATTGCCGGCACGGCTATCGGGTTGCAACGGATAGAAGGGGCCGAGCATCTGCGCCGGCGTCGCGACGAGGTCGATAGCGGCGCGCGCCACAGGCAGGGCGAGCAGCGACGCCAGCAGGAGCAGCCGGCGACGCGCGTTGCACGCCGGCTCCGAGGCAAAAGTCGGCGCCACGCCGCTCTGCGTGCACGGAACTCCGCTTTGCGGGCGGGCAATGGCGATCCGTCGGTTCATGGTGACGCTACATCACCAGCGTCAGGCCACCATCGACCACGAACACCTGGCCGGTGGCATAGCGATTGCGCAACAAGGCCAGGGCGGCCTCGACGCAATCCTCGGGCGTGGCGGAACGCTTCAGCGGCGCGCGCGCCTTGACCGCTTCATGCTGCGCGGCCCAGTCGGCCGTCCACGGCGTTTCGACCAACCCCGGCGCCACGGCATTGACCCGCACCGGGCCGCAGGACTTGGCCAGCAGCCGCGTCATCTGGTTCAGCGCGGCCTTGGCCATCGAATAGGCGATCGAGCTGCCCACCGGGCGCACGCCGGCGATCGAGGTGATGGTGAGCACGTTGCCGTCCTCGCTCTTCGCCAGATGCGGCATGGCGGCCCGGGTCAGGCGCCAGGTGCCGGTGACATTGACATCGAAGGTCTTGAGGAAGATCTCGTCGGTAAGTGCATCGAGGTCGGCATGCGGCACCACCGTGGTCCAGCCGGCGTTATTCACCAGGATGTCGAGCCGGCCGAAGCGCGCCAGCGTGGCGTCGAGCAGGCGCTGCGGCGCGTCGGCCGTGGCGATGTCGGCCTGCACGTAGAGCGCCTTGTCGCCGAGTTCGGCGGCGACGCGCTGCCCCGCCTCGACCGATTTGGCCGAGTTGATCACCACCGAGGCCCCCAGCGCCGCCAGGCGCCGCGCGATGGCCTCGCCGATGCCGCTGCTGGAGCCGGTAACCAGTGCCACCTTGCCTGCGAATTCGTTTGATCCTGCGCTCATGCCTGTTGCCTCCCGTTCATGCCGTCAGCTTGCGGTAGATCTCGGCCAGCTTGCGCGGCAGCTGGCTGGCGTCGTCGATCACCGAATAATGCGCCGGGCCATAGAGCTGCGGCAAGTAGTCGGCGCCGTGACGGTCGATGGTCACGCAATAGCCGCGGATGCCCTTCTCGCGCGCTTCGAGCAGGGCGCGGCGGGTGTCCTCGATGCCGTAGCGGCCGCGGTACTCGTCGCCATGGTCGTCGGGCCGGCCATCGGATAGCGTCACCAGCAACTTGTGGCGCGTGGCCTGGCCCTGCAGCAGGCCGGAGAGGTGGCGCACGGCGACGCCCATGCGCGTGTAGTCGCACGCTTCGATGCCGGCGATGCGCCGCCGCGTCGCGGCGTCGTAGCGATCGGTGAAGGACTTGATGCGGTAGATGTCGCAGCGCGTGCGCGTCCAGCCCGAAAAGCCGTAGATCGCGTAGCGGTCGCCCAGCGCCTCGATCGCTTCGCACAGCAGCACCAGGGATTCGCGTTCGGCGTCATTGACCCAGCCCTTGGTCGAGCCGCTCATGTCGACCATGAACATCACCGCCAGCGAGCGCTCAATCTGGCGCCGGTGGATGAACAAGCGCGGCGAGGGTTCCGAGCCGCTGCGCCGATCGGCGCGCGCCTCGACCTGGGCGTCGAGGTCGATCTCCTCGCCGTCGAGCTGGCGCCGCTCGGCCTTGTCTTCGCCGCGCAGGGATTCGAAGCGGCGGCGGATGCTGCGGATCAGGTGGGCATGGCGGCTGCGCACGCCCTCGACCCATGCATCCTCGCCGGCCGGGCCTTCGCTTTCGTACAGGTGGCACCAGTCGCGGCGCCAGGCCTCGCGCCGGTAGTCCCACTCGTCATAGACGGCATCGGGGCGCCCCTCCGGTTCGGCCACCGGTGCCTCGCTTTCCTCGCGCCCCTCGGGCTGCCAGGCGCCGGGACCGGCGGGGCTGAGGATTTCCGGCGGCATGCCGTCGAGATCCTGCTGCAGCGACTGCGCGGCGGCTTGCGCGTCCGGCGGCAGGCCCTGCAATTCCTCGGCCTGCAGGTCGGGCGGCAAGGCATCGCCCTCCGCCGCCAGCGGCGCCTGCTCGCGATCGCCGGCACCGCCGCGCGTATGCGGGTCGACCGCGCGCATGATGTTCAGCGCCCGGCGCAGTGTCTTGCTGTCGCGCGCCATGCGCACGGCGCGCAAACGCCGCGCCGCCAGCGGGTCGAAGCCGGTCAGGTGGGGGTAAATCGGCGTCCCGCCAGCGCCGACTTTGCGCTGCTCGGCCAGCCAGGCCAGGCTGTCGGCCGCGGTTGCATCGGGCCGCGCGAGGCTGTCTGCGGCAGGCTGCAAAGCCGCCGGCCAGGGGCCGCGCAAGTCGCGGATGTCGCGCGCAATGCCCGGCAGTTCAGCCTCCAGCCGGGCTTCCAGGCGCATCGCCTCGAACAGGGCGAACCAGGCCAGCGCCGCGCTGCGATCCGGCCACTGGGACAACTCCGGTTCCGGATCGACATTGAAGCTGCCAAAGCGCGCCTGGGCCCAGAGCTGCACCGCCAGCAGGGTGTACAGACGGCGATTGCCATCGGCATCGGCGGCGCGATCCAGGCGTTCCGGCAGCCACAGGGTTTCGCCGTCAGTCCACGCCCGGCTGGCGCTCGCCAGTCGCAGGGGGCGGCCGTGCAAGGCCTGCAGGAATCGGTTGAGGCGGCCCTCGACCTCGGCCAGCGCCACACTGCCCGAGGGCCGCGCGGCCGCGGCCCGCAGTTCCTCGACCGCCGCCTGCCAGGCCTGGCGCGCGGCGTCGATGCCGCCGCCGTCATGTGCGGCGAGCCCGGCGCGCGCCCAGGCGTCGAAGGCATCGCCCAGCTCCGCCGCATGTTCTGCGGCCTGCGATGCGAGCTGCCAGCCCAGTTCGTTGGCGCCCTGTGCGGCGATGCCCACCCAATGCAGCACCCGTTCCTGGCGCACCCGCGGCAGGGTTTCGAGCTGGCGCGCCGCCTGCTCGGCCGAGCGCTGGCGCAGCTTCAGCAGCAGCAGTTCGTCGAGCCGCGCCTCGATTTCGTGGGCGAAGAGCTTGCGCTCGCTCATGCCGGGCGTCGGCTAGAAAACGGCGCGGATCAGGTCGTCCAGCGCGTTGCGCGTATCCGGCTCGTCGGCCAGCGGCCGGGCGATGGCGGCGGTGCAGGCAGCCAGCGGGTTCATGCCGCGCGCGATCAGCTGCGCCGCATGCACCAGCAGGCGGGTGCCGGCGCCTTCGTCGAGCCCGGCGCCCTTGAGTTTGCGCGTGAGGCCGCCGAGCTTGACCAGGCGACCGGCAGTCGCAGCATCGACGCCGCCTTCGTGGGCAACGATGCGCGCCTCGACCTCGGCCTGCGGGTAGTCGAAATCGACGGCGACGAAGCGCTGCCGTGTGCTCGGCTTCATTTCCTTGAGCACGCTCTGGTAGCCGGGGTTGTAGGAAATCACCAGCATGAAGTCGGGCGGCGCCGTGAGGTATTCGCCGCGCTTTTCCACCGGCAAGGCGCGCCGCGAGTCGGTCAGCGGATGGATCACCACGGTGGTGTCCTTGCGTGCCTCGACGATTTCGTCGAGGTAGCAGATGGCGCCGGCGCGCACCGCGGCGGTGAGCGGGCCGTCGAGCCAGACGGTTTCATCGCCGACGATCAGGTAGCGGCCGACCAGGTCGGCAGTGGTCAGGTCGTCGTGGCAGGCGACGGTAACCAGCGGCCGGCCCAGCTTCCACGCCATGTGTTCGACGAAGCGCGTCTTGCCGCAGCCGGTGGGGCCTTTCAGCATCACCGGCAACTGGCTTTGCGCGGCGGCGGCGAAGACGTCGACTTCGTCGCCGACGGCATGGTAATAGGGCTCGGTCGCAGGCTGCTTGAGCGGCGTGGCGAGGGCAGAGATCGGGGCACGCGCCGAACTGTCGGATGGTGTGGATCGGGTGGATTTCATCGGCGGACCTATTTTTGCTGCTTGGCTTCCTTGGCTTCGTCGGCCATGCGCTTTTTCAGTTCGCGCAGGCGGGCATCGACCTGCGACTGTTCGTAAAAATTGCCGTCGCCGGATTTTTGCGCCAGCTCCATCTGTTCCACCGCCAGCGCGAGTTGCCCCTGCAGCAGGTAGGACTCGGCCTGGGCGCGGTGCTGCTGCAGGCGCTTGCCGAGCATGGCGTAGGTCTTGGCCTGCAAGGCGTGCATGCGGGGGTCGGACGGGTAGCTGAGCAGGTCGTCGACACTGACCTTCAGCGCATCCGGATACTGGCGCGCGTCCTGCAGGGATTCGACCAGGCCGTACATGATGGCGCGGTCCTGCGGGTAACGCGGCTGGGCCTCGCGCAGCAGCTTCACCGCATTCGCCGGATCGCCCTGCTTCAGCCGCAACAGCGCGGCGAGGGTTTCGACCATCGGCGATTGCACCTTCAGCCGGCGCAGTTCGGCGATTTCCTTTTCCGCCGCGGCCGGCTTGCCGTCGCGCAACAAGGCCTGCGCCAGGCCGTAGCGCACGGCGGATTCGGCACCGGAGAAACTGCGTTCGCGCAAACGGGTTTCGAACTCGGTCACCGCATCGCGCGCCGTGCCTTCCTGCGCCCGCAGCTTGGCCCGCACCAGTTGGAACTCCAGCGAGTCGGCCGCCTGGCGGTAGGGCCGCGACTGGATGCGGTTGCCCATGTCGGCGAGGCGCTCGGTGGTCAGCGGGTGGGTGCGCAAATAACCGGGCGCGTTGTTCTCGTAAATGCGGCCGAATTTCTGCAGGCGCTCGAAAAAACCGCTCATGCCGCGGATGTCGAAGCCGGAGCGTTCCAGCAGGACCAGGCCGAGGCGGTCGGCCTCGCGCTCGAAGTCGCGCGAGTAATTCAACTGGTTCTGGATCGAAGCGCCCTGCCCGGCCATCATGGCACCGACCGCCAGATCGGGGCTGCTGCGCGCGGCGAGGATCGCCACCGCCATCGCCAGCAGGCTGGTGACCTGGCCCTGGCCGGACTTGTTGACCAGCCGCGCCAGGTGGCGCTGGGTGACGTGCGAAATTTCGTGGGCCAGCACCGAGGCCAGTTCGGATTCCGAGGCGGCGGCCAGCAGCAGGCCGGTATGCACGCCGATGTAGCCGCCGGGCATGGCGAAGGCGTTGAGCGTGGAATCCTTGAGTGCGAAGAATTCGAACTCCTGCCGCGACTCGGTGCTTTGCGCTGCCAGGCGGTTGCCGAGGCGGTTGAGGTAGGCATTGATCTCGGGGTCGTCCAGCCAGGCCGGATCGCGCCGGATGTCCTGCATGATCGATTCGCCGATGCGCCGCTCCATGGCTGGGGAAAATTCGGACTGCGCCGCCTCGCCCAGGTCGGGCAGGCCTTCGGCAACGGAAAGCGGGGGCGCGGCAACCATGCCAATGGCAAGCAGCAGGGCGCCGGCAAGCAGACGGGGATTCATATCGCTATGATAGCGGCTGTCAAAAATCCGGTTGTGACAACGTATTTCATGAAATCCCCCCGCAAATCCGCCGCCAAGCCCGTGGCGCCCACCCTTACCCATTTCGATACCGCCGGCCAGGCGCACATGGTCGATGTCGGCGCCAAGGCCGAAACGGCGCGCGTGGCCCGCACCCGCGGCAGCATCCGCATGGCGCCGGCCACCTTCGAACTGATCCGCGGCGGCAACGCCAAAAAGGGCGACGTGCTCGGCATCGCTCGCATTGCCGCCATCCAGGCGGCCAAGCGCACTGCCGACCTGATCCCGCTGTGCCATCCGCTGGCGCTGACGCGCGTTGCCGCCGAGTTTTCGCTGGACGCGAAAAAGCACCGCGTGACCATTGAAGTCACCGCGGAAACCCTGGGCCGCACCGGCGTCGAAATGGAGGCCTTGACCGCCGCCGCCGCCGGCCTGCTCACCATCTACGACATGTGCAAGGCCGCCGACCGCGGCATGGTCATCGAGGAAATCAGGCTGCTGGAAAAGGCCGGCGGCAAGTCAGGACACTGGAAACATGACGACAAGTAATCAACAACGCGCCGTGGCCTGGTGGCTGTTCGCCTGCTGCGCCATGGTTTTCATCACCATGGTGGTGGGCGGCGTCACGCGCCTGACGCATTCCGGGCTTTCCATCGTCGAGTGGAAGCCGCTGATCGGCGCCCTGCCGCCGCTTTCCGAGGCCCACTGGCTGGAACTCTTCGCCAAGTACCAGCAGACGCCCGAGTTCCAGAAGGTCAACCACGACATGACGCTGGACGGCTTCAAGTTCATCTTCTGGTGGGAATGGGCGCATCGCCTTTCCGGCCGCTTCATCGGCGTGGTATTCCTGCTGCCCTACCTCTACTTCCTCGCTCGCGGCTACCTCAAGGGGGCGCTTGCCGGCAAGGTGTTCGGCTTCTTCGTCCTCGGCGGCCTGCAGGGCGCGATGGGCTGGTACATGGTCAAGAGCGGCCTGGTGGATGATCCGCGCGTTTCGCAATACCGGCTTGCCGCCCACCTCGGCCTCGCCTTCATCCTCTTCGGCCTGATGTTCTGGACCGGGCTGGGCATGTTGCAGTCACGCTCGGCGACGGCCGGCGAGCCGGCCACGCGCAGGCTTGGCAACGTCCTGGTGCCGCTGGTGTTCGTGATGGTGCTGTCGGGCGCACTGGTTGCAGGGATTCGCGCCGGCCTCGCCTACAACACCTTCCCGCTGATGAACGGACACTTCCTGCCGCCGGAAAGCTTCGTGGTCGAGCCGTGGTGGCTCAACTTCTTCACCAACATGGCGCTGGTGCAGTTCGACCACCGCCTGATCGCCTGGGCCTTGATGGGCCTGATTCCCTGGCTGGCCTGGCGCATCGCACAGGAAAACCCGGCGGCACGCACTCCGGCGCTGCTGCTGGTGCTGTGGCTGGCGGTGCAGGTCACGCTCGGCATCGCCACGCTGTTGCTGCAAGTGCCGGTGGCCCTGGGCGCTGCCCACCAGGCCGGGGCGATGGTGTTGTTCGGCCTGCTGCTGTGGGCCGTGCATGCCCATCGGCGGGCCTGAGCAAAAGTCGGCGCCGGCGGGACGGCGACCCGCCGCCGCCCGCGCTCAGCGATCCGCCTCCAGCCATGCCCGGGCGGCGTCCATGGTATCGAACAGGCGGGTATCCCAACCGACGTCGAGATCCTTGGCGATCGACAGGTAGGCTTCGAGTTTCGCTTTGACCGGATCGCACGCGGCGATCAACGCCCCCTTGAGCTGTGCCTTGACGTTCGACACCCCCTTGTCGAATGCAGCGGCGTACTCAATTTCCTGCTCCGGTACCTCAACCGAGCTTGCGGATGAAAAATCCCATATGGAATAGCGGACCCGGTCCAGCCTTTCATCGCCGCTGAACAAATGGTTGACTGCCTCGATTTCGTTGGCGGTGACAATGCCTTCGAATCTTGCGAGAAATGTCCTGTCGGGCCATGAGACGACGAAAGGCATCGGTTCACTCTCCTTCGGTGCACTCGCCGGCTGGGGTAGCCCAAGGGCACGAACTGGTTTGGCAGCCGCCGCAACCCTCACTCATAACGCACCTCGACGATGTCGAGCTCACGCAGCCCGCCGGGGCTGTCGAAGCGCACGGTATCGCCTTCGCGCGCCTTGATCAGGGCGCGCGCCAGCGGCGAGATCCAGCTGATGCGACCTTCGCTGGCATTGGCTTCGTCGATGCCGACGATCTGGTAGGTCACCTCGTCGCCCTCCGCATCGCAAACCGTCACCGTGGCGGCGAAGAACACCTGGTCGCGATTCTGCTGCTCGGCCGGGTCGACCACCACCGCGGTTTCCAGGCGTTTGGTGAGGAAGCGGATGCGCCGGTCGATTTCGCGCAGGCGCTTCTTGCCGTAGATGTAGTCGCCGTTTTCCGAGCGGTCGCCGTTGCCGGCGGCCCAGGACACGACCTGCACGATGGCCGGGCGCTCGACCTTGACCAGTTGCTCGAACTCGGCGCGCAGCGCGGCGTGGCCGCGCCGCGTCATGTAGTTGCGGGTGCCAGCCGGCAACTGCGACTCCGGCGCCTCGTCGTCCTCGGCGTCCTCGGATTCCTTGACAAAAGCCTTGTTCATTTCGCGCTAATTCCCATGGCCGCGGAATGTTAGCATCGCCCGATGACTACTCCCGCTGCCCGGCGCCCGATCGCCATCGTCCTGCTCTACGCCGCGCTGATCGTTTGCGTGGCGATGGGCATCCGCCACACCTTCGGCCTGTTCCTGACGCCGATGAGCCAGGAGCACCAGTGGAACCGCGAAGTCTTTTCCTTCGCCCTGGCCCTGCAGAACCTGACGTGGGGCGCCACCCAGCCCTTTGCCGGCTTCCTCGCCGACCGCTTCGGTGCGCGCCGCGTGCTGTGGGGCGCCAGCGCCCTGTACGCGCTGGGCCTGCTGGGCATGGCCTACGCCAGCAGCGGCAGCGGGCTTGCCGCCAGCGCCGGGCTGCTGATCGGCGCGGCGCAAAGCGGCTGCACCTACAGCGTGGTGTTCGCCGCGCTAGGAGCGCTGGTGCCCGAGGCGCGTCGCGCCTGGTCGATGGGCGTGGTTGCCGCCGCCGGCTCCTTCGGCCAGTTCCTGATGATCCCGGTGGCCTCGCAGTTGATCGGCGGCATGGGCTGGTTTGGCACCCTGCTGATCTTTTCGGCGGCGGCGCTGCTGATCATGCCGCTGGGCAGCGCGCTGACCCAGGGCCTTGCCGCCGCAGCCGCCAGCCGCGGCCAGACCGGGCTCGAAGCGCTGCGCGAAGCGGGGCGGGAAAAGGGCTACCTGCTGCTCAACGTCGGCTATTTCGTCTGCGGCTTCCAGGTGGTGTTCATCGGCGTGCATTTCCCCACCTACCTGCTCGACAAGGGTCTCGGCCCGGAAGTGGGCATGACCTCGCTGGCCCTGATCGGCCTGTTCAATGTGTTCGGCAGCTACAGCGCCGGCCAGCTCGGCAACCGCTACCCCAAGCGCCACCTGCTGGCGGCGATCTACTTCGCGCGCAGCGTGGCGATCTCGATCTTCCTCTGGCTGCCTTTGACGCCGCTTACCGCCTACGTGTTTGCCGCCACCATGGGCCTGCTCTGGCTGTCCACGGTGCCGCTGACGAACGCCATCGTGGCCCAGGTGTTCGGCGTGCGCTTCCTCGGCATGCTCTCGGGCCTGGTGTTCTTCAGCCACCAGGTGGGCAGCTTCCTCGGCGTCTGGCTGGGCGGCAAGCTGTTCGATGCCACAGGCTCCTACAACACCATCTGGGGTATCTGCATCCTGCTCGGCGTGGTGGCGGCGGTCTGCCATTTCCCGATCGACGAGCGCAACCTCCAGGCACGGGGATTGGCCCCGGCCTGAGCTCCCGCGACAGGCTTCAAACGCCGATTTGACGGGGGTTTCCGCGCCTGATCAATGGCCGCCGGCCTTGCCGCGGAGGCGTCCGGAAATAAGCCTCGGAACCCTGTCCAGCTTGCGGAAATGCCGTCGCTACGGGCGGCTAGCATAGGCCCATGTCGCGTCAGATCGATCTCTATCAGGAAATGGGCCGGGTGTCGGCCGCCATGGTGGCTGCGGCGCGCGATGGCGACTGGGAAAGGCTGATCGAGTTGGAGCGGGGCGTTGCCCGCATGCGCGAAACCCTGATCTCGATGCCGGACGATGCCCTCATCAGCCGCAGCGACCTGCAGCAAAAGCGCCAGCTGATCGAGCGCATCCTCGACGACGACGCCGAGATCCGCCGCCATACCGAACCCTGGATGGAACACGTGCGCCACCTGCTGGGCGACAACCAGCGCCTGCGCGAACTGCAGCGCGCCTACGCTGCCGCGGCCGGCGACCCTACCGCGGCGTAAATCCTCAGCGGCTGCGCCGCGTCGATTCGTAGAGCGGCACCACTTCGGGCAGGTGCTTTTCGATTTCCTTGATGCGGTTGTTGCCCGCGGGATGGGTGGACAGGAATTCCAGCGGCGCCTTCGAATTGGCCGCCGTCATCTTCTGCCACAGAGTGACGCCGGCGCGCGGATCGAAACCGGCGCGCGCGGCGAGGTCGAGCCCGACCACGTCGGCTTCGGACTCGTCGTCGCGCGAAAACTTCAGCGAGAGCAGGTTGCCGCCCAGCTGGAAGGCCCCGGCATAGCGTCCGCCGCCGACCAGCTCACCGAGGATGTTGGCCCCGAGCTGGGTCAGCTGGCCCTTGGCCATGCGTTCGCGCGCATGTTCGCGCAGGGCATGGGCGATCTCGTGGCCCATCACCATCGCCACCTCGTCGTCGGTCAGCTTGAGCGTATCGAGAATGCCGGTGTAAAAGGCGATCTTGCCGCCCGGCATGCAAAAGGCATTGATCTGCTTCGAGCCGATCAGGTTGACCTCCCACTGCCATTGCGCCGCGCGCGGATTGAAGCGGCCGACGAAGGGGATCATGCGCTTGGCAATCGCCCGCAGGCGCCGCACCTGCGGATGGTCATCCGGCCCCAGCGCCTGCTTCGAGGCGGCCTGGCGCTTGAGCTGCTCGTATTCCTGGGCGGCCTGCTTTTCCAGCGCGCCGGCCGGGACCAGGTTGCGCACCGCCGACGGCTTGCCGACATCGACGCCGTCCATCGCCGTTGTCGGCATAGCCAACAGAAGCAGCAGGGAGGCGAACAGCGCGCGCAACTTATTCGCCCTCGCCGCCCAGCACCTCGACCAGGTGCGCCAGGAGTTGCGAGAGTTCGCCGCACATCAGAGTGAAATTCGCGGCGAACAGGTCATCGGCATTCTCGGCCTGACGCTCGGCGTCTTCCT
Source organism: uncultured beta proteobacterium (assembly GCA_903908065.1). Lineage (GTDB taxonomy): Bacteria > Pseudomonadota > Gammaproteobacteria > Burkholderiales > Rhodocyclaceae > Sulfuritalea. The sequence continues at coordinate 18,448 of CAIVQO010000031.1, read as the reverse complement.
TGATCAGGTCGAGGAAGGTCAGTTTCTTGACCTGCATCTGCTCGGTGAGGACGAAGGAGACGCGGTCGTTCCAGGTCAGCGCCAGGCGCGTGGCCGACTTGCCGTTGGCGATGTGGCTGCGCACCTCGTCGCTGTCGAGGTTGTGGCGCACGTAACGCACCACCGGGCGCTCGTCGGCGGCGGCCTGCAACTCGCAATCGCGGTCGATGCTGAAGCTGCCCGGCGCCTCACCGGCCGCCAGCCATTGCGTCATCGCCGTCGCCGGCGCCAGCGTGGTCTTGACCAGCGTCAGCGGCAGTTCGCCGAGCGACAGCTTGAGCTGCTCCATGACCTCGTCGGCACGCGCGCTGGAGGAGGCATCGACCAGCAGCCAGCGATTGATCGGGTCGATCCAGACATAGGTCAATCCGCGCTTGACGAAGGCGCGCGGCAGCAATTCGGACTCGACCTGGTCGGTGATCTCGCGCTTCTGCTTGCGGCCCGGCTTGTAGCCCTGCGCGGCCTCGATCTGGTCGAGCTTGGCCTGGGCGTACTGGCGCACCACCGAGACCGGCAGCAGCTTCTGTTCGACGCCCAGTGCGATCAGTTGCTGGCGCGCGACGCTGAACACCAGCTCGCCGTCCTCGCCGCGCGGCGGCACCCAGCCGCGGGCGCTGCGATCAGAGGCGCCGCAGCCCTGGAACTGGCCGGTGAGCAGCGCCGCCGCCAGCGCGTCGGTGCTGTAATCCCAATCCGCGCCAAGGCGGAAGATTTGAAGGTTGCGAAACCACATGGGGAGAATCCGGAAAGATCGAAGCCGGATTCTAATCGTCCGCGCGGCGGCCAAAAGTCGGCGCTGGCGGCACGGCGAAAAAACGGGGCGCCCGCGACCTGCAGGCCGCGGGCGCCCCGGATTTCAGTACGGCGCGATCAGGCTTCGGCGAGCGCAGCGCTGGCGGCGGCCTCGGCCGCGCGTCGCGTCTTGCCGGCGCGGGCCGGCATGTGGCACAGGCCGCAAACGTAGCCTTTCACCGGATCGTAGGCGTGGGTGACGAATTCGCCGCCGCATTCGCGGCAGGTCGCCATCTGCAGCATGTTGGCGTCGAAGAAGCGCACCATGGTCCAGGCCCGCGTCAGCGAGAGCACGGTTTCCATGCCGCCGCGCTTGATCTGGTCGAGATACATGCGGTAGGCCTTGATGATCAGCTCCAGCCCCGTCAGCTGCGTGTGCTGCTTGAGGAAGCGGAAGTAAGCCATGAACAGCGAGGCGTGGATGTTCGGCTGCCAGGTCATGAACCAGTCGGTCGAGAAGGGCAGCATGCCCTTGGGTGGCGACTCGTGGCGCACCTCCTTGTACAGCTTGAGCAGGCGCTCGCGCGACAGGTTGGTTTCCGCCTCCAGCAGTTGCAGGCGGGCGCCGAGTTCGATGAGTTCGATCGCGAGGCCAATGTCTTTGGCCTCGATGATTACGGATTTATTGCGCATGAGTACCCCCGTCGACAGACGTTGCGTGTGCTGTGGATGGCCTGGAAATCAGGCCAGCGTGGCTACCGGCCGGCCGGCGGCGAGGATCGCCGCATGCAGGTGGCCGACGCCGCGATCACGCTCGTGGTTGGCGAGCAGGTCGAGCAGCAGGGTGTCGTCGAAGCGGAAGTTGCACAAGAGCATGTCGGAACTGGCCATCTTGAGGACTTGCCCCGGGGTGAGTCGGGCCAGCACGTCGGCAATCTCTTCACTGATTCCGAGGCGGAAAATGGCGGCTTCGCGATCCGAGCGCACCATGTTCTGAGCCAGCATCAGGTAAGAGAGATTGACTTCCTTTATGTCGTTGTAGGTGTCGGTCGATTTCATCATTCACTCCTTGAGATCGCCGCAAGATGTCGGACTGGAGCCCGAATCCCGGCAGATGCATGATCACATGGGTGATGACAAGAAAGAAATCAACGGAAAAACCAATCTATTGTAAGAATTAGATACGGACATTTTGTAAGAAAAAACATTACAAAATCGACTTATCGGTATGATTCCAAACAAGGAAATCGACTTCTCCGGGCTCCGCAGCTTGCCTCGAAACCGGCGGTTTTTGCCCCGCAAGCCTTGCGCCACTAGCCTCGGGCGGCCACCGTCTGCATCGTCGCCACCGAATTGCGGTTGCGCTTGGCCAGGTAGGCGCTCTGGTCGGCCATGCGGATCAGGGTCGCCGGATCGGCCACGCTGGCATCGCGCACCGCAACGCCGATGCTGACGGTGCCATGGATCGGCTGCGCGCCGCCGACGATCGGCTGCGCCGCGGCGGCAGCGCGCATGCGTTCGGCACAGGCCAGCGCCGCTTCCAGCCCGGTATCGGGGCAGATGACAATGAACTCGTCGCCGCCGCTCCTGGCCAATACTTCCTGCGCGCGCATCTCGCCCTTGAAGGCGCTGGCGATCAGTTTCAGGGCGCGATCGCCGGCTTCGTGGCCATGGGCATCGTTAATCTGCTTGAGGTTGTCGAGATCGACCACCATGCAGGCCAGCGGGCGCACGGTGCGCACTGCCATGGCCCATTCCTGGGTGATGCGATCCATGGCGTAGCGCCGATTGGGGCAGCCGGTGAGCATGTCGGTCATGCCGGCTTCCTGCAGCTTCTGGTTGCTGGCAGACAACTCGGCAGAAATCCGCCGCAGTTCCTCCTGATCGTGGCGCAGGTCTTCCTGCAGGCCGGCCACGCGCTGCGCGGCCAGCAAATGCGCCGCCAGCACGCGCGGTGACGGCGCCAGGGAGAGGAAGCCGTCGGCACCGGCCTCGAAGCCACGCACCATCTGATCCTCGTCGGCCGGATCGCCAAGCAGCAGCGCATAGATGCCGCGCCCGGTCTTGAACTGGCGTAGGGTGCGGATCAGTTCGATCCCATCGAGTTCGGCGGCATGGGCATCGACCAGCACCACCTGCGGCTGCGATTCGATCGCCATGGCCAGGCCCTGGCGGCCGTTGTCGGCTTCCACCAGCCGATGGCCGGCGGCGCTCAGTTGGGCGGCCAATGCCTGTCGCACCCGCTGGGCATCTCCCACCAGCAGCATGTTCAGGACCGTGCTGCGCGCCGCCGCAAAGGATGGTGCAGGCGAAGTCGCCGGTGCCGACGGACGCGCCGCTGGAGCGGTTGTGGTTGCCGCTTTGGTGGACGATGCCGGCGCTGCCATGGCCGCCGAAACCGCGGCTGCAGGAGCCGCAACTGCCACACCCGGCGCCGCGGCGGGCGCGCTTTCGGCCACCGGCAATGGCGTCAGCTCGGCCTGCTCGAAACGCGGCATCGGACCGGTTTCGAGTTCCAGGTTGGTACCCCACTCGCGCCATTCATGGGCCGCGCGATGGCACAGGGCAATCAGCGTGGTGGCATCCAGCGCCAAGGCTTCGCCCATGTCGAACAAGGCCGGCATCATGCCGCGCCAGGCGGACTCGGGCGCGACACAGATCTCGCCGATGTGGTCGGCCAGTTGCAGGAGCTGGCGTACCGCGGGATTGCCCGTGCCGGCCGGCAGTTCAATGACATGGGCGCCGCCCAGCGCTTCGACCGCCTCGACATAGACTTCGGGCAGGTTGTAATCGAGCAGGATCGACGCCGACAGCGAGGCTGCGCCGGCGCCCGTCAGTTCCTGCTCGGCAAGGTCGGGGTTCGCTTCGCGCCGCCCGCCGCGGCGTTGCAGCAGCGTGGAGTAGGCCTGCGGGAACATCGTCGCCAGCACCAGTTCGCCGACACGGGCCAGCAGCCCGATGCTGAAGGCATCCGGCCGCGGTGCCTCGTCGCGGGTGGCCATCAGCAATTGCAGGGCCACCGCGCGGGCCAGCGAACTGGCCCAGAAGCGGGTGCCGTCGAAACCCTGGCACTCGCTGGCGCGGTAGTTCTCCAGCAGTGAAAAGCCCATCGCCAGCGAGCGCACCGGCGGCACGCCCAGCACGTCGACGGCATCGCGCAGCGATACCACCGGCCCGTGGTCGGCGCCAGCCACGCCATTGGCGACGCGGATCGCGCGCACCGCGAAGGTGGGGTCGGCCTTGATGGCGTGGGCCACCACCGCCAGGGAGACGAACTCGCGCTGCGTCAGGCGGATCAACGCCAGCGCCGGCCCCTTGGGCAGCGGAAATTCGTTCATGCCCTTGATTTCGTCGATGCGCCTGGCGACCTTGTTGCTCGACATGATGGATGCAGGAAGTCCGTGATTTTTGGTGGGAAGGCTTATATCACCATTTCATGCGAATCGGCAATCGCGGCGGCCGCGCTACAATCCTTTCATGGATCCGGCGATGAATTTCTGCAGCGCCTGCGGCGCCAAAGTCAGCCAGCGAGTGCCGCCCGGCGACTCCCTGCCACGCCATGTCTGCGATGCCTGCGGCGCGATCCATTACCGCAATCCGCGCCTCGTGGTCGGCGCTCTGCCCGAGTGGGAAGACCGCATCCTGCTCTGCCGGCGCGCCATCGAACCGCGTCACGGCAAATGGACCCTGCCCGCCGGCTTCATGGAAAACGGCGAATCGGTTGCCGACGCGGCGCGGCGCGAAACCCTCGAAGAAGCCTGCGCCCGCGTCGAATTGGGCGAGATGTACAGCATGATCAGCGTGCCGCACATCCACCAGGTGCATGTGATCTACCGCTCGCGCCTGCTCGACCTAGACTTCGCCCCCGGCGTCGAAACCCTGGAACTGCGCCTATTCAGCGAGGACGAAATCCCCTGGGACGAGATTGCCTTTCGTACCATCGCCATCACCCTGCGGCATTTCTTCGAGGATCGCCGCCGCGGCCAGTACCGCTTCCACAGCGAAGACCTGATCGCCCCGCCACCCCGCGCCTGAGGCGGGCTCAGGGCTCGTCGAGTCTGAACTCGACCGGCAACGACACGGCAAACTCGCGGCCACGCAGGCTGTCCGGCAGGCGCGCGCGTGCGGCCCCGGCATCGATCATGGTCAGGGCCGCGCGATCCAGGGCTTCGTGGCCACTCGAACGCGCCACGGTCGCCAGGCGCGGCAGGCCCTCGGCGCTGACCTCCAGGCGCACCTCGGTGACTCCGGCCCAGCCGGAGGCCTTCGCCTCCGCCGGGTAGCGCTTGAAGCGCCGCGCCTGGCTGGCGATGGCGAGTCGGTAGCCGCGCAGCCCGTCGAGGGTCTCGGCCGATGGCGCGTTCGCGGTCAGTGAAGACCCCGTTCCAGCAGGGGTCGCCGCTGCCGTCGATCGCGCCGCGGGTGGGCTGGGCGTCCCTGCCGTCGGCGGCACGGTAACGGCAGTCGCCGTCGCCGGCGGCGACGCTTCCGCAAGCGGGCGCGGCGGCTCCGGAGATTGTGCCGCCGTGCTGATCGCTGCCGGGGCAGGAGTCGGCGCCGGCGACACGGCGCGCGCGGGTGGCGGCCCGGGAGGTACGGGTACCTGCGGCGAGCGGAGCACACGTACCGTGGCTTGCAGCACGGCATTCGCCTCGCTGGCCGGCGGACGCAGGGCAGTCGGCCACAGCAGCAGGGCGTGGAGCACCAGCGACGCAAGGACCGCATAGCGCATCCGTCGCGTGCCAAATGCCCCCCTATCCGCGCTATGAAATGTCACAATGCTCTGCTAGATTGCCGGCGATAGAGGATTTTATAGAGATGAGTCGCCATCCGTTGATCCTTACCCTCGACCAGCATGGTGTACCGCACCGCTGGGTGAGTTGGCAGCATGCCTGCGTGTACGTCGCGCGGGACTTGGTCGCCTGGGATGCCGGCGATACGCAATTCGTCTTCTACGGCGGCACCAATCGCGTCACCGGGCTGCGCTCGGAACTCGCCACCAACAGCATCATCGCGATCCGCGGCAAGGCGCTCTCGGGGCGCTCCATGCTCCAGGTACCGCCCCTGTCCAACCGCGAACTGTTCAATCGCGACCGCCACATCTGCGCCTACTGCGCCAAGGAATTTTCCGGCCAGCGACTGACCCGCGACCACGTCATGCCGGTATCGCAGGGCGGCAAGGACAGCTGGATGAACGTGGTGACGGCCTGCCGCCATTGCAACCAGACCAAGAGCGGCCGCACGCCAGAGCAGGCGCGCATGCAATTGGTATACGCGCCCTACGTGCCGAACAAGGCGGAATACCTGATCCTCAGCAACCGCAACATCCTGGCGGACCAGATGGATTTCCTCGCCCGCCACGTGCCTTCGCAAAGCCGCGTCCGCGCGGCCTGAACCGCCCCGCCATCGCCATGACTGCCGCCACGGCAAAGCCGCTGACAGCCTACCGCCCGCATTGGGCAAAGCGCTTCGGCATCGCGCCTTTCCTGCCGATGTCGCGCGCCGAAATGGAGGCGCTGGGCTGGGATCAGTGCGACATCATCCTGGTCACCGGCGACGCCTACATCGACCACCCCAGCTTCGGCATGGCGCTGGTGGGACGTCTGCTGGAAGCCCAGGGCTTTCGCGTCGGCATCATCAGCCAGCCCGACTGGCATTCGGCAGAGGCCTTTCGCGCCCTCGGCAAGCCGACCCTGTTCTTCGGCATCACCGCCGGCAACATGGATTCGATGGTCAACCGCTACACGGCCGACCGCAAGTTGCGGTCGGACGATGCCTACACACCGAACGCCGAACCCAACCGCCGCCCCGACCGCGCCGTAGTGGTCTATGCCCAACGCGCGCGCGAAGCCTACCCGGAGGCCAACCTGGTGATCGGCAGCATCGAAGCCAGCTTGCGCCGCATCGCCCATTACGACTACTGGAGCGACAAGGTGCGCCGCTCGGTGTTGCCCGACAGCAAGGCCGACCTGCTGATTTTCGGCAACGCCGAACGCGCGCTGGTGGAGCTTGCCCATCGCCTGGCAAAGGGTAAAAACATCGAAGCCATTCGCGACCTGCGCGGCACGGCCTTCATGGTTCCGCGCGGCTGGACGCCGGGACCGGACTGGCATGAGGCCGACTCGACCACGCTCGACACGCCAGGCGCGGTGCATGCGCATCCCGATCCGTACGCGATGGAAGAGTCGCAACAAAAAGTTATGCGCGGCGGTATCCCCTTGCGGGACGGCGCTGATGGCACGGCGACGGTGCGCATCGTGCCCAGGGCCGAACGCCTTGCCGCGCGCAAGGATGCCCGCGCCCATACCGTGGTGCGCCTGCCGTCCTACGAGCAGGTCAGCGAAAGCCCGGTGCTGTACGCCCACGCCTCGCGCGTGTTCCACCTCGAATCCAACCCCGGCAACGCGCGCGCGCTGGTGCAGGGCCACGGCGCGCGTGACGTCTGGTTGAACGCGCCGCCGATCCCGCTCACCACCGAGGAAATGGACCACGTCTACGGCCTGCCCTACGCCCGCGCGCCGCATCCGGCCTACGGCGCGGCGAAGATTCCGGCCTGGGAGATGATCCGCTTCTCGGTGAACATCATGCGCGGCTGCTTCGGCGGCTGCACCTTCTGCTCCATCACCGAGCATGAAGGGCGCATCATCCAGAGCCGCTCGGAAGCCTCGATCCTTCACGAGATCGAGCAGATCCGCGACAAGACGCCGGGCTTCACCGGCGTGGTTTCCGACCTCGGCGGACCGACCGCCAACATGTACCGCCTGGCCTGCAAGGACAAGAAGATCGAGGAAAACTGCCGCCGCTTGTCCTGCGTCTATCCCGGCATCTGCGAGAACCTCAACACCGACCATGCGCCGCTGGTCTCGCTTTACCGCAAGGCGCGCGCCCTGCCCGGGATCAAGAAGATCCTGATCGGGTCCGGCCTGCGTTACGACCTCGCGGTGAAGTCGCCGGAGTACGTCCGGGAACTGGTGACGCACCATGTCGGCGGCTACCTCAAGATTGCACCCGAGCACAGCGAAGAGGGCCCGCTGTCGAAGATGATGAAGCCGGGCATGGGCGCCTACGAGCGCTTCAAGCAGATGTTCGACCGGTTCTCGAAGGAAGCCGGCAAGGAACAGTATTTGATCCCCTACTTCATCGCGGCGCACCCGGGTACCACGGACGTGGACATGCTGGAGCTCGCGCAATGGCTCAAGCGCAATGGCTTTCGCCTCGACCAGGTGCAGACTTTCCTGCCGACTCCGCTGGCATTGGCGACCGCGATGTGGCACACGGAAAAGAACCCGCTGCGCAAGGTCACGGCGGCATCGGAGGCCGTGCCGGTGGTGCGTGCCGGCCGCCAACGCAGGCTGCAGAAGGCCTTCCTGCGCTATCACGACCCGGAAAACTGGCCCCTCCTGCGCGAAGCCCTGAAAGCCATGGGCCGTGCCGACCTGATCGGGCCCGGCAAGCGGCATCTGGTTCCGGCCTGGCAGCCGGCCGGAACCGGCACCGGCGCGGCGCCTGGCAAGCTCCCCGTCAAACAAAAGTCGGCGCCGGCAATACGGCGTTCGCCCGAGCCGCAGGCGGCAAAACCCGCCAGGCGCGGCGTTCCGGCACGCAAGCACCCGGACGTGCCGCGGCATCCGCTGTCGCGCCGCAAGGGCGGCTAAGCGGGAATTCCAGGGTTCAGTCCAGGGGATTTGCTGCAGGTAGAATCGGGTGGCGGAGAGGGTGGGATTCGAACCCACGGATGCCTTGCGACATCGCCTGATTTCGAGTCAGGTACATTCGACCACTCTGCCACCTCTCCGCGAGGCGCGGATTATAACCGCGAAGCGTCCGTCGGTCACAGCACGTACGGAGGGAATGATTTGCCGCAGCTGCTTCGCCTGATCTGCTGCCTTCCCCTGCTGGTTCTTGCCGGCTGTGGCCGCGTTGATCCCCCGGAAGCCGAGGGCAAGCTGGTGGTGGCGATTCGCGAAGCGCCGGCCTTCTTCCAGGATCAGGGCAGCACCGCCAGCGGCTTCGACCACGACCTGGTCACTTCCTTTGCCGACAGCCTCGGGCTCAAGGTCACCTTCCTCAAGGCGGCCGACCCGTACGAGCTCAACGACCTGGCGCTGGCCGGCCGCGTCCACCTGGCGGCATCGATGCCGATCGGCAACAGCCACTTGGAGTACTCGGCGCCGATCCGCACCGTGCGCCAGTGGATCGTCGGCCATAACGAGGTGCTCGGGCCGGAGGAATTGCGCGATCTCGCGGGCAAGACCGTTGAGGTCCTCGCTGGCTCGCCGATCGCCGACAAGCTGCGCGGCCTGGGCGAAGCATCGCGTCCGACGGTGGTCGAGGTTCCCGGCGTCAATGAAATGGACTTGCTCGAGCGCGTTGCCAGCCACAAGGCGGAGCTGGTGGCCGTTCACGATATCCACCTCGATGTCGGGATCAATTTTTTCCCCGAGGTCGAACCCCTGCTGGCCTTGCCGGGAACGCTGGACCTCGGCTGGGCCTTTGGCGGCAAGGGCGCCGATGCCTTGCGCGCCAGGGCCGATGCCTTCATCGCCGAGTCCCGTGCCAACGGCACGCTGGCGCGCCTGCAGGACCGCTACTTCGGCCACATCAAGCGCATCAACGCCGATGGCATCGCCAGCTTCATCGACGCCGCGCGCACGCGATTGCCGACCTGGCGGCGCCACTTCCAGGCGGCGCAGGACCTGACCGGCATCGACTGGCGCCTGCTGGCGGCGCTGGCCTATCAGGAATCGAAATGGGACCCGCTGGCGACGTCGTACACGAATGTGCGCGGCATGATGATGCTGACCGAAGACACCGCCGACTACCTGCGCGTAAAGAACCGCCTCGACGGCGCCGAGAGCATCCGAGCCGGCGCGCGCTACCTGGCCGACCTGGTGGAGCAGGTGCCAGCCAGTGCCGCATTTCCGGATCGCTTATGGCTGGCCTTGTCTGCCTACAACCTGGGTATGGGCCATTTTCGCGGCGCGCGCGCGATGGCCACCCGGTTCAAGCGCAACCCGGATATCTGGTACGACATGAAACAGGTGCTGCCGCAGTTGGCGCGACCGGAAGTCTACGCGCGCCTGAAGAGCGGGCCGGCGCGCGGTGGCGAAGCCGTGATCATGGTCGAGAACATCCGCAGCTATTACGATGTGCTGTGCCGTTTCGAGGCACCGCACATCTCAAGCTACCCGGAGAGCATCAGGCCGCGCTGATCTTCTCGGCGCCGCCCATCCAGGGCCGCAGTGCCGTCGGCACGGTGATGCTGCCGTCGTCGTTCTGGTAGTTCTCCAGCACGGCCACCAGGGTCCGGCCGACCGCAAGGCCCGAGCCGTTGAGGGTGTGCAGCAGCTCGGTCTTGTTCTTGTCGTTCCTGAAGCGGGCCTGCATGCGCCGCGCCTGGAAGGCCTCGAAATTCGAGCAGGATGAAATCTCGCGATAGGTGTTCTGCGCCGGCAGCCAGACTTCAAGGTCGTAGGTCTTGGCCGCGGAAAAGCCCATGTCGCCGGTGCACAGGGCTACCTTGCGGTACGGCAACTCCAGCTTTTGCAGTACAGCCTCGGCGTGGCCGGTGAGCTGCTCCAGCGCATCCCACGACTGGTCGGGGCGTACCATCTGCACCAGTTCCACTTTGTCGAACTGATGCTGGCGGATCATGCCGCGCGTGTCCTTGCCGTAGCTGCCCGCCTCCGAGCGGAAGCAGGGCGTATGGGCGACGAACTTGAGCGGCAGCGTGTCGGCGGCGAGGATCTCGTCACGCACCAGGTTGGTCACCGGCACTTCGGCGGTGGGGATCAGGTAGAGCTTGCTGCCGTCGCTGCGCGGCACGGCGAACAGGTCTTCCTCGAACTTCGGCAGCTGGCCGGTACCGAACATGCTGTCGGGATTGACCAGGTAGGGTGTGTAAACCTCGGTGTAGCCATGCTCCATGGTATGCAGGTCGAGCATGAACTGGGTCAGCGCCCGGTGCAGGCGCGCGATCTGGCCCTTCATCACGGTGAAACGCGCGCCGGAAATCTTCACGCCGGCCTCGAAGTCGAGCCCGCTCAGCGCGGTGCCGAGGTCCACGTGGTCGCGCGGCGCGGCGATGGCCCGCGGCGTGCCCCAGCGCAGCACCTCGACGTTGCCGTTTTCGTCACGGCCGACCGGCACGCTCTCGTGCGGCAGGTTGGGGATCAGTTCGAGGAAGGTATCGAAGCGCGGCATCAACTCGGCCAGCGCGGCCTCGCCCGCCTTCAGCGCGTCCCCCAGTCCGGCGACCTCGGCCATCACGCCGGAAGCATCCTCGCCCTTGCCCTTCAACATGCCGATCTGCTTGGACAGCGTGTTGCGCTTGGCCTGCAGGTCCTGGGTGTGCACCTGCAGGCGCTTGCGTTCCGCCTCCAGGGTTTCGAAACCGGTCATGTCCAGCATCACGCCGCGCGTGGCGAGGCGTTCGGCGACGAGAGCGAGGTTGCTGCGCAGAAGTTGGATGTCCAGCATGATGCGTCCCTATTTCGTTTTTGCGGCCTGCGCATCGAGCGTGCGCAGGTGGGCGAGTTTCTCGGCGATTTTCTGTTCCAGCCCGCGTGCCACCGGCTGATACCACTGCACGGCGGGCATGCCCTCGGGAAAGTAATTCTCCCCGGCGGCATAGGCGTCGGCTTCGTCATGCGCATATCGGTATTCGGCGCCGTAGCCGAGGTCCTTCATCAGCTTGGTCGGTGCGTTGCGCAAGTGTTCCGGCACGCCGCGGCTCTTGTCCTTCGCCACGAAAGCGCGCGCTGAATTATAGGCGACGTAAGCGGCGTTCGACTTGGCGGCCACGGCCAGGTAGAGCACGGCGTTGGCCAGCGCCAGTTCGCCTTCCGGGCTGCCCAGCCGCTCGTAGGTGGCGCAGGCATTGAGCGCAATGTCCCAGGCGCGCGGGTCGGCCAGGCCGACGTCCTCGATCGCCATGCGTACGATGCGCCGGCCGAGGTAGAGCGGATCAGCGCCGCCATCGAGCATGCGCACGAACCAGTACAGCGCAGCATCCGGGTTGGAGCCGCGCACCGACTTGTGCAGGGCCGAGATCTGGTCGTAGAAGGCATCGCCGCCTTTGTCGAAGCGGCGCAGGTCGGTTGCCAGGGCCTGTTTCAGGAAGTCGGCGCTGACGACACGGCGCTCATTTGCAAAGCCGGCCGTGATGGCGGCGGTGCGCACCTGTTCCAGCACGTTGAGAAGGCGCCGCGCATCGCCGTCGGCATGGCCGATCAGGCGCTCGCGTGCGTCGGCGTCGAATTCCAGTTCGGCGAGTGCCTGGGCGCAGGCACGATCGAACAACTCGCCAAGCTCGGCCTCGCTCAGGCTCTTCAGCACGTATACGGCCGCCCGGGAAAGCAGCGCGGAATTCACCTCGAAGGACGGGTTCTCGGTGGTGGCGCCGATGAAGGTCACCGTGCCGTTCTCGACATAGGGCAGGAAGGCATCCTGCTGCGCCTTGTTGAAGCGATGCACCTCGTCGACGAAGAGGATGGTGCGTCGCCCCTGCTGCGCCAGCATTTCGGCCCGCTGCATCGCCTCGCGGATGTCCTTGACCCCGGAGAACACCGCCGACAACGCGATGAATTCGGCATCGAAGCCATCGGCCATCAGGCGCGCCAGCGTGGTCTTGCCGACCCCCGGCGGCCCCCAGAGGATCATCGAATGGGGCGTCCCCGAGGCAAAGGCCAAGCGCAGCGGCTTGCCCTCACCCACCAGGTGACGCTGGCCGATCACCTCGTCCAGCGTGCGCGGCCGCATCTGCTCGGCCAGGGGCGCATGCCTGGGCGCTGCAGAGAACAGGTCAGTCGCCGACAACATCGGCTCCGGCCGGGGCCGTAAAGCGGAACAGGCTGGCGGGCAACACCGGATTCGACTCGAACTGCGTAAACCGCAGGTGGGTGATCTGGCCGAAGCTGTCGTGGATTTCCATGCTCAGGGGGCGGCTGCCGCTAAAGCCGATGCGCACCCTATCGAAGCTGGCGTCGCCGCCCTTGGGTCTGGCCTCGACGTATTCGACGCCGTCGGCGCTTGTCCCTTCCTTGAGCTCGAAATGCTTATCCAAATCCTGCCCGGCCAGCAGGGCCGCCGGGCTGGCGCCGAATGCCGTGCCGAGCTTCTTCACCGCCACCTGATTGAGGTCCGGGTCGTAGCTCCAGAGTTTGCTGCCATCGCTGACCAGCAATTGCTTGTAGGGCGACTCGTAGGACCAGCGGAACTTGCCCGGTCGCTGCAGGGCGAAGATACCGGCCGACTGCTGGGGTTTGCGTCCCGACTTGGCGATCACCGTCTGGGTGAACACGCCGCGCGCGCTGCGGTTCGATTCAAGGAAGGACTTGAGCTGGTCGAGTCCCGCCGCACAGGCGGAAAAGGACAGGCCGCAGCAGGCCAGGGCAAAGGCGAAAAATTTGTTGTTCATGCGGGGATTATCGCAGCCCCGCCGGAAGCGCGCTCAGTCCTGCTTGCCGGGACCGATCACCTCGCGCCCGCCGGCACCGTTCATCGGCGTCACCAGCCCCGCTTTTTCCATGGCTTCAATCAGGCGGGCAGCGCGGTTGTAGCCAATGCGAAGATGGCGCTGCACCAGCGAAATCGATGGACGCCGCGTCTTCAGGACAACTTCGACTGCCTGGTCGTACATCGGGTCGGCCTCGGCATCGCCGCTCGCCAAATCGCCTACGCCGACTTCTCCCTCTTCGCCAACCGGGCCATCAAGCAGGCCTTCGATGTAATCCGGCGGCCCGACCTTCTTCAGGTGATCGACGACGTGATGCACTTCATCGTCGGCGACGAAGGCGCCGTGCACGCGCACCGGCAAGCCGGTGCCCGGCGCCAGGTAGAGCATGTCGCCCTGGCCCAGCAGCGCCTCGGCACCCATCTGGTCAAGGATGGTGCGCGAATCGATCTTGGACGAGACCTGGAAGGCGATCCGGGTCGGGATGTTGGCCTTGATCAGGCCGGTGATGACGTCGACACTGGGCCGCTGCGTCGCCAGGATCAGGTGAATGCCCGCGGCACGCGCCTTCTGTGCCAGGCGTGCAATGAGTTCCTCGACCTTCTTGCCCACCACCATCATCAGGTCGGCCAACTCGTCGATGACCACCACTACATAGGGCATGTGCTCCAGCGCTTCCGGGTTTTCCGGGGTCAGCGTGAAGGGATTGGTCAGTGACTCGCCCGCTTTCTTCGCCTCATTGATCTTGCCGTTGAGGCCGGAGATATTGCGCACCCCGAGCGCCGACATCAGCTTGTAGCGGCGCTCCATCTCGCCCACGCACCAGTGCAGCGCGTTGGCGGCCTTGCTCATGTCGGTGACCACCGGCGCCAGCAGGTGCGGAATGCCTTCATAGATCGACAGTTCCAGCATCTTGGGGTCGACCATGATCAGGCGCACATCCTTCGGTTCGGACTTGTACACCAATGATAGGATCATCGCGTTGACCCCGACCGACTTGCCCGAGCCGGTGGTCCCGGCCACCAGAAGGTGCGGCATCTTGGCGAGATCGGCGACCACCGGCTGACCGCCGATGTCCTTGCCCAGTGCAACCGACAAGGGCGAATGCATGCCATGGTAAGCCTGCGAACCGATGATTTCCGACAGGCGCACGACCTGGCGCTTGGGATTGGGCAACTCGAGCGCCATGCACGACTTGCCCGGTACGGTCTCTACCACCCGGATCGATACCAGTGACAAGGCACGGGCCAGATCCTTGGCCAGCCCGACGATCTGGCTGCCCTTGACGCCCACGGCGGGCTCAATTTCGTAACGCGTCACCACAGGGCCAGGGTGCGCCGTCAGTACCTTGGCTTCGACATTGAAGTCGGCCAGCTTGCGCTCGATCAGGCGCGAAGTGAATTCAAGGGTCTGCGCCGACGGCAGGTCATCGGGGTTGTGCGCGGCCTCGGCCAACAGGTGCAAGGGCGGCAGGGCACCACCGGGAGCATCGAAAAATAAGGCCTGCTGGCGTTCCTTTTCAGCCCGAGCCACAGCTTTGGGCGCAACCGGCACGGCAATCTCGATGGGCTCGATACGCAGGGGTGGCAGGGGGCTTTCCTCGACCTTGCGCCGCTCCGTCTCGACCGCTTCTTCACGCTGCTCCGCCACGACGCGCCCGTATCGGCGGTCTTGCCAAGCATCCCACAGGCTCCTCAAGCCGACATAGGCACCTTCGACGAGAACGCCGGATTTTTCGGCAACCACGATCCAGGACACCCCTGTGAACAGGCTGAATCCGATCATCGCCAATACAAGCAGGATCAAAGTCCCGCCCGTATAGCCAAGAAACTGGGTGGTCAAGCGCCCCACTTCATAACCGAACAGACCGCCGGGTGCCAGCGGCAAGGCCACTTTCAGGCTCCAGAAGCGCATTGATTCGACCCCGGCGCACGCCAGCAGGAGGACAAGGAACCCGCCCAGCGCAATCAGCAGCGAGCGACGATCGCCACCAAAAATGTGGCTCAGGCGTTGGTAACGGGAAGCCAGTAGAAAGAAGGGAAGTACGGCCAGGCACCAGGCGGACAGCCCCACCAGATACAGCAGCAAGTCGGCAAGCCAGGCGCCAAAACGTCCGCCGGGATTCGCGACCCGATCAAGGGTTGCGGCATGGGACCAGCCGGGATCGGCGCGGTCGTACCCCCACAATATCAGTGCAAGATAAATCCCGACGAGGCCGATCAGCAGCCATCGGGCCTCGTGCACCAATGAGGCAATTTTTTCCGGAAGGGGGGCGGCAGCGGAAGGCGTAAGGCTGACTACACTCATGATTACGATCTGGCCCGGCAAAGCAGGGCTCACAATGAGGGATACTGGCCGATTATGGCGATCGGCCTGGTAAATCATGCGGCGAACAGCCAGCCTGTTTCCGCGTTGTTCCCACCTTGAAATGAACGCGGCCGCAGCGGTTGCCCGCTACGGCCGACGAATTACTGCTCCGGATTCGGTCAGCGCGAGTTAAGCGCTGCCTGTGCCAGTTGACGAATCTCCGGATTGTCCGGCTGCCGTTGCATCATCTGCTTGGCGACGATCTTCAGGTCATCAACCATCCCATGCTCCTGGAACACCGAATAGAGGAAGAGTTCAGGCGTCACGTCGCTGGGCGCCGCTGACGCGCGCATCGACTCGTAGGCAGCCACGGCTTCGGCAACTTCTTCCTTGCTCGACGCCGAGGGAGCCTTGACCGAGCGGACCACCAAACCGCCCACCCGCGAGGTGTTCATCAGTTCGGAAACGCGCGCCAGCTTTTGCGGAACCGCAGCCGGAAGCTGGGAAATTTCCGGCTTGCTGCCCTTGAGCAGCTCGCCGCCGCTGGAAGTGGCTACAAAGCTGCTCGGCCCGGTCCAGGACTCCTGACGGCTCGCCGTGGTATAGCTGATCTTGATTGCGGCACCGGCAGCCAAAGTGACCTTGTCGCCATGGCGGAGGCGCATATAGGGTTGCGCCTTGCGTGCCGGCCCCTCTTTGCCTTGATAACTGACATCGCCCTGGAGGGAATTCACCAAGCCGACATCGCCACCGGCATCCTGGCCAAATACCGCCCCGCTCAGGAACGCAACCAGACACGCCAGACCGATTCTCAAGGTATTGATTTTCATGATGATCACCAGTTCGGAACGAATTCAACACGACGATTGAGGCCGCTGGATGGATTCTCGGTATCGCGCAACTTGTCGCTGGAACGTCCGGTAGTTTCGATATTGCTCAAACCGAATTCGGCTTGAAGGAAACTCTTAACCGAATCAGCACGTTGCTGGGACAGTCGACGATTGGCCCCGTCGGAACCCGTGGCATCGGTATGCCCCTCGATGATCAGCGATTTCCACACGCCAGCCTTGCGTTGGAGTGCAGCACCCACCGAGCGCAAGAAGCCTTTACCTTCGTCGGTAAGGACCGCAGAACCGCGGGCGAACGTGACCTGGATCGTATCGAGAGATGATTTGGGAATCACACTCTGACAGCGCAAGCCGATCTTTTCCATCTGAGCGCACTCATCCTTCAGAGCGACAACTTCCTTTGGAAAGAGCGCACCTTCAATGTCCTCAACCTTGGGATTGGGGCTGTTGATCGAAATGGTCTGCCGCGCTTCGTCGTCAGCAGCGAAAGCCGTTCCGAAGATCCCCGCGAGCACCGTTGCGACAACAATAAGTTTTCTATTGAACATTGCGAACCTCCACTCAAATCATGACGTCAAATCATTTCAAGTCGAAACATACCTTCCAGACCAAACCCGGTCAACGACAAAAGTCACAGTCCACAAACAAATTGCCCAATATTCGCAACCACCTGCTGTTTGGATAGTACAAGTCCCTGCTATTGGCAAGAAAGGCTACCGTTCAGGAATCCACCTTCACATTCCTCAGACTTGGCCATCCCAGTACTATCGTCCACCGCGGGCTGGCCAGGACCGGCCGAAGTAACCACTCCGCGCCTGAGAACCTTGCTGGCGTTTTCTTTGGCGAAACCGGATTCACGGATTTCCGTAGTCATGTTTCGGATATCAAGGTAGGCCGCATCCAAGGCACCGGTCAATTGGGCGTTGGTCGCATCGTTACCGTTATAGAGTACTTTGCGATAAAGCTGATTTCCGGAAAACTCGTACTTCGGCTGAATCTTGTCGTCGCCCTTCAGGTTGATTATGCCGTCAGAAGGACCATTGCCCTCTACCACGACCAACCCGCTCGTCTCAACCCTCAATGCCAGATCAGCTGTGCTGCCAACTGCACCAGCAATCGCGTTCCCATTTGAACCAATAGTTTTGATAGTTAACGCAGGAGTCGAGGTAGCCGTCGAAGTCGCCTTAACCAAACCTCCTGTCAGGCCTGCTCTAACCACGAAATCGGTACCCTTGTCGGCCTGAAGGAAGACTGTAGTGCCAAGGATTCCTGTCACCCCCCCAGCCCCGCTGGGAGCTTCAACGGTATTGACATCTATACTGTTAGCATAGAGCGAAACTGCAGCACCTGTTCCCGAACCAATCAAAGAGACCTTCCCAGACAATACATTGAGGCTCAAAAGCGTGATGTTTCCGCTAGTGGTCCTTGCCCAAAGATCGTTACCGATGGTCCAAACCCCACCTTGGGATATAGCGCCACCGCCAATGATGTCAAGGTAACCACCGATCTTTGAAGTGCCGACCGACACCGAGCCCGAACCGGTCAAAACAACATTCCCTGTCACACCATTTGCTGCTCCTCCAATAACCCCCAAACCGATATTTCCACCGGTGATGGAGAGACTAGTTAGCGGTGTCGCACCTCCGGTAACGCCGTTAATAGACACACTGCCGGTGCCAGCACTTAACGTCAGACTAGTCGAACCGTCGACCTTCGCATTGATGGTTTGACTACCGTTCGCAGCCGATGTGTTGATTGTCATCGGAACGGAAAGCGTGACCTGATCCGTACCCGCATTTCCAAGAGTTACAGATCCGCCAGACGTAAAGGTAAAACCACCCACTCGATTAAAAATCACATTGCCATCAAGTGCGGTTCCGGTATTTCCATTTCCCACCGTAATATTATCTTTGAAGGTCAGGTTGCCCGCCGTGTCGGCCTGGGTAATGCCGCTGTCCGTCGCCAGCGTGTCGTTGAAGTTGGTCGCGCCCGTCGAGTTGATGATGAGCGCGGCACCCGTGCCGTCACCGATCGCCGTGCCCGCGCCCACCGCGGCGTTGAAGTTGGT
>CAIVQO010000030.1 GCA_903908065.1 uncultured beta proteobacterium | reverse complement strand
GGCTTGCTGCGGCGCTGGCGCTCGAGCTGGCATTCGCCCTCGGCGATGATCACCTTGAGCCCGGCGTAGTCGGTGGTGAAGGCCTCCTCCAGCGTACGGCGCATGGTCTCGACTTCATAGCTCGGCACCGTGCGCAGCCACTCGACGCCGATGCCCTTGAGCGTCTCCTCGATGCTGCGATTGCGATCGACCAGGCTCTGGTGGCGGTCCGCCGCGGTCGCCTTTGTCTCCTCGTCGGGCGTGGAAATGATCTCCTGGGTGCCGGTGGCCGAGGTGTAGCCGTTCTTCATGATCAGCAGCACGGCGTCATCGCCGTTGAACAGCGCCGACTCGACGCCGGTCAGCAGGCCGTTGTGCCAGAAGCCGCCGTCGCCCATCACCGCCATGGCACGGCGGCCGAGCATGGGCGAAACGCCGGCGCGGCTGGCCAGGCTCATGCCGTAGCCGAGGATGGTATGGCCGAAGCCGAAGGGTTCGAAGGTGGCGAAGGAATGGCAGCCGATGTCCGCCGCGTAATGCACCGTGCCGACGTTGGCCTGCGCCTGCTTGATCGCCGAGAACACCGGCCGCTCCGGGCAGCCGACGCAGAACTGCGGCGGGCGCGGCGGCAGCGGCTGCGCCAGTTGCTGCGTCACTGCTGCCCTGCGCGCCGCATTCACCGCCAGCCAGGCCTCGGCCTCGCCGCGCGGCAGCGCCGACGCATGGCGGGCAAGGAATTGCAGCAGCCCCTGCGCGATCACCTCCACCGTGTATTCGCCGGCCATCTGCAGCACGTCCTTGCCGTGCAGGGCGACATCGATCGCCATGCGGCGCAGGGCGGTGGCTATTTCCTGCTCGATGAATTCGGGCTGGCCCTCTTCCACCACCAGCACCGCGCGCTTGCCGCGGCAAAACTCGGCCACCTGTTCCGGCACCAGCGGATAGGTGACGTTGAGCACCAGCATTGGGATCTCGGCGGCGCCAAAGGCATCCGCGAGGCCGAACTGCTGCAGCGCGCGGGCCAGCGCATTGTGCAGGCCGCCCTGGACGATGATGCCGATCTCGGCATGGCGGCCGGGCAGCCGTTCGTTCAAGCCCTGCTCGACGATAAAGCGCCGCGCCGCCGGCAGGCGCTGTTCCGTCTTCAGCTTCTCGTGGCGGAAGGTCGACGGCGGATGCGACAGGCGCGCGTAGTCGAAGCGCGCCGGGTCCGCCATCACCGCCTTGCGCGAGATCGCCGGTGCCACATTGTCGCGGCACTCGAAGCTGCCGCGCACATGGCAAGCGCGGATGCGCAGTTGCAGGATGGCCGGTGTGTTGGCGGCTTCGGACAGGGCAAACCCCTGCTCCACCATGCGCACCATGGCCGGCAGTTGCGGGCGTGGATCGAGCAGCAGCAGCGAGGACTTCATGGCGAAGGCGTGGGTCCGTTCCTGGATCACGCTGGCGCCCTCGCCGTAATCCTCGCCGACGACGATCAGCGCACCGCCGGTGACCCCTGGCGACGCCAGGTTGGACAGCGCATCGGCGGCAACGTTGGTGCCCACCACCGACTTCCAGGTCACCGCGCCGCGCAGCGGGTAGTGGATCGAGGCGCCGAGCATGGCCGCCGCCGAAGCCTCGTTGGAGCAGGCCTCGACATGCACGCCCAGCTCGGCCATGTAGTCCGAGGCCTGCACCATGACGTCGAGCAGGTGCGAGACCGGCGCCCCCTGGTAGCCGCCGACATAGGCCACGCCCGATTGCAGCAGCGCCTTGGTGATCGCCAGTATGCCTTCGCCATGGAAGGTCTCGCCCTCGCCCAGGCGCAGTTGGCGAATCTCTCCGCCGAAGGAAATTTCCATGCGCGCATTGTGACAAGCCGCCGGCACACAGCCAAGCAGTGGCCGGCACTACCAGCTATCGCAGCGCGGCATGGGCAGCGGCGATGACCCCGCTTAAAATGTGGCCATGCGAACTTCCACCGATTGGCGCGCGGTACTCGCGGCCGCCGCCTGCGGCGTGGCCGTGGCCCTCAACGTCGGCAAGGTGCCGATCGCGATGGTCGAACTGCGCAGCGAGTTCGGCCTTTCGCTGGTCGCCGCGGGCTGGATTTCCTCGATGATCAACACCCTGGCGGTCGGCACCGGCCTCTTCTTCGGCCTGCTCGGCGACCGCGTCGGCGCCCTGCGCATCTGCTACGGCGGGCTGGCCGCCAGCATGCTGGGCGGCGCGCTCGGCCTCGCCGCGCCCGGCGCCTTGCTGCTGCTGTCGCGCTTCCTTGAAGGCGCCGGCCTGATCGCGGTCGCCGTCTCCGCACCCGCCCTGCTGACCTCCGCCGCCGCGCCCGCCGACCGGCGCTTTGCCTTGGGCATCTGGAGTTCCTACCTGCCGGCCGGCGTCGGCCTGATCATGCTGGCGGCGCCGCTGGCCGTGCCGCTGGGCGGCTGGCGCGCGCTGTGGTGGCTGGCGCTGGCGGCACTCGCAATGTCGGCGCTGGCGATACGGCGCTCCGAGCCCTCCTATGAAGTCCTGCATGATCCGGACGGCGCCGAATCGCCTTGGCACACCGCGCGCCAGGCCCTGGCCCAGCCGGCGCCCTGGCTGCTGGCCTTCGCCATGATGAGCTGGACCCTGCAGCACTATGCCCTGATCATCTGGCTGCCGACCTTCCTCAAGGAACAACGCGGGCTGGCGACGCTGGCCACGGCGCTGCTTTCCTGCGCGGTGGTGCTGGCCAACGTGCCGGGCAACCTGCTAGGCGGCAGCCTGCTGCAACGCGGCCTTGGCCGCGGCAAGCTGATCGCCGGCGCCAGTCTGGTCTCGGGCCTCTGCGCCACAGGCATCTTCCTCGATCTGCTGCCGGACCTGGCACGCTATGCGCTGTGCGTCCTGCAGTCCTTCATCGGCGGCCTGATCCCGGCCTCGGTGCTTTCGTCCTCGGCGCACCTGGCGCGAACGCCGAAGCAGATCGGCACCCTGCAAGGCCTCTACATGCAGGTCGGCAATTTCGGCCCCTTCATCGGCCCGCCGCTGATCGCCGCATTGGTTGCCGCCAGCGGCCTGTGGCGCGACGCGCTATGGGTCACCGGCGCCGCAGCCGCCTGCGGCGTGGTGCTGGGCCTGGCGCTCAGGAAATTCGACGCGCATTGATCCCGCAACCTCACCCCAAGGAGCCGCCATGATCACCGCCTTCGTCCAGTTCAAGCTGCCGCACGCCATGACGCCCGAGCAGGCACGCGACGTCTTCCTGAGCACCGCGCCGCGCTACCAGGGCATGCCGGGACTGATCCGCAAGTACTACCTGCTCTCCGACGACGGCAGCACCGCCGGCGGCGTTTACCTCTGGCGCAGCCGCGAGGACGCCGAGCGCGTCTATACCGAGGATTGGCGACGCTTCATCATCGACAAGTACGGCGTCGAACCCAGCCTGAGCTATTTCTCCACGCCCGTGGTGGTGGACAACTCGCTGGGCCGGATACTCACCGAGGCCTGAACCCGGCGACGGCGCCGCCGCGCCCGAATCGCCGTACCACCAGCGCCGACTTTCGCGCCGCTCAGTCGCGGTGGAGGATCTCCGGGCCACCCGTGCCGGCGGTGCGTTCATAGACACCGTTCTCGGCCTTCTGGTAGCGCGTGAAGCCTGAAGCCTTGATCGCCGACTCCGACATCGAGTACTTCCCGCCCAGCGCCACCTTGCTGATCTGCCGCTCGCAGGCCTGGCCGCAGCGCGGGCACTGGGTCAGTTTGGCGTCGGCAATACGTTGCACGACTTCGAATTTCCCGGCGCACTGATCGCAGCGTCCGGAGGTGGGTGCGTATTCGTAAAGCGGCATGGCAGGGTCGAAATCCGGTGTGGTGGCAGGGGCGGAGGATACTATGCCGGCGACGGCCGGCGGACGGCAAGCCTGCCTTCTCCCGGCCGCCTGCGGAGCGCCGGCATTTTCCCCGGCTTGCCGGAGAGGCATATGATTCCCCGGGACATGACAGCCCACCCCGCCATGAGCCAGCGAGCCCTGAGCCCCACGGAGCAGACTTTTTTCGTCGCGGACGAGATCTGCTCGCTGAACTTCGTGATGCATTGCGAACTTGCCGGGGAACTCGACGAGGCGGCGCTGCGGAATGCGTTGGGCAAGGTCCAGGCGCGCCATCCGCTGCTGCGCATGCGACTCGAAGGCGATGCCGGAAGCCTGTGGTTTCGCCCGGGCGCCGAGGCCATCCCGCTGCGCCTAATCGACGCTCCGCCCGCTGCCGTGGCGCCCGAAGCCGAACGCGAGTTGCACACCCGGTTCGATGGCGCGCGCGGGCCGCTGATCCGCTGCGTCTGGATACGCCACGCGTCAGGGCACGGCACGCTGCTGACGACCTTCCATCACCTGATTGGCGACGGGATCTCGGGTGCCCTGCTGCTGCGCAACCTGATGCAGGCCCTCGACGGCGCAGAGCTGGAAAGCCTGCCCCTGGCGGATTCCATGGACAGCCACGTGCCGGCGACGGCAAAGGGGATCCGCGGCTATGCCGGAATGATTTCGGTGGGGCTCCAGACACTGGCGAAAAACCTCAGGCGCGGCCCCTTTCGCGTCTTGCCGGTCGAACGGCCCGCCAGCTTCGACCAAAGGCGGGCCGCGATCCGCCTGCTGCGCTTCGCGCCCGAGGTCGTGAGCCGCCTGAGCGACCGCGCACGCCAGGAAGGCACGACCTTGCACGGTGCGCTCGGCGCCGCGATCCTCCTCGCCTGTTACCCCGAACTCGGGCATGCGTCGGCGCACATCGCCTTTTCCTCCGCGGTAAACATGCGCGAGCAATTTTCTCCGCCCGTCGGCGATGTCGTGGGCATGTATGCGTCGCTGGCCTTTTCCCCGCATCTGGTCGATGGCGGAACGGAACTCTGGCTGCTGGCGCGGGAAATCAAGCGCGGCCTCGACGCGGCCTTTGCGGCCGGGCAGCCCTTCCATGGCCTGACCTGCATCGCGCCATGGCTCATGTATCGCCACCGACAGGCCGGCGGCGGCGACGCCGGCCGCGAAACCGTGGCCAAGGTGATCTCGCGGGGCATGCTCAAGGCCTTCGGCCTGACCAACATCGGCAAGGTCCAACTGACCACGGAGGCCGGGCCGCTGCGGGTCGAATCCCTGGGATTCGTCGTCTCGCTGTCGGTCCTAGGCGACTGCGCATTCACTGCGGCCACCACCAACGGCATCCTCTGCCTAAACTCGATCGTCATGGAACCGGTGGTGTCCCGCGCCACCCAGGATCGGATCGTCGAACGCCTGCAAGGCATCGTCCTCGCCGCGGCCGGCTGACCAGGCATCCCACCTTCGGCTTGGGTCAGCGATCGGCTTGCCTGGCAAACACCACGTGGGTCGCCAGTGGCGAGGCCTCGTGCCGGGTGCAGGCATAGCCCAAGGCGGGAAGATCGACGCCGTCGAACAGCCGCTCGCCGCGACCAAGCAGCACCGGCGAAATGGCGACATGCATTTCATCGATCAGTTGCCGGCGCAGGTACTGCTGAATGACATTGACCCCGCCGCCCAGGCGCACGTCCCTGCCCCCGGCGGCTTCGCGGGCCAGCGCCAGGGCAGCGTCAATGCCTTCCGTCACGAAGTGGAAAGTGGTGCCCCCTGCCATGACCAATGGGGCACGCGCATAATTGGTCAGGACGAACACGGGGACGTGATACACCGGATTCTCGCCCCACCAGCCGCGCCAGCTTTCATCCGGCCACGGCCCGCGAACCGGACCGAACATGTTCCTGCCGAGTATCCATGCCCCGATGTTCCTGAAACCCCGGGCCGCATACTCCTCGTCGATGCCCTCGGCCGCCCCGCCCTCGTCGCCGATCACCGCCCGGTGAAAAGTCCGTGTCGACCACGCCCACCCGTGCAGCGAGGTGCCGCCCACCCCGAGCGGGTTGTCGATGTCCTGGTCCGGACCGGCGCCGAACCCATCAAGCGAAATCGTGAAGCTCTCGACCCGAAGTCTTGACATGGTGTTCCTCGCGTTGGACTGGTCACTCTGGAGTGGGTCACATTCTCCTTGGTTTTGATGTGGTCGGCTGAAATCGGGCCAGACGGTCAGCTTTCGGTTTCCGAAGATTCACATTCGACCCTAAACAGACTTATGACCGTCGCTGACTTTCTGGCCGCTTTCGGATAGCAAGGCGGTCGTCCAGCGGAATCTACGATAGCCCGGCAATCGGCAACCACGGACGTTTGCGTCTTTGAGAAACAACCATACATCGGTTGGCGTGATTCAACGACAATATTCTTCAGGAATAAACACGCTATCCCGTATTTCGTTCTTTCCTCAGCATGGCCATGAATTGCTCCGGATCCTTTGCTGCCTTTCTCCGATTGCACGCCTTGCACGCAAGTACGATGTTCGAGGGGTAATGGCTCCCGCCCTTCGCAATCGGGATGTAGTGATCAATTTCATAGTAATCGCCAAGGGGATCGCCACAGTAGAAGCAGGAGCCGTTTTGGTTTATCAACTTTTCGGCAATATCATCGGCTCTAAATTCTCCCTCTGCGGCCCGCCGTTTGGCCTTGACGGCGAGGGCGTGTTGACGATGTCTTGCCGGGTTCGCTTTTATCCACTCCTTGGCTCGCTGAACAATCTTCTCGCGATTATTCTCGCTGTATTGAATTGCTCGCTGCCTAAGGCATTCGCGACAGTTCGGCCGTAAGCCATTGGCGCAACCTTCCTGAGGCTGAAAATTCTCATTGCTAGCTGGTAGCCATTGCCCACATGAAACGCACTTCCTATGCGATACACCATCAATAGTTGTTGGCTTGCAGTGATGTCGTTTAACCCGACCTGATTTGAGGCTACGGTCAAATGCATCTTGCGCGACGCACGGCCGACACCATGGATGCAGCCCCAATTTCCCCTGCTTGAAGGAAGCGAAATAGTCGGAGGTTGCGGGTTTCCAAACACCGCATTTCGTACAGGGCTTCGAAAGGATGCCATCTACCTCCTTGGCGTCGTTTCTACTGGCACGCTTGATCGTTCCGCGCTTTGTTCGTGCGCACTCCTTGCATTCAGCGCCTAGTTTTCCAGAAACGACCCGAAAAAACTCGGTGGAAGCGGGCTTCCACTTACCGCAACTTGTGCAGGTCTTGAGTTCTAGGCCGCCCTCGACCTTAAACAATGACCGCTGCTTCTTCCTCTGCTCGTCTGGGACTTTGAGGCATGCTTTACATGATGGATTGAAACCATCAGCCTTCTGACGGCTGCGAAAAAAGTATGCCGCTGTGGCGAGCTTGGATTCCCCGCAGCGTGCGCACGTCTTCATCCCATTGGTCGCCTGAGGCATCGTTGACTGTGTGCAAGGAATAGCAAAGGGTCGAGCAACAGTCGATAGGATACCTGCGTCAGGCTCAAGACCCGCTAGACCTGAACGACGGGAACCCACCTTGGATCTCCGACTAGTGGCTAAGCGATCAGTTACCTGTCATTCGAATCGTCCGAAAAACGCTGCCACTACTTCCGCTTTTGGCCGAATCCTGAAGTTCACCACCACCTCCGAAGCAGGCCGGCCACAGGACGCTGCCGATTTGGCGGACGCCGCGGCGAGGAGCCGTGACAGGGGCATTCCGCCGGCGTTGTCCGACGACGCTGCCGGCTTTATCGGCAGCGGCTAGTTTCGCCGGCGGCCTGGCGCGGCCCCGCAGCAAGGGGACCCGCAGGGCGGGAGCCCATGAGGCGGCGGCCTGTGGCCGGCCTGCGGCGCCACCCCAAAACGCCGTGCCATCAGCGCCGACTTTCGACGCCATCCGCTACCATGTCCGCCAGCATGAACGCCCTTGAACTGAAGCTTCCACCGCTGGCCCTCGCGCTCGCCTTCGCGCTGGCGATGTGGCTGGCCGCGACCCAAGTTCCGCAATTGGCCTTCACGATGCCCGGCCAGTCGGCAATCGCCATCGCGCTCGCCGGCCTCGGCACCGCCATCGTGCTGGCCGCCGGGCTGCACTTCCGCCGCGCCGGGACCACGGTGAATCCGACCACGCCACAGGCGACGAGCACCGTGGTCGCCAGCGGCGTCTATCGCCTGAGTCGCAACCCGATGTATGTCGGCTTCCTGCTCGTGCTGGCCGGCTGGGCCGTGTTCCTCGCGCACGGCCTGGCCTTACTGTTCCTGCCGGGCTTTGTCATTTACATGAACCGCTTCCAGATCGCGCCCGAAGAGCGCATGCTGGCGTAGAAGTTCGGCGATGACTACGAGCGCTACCGGCGAACCGTGCGCCGGTGGTTGTAGCAACCGAAAAGGAAGCCGCGATGGAGCCACGCATCAGCCTGATCACGCTCGGCGTCGCCGACCTGGAACGCGCCACGCGCTTCTACCAGGACTGCCTGGGCCTGCCGCGCATCGAAACGCCGCCCTCGGTGACCTTCTTCGAACTCGGCAAGACCTGGCTCGCGCTCTGGTCGCGCGAGAGCCTGGCCGCCGATGCCGGCGTGGAGGCGGCCGGCTCCGGCTTTCGCGGCTTTGCCCTGGCGCACAACGTGCGCTCGCCGGCCGAGGTGGATGCGCTGCTGGCGCGCGCCGCCGAGTACGGCGCGACCATCACCAAGCCGGGCCAGGCGACCGACTGGGGCGGCTATGCCGGTTACTTCAGCGACCCCGACGGCTTTCTGTGGGAAGTGGCGCACAACCCGGCCTTCCCGCATGTCTAGAACAAGGCGCTGAACCGGGCATCCACCACCGCGGGTAGGCACCACAGCGGCGGCAGGCGAATTCGCCGTACCGCCAGCGCCGACTTTCAGCTCTCAGGCGGGCATGCGCCCGTGGTCGGGATTGTCGAGGGCCGCGCGCACCGGTGCCAGCGCGGCCTGGAAGTCCTCGTCGTAATCGCCCATGGTCTCGACGTGATCGCTCCATGTTGCCACCATCGCCGCCGCGCTGTGCGGCGACAGCGCGCGTGCCTGCGCGGTCATGGCCTGCGCCCAGAGCGGCGCGCCATGCGCATAGCTGCCAACGCGGAACCAGGCGCCGCCGCCCGGCGGCGTGCTGCGCGCGTTTTCGTGGCAGGCGAGTTCGAAGCCCATTGCACGGGCCTTGTCTTGCAAGGTGGACCAGGTCATGTTCTCTCTCCTCGGGTTCACGCCACTGCTGTCATGGCTTGCCCGACTTATAGGCTTCCCCGCGCCACAAGTCATGACGCGCCGCAATGGCTGCGCTGCGTCAAATCCTGCACTTCCTATAATCCGCAGCATGCCGATGCACGGCCGCGGCCAGGGGAATTGCTGCGCGGCCAGGACTACTGACGGGGTTCAGACCATGCAGAAACGACGTTGCACTTGCGGAGCGATTGCCCATGTCCGCCGCCGTATCCGGCGCCTGGCCGATGGCAGCGAGGAAGTCATCCACGAAATGAGCTGCCCCGTCTGTGGCCAGACGGGCCCGGCCATTCCCGAGGCCGGCAGCGACGAAGCCAGCGCCAGCGCCGCTGCCGTGCAGGCCTGGAACGAGATGATTGCCCGCTTACGACCCTTGGAAAGCTAGCGGCTCGACCGGAACCGAGCGCCCCGGATGGAAGAGTTCGGCGGCGCGCAAGCGAACGCACGGCGCCCGACGCCGAGCCGATCGCAACCATCGCCGTGTCGCCGGCGCCGACTCCTGGCGTGCAGGCATGGCGCTGTGACGACGACGCGCCCTCGGACTTTCAAGCCCGGTCAAATATCCATTTTTCAGTTGTTGTTATATTTTTCGCGGAAAGTTCGTATTTCCGCGCGGCGAACGAGACGCTAATGTCTGCCCCAGCACTGCGACTGCGCGGTGACATGTGGCTCACGTCAATGCGTGCCGGCGGAAGTGCCTCCGCAAATCGGCCGCCCGGGCGTGCGTGAACCCAATCCAGTCATTCCGAAACTGACCATGCGGGCAAGCGAATTCATCGAACCCTCCAGCGGTCGCGACGACGACGCGCCCGGTCCGGATATCGACATTGAAGTCCTGCGCACCCTGGGCAGGCAGGACCCCGTCCGTATCCAGCGGCTGATTGCACTGTTCCTCGAATCGATGGACCGGGGCATGGCCGATATGCGGAACGCACTTGCGTCCGGCGACGGCACCGGACTGCAGCAGGCCGGGCACCGCATGAAATCCGCCGCCCGTTCCGCGGGCTTCCCGGCGTTTGCCGACCTGTGCGAGGAAATGGAACAGCATGGCCGAGCCCAAGCCCTGGGCCGGGCCGACGTCACGCACCAGCGGATGGTGCCCCTGCTGCGCCTGATCCGCAAGCGCCTGGGCGAGGCGCAGGCGCGCGAACCCGGCGCAACCGACGATGCCGGCCGCGGAGGGCGGGCCTAGCCCTGCCACTCGCCGGCGGAAATGCATTTGTAGTATTGGAAACGAAAGCCAGATCAGGGAGCCTCATGGCCATTAACCAGGAAACCGTGTTGGTCGTCGACGACGACCCCTTCTTGCTCGAAGTCATGCGCTCCGAGTTAAGCAGCCTTGGCGTCGCCGAAGTCGACCTTGCCGAAAGCGCGCCCATGGCGCTCTCGATGATCCGGGAGGGGAAGCGCTACACCACGCTGTTCAGCGACATCTCGATGCCCGGCATGGACGGCCCCCAGTTCCTGCGCCAGTTGGCGGAGATCCACAGCGAAATCCGTATCGTCCTGATCAGCGGCATGAGCAATGACATCATGCAAAGCATCGGCGAATTGGGACGTTCGCACGGCTTGCGGATCGTCGGATTCATCCACAAGCCGGTATCCGCGGGCGCGCTGCAAGCCATGCTGGAACACGATGCGAGGTCGACGCAACGTCCCTCCGGCGCGCGTGCTGCGCAAGCCGAACTGAACCTGACCCGGAAGAGCCTCCTCGAGGCGCTGAGCAAAGGGGAAATCCGTCCCTGGTATCAACCCAAGGTCGATAGCACCCGGCTTGCCCTCGAAGGTGTCGAAGCGCTCGCGCGCTGGCTGCCCCCCGGCGGACGAATGATCAGCCCGGGCGAGTTCATCCCCGCGATCGAGCAGCATGGCCTGGCCCTCGACCTGCT
>CAIVQO010000029.1 GCA_903908065.1 uncultured beta proteobacterium | reverse complement strand
GTGGAACCATCACTTCAGACGACCGCTGAAATTATGTCGAGCTTGTCCCTACCTCAGTCCCCGCCATGCCATGCGCCGCAATGCCTGCGAAACATGCTTTCTCCGTTGCTCCACATAATCGAGCATTCCGCATAATCGGCCTTATGTGGAGCTCCACATAAGGCCGATCAGCCGCCCCCCGCCAATCCCATTGCCCGATACCGAATCTCGATTCGCTGCCCTGTCAGCGCCGACTTTCCTGCGGGATTGACACCGCTTGCCCGGATGAAATCGCCTATCCGCTCTCCGCATCGGCCTCGGCTTCGGGCCAGAGGGCGGGGAAGTAGAAGCGCAGGGCATGCAGGGGTAAGCCGAAACGCACTTTGCCCTGGGGGGTGTCGGACTTCAGCAGGCCGCGGCGGACGAGGGCGGTGAGGGCGGAAACGGCGGTGCGATCGCCCAGGCCGGTCATGGTCTTGAATTCGCCGCGTTCCAGTTCGCCGCCGCTGAGATAGAGATAGTGCAGGGGGCGCAGCGATTCGCGCCGCACGCCGGAGCGCAGGCTTTCTTCCTCGTAGGCAAGGCAGGCGGCGATGCGTCTTTCCATGCCCGTGATGTCGAGCAGGCCGCTCATGAAATTGACCTGGTCCAGGCAGGTGTCGAGCACATAGTCGATCCAGGCCACCAGCGCGTCTTCGCTGAGGTTGCCGCGACCGTCGAGGTCGCCGCGCCGCGGCTGGTCGGCGTCGGCAAGGCGTGCGTAGTACTGGTCCACGCTGCGGGCGAAGCCGCGCAAGGGCGACCAAAGACCATTGGTATAGCCCAGGGTGCTCAGCACGGCATGCGTGTGCAGGCGCATGACGCGGCCGTTGCCGTCGATGAAGGGGTGTATCCAGCCCAGGCGCTGATGGGCGGCGGCGATGGCAAGCAGGGTGGCTTCGCCCCGGCGTGTGCCGCCATAAACCGTGGCCCAGCGCTGGATGAAGGCGATCAGGCTGGCGTGGGCCGGGGCGACGTGATTGCCGACCTGGACTTCCCGTTGGCGCAGCTGGCCGGGAACAAGGGCTTCGCCTTCGGGGGTGACGAGGTCCTCGGCGGGGAGGCGCGAGAACAGTTGACGATGGATGTCCTCAACGGCGGCGAGGCTGAATAGTTCGCTGGCGCCGGCATCGCCCCGGTAGCGGTTCTCGATGGCCTGCTCGGCGTCCATGTGGGCGAGGGCCAAACGCTGCCGGCGCGCCAGGTTCGCGTCGGCGGAGAACTGGCGGGCCAGCGCCTGTTCGATTTCCATCGGACGGGTATGTTGTCCCTCGATGCGGTTGGTGTAGTAGGAGTTCATTCCCCGCAGCAGGCCGCGCAGCCCCGGTGCGATGGGCAGGCCGGCAAGTTGCGTGGCGGCACGGGCCAGGCTGTGCGCCTTGGCCAGCAGGTCTTCCTGGCGATGGGCCGAGGGAAGCAGCGGCTCGAATTGGTGGGGCGAGGTGTACATGGCGACTCCGTTTGCCAACATTGTCGCTCATGTAGCTTATTGAAGCAAATGAATTATATATTGCTATTGCTAAGTATTTTGCGAACATTGCTGCGGACTTATTCGGTGCGCTCCGAGCCTCAGCGCAGCGCTTCCCCGCCTTCGTTCAGGATCGCCGGATACCCGCCGGCGGTGCTCGGTGTGTAGCGGCTTGTGGTGTCGCGTTTCATGGGGGCGGCGGGCCTTTAACAAGAATTCCTGCTATTAAATTTTTCGCCTTTTCTTTAATAGCGAGTGACACGCCAATCCCGTCCGCGCCAGACAGGTAGCACTGTCAAGAATCAGCCGCCTTGCCGTTCTTCGCGCAGGTGCTCGAACAGCCCCGCCAGCGGCAGCGCGGCGATGCGCTCGGCCATCGGCCACGCTTCGGCGCCGGCATGCACGACGTAGAGCCGGTCCAGGCGCAGCACGTCGAGCGCCGAGCGCATCGAGGGCGTGACGCGCGGTGCGTCGGTGCGCTTGATCTCGAAGCCGATGCGGCGCTTGCCGCGCGTGACCAGCAGGTCGAGTTCGGCACCGGTGTGCAGGCGCCAGTGGTGGCAGTCGCGCCAGTCGGCGGCCAGCGCGCGCACGATCTGGTGCAGGGCGAAGCCCTCCCAGGAGGCGCCGACGCGCGGGTGGCCGAGCAGGGATTCGCGGTCCGGGCCGATGTCGAGCAGGGCATGCAGCAGGCCGCTGTCGGCGAGGTAGATCTTGGGTGCCTTGACCTGGCGCTTGCCGACGTTTTCAAACCAGGGCGGCAGGATGCGCACCATGCAGGTGGCGGCGAGGATGTCGAGGTAGTGGCGCACCGTGGGTTCGGAAACGCCGAAAGCGCGCGCCAGTTCGGCGCCATTCCACAACTGGCCGGAATAGTGGGCGACCATGTTCCAGAAGCGGCGCAGCGTCGCCGGCGCGAGGCGGAAGCCGAGGGCGGGGATGTCGCGTTCAAGATAGGCGCGGATGTACTCGCGGCGCCAGCGCAGGCTGGCGGCATCGCTGGCGGCGAGCAGCGAGCGCGGCAGGCCGCCGCGTTGCCAGAGCGCGTCGAGCCGTTGCGTGCCCGCTTCAGTGAGGTCGAGGCCCGGCAGTTCGTGGAAGGCGATGCGGCCGGCGAGGCTTTCGCCGCCCCCTTGCACCAGCTCCGGCGCCGCCGAGCCG
Source organism: uncultured beta proteobacterium (assembly GCA_903908065.1). Classification (GTDB taxonomy): domain Bacteria; phylum Pseudomonadota; class Gammaproteobacteria; order Burkholderiales; family Rhodocyclaceae; genus Sulfuritalea. Next base: position 27,603 of record CAIVQO010000029.1, on the reverse strand, counting down.
AGGATCAGGTAGCGCACCCGCGTGCCGGCGCGGTCGGCCAGCACGCGCAGGACAGGGAACAGGTCCGGCCGCCGCTGTACTTCGTCGATGATCACCAGACCGTCGAGTGCTTCGAGGGCCAGCATGGGCGCGGCCAGGCGCGCGTCGTCGCGCGGGTCTTCGAGGTCGAAGCGATGCACGGCGCCGCCGAAACCGTCGCCGATGGCCTGCGCCAGCGTCGTCTTGCCGGTCTGCCGGGCGCCGACGATGGCGACCACGGGAAACTCGCGCAACAGCGCGCCGATCTCGTCGGCATGGGCGGGGCGTTCGATCATGGCTTGAACAATACCATGAAAATCTAAAGATAGCCTTTAGAGTTTCATGGTTTGATCGGCGGTGCCGAACTCCCCGCAAAAGTCGGCGCCGGCGGGACGGCGACATGGGCGTCGCCATCCCGCCGCGTGGGTCACGCGATGTCGAAGCGGTCGAGGTCCATCACTTTGGTCCAGGCGGCGACGAAGTCATCGACGAACTTCTGCCTCGCATCGTCCTGCGCATAAACTTCTGCGTAGGCCCGCAGGACCGAGTTCGAGCCGAACACCAGATCGACGCGGGTGGCGGTCCATTTGACGGCGCCTGCCTTCCTGTCCCTGATCTCGTAAAGAGTGCGGCCGGCCGGCTTCCACGTGTAGGCCATGTCGGTCAGGTTGACGAAGAAGTCGTTGGTAAGTGCGCCCACACGGTCCGTGAATACACCGTGCCTGGTACCCCCGTGGTTGGTCCCAATGACGCGCATGCCGCCAACCAGCACCGCCAACTCGCAGGCGGTCAGGCGCATCAACTGGGCCCGGTCGAGCAGCAGTTCCTCGGGCTGCACGACGTAGTCCTTCTTCAGCCAGTTGCGGAAGCCGTCGGCCAGCGGTTCGAGCACGTCGAAGGATTCGGCGTCGGTCTGCGCTGCCGTGGCGTCGCCGCGACCCGGCGCGAAGGGCACCGTGACATTTACGCCGGCAGCCTTGGCGGCCTGCTCGACGCCGACGTTGCCGGCCAGCACGATCACGTCGGCCACGCTCGCGCCCGTCTCGGCAGCGATCTTTTCATGGACTGCCAGCACCCTGGTAAGACGCGCCGGCTCGTTGCCTTCCCAGTCCTTCTGCGGGGCGAGGCGGATGCGTGCGCCATTGGCGCCACCGCGCTTGTCCGAGCCGCGATAGGTGCATGCGGAGTCCCAGGCAGTCGACACCATCTCGCTGACCGAGAGTCCGGCGGCGGCGATCTTCGCCTTCACGGCGGCCACGTCGTAGTCGGTGCGGCCGGCCGGTACCGGGTCCTGCCAGATCAGGTCTTCCTTGGGCACGTCCGGGCCGACGTAGCGCGACCTCGGGCCCATGTCGCGGTGGGTCAGTTTGAACCAGGCGCGGGCGAAGACCTGCTCAAAATAGGCCGGATCGTCGCGGAAGCGTTCCGAAATCTTCCGGTATTCGGGATCGAAACGCATCGCCATGTCGGCGTCGGTCATGATCGGCTTGCAGCGTTTCGTCGGGTCTTCCACGTCGACCGGCATGTCTTCTTCCTTGATGCCGATCGGTTCCCACTGATGCGCACCGGCCGGCGACTTCTGTAGCCACCAGTCGTAACGCAACAGCAGGTCGAAGTAGCTGCCCTTGCCGGTATTCCACTTCATCGGATGCGTGGTCCAGGCTCCTTCGATGCCGCTGGTCACGGTGTCGCGGCCGATGCCACGTGTCCCGCGGTTGTTCCAGCCCAGGCCTTGCTCCTCCATATCGGCGCCTTCGGGCGCCGGGCCGAGATTGGCCGCGCTGCCGTTGCCGTGCGCCTTGCCCACCGTGTGGCCGCCGGCGGTGAGCGCCACGGTCTCCTCGTCGTTCATCGCCATGCGCGCGAAGGTGACGCGCACGTCGCGGGCGGTCTTGAGCGGATCTGGCTTACCGTCCACGCCCTCGGGGTTTACGTAGATCAGGCCCATCATCACGGCGGCGAGGGGGTTCTCGAGGTCACGTTCGCCGGAGTAGCGCGAACCTTCGCTACCGCTCGGCGCGAGCCATTCCTTCTCGGAGCCCCAATAGGTGTCCTTCTCGGGATGCCAAATGTCCTCGCGGCCGAAGCCGAAGCCGAAGGTCTTGAGGCCCATCGACTCGTAGGCCATGGTGCCGGCGAGGATGATCAGGTCGGCCCAGCTGACCTTGTTGCCATACTTCTTCTTGATCGGCCAGAGGAGCCGTCGTGCCTTGTCGAGGTTGGCGTTGTCGGGCCAGGAATTGATCGGCGCGAAGCGCTGGTTGCCGGTGCCGGCGCCGCCGCGACCGTCGGCGATGCGGTAGGTGCCGGCCGAGTGCCAGGCCATGCGGATCATCAGGCCGCCGTAATGGCCCCAGTCGGCCGGCCACCAGTCCTGCGAATCCGTCATCAGCGCCATGACGTCCTTCTTCAGGGCCGCGATGTCGAGCTGCTTGAGTTCATTGCGATAGTCGAAGCCGGCGCCCAGCGGGTTGGTCTTGCTGTCGTGCTGGTGCAGGATGTAGAGGTTCAGGGCCTTGGGCCACCAGTCCATCTTGGCCATGTCCGCCGAGGTCGCGCCGCCGTGCATTACGGGGCATTTGCCTGGATTGCTCATGATGTTCTCCTTGCTGTGGTGAATGACGAGCTCAGGCTACGCGCGCGGTGTCGATCAATCCAATTGATTGTTGGGATCGGTGCGATGGCCTATGGCTATGAACTGGTTTCAACGGCGCCGTATCGTCGGCGCCGACTTTTCCGCAGGCGCGGAATCAGGCTTCGCCGAGCGCCACCCAGTGGTTGTCCAACGCCATCGGTTGCGGCCAGGGCAGCAGCATCGGTTGGGCGGTCGGGTGCCAGCGGCCGAGGCCCAGCGCGGTGGCGACGACGATGCCGCCGCCGGTCGGCCCGGCCCAGGGGGCCAGGGCATAGGCTTCCTTGATCGCGGCGACGGTGGCGAGCGCGTCGGGCGCCGCCGGCTGCCAGAGCTGCGCCAGGCCGGCCTGGTTGCTCGAGGTGACGAAGCCGCCGTTGCCGGCCGCTGCGATGTCTCCGGCATAGCCGATGCCGTCGTTGGCGCGGGTCGGCACCGTCAGCCTGTCGTCGTCGAGCACGGCGAGTATGGGCGCGGCGCGGCGCGCGGCGGCGTCGGCGTGTTCGGCCTGCATGGCGATGCCCAACCGTGCGCGGCCGGCGGCGTCGGTGTTCCATGCAATGTGGCGCAGGCTCAGGCGCGGGTCGTCGAGCCGCCACTGGCGCAGCAGCTTGCCGCTGCCGGCGTCGAGGCGCACCAGCGAGGATTCCATGCGGTGGAGGTCGTATTTCTTGTCCTCTGCCGTGCGCGGCACGCCGCCATTGGCGACCATGACATGGCCCTGCGCATCGAGCAGCAACTGGTGCGGGTCGATGCCGTGGGTCTCCCACTCGGTAAGCTTCTTCAGCGTCTGCCGTTCGCGCACGCCGACACGGCCGCGGCCGTCTCTGAAGTCGGTTTCGGTGGTGTAGAGCAGCGCGCCGTCGGCGGAGAAGGCGGCATGGCCACCGAGGCGCGCCGTAGCACCATCCTCGTCGAGCCGGATCTGCCGCACGAGCTTGCCGGCGCCGTCACAGCGCAGCATCCAGGTGCCGGGGCGCACGCCGAGCACCAGCAGGCCGCCGTCGGCTTCGGCAAGGATGCCGTGCGGCCGCGTCGGCAGCGGCACGGCGTAGCGGATCGTGAGCCGCTTCGCTTCCCAGTCGGCGATCAGCGCGCCGGCGAAGTAGGGATCGTCCTTGTTCGGGCCGCGCCAGGCGGCGCCGATCACGGTGCGGCTGTTGGCTGTCGCGGCCAGCGCCAGGCGCGGCAGCGCGGCGCAGGCGGCGATGAATTTCAGGGCATCACGTCGCTTCATGGCGGACCTTTCAGAACTTGAATTCGGCGCTGAGCACCAGGGTACGGCGCGGGCCCGGCGTGGCGAAGCCGCCGTTGTCGTAGATGGCGTCCCAATAGAGCCGATCGAAGAGGTTCTTGACGTTGGCGCGCAGCGTCCAGCCCTTCGCTTCGTAACTGGCCATGGCGTCCCAGCGCGCATAGGCGGGGGCGGTGTTGGGAGCGAAAGTGGTGCCGCCCGCCACCGTCGGGAAGGCGCCGGTGGGGCTGTAGGCATAACGGTGCGCCTTGGCCTCGACGCCGCCACCGAGCTTCCATTGCGGCGTGAGCTTGTAGGTGGCCCACAGGTTCAGCGTCCACGGCGGCGTGTTGCGCGCCGGCTGGCCGACGTAGCGGCCGTCCGCCACGGTGACCACGCCTGTGGTGGCGTTGATGTTTTCCGCCTGTTGCAGGATGCGCGCATCCATCAGCGCCAGGCCGGAAAAGATTTCCCAGCGCTCGCCGACGCGGCCGGCGGCTTCCAGTTCGATGCCCTTGGTGCGGCGCTTGCGGGTCAGGATGGCGGCGGTCGATTCGAGGTCGCCGTTGCGTTCCCAGTGCTTGGTGGCCTGGTAGAGCGCGGCGCGCAGGGCAAGGTTGCCCTCATAGAGCAACCACTTGGCGCCCAGCTCGGCGACCTCGCTGCGCTCTGCCGGCTGCGGGCGCGTGGTCAGCTGGTAGAGATCGGCGGTCGGGCTGAACGAATCGCTCCAGCCGACGTAGTAATGCGTGTCTTCGGCCGGGTGGAAGGACAGCGCGGTGCGCAGGCTGTTCTCGCCGAAACTGAGCTTGGGCGATGTGGCGCTGCTGTAGGTGGCATCCATGATGTCGCGGCGCAGGCCGAGGGTGGCTTTCCAGCGCGGGATGAATTCGACCGTGTCCTGGGCGTAGACGGCGTAGGAGTTCGAATTGAAGCGCACCGCGGCCGCTGTGGTGTTTTCGTCGTAGGGCACGTACCAGGGCGGGTTGGCGGTGGTGGTGCCGCCGCGGTTGAGCAGGCTGTTGCGGAAGGAGTTTTCCTTCAGGTATTCGACCCCGGCAAGGAACTCGTGTTTCATGCCGAGGGCCTGGAAGCGGGTGTTGTAGTCGGATTGCAGCGTGACCGTCTCGTAATCGGAAACCCGCGTCGGGCCGCCGTTGCAGGTGGCCGGCGCGGTGCACAGCGAGGCATTTGAACTGGGGGCGACGGTCAGGCTGGGCGTGCGCGCCCAGTAGCTGCGCTCGTAGTCGGCCAAGCGCAGCTGCGTGCGCAACTGGCTGTCGGCCGCGATGCGGTATTCGTGCACCAGCGTGGTGATGCGGGTGTCGCTTTTGTCGAAAGTGCGGTCGGAGCCCCAGAAGGTATCGGACGAGAAGAGTGAACTGGTGCCCGGCCGCTTGGTGCCGCCGTCGAAGCTGATGCCGTAGTCCGGGTTGTCGTTGGTGCTGAGGATGTAGTGGTTGAGCCAGAACTGGTGGTCGGTGCGCAGGTTGAGCCCAAGGCTGAAGGCAAGGCCCTTGCGGTGGATCTCGGGTTCGCTGCCGGAGGCCGGGTTGGATCGCCAGCTGCCCTCGTCGCGCTGCATGGCATTGATGCGCAGCGCCGTGTTCTCGTTGATCGGTTTGTTGAGGTCGGCGCTGACTTCGCGGTAGCCATGGCTGCCAATGCCGCCGCCGAGTTTGTACTGCTCGATGCGCAGCGGCGTCTTGCTCACCTGGTTGATCACGCCGCCGGCCTGGCCGCGGCCGAAGAGCATGGCACCGGCGCCGCGCAGCACGTCGATCTGCTCGTAGTTGAAGGTCTCGCGGTTGTACTGCGCCGTGTCGCGAATGCCATCCAGATACATGTCGCCGAAGGTGTAGAAGCCGCGCAGGTTCATGTTGTCGCCGCTGCGCCCGCCCTCGGCGGAATTGAAGCTGAGGCCCGACACATTGCGCAGGGCTTCCTTGAGGCTGCCGACCTGCTGCTCTTCGAGCAGGGCGCCGGTCAGCGTGGTCACCGCCTGCGGAATGTCGTGCGGGTCCTGCAGCACCTTGCCGACACGCGTGGCGGTGGCGCGGTAGCCGTCGGGCTTGTCGGCGGAATCCTGGACGGAGACGGTGGGGAGTTCCCGGGCGCTGTCCTGCGCCAGGGCAAGTGAACATGGGGCGGCAAGCAGCAAGCCGGCCAGAAATTGGGCAGCACCGGGCGTGGGTGCAGGGGTCGGGTTCATGGCTATCCTTATCGTTTCCCTGGCTGGCTGGCGACGATGAGGATGGCTGGCTGGCGCGGTGGTTGGGGTTGGTCGTGCTGCGGGATCAGGGGCAGGGCTCGACCCAAACCTCGCGGGCGACACCAGGTTCGAGGGCGAGTTCGAGTTCCTCGGCGAGGACCACGGTCATCGGTTTTTGCTGCAGCACCTTCAGCCGGCAACCGACGGTCAGGCCATAGGCGGCGAGCTGTTCGCGCTGCGCCGTGTCGACAGCGCCGACTTCTGCCAGGCGAGCCTCGCGGCCGGGGGCGAGGAAGCCGAGCGGCACGCGGGCGTGGGCATGGGGCTGGCTTTGGGCCTGGCTTTGGGCAGCGGGCTTCATGCGCCGTAGCCCAGGGCGGAGAGCATCAGGCGCAGCAGGCCGCCGACGAGGAAGGCGAAGGGCACCACGATGGCCAGCATGGCGGCGGCGATGCGCAGGCCCTGTTCGCGCACGATCATCAGCAGGCTGGCGATGCAGGGCACGAACAGGGTAATGGTGACCATGCCGACCACGGCCTGCACCGGCGAGAGCGCGTCGGCCATCGCAAACAGGCCGGTGGCGCCGAAGTCGCGACGCAGGAAGCCCATCACGAAGGCGGCCGAGGCTTCCTTGGGCAGGCCCAGCCAGCCGCTGACCAGCGGTTCGCCGGCATTGACGATGGCCGGCAGGATGCCGGCCTGTTCGAGCAGGAACATCAGGAAGGCGCCGATCAGGAACAGCGGGATCACCTCGATCAGGTACCACTTCAGGCGGCCGCCGGTCTTCTTCAGCACGTTGCCGGCGATCGGCAGGCGCATCGGCGGCAGCTCGGTGACCAGCGGAATGCGCCGCCCCGGGATCAGGCGCGCGGCGAGCCAGCCGGAGAGCAGCAGCACGCCGACGATGGCGCCGCTCCAGGCCAGCACCGCCGAGAAGCCGACGCCGCCGAGCAGGCCGAGCACCACGCCGAGTTGGGCCGAACAGGGGATGGCGAGCGCCAGCAGGAAGGTGGTGATCAGGCGTTCGCGCGGGCTGTGCAGGATGCGCGTGGTCAGCGTCGCCATGGTGACGCAGCCCAGCCCCAACACCATCGGCAGCACGGCGCGGCCGTTGAGCCCGATCAGGGCGAAGGCGCGGTTGGCGATCACCGACAGGCGCGGCAGGTAGCCGGAATCCTCGAGCACGCCGAAGGCGATGAAGAAGGTGCTGACGATGGGCAGGATCAGCGCCAACGCGTAGGTCATGCCCATGGTCCACAGGCCGTACTCGCCGACCAGCAGCGCCGCCAGCCAGGGCCAGGGCGCGCTGCCCTCGACCCATTGCGTGACGGCCGGGTTGAGCACGCCCTCGAACAAATCTTTTTCCAGCAGGCCGACCAGTACCGAGGCGCCGAACACGCCGACGAACTGGTAGATCGCGTAGAGCACGGCGAGCAGGATCGGCAGGCTCCACAACGGATGCACCACCCACTGCCCGATGCGCTGCGCCAGCAGCGGCGTGGCGCGTGCGCTGCGTTGCAGGCAGCGGGAAGCGAGCAGGCCGGCGGCCTCTCCGCGTTCGCGCGCCAGGGATTCGGCGTAGCTGCCGCCGTGCTGCTGCTCGGCGGCGCTGCGCAGCGTGGCCAGCGTGTCGTGCAGTTTCCCCGGTTGGGCGGCCAGCCAATGCGTGGCCTCCGGGTCGTGGCCGAGGTAGAGCACGGCCAGGCCGCGCGCGGTGAGGCGCGGATGCTGCGCGGTGGCTTCGATGCGTGCCGTCAGGGTGGCCAGCGCGGTCTCGGTCGCCGCGTCGTAATGCAGCAGGGGGCGCGGTGCGCGCGCGGCGGCGATGGCGCGGCCGAGTTCGGCCATGCCTTCGCCGTTGGTCGCCACCGTCGTCACCACCGGGATGCCGAGCGCGGCTTCGAGCGCCGCGACGTCGAGCACCACGCCGCGCGCCTCGGCTTCGTCGTGCATGTTGAGCGCCAGCACCATCGGCAGGCCGAGTTCGGCCAGCAGCGCGGTCAGCGCCAGGCTGCGGCGCAGGTGTTTGGCATCGCCGACCTGGACCAGCACGCGGCAGTCTTCTTCGAGCAGGGCGCGCAGGGTGACGCGCTCGTCGTCGCTGCGCGCGGGCAGGGCCAGCACGCCCGGGGTGTCGAGCAACTGCGCGGCGGGATCGAAGCGCGCCGCCGCGCGCGACACCTCGACCGTGGTGCCGGGGTAGTTGGAGACATTGACGTAGGCGCCGGTGAGGCGGTGGAACAGCACCGACTTGCCGACATTGGGATGGCCGACCAGCAGCACCGCCGGCGAAAGGGCGGCGGCGTTCATCGGGCTGCATTCCTTGACGGTTCGGTGACGAAGCCGATGCGGGTCAGGCCCTCGCGCGCGGCGGCCGACATTACTTCGGCCACCTTCTCGTAGGGCGTGGTCCGCTCGGCACGCAGGTGCAGCTCGGGTTGCGGCGCCAGCGCCGCGGCGGCGCGCAGCTTCTGTTCCAGCAGCGGGGCGGCGACAACCTCGCCGTTCCAATAGATCTGGCCGGCGCCGTCGATGGCGACCTGCACATTGTCGGGCTTGGTCAGGTTGGGCTGCGAACTGGTTTTGGGCAGATCGACCTTGACCGCGTGGGTCAGCAGGGGCGCGGTGACGATGAAGATCACCAGCAGCACCAGCATGACGTCGATCAGCGGAATCATGTTGATTTCGGCCAGCGCTTCGTTGCCGTCGTCGTCGTTCATGGAGGCGAAAGCCATGGCCATCTCCTCAGGCGCTGGCGCGCGCCTGGACGCGGGCGATGATGCGCTCCGAGGTGGCGGCGACGTCAGCCTGCAGCGGGGTGCTCTTCAAACCCGTGGCGAGGAAGTTGAACAGGTCGTGGGCGAAGGAGTTGAGCTCGGCCAGGGTGTTGCGGTTGGCGCGGGCGAAGGCGTTGTAGGCCACCGCCGCCGGGATCGCCACGGCGAGGCCGATGGCGGTCATGATCAGCGCTTCGCCGACCGGGCCGGCGACCTTGTCCAGCGTGCCCTGGCCGCTCATGCCGATCGCCATCAGCGCGTGGTAGATGCCCCAGACGGTGCCGAACAGGCCGACGAAGGGTGCGCTGGAAGCCACCGTGGCGAGGAAGGTCTGGCCGTATTCGAGGCGCGACTTGTCCTGGGCGATGGCGCGCTTGAGCGCCCGGGTGAGGAATTCGTCGGGCGTGCCGGCATCGACCAGGCCGCGCGCCGTGTGTCCGTCACGCCCGGCCTTGTGCTGCTCGATGGCGGTGAAGCCATGGTGCACGAGGTGCGAGAAGGCCTCGGTGACGCCGGTCTGGCGCAGGTGGCGTGCCACCGCATCGAGGCTGGGCGCGGCCCAGAAGGCGGCGAGGAATTCGGCACCCTTCTTTTGCGCGCGCAGCGCCTGCAAGCCCTTGGTGGCGATCAGGTACCAGGTGCCGACCGACATGATCAGCATCAGCGCGAGGATGAAGCGCGCAATGCCATCGGTATGGGTGAGGAAGTGGCCGAAGCCGAGAGTCGTTTCCATGGTCAGTCCTTCAAGGTGAATGCGATGGGAACCAGTACCCAGGCGGCGACCGCCTCCTGGCCGAGGCGGGCGGGGACGAACTTCCAGCGCCGCACGGTGGCGAGCGCGGAGTCGTCGAGGCGGGCGTAGCCGCTGGAGGCGTTGAGTTGCACCTCGGTGGCGCTGCCGTCGGTGGCGACGTGCACCCGCAGTACGACACGGCCCTGTTCGTTGAGCTTCCGCGAGAGCCCCGGGTAGGGCGGCTTGGGGTTGTCGAGGTAGTTGGCATCGAAGCGCGGCGGCGTCGGAGCGGCGGACGCCGAGGGTGCGGCGACCGGTGCCGGGGCGGCCACGGAAGTCGGCGCTGGCGCCACGGCGATTTGGGCCGCTGCGGGCGAGTCGGCGGGTGCTGCGAGCTGGGTGGGCTGCGGCAGGGGCGTTGGCCTGCGCTCCACGGGCCTGGGCTTGGGCGGAACGATTTCCGGTTGTGCCTTCGTTTCGGGGGCGGGTGGCAGCAGGCTGACGCTGAGTACCGCCAGCGGCGTCGGTAGGGGGATCACGTTGAGCTGCACCAGCGCTGCCAGCACCAGCACGTGGGCTGTGACCACCGCGCCCAGGCCCCCGGCCGAAAGGCGCGGCCGATGCGTGTGATCGTAGGCGGGGCTGGCGGCGTTCATGGCTCAGTCGGTAAGGCGGATGACCTGGCCGGCAGGCGCGTCGACCAGTGCCTCCAGGCTGCGCGCGAAGCTGCCGACGCCGGCCGACTGGACGAAGACGCAGGGCTTGCCCAGCTTCTTGCAGGCTTCCTTCATGCGCCAGTAGGCGGCGTGCGAAACGCAGCTCGACTGGCAGACCACGGCGTCGGCGTTGGCGATCGCCGCATCGATGCGATGCAGGTGTTCCTGCTGGCCGCCGTCGTGGTGCAGGAAGCGGCCGCCGCGCTGCTCGACCGCCTTGCAGTAGCCCTCGACCAGGCCGCTGCGGCCACCGACGCAAAGCACGCAGCGGCCCTCCAGCGCCGGGCCGGGCGGGCAGGTGCGGCCGCATTCCGGGGTTTCGCCGCCATGGGCGCGGCGTTCGTCCTCGACAGCGCGGCGCAGTGCGTCCAGTTCCTGGCGCAGCGACTGCGCGTCGTTGCGGTGGCGTTCGAGCTGGCGCAAGTCGGCGCGCACCCCGGCGCCGACCTGGTGCGAGAGCATATGGATGTCACCATGGATCTCGCGGCCGAGCTCGTCGTCGGTGCAGGGGTGGGTCCACGCCGCCCACAGCGCGCCGGGGATGTCGGCGCCGGCGGCGAGCGCCTCGCGCCAGGTGTAGGCAACGTCGGCGGCGGCTTTCGCCGGGGTGAAGCGGGCCACGGCCTGGGCATGGCGCTTGTCGAGGAAGCGCTGAATCGCCTCGGCGAGCGTGCTGCGTTCCTCGCAATAGCCAACGACCACGGTGTGCAGGCTGTAGTCCGTCATCTTGCTAACGTCATACCCGGAGTGTGGCGCCAGGCGGCGCATCTCGGGCACCGGCAGGCAGGTGCCGATCAGCGCGCAGTGGAAGGCATGGGGCAGTTCCCACAGCTTGCGCCGGCGCCCCAATGCCGTGACCGGCACGTCCTCGGGCGAGCACAGGCAGCGCGGCCCGCCGGGGAAGGCGCTGCTGATCATCTGGGCTAGGGTGTTCATGGCGGCTTTACTCGGCGCGGTGCAGGGTTTCCGCGAGGTTCGCGGCGTGCTGACGCAACTCGGCGTCGGCATCGCCGTCGGCCGCGAGGCGATCGAGCAGTAGGGCTGCCAGGCGCGCCGCGCGCGGGCAACCGGAGCCGAGGTGGGCGGACAGATGGGCCAGGGCGCCGGCGACGATGTGCGCCGGACTGCCGGCCGGGGAGGTCGATTCGAAAGTTGCCAGCATGAGTGCAAGCTCCAAAGAAAAGGGGCGGGTTCTCTGGCTGGCTTGCCGCCATTTTTGAATGGCCGGCTGGCTGGCTGACGACGCGGCGACCGCGCGGCCGCCGCCTTGCTGTTTGAAACTCAGGAGCCGGACGGCGCTCCCATTTGCGACTGCAGGTAGTTCTGCAGGCCGACCTTCTCGATCAGCTCAAGCTGGGTTTCGAGGTAGTCGATGTGTTCCTCGGTGTCTTCGAGGATGTCTTCGAGGATTTCGCGCGAGACGTAGTCATTGACGCTCTCGCAATGGGCGATCGCGGCCTTGGTGTTGGCATGGGCGCCCTTTTCGAGGGTCAGGTCGCCGGCCAGGCATTCGGGCACGTTCTCGCCGATCAGCAGCTTGTTCAGCGCCTGCAGGTTGGGCAGGCCTTCGAGGAAGAGCACGCGCTCGATCAGGTGGTCGGCGTGGTGCATTTCCTCGATTGACTCTTCGTACTCGTGCTTGCCGAGGGCAGCGAACCCCCAGTTCTTGTACATGCGGGCATGGAGAAAATACTGGTTGATCGCGGTCAGCTCATTGACCAGGCATTTGTTGAGCAGCTGGATGACCTTCTTGTCGCCTTTCATGTCGAACTCCCGATCAGGCCGCCAGTGCCTGCGCACCGGAGACGGACAGTTGATGAGGCGCGCGGGCATGCAGGGACTGGTGCAGCACGTCGCGCGCGCAACCGGTGCAACGGCCGCAGCAGGTGCCGACGCCCAGTTGCTCGCGCAATTCTTTCATGGAACAGCAGCCGTCAGCGACGGCGCTGCCGATGTCACGGTCGGTTACCGCATTGCAGACACAGACGTACATGGTCGAGCTCTCCGGATTACTTGGTAAGGATCAGCTTGCCTTGCCGGGTACGGCGCAGGCGGTAGGTTTCGTTGCCGTGCACGATCAGGATTTCCTCGCGGCCGTTGAACAGCTGGACGCTGTCCAGCGGACGTGGCCCTTGCGCGGGGCGGGGGGCTTCCTGGGTCCGGCAGGGTGGTTCGGGCTTCATGAGGCAAGCGACGTTATGCGAATGCGAATGATTCTCAATGACTCAAACCATTTTGTCAAGAGGGCGTAGTTAAAAAGTCCCTGAAGTACTTGCGGCCTGCCCTGTCAGGAAGCCGAAACCTTGGCGACGTTATAATTCAGGCTTTAGCTAAAGGGAGCTGGCCGTGGGTCTCGATCGCGTACCGTCAGGCAAGGATTTGCCCAATGATTTCAATGTGGTTATCGAGATCTCGATGCACTCGGAACCGATCAAGTACGAGGTCGACAAGGAGTCCGGCGCCATCTTCGTCGACCGCTTCATGTCGACCTCGATGCATTATCCCTGCAACTACGGTTACATCCCGCACACCATTGCCGGCGACGGCGACCCGGTTGACGTGCTGGTCCTTTCGCAGTTCGCCCTGCCGCCCGGCGTGGTGGTGCGCTGCCGCCCGATCGGCATGCTGAAAATGACGGACGAAGCCGGCGACGATGCCAAGCTGCTGGCGGTGCCGGTGGACAAGCTGACGCCCATGTACCACGACATTTCCAGTCCGCGCGACCTGCCCAAACTGGTGCTCGACCAGATCTCCCACTTCTTTGCCCACTACAAGGATTTGGAGCCGGGCAAGTTCGTCAAGATCAACGGCTGGGTGAATGTCGAGGAAGCCAAGAAGGAAATCATGGACGGCGTTGCGGCCTACAACGCCGCCAAGGAAAAGCCGGCCTACTGAAGCAGCGGCCAGCCGCGACAAGCCCGCCTTCCGGCGGGCTTTTTTCTTGCTGCCTTCCGCTATAGTTCCGTCATGAGCCGCCTGCGTATCGCCATCGCCCAATTCAACGCCACCGTCGGCGACCTTGCCGGCAATGCTGCGCGCATTCTCGATCTGGCCCAGCGCGCGCGTGACGCCGGTGCGCAGGTGTTGCTGACGCCGGAGCTGGCGCTTTGCGGCTACCCGCCGGAAGACCTGCTCATGCGGCCCGACTTCTACCGCGCCTGTGCCGCGCAGGTCGCCGATCTGGCGCGAAAGCTTCCGTTACCGGTGGTGCTGGGCTATCCGGAGGAAGCGCAAGGCAAGCGATACAACGCCGCTGCCCTGCTCGATGGCGGCGCGATCCGCGCCAGCTACCGCAAGCACCGCCTGCCGAATTACGAGGTATTCGACGAAGAGCGCTATTTCGCGCCGGGCAGCCAGCCCTGCGTGGTGGAGATCGCCGGCGTGCGCTGCGGGCTGGCCATCTGCGCCGACGTCTGGGAATACGGGGCGACCGAGGCGGCGGCCATGGCCGGAGCGGAACTGATGCTGACGCTCAATGCCTCGCCCTTCCACATGAACAAGCAGGCTCGGCGTTATGAGGTCTTGCGCGATCGCATCGCCGCAACCGGCAAGCCGGTGGTTTACGCCAATCTCGTCGGCGGCCAGGACGAACTGGTCTTCGATGGGGCCTCGTTCGCCCTCGACGGGCAGGGACGCCTGACCCATCAGTTTCCAGCCTTCGTCGAACACTTGGCCTGTGTCGACTATGCCGACGGGCACCTGCTCCCCGGTGAAATCGCGGAAGCGGCCGAGCGCGAGGCAGAGGTCTATGCCGCGCTCAAGCTGGGCGTCGCCGATTACCTGGGCAAGAACGGTTTTCCCGGCGCCATTCTCGGCTTGTCCGGCGGCATCGATTCGGCGCTGACACTGGCGATTGCAGTGGATGCCCTAGGTGCCGACAAAGTACGTTGCGTGATGATGCCGTCGCCCTGGACGGCGCAGATGAGCCTCGACGATTCGCGCGAAATGGTGCGCCGACTCGGCGTGCAGTACGACGAGATTCCGATCGCTACGGCGATGGAGCAATTCGCCGTGTCGCTGGCGCCGACTTTCTCAACGCTCGGCCCGAAACCCGAGTGGGACACCACCGACGAGAACCTGCAGGCGCGCATCCGCGGCATGCTGCTGATGGCCTTGTCCAACCGCACCGGCCGCATCGTGCTGACCACCGGCAACAAGAGCGAGATGGCGGTGGGCTATGCCACGCTCTACGGCGACATGGCCGGCGGTTTCGCGGTGATCAAGGACGTGTTCAAGACCTTCGTCTATCGCCTGGCCGAATACCGCAACTCGCTGTCCGACGTGATCCCGCGCAACATCATCACGCGCGCGCCCTCGGCCGAGCTCAAGCCGGGACAGACCGACCAGGACAGCCTGCCGCCCTACGAGGTGCTCGACGCCATCATCGAGGGCTACATGGAACGCGACCAGAGCCCCCGCGAAATCATCGCCCGGGGGTATCCGGAGGCCGACGTGCGCAAGGTGGTCGGCATGCTCAAGCGCAACGAATACAAGCGGCGCCAGGCGCCGGTCGGCATCCGCGTCACGCAACGCGGCTTCGGCAAGGATTGGCGCTATCCGATAACATCGCGGTATCCGGACGAATACTGAATCAGGAGACATTGCAAATGAAGAAGATTGAAGCCGTCATCAAGCCCTTCAAGCTTGACGAGGTACGCGAGGCCTTGTCCGATGTGGGCGTGACCGGGCTGACGGTGACCGAGGTCAAGGGCTTCGGCCGACAGAAGGGGCACACCGAGCTGTACCGCGGCGCCGAGTACGTGGTGGATTTCCTGCCCAAGATCAAGATCGAGATCGTGGTTGCCGACGAAACCGTGGAGCCGGCGATCGAGGCGATCATCAAGGCGGCGCGTACCGGCAAAATCGGCGATGGCAAAATTTTCGTTTCGCCGGTGGAACAGGTGGTCCGTATTCGGACGGGTGAGGCGAACGAAGCGGCTATCTAGCCGCGAGCAGCACGATGACGGCGCCGGCGCCGCCCTCGGCGGCGCGCGCCTGACAGAAGGCCAGCACCTCGCGGTGCTGCGCCAGCCAACCCAGCACCAGTTTTTTCAACACCGGCTCGCGGCCCGGAGAGCGCAAGCCCTTGCCGTGCACGATGCGCAGGCAGCGCAAATCGCGCGAGCGGCAGTCGGCCAGGAAGCGGGTCACCGCGATGCGCGCTTCGTCGCGTGTCATGCCGTGCAGGTCGAGCTTGGCCTGGATCACCCAGCGCCCGCGCCGCAGGTCGCGTAATACGCCGGTCGAGAGGCCGGGCCGATGCCAGGCGGCTTCGTCGCCGCCTTCCAGCTGCAGGTCGAGGATGTCGGGGCTGGCCAGGGTTTCGGCCAGGGCGAGCTTGTGGTCGCGCCGGGTAAAGCGGGGTATTGCCGGCGGGCGCGGCGGCTCGTGGCACACCCTGTCGGTGCGCAGGGGGTTGGCATCGGCGACGGCCGCGCGAAAGGCGGCACGGTCGTCATCGTCCGGCGCCGCCTCCATTCGTTTCGGCTCAGCCCGTCAGGCCAAGACTGTCGAGGTAGCGTTCGGCGTCGAGCGCCGCCATGCAGCCGGTGCCGGCACTGGTCACCGCTTGGCGGTAGATATGGTCCTGCACATCGCCGGCGGCGAACACCCCCGGCACGCTGGTTGCCGTGGCGTTGCCGTTGCGACCCATCTGGGTGACGATGTAGCCGCCTTCCATTTCCAGTTGGCCGGCGAAGATGTCGGTATTCGGTTTGTGGCCGATGGCAATGAACACGCCCATCAGCGGAATGTCTTCCGTGGCGCCGGTCTGGGCGTGCCGGATGCGCATGCCGGTGACGCCGGACTTGTCGCCCAGCACCTCATCCAGGGTGTGGTTCCACTTGATGGTGACCTTGCCGGCCTTCTCTTTTTCGAACAACTTGTCCTGCATGATCTTCTCGGCGCGGAACTTGTCGCGTCGATGCACAACGGTGACATGGCTGGCGATGTTGGCGAGGTACAGGGCTTCCTCGACCGCCGTATTGCCACCGCCGACTACCGCCACGGCCTGGTTCTTGTAGAAGAAGCCGTCGCAGGTGGCGCAGGCCGATACGCCCTTGCCCGAAAACGCCTCTTCGGACGGCAGGCCGAGGTATTGGGCCGAGGCGCCGGTAGCGATGATCAGGGCGTCGCAGGTGTACTCGCCGGAATCGCCGATCAACCGCATCGGCTTTTCGGCAAGTTTCACGGTGTGGATGTGATCGAAGATCATCTCGGTGTTGAAGCGCGTGGCGTGCTTTTCGAAGCGCGCCATCAGGTCCGGGCCTTGCACGCCGTCGGCATCGGCCGGCCAGTTGTCGACTTCCGTGGTGGTCATCAGCTGGCCGCCCTGGGCCATGCCGGTGATCAGCACCGGATTGAGGTTGGCGCGCGCGGCATACACGGCTGCGGAATAGCCGGCAGGGCCGGAACCTAGGATCAACAGGCGGACGTGGCGGGTATTCATGGGGCTCTTCCGGGACAATGGGATGGAAAGATTATATATATCGGTATCGCCTTGGGCCGTTCAAGGCCAAAGGCTCCCGGCATGCGCCAATTCTTGCCAAGTATGGGTAAGATTGGCCGCGTTCCATCCAAAACAAGGCAGTCCCGGCTCGACCGGGACCGAGGTACCCGATGCTCCGACCGAAATGGATGTCTGCTGAACGGTTTCGCAAGATCTGGCAATTCCTCGCTGTGACCGTCCTCGGCCTGGTCGTCTCGCTGGGCAGCGAACGCATGGGCTGGCTGCAGGACTACGAGAACATTTACTACGACTACTGGCATCAGATCGCCGGCAAGCGCCGGGATGCCCAGCATGCGGCGGTAATCGCGGTGGACGACGACACCTTGTTGCAATACCGTGACGACCCGCTGGCGTTCTGGCAACCGATCTTTGCCCGGGCAATGCAGACGCTTACCGAGGCGGGGGTCAAGTCGATCGGTCTGGACTACATTTACGCCGTGAGTGCCGAGGCCTGGCTGCGCAAGCTGAATCTGCCCGACAGCGAGGTTTCGCGCAATTACGACGCGCCTTTCCGCGGCCAGCTGGCGCAAGGCAACAAGATCCTGATTGCGCAACTGGTCGAAACCTCCGGCGGCGAGCTCGAACTGATGGGCCCGCCGCAGGACCACCTGCTGATGATGCCGGGCGGAATTTTCGATACCGGTATTGCAAACCATTACCCGGATGGCGACCGGCTGGTGCGCACCTTCTACCCGGTGGTCATACCGGATAAGGAGTTCCCGGGCGTCGGATTTGCGATGCAGCTGGTGCTGCGAGCCACTGGCGGTGATACCAGTGCGCCATCCTGGAATTACGGCGGGGAAACGTATCAGCGCGTGCGGGAGCGCAGAAGGATCGGGTTTGTTGGCCCCCCTGGAAGCATGCTGACCGTCTCGATGAGCCGCCTGCTGAAGCCCGATGCCTTGAACGATCCCGAAGTGAAAAAACTCAAGGGGCGCGCCGTCATTATTTCGCCCAGCGACATCGGCACGCCGGACAGGCACTTCACCCCGTATTCGCGCATGGTGTTCGGCAACAGCAATGAAATGATGATCGGCGGCGAGGTCCATGCCAACTCGATCGAAACCATAATCTCCGGCATCTATCCGCGCAGCCTTTCGCTCTGGATTGCCTGGCCGTCGCTGGTGCTGGTGTTGATTGCCGTGGTGACGCTGTATCTGCGCATGCATCCGGCGGCCGGTCTGGTGGTGGGCCTGGTTTGTTCGTTGGCCGTGCTGATTCCCGCGTTCTCGCTGTTCCAGAAGGATCTCCTGCTGTCTGTCGCCCCCTTCCATGTGGCCCTGGCAACGGCGTACCTGGCGACGCTGGCACTCCGTCTTACCGGTGAGGAGCGGCAGCGGGCCCAGCTCAAATCCATGTTCGGCCAGTATGTTTCCGACGTAGTGGTGGACAAGCTGATCGCCGAGGGCCAGCGACCGAACCTGAGCGGCGAAAAGCTTCAGGTTACCGTCCTGTTTTCGGATATTCGAAACTTCACCACGATCTCCGAAAAGCTGGACGCCGAGGAGGTGGTGGAAATGCTGAACGCCTACTTCGGACGTACTTGCGAACCCATTCTGGAGCAGGGCGGAATGGTGAACAAGTTCATCGGCGATGCCGTGATGGCGGTGTTCGGATCGCCGGTCCATTACGACGATCATGCCCGCCGCGCTTTGCTTGCGGCCCAGGGCATGGCGCGCGAGGCGGCCAGTTTCAAGGACTGGATGAAGCAGCGTTTCCCCGATCGGGGGCTGCCTGAGTTCGGCATCGGCATCGGTGTTCATACCGGGCCGGCGGTGATGGGCGATATCGGTTCGGTAAAGCGCCGGGAATTTACGGCGATCGGAGACACGGTTAACGCCGCGTCGCGGCTGGAAGGGGTCACCAAGGACATCGGCTGCGTGGTTGCCGCCAGTGCCGCAGCGATTGCCGCCGCCGGAGGAGGGATTCGCACCGGTCGCCAGCAGGTGGTGCATGTCAAGGGCAAGGCGGAGCCGATCGAGGTGTTCGAAGTGATGATCGATCCCTGATCGAGAACTTCGCGTGCCACGGGTTGTCGAAACTGCTTCAAATGTTGAATTTTGTGGTTTGGGTGGGATAATCGACGGTTGGTATTCAAACCAAGGTATTTTGGGCGTGACTCACTGATGATGCTAGCGAGCGCCGATCTCACGCTGCGGTCCGACTCGTCCTGGGCGAGCTGGAAGCATGCCTTTTTGTCCTCCCTGACTGTGCTGCTGTTGATCGCCATCGGGGATGCGATGGCGCAGGGTCGTGACGCAGCAATGGCCAAGCCGCAAGAGGCGCGTGTTGCGCTGGTCATAGGCAATTCGGATTACCGTTCCGCGCCGCTCGACAATCCGGCCAACGACGCAAGTGACCTCGCCGCGGCGCTGGAAAAGCAGGGCTTCAATGTCCTGGTTCGGGAGAACGTCGGGGAGCGTGGCCTCAAGGAGGCGGTAGACGTCTTCGCCAAGCACCTCAAGAAAGGTGGCATCGGACTCTTTTTCTTTGCCGGCCATGGTATCCAGCTCAAGGATCAAAACTTCCTGCTCCCGGTCGATGTGGGCTTCGAGAGCGAGGCCGACGTCAGCTTCAAATCGGTGAGCGCGGAATACGTCCTGTCGCGCATGGCGGAGGCCGGCAATCGCATCAATATCGTGATTCTCGATGCCTGTCGCAATAATCCCCTGCAATTGTCACGCAAGACAATAAGCAAGGGCCTGGGCGTGATGAATGTCGGGCGCGCCGAAAAGGGAACCTTCATTGCCTATGCGACCTCGCCCGGCTCCACCGCTGCCGACGGAACAGGGCGCAACGGGCTCTACACCAAGCACCTGCTGCGGTCCCTGGAAACGCCTGACTCGGATATCGACAAGGTTTTCGGTCGGGTCCGCACCGGGGTGGTGCAGGACACCAACGGTGAGCAGGTTCCGTGGACCTCGAGTTCGGTGATTGGCAGTTTCTATTTCGATGTCAAGGAAGATATCGCGGCCCTGATGCGACCTGTCGTTCCCACGGTCGCCACACATGAAGCGGTGGCGGAAGCTGCTTCCGCTCCCTTCGATCCGGCACAGGAGCGGGATTTTTGGGAGCGCATCAAGGACAGCCGCAATCCCGCGGACTATGTTGCCTATCTGGAAAAATACTCGGGGGCGAAGCGGGCTGCCTATGCGCGCTGGATGGTACAAAAGCTTGGCGGTACAGTTCCGGTAACCGCCCGCCCCGCTGCAACAGGGCGAGCCGAGCCATTGCCGCAACTCAGCATGGCTGGGTCGACGCCGGTGCTTCCGGCCGCGTCGGGGTCGCCTGCCGTAGCGTTGTCGGCTAACGGCGCGATTCCGACGGCAGGAACCCTTATCCAGGATTGCGCTGATTGCCCGGAGCTCGTGGCGATTCCTGCCGGCGAATTCACCATGGGTAGCGGCCCCAAGGAAAAGATGCGAGAGTTGGACGAGGAGCCTGCTCACCGGGTCAAGGTTGCCGCGTCGATTGCCGTGGGAAAGTTTGAGATCACCCGTGGCCAGTACGCGGTTTTTGTGAAGGAGACGGGCAGGGAATCGAAGCCCGGCTGTCACTCGACCCGGGGCGGCTTTTTTCACAAGAATCCAAAGGCGACCTGGCAGAATCCCGGCTTCGAACAGAAGAACGAAGAACCCGTGGTGTGCGTCAGTTGGCACGATGCACAGGCCTATGTCGCGTGGTTGAGCAAGAA
This sequence comes from uncultured beta proteobacterium, assembly GCA_903908065.1. Classification (GTDB taxonomy): domain Bacteria; phylum Pseudomonadota; class Gammaproteobacteria; order Burkholderiales; family Rhodocyclaceae; genus Sulfuritalea. Next base: position 7,079 of record CAIVQO010000029.1, on the reverse strand, counting down.
GTCCCTGAAGCAATATCGACTCCTTAACGAGGCCGAATGGGAGTATGCCGCAAGGGCAGGAAGTACAGGTCGGCGACATTGGGCGGATGCCGAGGAATCAGCGACTTGCCGCTACGCAAGCGTTGCCGATGCATCCTATAAATCCGTCTCGCCCGGCGCTCCGCTCTTTCCCTGCTCGGATGGATTTGCGTATACCACGCCAGTGGGACGTTTCCCGGCCAACCCGTTCGGTTTGCATGACATGCTGGGCAACGTCTGGGAATGGGTCGAGGATTGCTGGAATGAAGGATATTCCGGTGCGCCAGACATCGCTGTTCCGCGAGTGACCGGCGCCTGCAATGAAAGGGTGTTTCGCGGCGGAGCCTGGAACAGCACGCCAACCACGTTGCGCAGCGCCTATCGGGACCGCGACTCTAGGGAAGAGCGTCACGACAATCTGGGCTTCCGGGTCGCCCGCTCCCTGCCGTGAAGTGCGGCGGCGGAGCCAGGACCGCCATGCCTGATCCGGTACCCGATTCCGCAAGGCGCGGCCTGATTTTTGGCGGTGGCGCGGCAATTGCCCTGGGCGCCCTGCCATCCATCCCGGAATGCCTGGCCCAGACGCCCGGTGCCGAGCCCATTCAGGATATTTACGCTCCGCGGACCAAGTTCGCATTGCTCATCGGCAATCGCGATTACCCGAATCGCAAGGACATTGCGCCCGCGCATAAGAACGTCCGCGACATCAAGGAGGTACTGGAATACTACGAGTTCAAGGTTCGCGACTACCGCGATCTTGACGCGCTCGGCATGGCGCGCGTGCTCGCCGAATTTGGTGCCGAACTGCGCGCAGCGGGCGAGTCCGCCCTGCCCGGATCGATAGCGGTCGTGTTTTACTTTTGCGGTCACGGCTTCCAATCGTCCGGGCGGAACTACCTTGTTCCGGCCGGCGTTGATCCCTCCTCGGAAAAGGCCTTGGCCTCGTCCTTGCGCCTGAACGAAGATATCCTGGTTGCATTGCCGCAGCGCTATCCGGGGATAAGCATTGCACTGATCGACGCCTGTCGTACCGATCCGATGATTCGGCGTGGAGTCGATGACTTCAACCAGATCACCGCACCGGAGGGCATGCTGGTGTTTTTTGCGACGCGTGCCGGACGCCCTGCCTTGGCACCGATAAGCCCCGACCGCAATACCTTCTTCGCTGGCGCACTGGTCGATGTGCTGCGTGACGCGAACGGTGTAACCCCGATTGATGACTTGTTCCGGATTGCCGCGATCGAATGCCAGACCCGAGTCAAATCCGAGTTCGACAAGGTCAAATTGACCATTCCCCCCCAGTTCCCAGAGAGCACTGGCAACTTGCGCGGGCGATTCGTTATCCGGAATCGGCAACTCGAATTGCGGCGTGGGCGGCCCGGCAAGGGCGCAGCGGTCTTGGGGGTTGACCCTAGCCTGCTTGAGCAACGCTGGCAGGTGATCCAGGCCTCGTTGAGGCCAGCCCGGCTCATTCGCCTGTGCGAGCAGTTCGAAAAGGATTTTCCCGGGAGCGAGTACGAGCAGCAGATTCGGGTAACCATTGCCGGTGCGCGTCAGGCGTTGGAAAGCCAGCGCTCGGCGGACCTTTCGGGTGATCTATTCGAAGAACGAACCGGCGACAGGGACTACCGGGATGATTTGATCAAGGCCTTGCGCGGTGACAAGGACGCGGCGCATCGTATCGCTTCCGCCTATCGCGAGGGCAAGTCTGGCGTTGCTCAGAATTCGCGGCGTACCGAGCAATGGCTTCGCTTTGCCGCCGAACTTGGTAACGGGATTGCAAGCTGGGAACTCTCGGAGGTCTACAATCAAAGCGGTCAGGTTGGCGATGCAGCGCGATTCGAGAAAAAGGCGCTCGACCTTGGCTATCGACCGCCACCAAGGCTATCGACGCGTGGGTATTGAAACCGACCTCCTAGAGACCGCGGATCTAGCGAATGGCCCCTTTCCCCCGTTGCCAACACGGTGGAGACATATGTTTGCATTGTTGCTTGGAGTTTGCTTATGTGGTCCAGCAACGGCATTTGCAGCAGCAAGTGGTCAGGATGAGGCGCCCGAACGAATCCAGTCAGGCCGGTTGCAGTCGCCCAGCGCAAAGATAGTACCCGTCGAAGCGCGAAAGCCAGTTCGAGGCAAAAGCACGCAGAAATCCACCCGCAATGCGCGGAAATCGAGCGATGCCGGGCGAACCAGGAAAGCTGCCATTCCAGAGCGCACTACAAGATTGTCGAAGTTAACGACATCAAGACGACCGGCACGGGATGCGTCACCTGTTGACAACTCTCGGTCATCGAAACGGGCCCTGGCGTGCAGGGAGAAGGTAGAAGCGGCCATTCAACCCGCGCAAACCTTGAAGTTTGCGGAGGAATGCGAAAAGGAACTGCCGCAAGACCCTCTGACCGATGAGATTCGCCGGATTGCATCGACGGCTCGGCGGGTAATGGAGGTTCAGCGTTTTGCAGGACTGTCAGCTGAGCTTTTCGAAGACGCCTATGGAGATGCCCGTTTTCACGACCTGATCCGCAAGTCAGCTCGAGGAGACGGCGATGCCGCCTATCAAATTGCACAAGCCTACAAATCCGGACAGTTGGGTATCTCGACAAGCATTCGGCGAATGGAGCAGTGGCTGCGATTTTCTGCTGAGTTGGGCAACGGTCGGGCTAGTTGGGAACTGGCAGAGCATTACAACTACGGTGGCCTGGTGGCCGACGCTGCGCGATTTGAAAAAAGGGCGCAGGAACTGGGATATCAACCTGGGGTGCGCCTCCCATCACGTGGTTATTGACAATTCGGTCGCAAAATCATGTATTTCGATCTGCGATTCAAAATCGCGTGAAAACCCTGAGCTAAAATACCTTTCGGTGCCTATTTCCAATATAGACTCCTTGTAGAGTTTTTCCGGCGTGAGGTGAGTTGCCAAATGTCGGCGATCCAGGTGCAAGGGAGTGAATCGGTCGCAACTTAGACGGCCGGAGAGACAAGATAAGATGAGGCAGGAGCCGCTTTACTTTTGGGCATGGCTTTTCGACGGCGCTCGGCCCGTTCGAGTTCCGCTCGGGCTGCTTTTTTGGCTTTTTGCCGGCTGGGCATTCGGGCAAACTGCACCTGGTGCTGGCACTATTTTGCAGACAGTACCGCCGTCCACCGTTCGACCTGATACAGCCCCGGATATTGAGGACAAGGTATCCAAGCCTCCACGGGCAATCGCGGACGTCGAAGGTATGCGCCTGGAAATCAAGGGGTTTCGGGTTGTTGGCCTGACCGTTGCTGATCCGGCGGAGTTTGCGGGCGATCTTGCGCCATTCATTGGAACCGAGAAGCGGTTTCAGGACCTGCTAGATGCGGCAGCCGCGATCAAACGGAATCTTGCCGGCCTCGGGTTTTTCCTTGCTGACGTTGTCGTTCCGGAGCAGAAGATTCTCGATGGAATTGTTGAGTTGCGCGTGCTTGAGGGGCGATTGGGCAAGGTTCGCCTTGAAGTTGATCCCGCAGTGAGGATTGATCGCGATTTGCTACAGTCATATATCGGCTCGCTTGAAGAGGGCGGGTTGATTCGAGCAGCGGATGTAGAGCGAGCACTGTTCCAGATCCACGATTTGCGCGGCATTGTTGCCACCAGTAGCTTTGCACCCGGTTCGGTTTCCGGAACGGCTGATTTGACGATTCGCGTTGCGGCAGGAAAGAAATTTGATGCCAATCTCGATTTCGATGCAAACGGCTCCATCTACACAGGCCTTCATCGGGCCGGTGCCGGAATCGATGCAAATGGACTGTTCGGCCGTGGCGAGATCATCAGCGTTCGCGCAAGCAATGCCATTGACGGAAACCTGCGTTTTGCCCGGGCTTCGGTTCTGCTGCCTGTCGGCCCGTGGGGAACAAAGATAGGCGGCGCGATTTCGGATCTTAACTATCGATTGGGCACGCCTTCCTTCTCACCGTTGAAAGTAAATGGCGCGGCGTATGTTACATCGCTGACTGCAATTCATCCGTTTATTCGGTCTCGCAACACCAACTTGATGTTGATCGCGCAGAGCGACAAACGGGAATTTTTTGACATTTCGTTGGCAAGCGGTGATGAGAACCGTAAGAAGGCCGATGTTCAATCGCTGGCATTGTCGGGGGATTTTCGCGACAGACTCGGTGGTGGAGGTATCAACGTATTCAACGTGGCCTATACCCTGGGCGAACTCAAGTTCGGAATTGCGGCCAAGGAACTAGCCGATCAGGGGGCAAGCGGGCGCAAACTCAAGGGCCTTTTCAGCAAGACCAACCTGACCTTGTCGCGCCTGCAGGCTGTTAGCGAGCGCTTGGCGCTTTACACCTCGTTCAGTCAGCAGTTCACCAACAAGAATCTTGATCCCAGTGAGAAGATCAGCCTTGGTGGCCCAAATGCGGTGCGCGCGTATCCGCAGGGTGAGGGCGCCGGCGACGAAGGATATTTTGGTACCTTCGAAATGCGATATCGGTTGCCGGTTGAGGAAGATCTGCCCGGAAGCATGGTGCTCACCGGCTTTTACGACTTTGGGCGCTCAGTCCTGATTAAGAAACCCACCACCGCAGACCTTACGGGCGCTACACCAGCGGCTTTGTTGCGGCGTATTGCCGGGCCGGGAATCGGCGTCAACTGGGAAGTGCCTAACGATTGGTATCTACGCGCAACATTGGCCTTCCGGGATACAACCCGTGCCACCGCAGACCATCTGCTGCGGTATCCGCGCTTTTATTTCCAGTTCAGCAAGTTCTTCTGATCTACCGGCGCATATTGAGCGCGGAAGCGGGGACAAATTGCCTAGCATAGCAAGCCAAGGAACCGCAACAAGGCTGCCGCCGCTCTCGCTCACTGATGATCCGCAGGTAGTAACAATCCCATCCTAGGGGCACTGTTATGTTCAAACACGCCACCCTGAATCGCGCCTACCGACTGGTATGGAGCGAGTTGCGAAATACCTGGATCGCCGTGGCTGAATTTGCCTGCGCCCGCGGCAAGAGGTCTTCCGTTGCCATCGCGGCTGGCACGTTGTTGGCGGTAGGTGCCGGAATGGCGATTGCGGCCGGGGAACCCTCGCCCACAGCGCTGCCTACGGGCGGGCAGGTCATCGCTGGCCAAGTCGGTATCAGCACCGTTGGCGTCCGGATGGACGTGACCCAGTCGTCACCGAATGCAATTGTCAATTGGACAAATTTTAACGTTGGCAGTCAGGCCCACGTCAATTTCGCGCAGCCGGATGCAACGGCGGTGATTCTCAACCGGGTAATGGACGGGGATGCTTCGGCGATATTTGGCCGAATAACGGCGAACGGCCAAGTCTTTCTTACCAACCCGGGAGGGATTCTCTTTGCCCCGGGGGCACAAGTCGATGTTGGCGGCCTGGTCGCTTCATCGCTCGGTATTTCCGATGCCAATTTCCTCACTGGAAAATACCAGTTCGAAAAACTCGGCGCTGCCGGGACGGTGGTCAACCAGGGCGTCATTAATGCGTCACAAGGCGGTTACGTAGCCCTGATCGCTCCCCAAGTCAGCAATGCGGGCGCCATTACTGCCGCACGAGGGAGCGTTGGTCTTGCTGCGGGCAGCAAAGTCAATCTCGACTTTGATCATGATGGGCTGCTAAGTTTCCAGGTAGACGTCGGGGAGGCGGGCGCGCGGGCTGGCAATAGCGGGCTCATCGCGGCTGACGGCGGACGAGTAGTCATGAACGCGCAGGCCAAGGACGCACTTCTGTCGACAGTGCTTAATAACGAGGGCGTGATTCGAGCGCGTGGCCTCGAAAGCCGCAACGGCGAAATTTGGCTAAGAGGAGGAAATTCCGGGGTCGTTAGCATTACGGGCACGCTGGATGCGTCGGGCACTGCTAATGGTCAATCCGGTGGCACCGTGAAAGTATTCGGCGACAAGATCGGATTGTTCGAGCAGGCCAAGGTGGACGTATCAGGCGTCGGCGCTGGTGGTACGGCGCTGATCGGCGGCAATTGGCAAGGCAAGGGGCCGGAGCAGAATGCTACCGCGACCTATGTTGGCAAGGATGTAACAATCAGTGCGGATGCCGTAGGCAATGGCGATGGCGGCAAGGTCGTGGTGTGGGCAGACCGCAACACGCGGTTCGTCGGATCGATTTTCTCTCGCGGTGGAAGTTCGGGCGGGGATGGCGGTGCGGTCGAAGTGTCCGGCAAGGAAACTCTGGTCTTCCGTGGCAAGGTCGACCTCGCAGCACGTGCCGGGAATGGAGGGCATCTCCTGCTTGACCCGCGCGACCTGATCATTGATGGGGGCTCCACAAATGCGGTTCCGCTCGACGATTCAACGGATACAGCGATTGGTGGTAACACGGTCGCCTTTGCGACGAATGGGGCGGCGGATACGACGATTACCGAAGGGGCCCTCGAGACAATTGGTGTGGGCTCGACCATTGATCTCCAAGCACAAAACAGCATTACTCTTGGTGCAACGCCGTTTACAGGCGGACTGACCTTTTCGAACAACACGAGCGTAACGTTTAGAACCCGGAATAATACTGGTGATGACAGCGGCTCGGCGAAGCCGGCCGGAATCAATCTGGCGGGCGTATCAATTACGACTTCGGGTACCGGCAGCCTTACGTTCAATACTAGCGATGCAGGTACCGGCGCGGGGACGGGGGGCACCGGCGCCTTCACGCCCACAATCCAGCTAGGGCAGCTCACGCTCGGAAGCGGAACCCTATCGGCGAATACAACAGAAGGTACCGGTACGACCCAAGGCGCGATTACGTTAAATAACAATGTAACCACGGCGGGTGGCATCGTTTCCCTAAGTGGTCCGGTCAATCTTGGAGCGAGTCTAAGGGTAGATACGACCAATGCGAGAGCCGTACCCGCGGGAGCGAGCATTACCTTCGACAAGGCCGTAAACGGCGCATACGACCTGACGCTGGATGCAGGTGGGGGCACCACCAACTTCAACGCCGCGGTGGGCGCGGGCACGGCGATCGGTGACGGCACGGGTGCCGCGCTCATCATCAACTCGACGGGCGCGACCAACTTCAACGACACGCTGGCGACGGACAGCGGCATTACCCAGGCCG
>CAIVQO010000028.1 GCA_903908065.1 uncultured beta proteobacterium | reverse complement strand
GAAGTTGAGCATGTGCTCGAGGCCGGAGATGTTGCGGCCGATCTCGTCCATGCCGGCTTCCTCGAACTTCTGGCCGGTGAGTGAGGTGAGCTGCACGGCGAAATCGCCGGGATCGGGCAGGGTGGGCGAGTTGAACAGCTTTGTATTGAAGCGGCACATGCCGACCGAGTCGCCGACGGCGTAATTGTTCTCGCACTTGCGGACGGCGTATTCCTTGCCCTCGTAGCTGTTCGGCGCGGCGGAGACGACGCCGTTGTAGAGCGCGGTCTTGAAGGCCGGGTCGTCGTTGATGCGGGCGTTGATTTCCAGCGTGACGCGGTTGCGCAGGTGGTCCATGCCGCGCGTGGCGACCGATAGGCCCAGCGCGAAGGCCTTGAGGATGCGCGCATCGTGGGGGTCGGACTGGAACAGGCCCTTGACCGTCAGGCGGTAGTCGAGCGCCTCCTTCGGATACTTGCCGCGCTCCACTGCGCGTGCCGAGTCGGCGATGGTGTCGCCGAAGCCTTCGCGCTTGGCGGTCATGAACAGCAGCTTTTCGATGACTTCGTAGTTGCCCCAGCTGAGGTCGAGTCCGCCGGTATCCTTGGCGGTGATGATGCCGCGCTGCCAGAGCTCCATGGCCCAGGCGATGGAAGAACCCGTCGATGAGGAATCGAGGCCGAGATCGTTGAGGATGTTGTTGAGGCGCAGCACCTGCTCGGGTTCGGCAATGCCGATCAGCGGGCCGAACTTGCCGAGCGTGACGTACTCGGGGCCATCGCCCTTGTCGTACTTGTCGAATTTGCCGTCGCCCTTGATGCCCTTGTAGTCGCGTGCGGCGGCATGTTCGACCGAGGCTTGGGCCTTGTCGTAACTGGCATTGCCGGTGAGCCCTTTGAGCGCCGCGGCGCCCCAGCCGCCCTGGCCGTCGGGCAGCATGTCGTTCTGGTTGCGGCAATGCACGGGGCACAGGTAGCAGCCGTCCATGCCGGGCCGGTAGGGATCGAAGTTGTCGGCGTCGAGGCTTTCCTTCCAGCTGGTTTCCTGGTGGTTCTTGGTGCCCAGGGCGCAGAGCACGCGGCTGGGCTTGTAGAGGAAGGGCGTACCGACCATCTTCAGCGCATTCTTGATCACGCTGGTGGTGATGATCTTCTTGCCGATCACCTTGTTGTACTTGGCCATCGGTTCGACCGGCTGCAACTCGCGCGGGGCGCCATGCACCATGATCGCCTTGAGCTTGAGCGAGCCCATCTTGGCGCCGCCACCGCCGCGTGCCCAGATGGCCTTGATGCCGCCCATGATGCCGGCCGAGAGCACCTGGTTCTCGCCGGAGGTGGTGATGCGCGCCATGGCCATGGTTTCGCGCTCGATGCAGTCGTAGTCGCGCTCGATGGCGGCGGCAAGCTCGAGGTTGTCCATGCCGACGTAGGGCGCGGCATCGACGAACTCGACGTTCTCGTAGGCGATCTTGAGCAGCGTCCAGGAGGGCGCGCGGCCGAACATCACGATGTGGTCGTAGCCGTGGGTGCGCAGGAAGGAGGGAAAGTAGTCGCCGCCATTGGCGTCGAGGATGGCGTCGCTCTCGGGCGAAATGCTGCTGAAGTTGCCGCGGGTGGCCGAGGGCATGCTGCTGGTGAGGATGCCGGCGCCGAAGATCAGCGGGATCTCCGGGTCGAGCGCCGGGCGCTCGTCCTCCAGCAGGTTGTAGAGCAGCCACATGTTGGCGCCGCGCCCGCCGAGGAAGTTGCGCATGACGTCCAGCGGCAGGTACTTCTTCAGCGTTTGGCGCTTTTCGAGATCGACGAAGAGCACCGCGCCCTGCGAGTTGTATTGCGGTGCATCGTGAAGGCGTGCTACCAGCCCTTCCAGCTTGTCCCTGATACCCATTCGTGTCTCCTCATTGCCGTCGCCTCGGGGCGACTGTACTTTTCGGTTGATGCGCGGGTTGGGGCCGCGTGTTCAAAGGGGGTTGGCCGGTTCAGGCGGCCTTCAGTGCTTTCAGGCGTTCGTACTTGGCCTGCAATTCGTCCTTGCTTTCCTTGTGCGCCGGATCGGGCACGATGGCGCGCACCGGGCAGACCTTGACGCACTGGCTGACGGCATGGTGGCCGACGCACTCCGTGCATTTGTCCGGGTCGATGGTGTAGATCTCGTCGCCGGCGGTGATGGCCTTGTTCGGGCAGGGCGCGAGGCAGACGTCGCAGGTGATGCAAAGGTCGTTGATGATGAGTGCCATGGTGTTCCCCTGTAGTGGTCGTGTGGTCGGTGACTGTGTTTATTCCTGGCTCAGCGGTGGATCGGGATCGTCGAGCGGCTTCTCGTCGTCGGGCCCGCATTTGTCGCGCCATTCCTCCAGCCAGGCGACGTGCTGCAGTTCTTCATCGGCAAATTGCCTGGCAAGACGCCGGACTTCGCCGTCGCTGGTCCGATTGGCGACGCTGCTGTAGAACCCGTAGGCCTGCTTTTCATGGTGCAAGGCCAGCAGCACGGCGCCCTTGACGCTCATCTGGTAGCTGACGCGGTCGACGGCGATGGCTTCGGGGCTTTCGCCGCCCCACTTGAAGTCCCAGGGCGCGATGTGCGGCAGGTCCATCTCGGCGGTCAGTTCATAAAGCTCGTCGAGATGCTTTTGCTCGGCTTTCTGGAGGCGGCGGAAGATGCCGGCAACGTCCTTCTTGCGATGCATTTCCATCTGGTCGGCGAGCTCGCCGTAGCGGTCGACGGCGTCGTTTTCCATTGCCAGGGCGTGGGCCAGCAACACTCCCAGGCTGTTGATCGGCTGATCCTGCGTGCTCCCCTCGCTCATAGTGCGAACCTCGCTTCGAGCTCGCCGATGGAACCGTTGGAGGCTTCGAATTCGGGCCGGTAGGGTGGGCGCGAACCTTTGTACAGCACCTTGCCGACATTGAAGCCGTCGTCGGTCATCAGGCGGCGCGCGGCGCGCGCGGCGTCATCGGTGTAATCGACCACCGCCGTACGCACGATGTCGCGCCATTCCTGTTGCTCGGGGCGGAAGGTGACGCAGGGGCTGAGCACCTGCACCAGCGAGAAGCCCGGATGGCGCACCGCTTCGACGATGATTTGCGCCATGTTGACCGGGTCGCTGGCGGAAACGCGGGCGATGAAGTTGGCACCCGAGGCGAGGCCCACCACCAGCGGCTGGAAGGGGTTGATGCCGGTGCCGTCCGGCGTCAGCTTGCTGCCTTCCCAGTCCGGTGCCGTGGTCGGCGAGGCCTGGCCCTTGGTCATGCCATAAACCTGGTTGTCCATCACGATGTAGGTCAGGTCGACGTTGCGCCGGCAGGCGTGGAGGAAGTGGTTGCCGCCGATCGAGAAGCCGTCGCCGTCGCCGCCGGTGACCAGCACCGTGAGGTCGGGCCGCGCCAGCTTGAGGCCGGTGGCCACGGGCAGGGCGCGGCCATGCACGCCGTGGAAGCCATACACGCTGGTGTAGGCCGGAATCCGCGAGGAGCAGCCGATGCCGGAGACGACGGCGACTTCCTCGGGCGGCAGGGCCATTTCGGCCAGCGCCCGGGTAATGGCGTTGAGCACCGTGTAATCGCCGCAGCCCGGGCACCAGATCGGCTTCAGCTCGGACTTGTAGTCCTTGGCGAGATATTTCTTCTTTTGCGCGCAGTTTTCCATCAGGCGCTCCCGGCGTTGAGTTGCTTCATTTGGTCGAGGATCTGCTGCGGGCCGAAGGGCAGCGGACCGCCCTGGTGCAGCGAAAGCGTTTTTGCCGGCAGCTCGTAGAAGGCGCGCAGCATGCGGTAGAACTGGCCGCTGTGCGACTGCTCGACGACCACGGCGCGGGTGATGCCGCGCAAGGCCTCGGCCATCTTCTCGGGTTGCACCGGGGCGATCAGGCGCAGCGAGATCAGGCGCGCCTTGCCGCCGGCATCGGCATGACGCTGTAGGGCTTCGCGCGCCGGGCCGGTGGCAGAACCCCAGGTGATGATCGCCGTATCGCCGGCGCCGACTTCCGAATCGATGATCTCGGCCCAGTGGTCGCCGTAGTTGAACTGCGAAATCTTGCGGCTCCGCTTGTCCATCTGCGCCTGGTGGTCGGAGGCCTGCGACGAGGGCGTGCCGAATTCATTGTGCTCCAGGCCGTCGGCGGTGTGGGTCAGGCCGGGTGTGCCGGGGATGGCCATCGGCGAGACGCCGGAGCCAGTCATGGCGTAACGCTTGTAGCGCTGGCCTTCAACCGCGGCTGTCGCCACTTCGCGCTGGCCGATGAAGGTGAGTTCCGCCGGTTTTGGCAGGATGGCACGGGCCTGGCCCATGGCCTGGTCGGTCAGCACCAGGGTCGGCACCTGCATTGCCTCGGCCAGATGCACCGCCCACTGCGTGGTGAACAGGCAGTCGGCCACCGAGTTGGCGGCAACCACCACATGCGGTGCGTCGCCATGCAGGCCGTAGACCGCGATGTTGAGGTCGCTCTGCTCCGACTTGGTGGCGATGCCGGTGGAGGGGCCGACGCGCATCACGTCCACCACCACGATGGGCACCTCGGCAGCCACGGCGAGGCCCAGCGATTCGATCATCAGCGAGAGTCCGGGGCCGGAGGTGGCGGTCATCGCCGGCACGCCGCCGTAGGAGGCGCCGATGATCTGGTTGATCGAGGCCAGTTCGTCCTCGGCCTGCACCAGCATGCCGCCGACCTTGGCCAGCGAGGGGGCGAGCCATTCGAGGACTTCGGTGGCCGGGGTGATCGGGTAGGCGGCGACGAAGCGCACCCCGCCGCGGATTGCGCCGAGGCCGGTAGCCTCGTTGCCGGTGATGCTCCAGCGCGGCAGGGCGTCGGCGGCAACGTTCGGCAGGCGCGGTATGGCAGGTAGGTTTTTGGCGGCGTCGATGCCGGCGAAAAAGGCGGCCATGCTGGCTTCGATGGCGGCCGGCCCTTTCTTCTTCAGTGCAGTTTCGACCACGATGCGCATCGCTGCCGGCGGCAGTCCGATCATGGCGGCGATGGCGCCCAGGGCGACCATGTTGGGGCGGCCGTTTTCGATGCCGCCGGCGATTTCAGACATTGGCAAGGCAGCAACGCGCGGGGAGTTCTTGAGCAGGCCGGCGGGGGCGTCGCCATGGGCCGGGTCACCGACGATCAGGCTGCTGGCGGTCAGCGGAATTTCCGCGGCGAAGCGCGTGATATTGTCCCAGTCGATTGCCATGAGCAGATGGAAACTGTCGTCGTGCGACATGATCGGCTCGGTGGCAAAGCGCAGCATGGCGGCAGCTTCGCCACCGCGAATCTGCGGTCCGGAGGAGCGGCTCATCAAGGCATACCAGCCGGCGCGGGCGGCGGCATCGAGCAGCAGCGATCCGGCTGTTACTACGCCGGCGCCGCCGCTGCCGGCGATGGTCAGCGAAACACTTTGCACGGTCATTCGTTTCCTCCCCTTTGGCACGCGGCTGCGGTGTCGCCGCGCGGATTTCGTTCGCTGGTCGGGCGTGGCTGACTCGACCCTAATTGAAACGCAGGATATACGCTGAAATGCTGGAAGTCAAACGATTTGTGGTCCATCATAAATCGCTGATGCAGACCCTGTTCTGATGACCTTGCAGGCAAAGGTTCTAAAACTAGGGCCTTTCGGTCTGCAAAAACTCCTGCGAGTCCCCTTCCAGCACCAGGCAGGTCAGGACACCGCTGTGATAGGCCCCGGTGTCGATGCCGATACGGTTGCCGGGCGTCTCGGGATTGCGGCTGATGCTGTGCCCATGAACCACGATGGCGCCATGATCCAGCACCGAGACGAGAAAGGTTTTGCGGATCCAGATCAGGTCGCGGGGGCTCTGTTGCGCCAGGGGAATGCCGGGGCGGACGCCGCCATGGACGAAGTAATAGTCGCCAGCACGATGGCTGAGCGGGAGGTTCTCGAGAAATTCCAGCTGTTCCACAGGGAAGGCGGCGGCAAATCGGTGGCATAGCTCACCGATGCCGGCTTCGTCACGAACCAGTGCGTCGGAGACCTCGACACCATAACTGGCCATCGCCTCGATGCCGCCGAAGTCAAGCCAGTGGCGCGCTGCCTCGAACTCGCCGGCGTGGCTGCGTAGCAGCAGGTCTTCGTGATTGCCGCGCAACACGACGCGCTCGAAGCCTTCCGGTTGCCAACTGCGAACCCGTTCCACCACACCGCGGGAATCGGGGCCGCGGCTGACCAGGTCGCCGAGGTAAATCAACTGTTTCCGTTGCGCGCTGCGTCCTGATGAATCCTCGACGATGCGTTGCTGGATTTCCAGGAGCAGGTCCAGGCGCCCGTGGATGTCGCCAATGGCGTAGATGACGGTGTCGGCCGGTGTGCGACCGATCATGCGGGGCAATCGCGCATCTCGGCATACACGGCCTGTTCCATCTTCAGCATCGCCTCGCGCTGTTCGGCTGGCCATTCGTACATCAGTGCGGTGGTCGAGACACCGGTCCAGGATTGATCCTTGGCGCCCATCACCTCCATCTCGTAAATCATGATCGAGTACGGCGCGGCGGCCTCGATTCGCTCCTTGACCTGGCGCGACCTACCCTTGACCAGGAAGCTGACGTTGCCCGGCCCGATCACCTGGAGCGATGCCTGACCGCTGCGTTGCAGGTTGGTGGCAGAGGAACCGCCGACGTCGACGGCAAAGCGTAGCCGCTTGTCGTCGATGGCCACGGCCCAGGTGTAGGCCGAGGTGGCGTAACCATCGGCACCGCAACTCAGCATCAATGCCGGAGCGCCGGGGCGCAGGTAGCCGAGCAGCCTGGCGGGCAGGTTTGGAGTGATGTTGCCGATCATGTCGTGGTTCCTTGGTTAGTGGCGGGTTGCGGCGAGTCGCCAGGCATCGAGCACGGATTCGATCACGCCATGAAACCAGCGTTCGGTAGCCGTAGCTTCGGCAGGCGCCGGTTGGGATGGCAGGTTGTTTGCGGCATATAGGCTTAGCTCGCTGGCATCGTCGCCGGCGCGAGCTACGCCGCCGACGGAATGGGCGGCATAGGCGATGATCAGCACATCGACATCCGCCTGCGAATACACGCCGACCAGGCTGTTGAGCTGGATCTGAAGGCCGGATTCCTCTTCGGCTTCGCGGATCACGGCGTCGGTCACCGATTCGCCGCATTCAACGTAGCCTGCCGGCGGTGCCCAATAATCGGCGAGCGGCGGCTCGCGGCGGCGGATCAAAACCAGCTTGTCCTGATGCTCGATCAATGCCATTCCCACCGGCGCCGGATTGCGCCAGAGCACGAAGCCGCAGGCTGGACATTGCGGGCGTTCCCTGCCGCCGAGCATGGCCAGCGCCATCGGCGCGGCGCATCGCTGGCAATAGCCGTGACTCATACGATCAGTAAATGCAGGGTGATGCAGTCGCCGTCGCTCAGACGCAAGGCCTCGCGCACCGGCACCGGCGCCACGATTTCGAGCTTGTCGCCCGGATAGTCGGCTACCTCGGGCAGCACGGCGGCACCCTGGATGCGACCATCGATGACCAGGGTGAAGCATTTTGCGGCGCAGAAGCCCGACGGCGGGTCGATGGCAATACCACGGGCCTGGGCCATGGCCTGGCGCGCACTGTCCCAGTCACCGCCCCTGAGGCTAAGGTTCAAGGTACCGGGGTAGGGCGAGTAACCCAGCTTGGCGCGGAACTGGCGATCTACCCAGTCGAGCGCGGTGAAGCCGGCGCCTTCGCCGAGGCCGCTGCGCAAACAGCCGTCGAGTACCGTCGCGCCGCAGCTCACGGCGATGACTTGGCCTTTTCGCGTTCTTCGTTGCCGGTCCAGCGCTTGAAGAGATTCAGGTCGACCCCGAGGTCGAACTGGTCCAGCGCTTTGTTCACCGACTGGTCGATGATGTCTTCCAGAGTCTTGGGCCGGTGGTAGAAGGCCGGCAGCGGCGGCACCAGCACACCGCCGGCTTCGGTCACCTGGCTCATCAGGCGCAGGTGGCCGAGGTGCAGCGGCGTCTCGCGCAGCATCAAGACCAGCTTGCGGCGCTCCTTGAGGCAGACGTCGGCGGCACGAATCAGCAGGTTGGTATTGAAGGAGTTGGCGACTGCGGAAAGCGTCTTAATCGAGCAGGGGGCAATGACCATCCCGGCGTGCTTGAACGATCCGGACGAAATGCAGGCGCCCACGTCATTGATGTCATGCACGTAGCTGGCCAGTTTTTTCACCTGGTCTATCGTGTAGTCGGTTTCGTACACGATGGTGCGCTTGGCGGAGTCCGACATCACGAGGTGGGTTTCGATGCCCGCCTGCTGCAAGACCTCCAGGGTTCGCAGCCCGTAGATCGCGCCGCTTGCTCCGGAAATTCCGACGACCAGCTTCATTTTCCTGTCCTCGTTAGAGGGCTCTTTCCGGGAGGGCGCTCGCATGGCTCAGCCGGAAACACACCCGAGTTCGGCCAGTACGGCCCTTGCTTTTGCCACCGCTGCCGGCGGCAAACCAATCTTGTCGAATTGCCTGCCGGCAGCCCGCGTGGCGACGAAACCGATCTTCGAGCCGGTGCTGCCGGATGACGAGGGATCGATGATATAGCCTTCACAGCCGTCCACGATGATGGTGTCGCGTGCCGGCTGGAAGCGGGTGGACATGGCCCAGGCCACTTCGCGCGGATTGCGCGGATCGACATCGTCGTCCACCACGGTCAGCACCTTGAGGCGCCGGTCGAGGTTCAGTGCCAGGTGGATCAGGCGCCTCACCTCGTGGCGCGGGCAGTCACGCACGGCTATCACGGCGGCGAAGCTGCTGGTGCCGGGCACCAGTTCGAGATCGACCACGCCCCGGACCTGGGCTTGCAACTGGCGCAGCAGTTCGGCGCCGCCGGCAAGCGCCAGCAAAGTGTCGACGTCGGCAGTCCAGGGCACCAGCGCCGGGAAGATGAAATCCCGGCGATGGGTCACCGCGCTGACTTCGATGACCGGGCTCTGGTTGGTGAAATAGGCGCCGGTGTTTTCACCGAACGGGCCTTCCGGCTCGCGTACCCCGGGCAGCACGCGGCCTTCGATGATGACTTCGGCGCGGGCCGGGATGTCCAGGTCGACGCTCAGAGCGGATGCCAGTTCAACCGGCGCACCGCGCAGGGAGCCCGCGACGTCCATCTTGTCCGGTCCCTGTGGCCCGGTCTTGACGATGGACGCCAGCAGCATGGCCGGATCGACGCCGAGGGCAATTGCCACTTCCAGTGGTTTCCCGTCGCGTTCTGCGTTCCCCAGGAACAATGAGAGCGGGGGATTGGCCAGCAGGATGCCGAAACGCCGGCCGCCCTTGTACATCATGCGATGCACGCCCATGCCGCGCATGCCAGTTACGGGGTCGCGCGCCAGCACCATGCCGCAAGTGAGGAAGGGGGCGCCGTCGTCGGCGTGGTGGGTCAGCAGCGGCAGCAGCGCACCGACATCGGCCGGCTCGCGATGCACGACGTCCTGGACCGGAACCTCGCTGGCCTTGATGGGAGCGATACGGCCGGCGCCGCGTTCGGCGTAGGCCTCGAACAGCCGGTCCGCGTCGACCCCGAGGGCCCGTGCCGCCAGATGCCGGCTGGCCAGCAGGTTGCCGGCGATGCGGATGCCGGGGTGGCCCATCACGTTCTCGCACAAAACGACACGACCGGTCGGCGCGACTTCACGCAGCAGCGCAGCAATTTCATGCTGTGCCTGCAGCGGTGCGGCGACGTGCAGCACGTCATCGCCGAGGCTGCCGAGGAAAGCACGCAAATCCCGGTAACTCATGATTGGACAAAGTCGGCGGTGGCACTACGGCACCAGCGCGGCACCAGCGCGGCGCCACCGCCGCTCCGTTCCTCCCTGATTATGCGTATTGCGGCGGCAGGCGCCGGATT
>CAIVQO010000027.1 GCA_903908065.1 uncultured beta proteobacterium | reverse complement strand
ATCTTCGCCCTGCCGTATCAACCGGCCGCCGAAATGCCGGACAAGGATTTCGACCTCTGGTTGTGCACCGGGCGTGTGCTGGAGCACTGGCACACCGGCTCGATGACGCGCCGCGCGCCCGAGCTCTACAAGTCCTTCCCCGATGCCGTGGTCTGGATGCATCCGAAGGATGCCGAAAAGCGGGGCCTCAAGCGCAACGACGTGGTCAAGGTATCGACACGCCGTGGCGAAATCGAGCTGCGAGTGGACACCAAAGGTCGCAACAAGCCGCCAGAGGGTCTGATCTTCATTCCCTTCTTCGACGAGCACCGGCTGGTCAACAAGCTCACTCTGGACGCAACCTGCCCGATTTCGAAAGAGACGGACTTCAAAAAGTGCGCGGCCAAGGTGGTCAAGGCCTGAGCCGGATGACCGGGAACGGCGGGGAGTTGTGACTGGCGTGAGCTTCCCGCCCTCGAATCATGGACAAGGACACCAAGCCCAGCACAGCGGCGCGGCGGCAGTTCCTCGCCGATACGGCGCGCATGGCCTGCGGTGTCGGCTTGCTCGGCCTGGGCATCGGTTTGTATGCGCGCCATGCCAGGGCGCTGCCGCCGGCGGCCATCCGTCCGCCCGGGGCGCTGCCGGAGAAGGACTTCTCCGCGGCCTGCATCCGCTGCGGGATGTGCGTGCGCGACTGTCCCTTCGACATCCTGCACCTGGCAAAGCCGGAAGAGCCCTTGTCTACCGGTACGCCCTACTTCGTTGCGCGCCAGGCGCCCTGCGAGATGTGCGAGGACATTCCCTGCGTCAAGGCCTGCCCCACCGGGGCGCTGAATCACGCGCTGAAGGACATCAACAAATCGAAGATGGGCCTCGCAGTGCTGGTGGATCACGAAACCTGCCTCAACTTCCTCGGCCTGCGCTGCGACATCTGCTATCGGGTTTGTCCGGTCATCGACAAGGCGATCACGCTCGAACCGCAAACCAACGCCCGGACGGGAAAGCACACCCTGTTTATTCCGGTGGTGCATTCCGAGCATTGCACCGGCTGTGGCAAGTGCGAAAAGGCCTGCCCTACCGAAATCGCAGCGATCAAGGTCTTTCCACTTTACATGGCCAAGGGCCAACTCAGCTCGCATTACCGGCTGGGTTGGGTCGAGAAGGAAAAGGCCGGCGGCAGTCTGGTGGCGCCCGACATCGAGCACCGCTACAACATGCCGGAGGGCATGAAGTATGAAAGCGGCAAAGGTCTGTCCACCGACGCCGTGCCACCAGCGCCGACTTCCGGTGCCGCACCCGGCAGTGCCGCCGGACTGCCCAAGGCCTTTCAGGGAGGCAAGCTGTGAGCGCCCCGGCCGCCCCGGCCGCCCCGGTCCTGCGTCCCGGCGCCGAAGCCATCGCGGCCAAGGGCTGGCTGGCTGCCCACAAGTGGCTGCTGCTGCGGCGTGCCAGCCAGGTGGGCATCTTGTTGCTGTTCCTGCTCGGCCCATGGTTCGGCCTGTGGATCGTCAAGGGCAACCTGGCCTTCAGCTATACATTGAATTTCCTGCCCCTGGCCGATCCTTACGTCATCCTGCAATCCATGCTGGCGGGGCAAGTTCCGGAAAAGTTGGCGCTGATCGGCGTCGCCCTGGTCGTGCTGCTCTATCTGTTGATTGGCGGGCGCGCCTACTGCGCCTGGGTCTGCCCGGTAAATCTGCTGACCGACTTGGCCTATTGGATGCGCGTGCGGCTGGGCCTCAAGGGCAGCGCCCACATCAGCCGGCCGACACGGTACTGGATGCTCGGCATGACCTTGGTCGCGGCCGCGGCGACAGGCAGCATTGCCTGGGAAATGGTGAATCCGGTGTCGATGCTGCATCGGGGCCTGATCTTCGGCATCGGCCTGGCGTGGGCGGTGCTGCTGGCAGTGTTCCTGTTCGACCTGTTCGTCATGCGTCACGGCTGGTGCGGCCATCTTTGCCCGGTCGGCGCCTTCTACAGCCTAATCGGAAGATTTTCTCTGGCACGGATCAGGCTGCCGGCGCGCGAGGCCTGCAACGACTGCATGGACTGTTTTGCGGTCTGTCCGGAGCCGCAGGTGATCCGCCCCGCGCTAAAGGCAATCGACGGCACGCCGCCGCTTATTTCGGAAGCCAACTGTACCAACTGTGGTCGTTGCATCGATGTTTGCTCGAAGGATGTGTTCGCCTTCGGCACCCGTTTCAAAGCTACCGTGCTACCTGTCGCCGGGGTCGCGTCTGCGACTCCGAAATAACCATCTTCGAATCTCGTCTGGGGAGTCCATCATGAAGAAAACCGCCACCATCCTTCTGGCTTCGCTGCTGACCGCCATCGTCGGTTGCGCCAGTTACGAGCCGCTGGTTTCGATGCGCGGCGCCGACGTCGCGGCGCCTGACAAGGCGCCCGAGACCATGGTCTATGCCGGCAAGCGCCCCGGCACGCAACCGCTGGTTGCACGCACATTCAGCACGCAACCGCCGGTGATTCCCCATGCGGTGGAAAACTTTGACGAAGTCACCCTCGCCGAAAATCAGTGCCTCGACTGTCATGGCAGCGAAAACTACGTGAAGAAAAATGCGCCAAAGCTCGGCGACAGCCATTTCGTCGCCGCCACCAAGGCCTTCGATCCCTCGCGCCACAACTGCACCCAGTGCCATGTGCCCCAGGTCGACGCACCGGCGCTGGTCGAAAACCGCTTCGTCGGCAATATCAAGCAATAACAATTGCCGAGGCCGGGCACGGCGCCACACAGGCGCCGCATCCGGTGCAAGCATTGGCGTCGATTTCGGGCTCCGGCGGGCCGCCGATTCGCGGGCTGAAACGAATTGCCCCAACGCTACATTGATCACCGCAAACACGACATTCGACGCCGCGACGCGCCAGGCATTCCCGCCCTGCCTGCGCCTTGATCGCCCAGGGCCAAAGCTGCAACTCGCTGTCCTGAAGCGCACCGTGGCGACACGCCGCAGCACAGGCGCCGCAAAACGTACATTCGCCGCGTTTGAAGTCGACCTCCGGAAACCCCGACTGGATCGAGATGATGCCGGTTGGGCAAACGGGCGCACAGTCGCCGCAACGGGTACAGGCCCGAATGAACAATTGTTCCGCCAACGCCCACGGCGGACGCAAGGGCGGCGCCGTTGATCGGAAGCTTCCGCGAAGGAAATTGCGACGACTGACCATGGTCCGATTCTAAGGGCTGCAAGCGAAACGGCCACCCTCGCAGGTGGCCGTTCCGTTATTTCAATTGCCGTGCCGGTGGTTCAGGTGCAGCTGCCCAAGCCGCGGCGGTGCAAATCGCGCAGACCGTTGCTCATGCGCGACGCAACCAAGGCCAGCAGGCGCAAACCTTCCTGCGTTCCCGGATCGCTGATCAACTTCAGCAGGCCGCCAATGCCGCCGCCGGTCGGGGGCGTGGTAGCAAGCTCGCGGCTCGCCTCGGTAAAGGCGTTGGACATGCAGATCAGGAAGCACTGGTTTTCCGGCCTGTCCATTTCGCGCAGCAGGTGCAGCAAGCCCTGGTTGCGTGTCAGGCGATCGAGCATGTTGATGCCTTCGCTCAAGGTCGAAGCGAGGCGATTGACGATATCGTCGTTCATCGCGTCCTGGGCCGACGTGACGAGTTGGGCGAACTCCACCAGGCGCTGCAAATCGCTTTCGTTGAAATTCGTCATGGGCGTTTCGTTCTGGGTCGTCATGATTCGATCTCTTCAGAGTAGGCCGCGAACGCTGGTCCAGTACATCTGGTTATAGGAAAGCTTGAACCAGTGCATGGGCTTGGAGGGCGGCTTGAGGTCAGGCGGGTTCAGGTAATTGAACATGGCGTAGGTGGCCTTTTCGTGGCCCGCCTCGATGAAGCAGTATACCTTTCCGTCATAGTCCCTTACCGGTGCGCCAATCTTGACGATGGACGCGATGTTCTCGGCCACGACCTCGGCCTGGAAGTGGGCCGCCGAACCCGTCTTGCTCACCGGCAGGTTGGTGGTATCGCCGACCACATAGACATTCTCGTGCCCGTTCATGGTCAGCTTGTAGCGATCGGTGGGGATCCATCCGCCCTGGCCCATGTTGTCGCGCTCGATGACCTCCATGCCGCGATGCTGCGGAATGACGATCAGCATGTCGTAATTGACTTCGGTGCCCTCCTCGCTCTTGAGGATCTTGTTCTTGGCATCGACTTCCTTGATGTTGAACAGCGTCTCGTATTCGACACCAATCTTGTCGAACTCGGGCTTGGCCCATTTCGCGACGTTTTCGATGGTGTGGATACGACCGATGGGGTAGTAGTACTTGAGGTGCACCTTGTCGCGGATACCGCGGGCCTTGAAGAAGTCATTGAGCGAAAACATGACCTCGACCGGGGCGATCGGACACTTGTGCGGGACACCGACGGCCACGGCAACGCGTCCGCCCTGGAATTCACGCAGGGCCTTGTACATCTTGACCGCCGAGGCTTCGGTATAGAAGAACTCGGCGCCTTCACTCAGGCCCGGAGTCTCGTCCGGCACCATGCGCGAGCCGGTGGCGATCACCATGATGTCGTACTCATGGGTCTTGCCGGCCTCGGTGACCACCTGATTCCGGTCCAGCTTGAATTGCTTGACCGGATCGACGTGGAACTCGATATTCGGTTCCAGAAGGCTGGCCTGGTCGCGGTAGAGCTGATCGGGCGCCATCTGGCCGAATGCGACATAAAGCAGGCCAGGCTGGTACATGTGACGGTCGGTAGCCGAAAGCATGGTGATGCGCACCTTGCCGGCGCGGGTTTCAGGCCCCAGGCGACGCGCCAGATTGTTGGCGATGATGGTGCCGGCTGTTCCGCCACCAACGACTAAGATCCTCATTGCTTCCTCCTGTCCATTATGTCCTGTGCATCCATCCCTGTTCGCAGCCGGTGCCTCGCCCGGCCCATGTCATTTCGCCTTGCGTACCTTCAGATGCCAGACGCCTTCCACCTGTTCGGTGCCCACCATCTCGTGGCCGACCTTTTTGACCCACTCTGGAATGTCGTTGGCCGAACCGCTGTCGGTGGACAACAGTTCAACCACGTCGCCCACCGTGGCGTGCTTCATGTAGGAAATCAGTTCCATCAGCGGCCCGGGGCAGAAGGTGTCGCGTGCGTCGATCGTTTTGGTAACACTCATTTTGGGGAACCTCCTTGGGAATATCGGTAACGGTATGGCGCAAATCAGAAAGAAAGCAGCTGAGCGCCTTCTGCATCGCTGAGAAACTTGGTCAGTCCGGTAGGCGGACCAAACGATGGGTCCAGGTCCTCATGGCCAATCTTCAACAAATCGAGGGCCATCGAGCACGGCAAGAGCGAGGCATCCCCCAGCTCCGCCGCATGCTGGAAGAGTTGGCGAAACGGGGGCACACCCTTGCCGAGCAACTGGCCGAAATCACCTTCGCACGGCGCTTCGTCGGTATTGCCCTTGATGAAGTACCTGACCGCATTCATCGAAAAGAACACGGATACCTCGTCGCCCGTAGCCGCAGCCACCGAGGCGATCATCGAAGCCATCTGGAGCTTCTCCTTCGTGCCGGACACGCACACGATGTGCAACTTCTTTGCCATGTATTCCTGTCTCCTGTGGGGCCGGGGGTGCCGCGGCGGGTGTTGTGATTGTTATCCGGTCAGTCTGTGCTTAACGGTGCCAGCTATAGCGCTTGATCAAGACCATGCAAATGCTGTCGAGCACATAGCCGACGGCGCCGATTACCAGCAGCATGGCCATCAGATGCTCGTACTCCAGCGACTCGCGCGCATCCTCGATGGTGTAGCCGAAACCGGAGGTGACGCCTAGAAACTCGGCAGGCACCAACACGATCCAGGCCACGCCGACCGCTAGGCGGATACCGGTGACCACGTCGAACATGATCGCCGGAATGATGATCTCGGTCACCAGCTGCCAAGGTTTGGCGCCGAGGTTGCGCGCGACTTTGAACCATGCCGGATCAACCTTGGCCAAGCCGGCTGCCGTCGAGAACATGATCGGCCACACGGAGGCAATGGCAATCAGGAAGATGATCGCCGAATCCCAGCCGGCAAACACGATAACCGCGATCGGCTCCCAGGACAGGGGGCTGATCATGCGCATCAACTGGAACGGGGAGTTGGTCAGATCGCGGAAACGCTTGTTGCGCCCCATGATGATGCCGATCGGAACCCCGATGGCAATCGCGATCAGGAGACCCATGCCCAGCCTGTAACCACTCGATTGCAAGGCCTTCGGGATCAGCCCGTTGTCCCACATGTGGGGTATGGCCTTGAAGGCCGGCACCGGTCCGAAGTTGGCGAACTGGGACAGGGCCGGGTTTTTCGTCGCAATGTAGATGGCCAGCCACCACAAGCCGATCAGGATAGCCAAGCCGGCAACGAAGTAGCCAATCCCGGAGGCCGCGCTGCTGAAGGCAGCGGACGAGCGCGATTGGGTTGATGGATTTGTCAGCGTGGCTGCGTTGGTACTCATGTCACATGTCTCCGCGATGCCAGCTGAACTTCTTGATCAGCAGGGCACACAGCGTATCCAGCGCGTAGCCGATGATGCCGATGGTCAGCACCATTGCCGTCAGATGATCGTAGGACAAGGTTTCACGCGCATCCTTGATCGCATAGCCGAGTCCGGACGTCACGCCCAGCAATTCGGCCGGGACCAGCACCACCCAGGCGACGCCAAGCGCAAGCCGAATTCCGGTGAAGATGTCGAAGCTGATGGCTGGCAGGATGATCTGCGTCAGCATTTGCGCCTGGGTTGCGCCCAGATTTCGAGCCACCTTGAACCATGCGGGATCAACCTTGGACAGACCGGCTGCGGTTTGGTACATCACGGGCCATACCGACGCAAAGGCCACCAGGAAAACTATCGAGCCGTCCCAGGAAGAAAACACCAGCACGGCAATCGGCATCCAGGACAGCGGGCTGATCATCCGCAGCAACTGGAAAGGCGAATTGCTGAGCTTGCGGAACCATTGCACCCGACCCATGATGATGCCTAGCGGCACCCCGACCAATATTGCAATCAGCATCCCCGACCCAAGGCGATAGCCACTGGCGTAGGTAGCCTTCTGCAACTTGCCCATGTCCCATAACTCGGGAAAGGCTTGCAGCGTCGGCAGCAATCCGAAGCCGGCAAAGTTGGCTGTCTTCGGATTGGTGGCGATCATGTAGCCGCCTATTCCCCACAGCACAGCGAGGATCAGCAGACCGAGCACGAAGTTCGCGGTGCCGCGGGACGCCGCCATTGCATAGCGTGCGCCCGCGCCGCGGGTCACACCGGAAGCGGCGGTGACCGCCCCGGATGTGGCTTGGTTGCTCATAGGATGATGGTTTCGGTACGGGTGAATGGATCGCCGGATTTCGGCACGCTATGGTCGTTCTTCCACTTGGGATTCGCGTCCAGTGCCTTCTTGATGAAGCTGTAATTGACCAGGTCGTTGGCAACGAATTTGGGATCAAGCTTCTCCAGGAATCCGGCGTCGCCGGTGATCATGGTCTTCTTCAGGTCATTGACCACCAGTTCGGTGGCGGAACGGTAGGGCCAGCCCTGGAAGTTGATGCGATCCATGCCCCAGTCCTTGTTCTTGATCGCCGCAGCGTTGCCGGGATACGGAATGTCGTAGAGCATCATGGCGCGGCCGACGACTTCCTTCGGGAAGGGCAGGTAACCCTTGCCGTCCTTGGACAGCATCTCGGCCATCGCAGCGCGGTTTTCGACCAGGTGGATCTGGGCGGCGACGATTGCGTTATGTACCGCTTGCGCCCAAGCCGCCCGCGCCGGATCCATGGTGTCCTGTTCGTGCATCACCACCACGCAGCAGGGATGTCCCTTCCATACGTCGCCGGTCATGCGCAGCATCTTGGCGCCGGCTCGCACCTCGCCGAGGGCGTTGAAAGGCTCGGCAACGCAATAACCATCGATCGATTTGGCCGCCAGCGCCGGCGGCATGTCCGGCGGGTTGAGCACGATGAAGTTGCATTCGTTCGGGGCCAGTTTGGCGTCTTGCGGCTTGATCACCGGCGTGATGCCGGCATCGCGCATGATCTTCTGCGAAATGATGTTGTGGATCGAATACCAGAAGGGAACGGCGAACTGCTTGCCGCCGAAGTCCTTGGGCGAGTTGATGCCACTGTCCTTGCCCACCACGATGCCCGAACCGTTGGTATGGTTCCACGCGGTAATCTTGATCGGGAACTTATTGCCGTAACGCATCCAGATCGGCACCGGGATCAGCAGATGGGCCAGATTGAAACGGTGCGCCGAGAAGGCCTCGACCAGCGGCGACCAGCCGCGAATCAGGGTTGGCGGCGCCGACTCCAGGCCTTCTTTCTTGAAGAAGCCCATTTCATGCGCAACCAGCAGCGCCGAAGCGTCGGTAATCGGGATGTAGCCGATACGCACCGTGGGATCCCACTTCTTTTCCTGGGCGAAGGTGGCCGAGGTCGGCGCCAAGCCGGCCAAAGCACCGAGGCCACCCCACTTGAGGAGCTCACGGCGATTGACGCCAGTGCCAAGGACGCTGCTGAACAGGGGGTCGTACTCGATCACCAGATTCGGATCGCTGATGCCATCGCCATGCTTCTTGTAGTCCTTGTGGGGCTCATCCGATGGATGATGTTTTCCAGCAAGCGAATCGCAGAGTATGCACATGGTGGGTCTCCTCAGGGTAGGGAACTGCTGACCTGCAAAGGGTCAGGCATGCTGTGTAACACTTTCGGAATCAGTATCGACGTCCTCTTCGCCATGGGCATCCGCACCCGTCGGCTTGCCGGCCGCGCTGTGGAAGGCATCCATCAGGCGGGAACGCATGGCCTGTACGGCGGGATCCTGGCGCTGGCGCGGATCCGGCAAAGGCACTTCGAATTCGGTGACGATTTTCCCCGGAGCGCCCGCCATGATTACCGCGCGGTCCGCCATCAGGATGGCTTCGTCGATATCGTGGGTCACGATGATCAGGTTGAAGCCGAGTTTCTTGGCAATCGAGCGCACATCGCGCTGCAGGGACGAGCGTGTAAAGGCATCCAGTGCGGAAAATGGCTCGTCGAGCAGCAGCAATTCCGGCTCCATCACCAGTGAGCGCGCCAGCGCAACCCGCTGTTGCTGGCCTCCGGAGAGATCCTGGACGCTTACCTCGGCGTAATCCTGCAGTTCGACCAAACGCAACGCCTCGGCAACACGCTCGGCCTTCTCTTTTTCGGGCCAACCGGCAAACTTCAAGCCAACCCCGACATTCTGCGAAACCTTCATCCAGGGGTAAAGATGGGGCGCCTGGAACATCATGACCCAGCGCGATGACGGACCATCGACCTTCTTACCATCGAACTCGATGACGCCCTCCGTAGGACGATTGAGGCCAGCGATGATGTGCAGCAGCGTCGACTTGCCGCAACCGGAGCGTCCGATGATGGCCAAGGCCTCACCGCGCCTGGACTGCAGTTGCAGATTGGTGAACGTCGGGTTGCCACGCGTGCTGTAACGGTAGCCCAACCCGTGGATGTTGATTTCGACTCCTCTGATTGACACCGATCAATTCTCCGTGACTGGTTTTTCTGGAGTCTCCGCCGGCGGGGTCGGCGGCCGGACGAACCGACACGCCGCCCATCGACAGCTCCGCATGCTGGGTACTACCTTCTGCGCACTCGCCTTGCTTGCGCCGCGCTTCGACCAGACGAACTCCAGAACATCGGGAATCCGCCACTCGGACAGCCGGACTAGGTGGCGGCGAGCCGCTCGTGCACTTCCTTCATTCTTTGTTTCAAGATTTCCGGATCGACCAGACCACGCTTGATCAGCGAGTGCGTCAGCGCAAGCAGCTGACGCTCCGGGAAAGGGACATCCTGGTAGAGGGTCGCCGACAGTTCATCCTCTTCCCAGCGACGCTCAAGCAGCGGCAGCGGCGCATCCATCGCATCGCGAACCACATCCCCGGCCAACCAGCGCTTCTCAGCCGCCGCCATTGACGAACACGACCCCGATGCCAGCACTTCACACATGCCATCGAGGCTGGTTTTCCAGGGCGGATCGGGATTGGTAACTCCATACTGCTCCGCCAGTTCGCCCCACACCCGCCCATGCTCCTTGATCTCCTCAAGCAGCGGGACTGGCGTCCAGTTCGCCGCGCACTCCGCCATATCGGCGGGAGCGTGCATTTTCTCGGGTACGGCCATGATGCTTGCTCCTATCAGTGATGCGCCGGCTTTGCCGCGCGATGCACGGGCAGTTCGAGGTTCGACGTCACACCGGGCTTGGGCAGGGCAACACCGATCAGGCAATCACGCGTGACGATTTCCGTGAGTTGGTCCTCGGTCCAGCCCTCGGTGCCGGCCGGGCGCACGGGCATGACGATGAAGCGGCATTTCTGGTTGGAATCCTCGACACGCACATCAACCTCGGCGGGCAGAGTAAGGCCGAACTCGGCCAGAACCTGACGCGGCCAGCGAACCAGGCGGCGGCGATAGTTGGGCGTCCGGTACCATTCCGGCTGGAAGCCCAGGATCGGGCGCGGATAGCATGAACACAGGGTGCAAACGACAACGTGATGCACGCTGGGCGTATCTTCGAGCACCCGCAGGTCGGTGTAGTCGCTCGGCGTACCAAAGCCCGTCGGATTGAGGTAATCAACCCCGACAGCCTTGCTGGCGGCGATCGCATCCGTCATGACCAGCTTCTTGTACTCGGGATCCAGCCAGGCTTTGGCGACCATGCGGGCAGCCGGGGTCGGCCCGATGTGTTCGGCGAACTCGGTGAATTTGCGGTGATCTTCGGCGGAGAACAAACCCTTCTCGATGCAGATTTCGCGAACCGCGATTTCGAGCGCCTCGAAGTCGCTGATTTCATCCACCATCGCTGCCGGTGCGTTGTGATCGTGATCGTGTGACATGTAATTCCCTTCCTTTAATCTGGTGCCGATCGGCCGGTTAAACCGCCTCGAGCCAACGCTCGGAGAACTCCGTCTGCAAGGTGTCGTTGGCAAACGCTGCCGGATATTCAGGCCAGAGATCCGTCTGCTTGAAACGCACGATGTAGAACCACTCGGACTTGTCTACGTGGCCCCAGGCCTCGTCTTCCGGCGCCGGACTCTCGTGCGTGACAACGGCGACTTCGCCGACCGCACCACGGGTATAAACCTGGCAGCGCGTGTAGAAGATATCCGGCATGTCCTTGATGCGGACGCGATCACCAACCTTGAATTTGGGTGGGCCACCGGCCGTGCCAGCAAAACATTGCGGATCACCCTTGCCGGTGGCGATCCTGGCGTGATGGGTTCTATCGTGCTGGCTCATGGCGCTTTTTCACCTCGTCGATTTTGTTGATGAGTTCGGTAAGGGTGATGTGATGCCCCTCCACCAGGATTCGGGCCGCCGAGAGCAGCCAACGGCCGTAATACGGAAGACCCAGGTACTGGCTAGTTCCGAGATCGACGTTTTGCATGCGACGCCGCTCTTCGGCACACCAGACGCCGCGCCACGCCAGGCACTCGGTAGTGACGTAGGCCCGGTAGCCCCAAGCCTCGGACTCTTCTTCGGTCCACTCGACCGGCACATCCACCTGGCCGCCCACGTCATGCGGCGAGCGGGTGTAGGCGCGGAACATCTCGTGGGTAAGGTCGGATGCATAGATCGCCTTGCCGGTCTGCTGCACGGGCGGCTCGATTTCAACCACCGCCTGCAAATGCCGCAGCACTTCGTCTCTGGTACTTGATGACATGGCTGGACTTCTCCTTAAATTGTTGTCGTTCGGAATCACGGCAGTCGATCTAATATTCGACGCAACTTCAAGCAGCCGCATTTTTTAGACCTTGGCTTTCAGATTCCGGATCGGCATCAACAATCTGCCTTTAGTCGTATCATTGCCAGTCGTTTTGCCCAGCAAGGAAACCGGTAAATCGTTGATGGTTAAATTTTGTGGAATTCAAGCAAGTTTGTCCAAGACTATTTTCCGATCCGCAGAATAGGAATTGGTTATGCATTCGAAGCTGATGTTTCCCCGCTCGATCCGCTATCTCCTCTCGGTTGCCGAGAACCATAGCTTCACGCGGGCTGCAGAAGCGCTGCACGTTTCACAGCCAACGCTATCGCAGCAGATAAAGCTGCTGGAGGAGGCGCTCGACGCGCAGCTGCTGGATCGCTCGGGACGCACCGTGCGCCTGACCGATGCCGGTGAAGTCTATGTGCGTCACGCCCGACGCGCCCTGGAGGAACTCGACGCCGCCAAGCGCGCCGTAGTCGATCTTGAAGACCTCAGCCGTGGCTATCTCCGCCTCGGGATGACGCCGATCACCGAATACCTGACCACATCCCTGGTCGACGAGTTCAATGCGCGCTATCCCGGCATCGCCATCAGCGCCATGGAGATGTCCCAAGACCAGATCGAAGCCGGTGTCGCGGAAGGGACGCTGGATGCCGGAATTGCCTTTACCCACGCGACGCCGAGCGAAGTCGAATCCAGCAAGATCGAACTGCACACACTGTTCATGGAGCCCCTGAGCCTTGCGGTCGGCGCCGACCATGCGCTTGCCGGACGTCAGACACCCATGGGCATCGAAGTGCTTTCCCAGGAGCCGCTGGTGATGTTGAACCAGAATTTCGCCTTGCGTCGCCACTTCGACCTTTACTGCATGGAGAACGGGGTCCATCCAAGGATTGCCGTGGAAACAAATTCCCTGAGCATGATGGTGCAATCGGTACGACTGGGGCGCCTGATCACAGTGCTACCCACCACCATAGCCTGCACGCTGCCACGCCTGTATGCCGTCCCGCTGATTCCGGAACTGCCGCACCACACGATTGCCCTGATCGGCCCGCATGGAACCTACAAGAGTCCGGCCTGCCGTGCCTTTGGCAAACTCGCCGCGGAGTGGAACTTCGGGCGCGCGCCAATCTCGCCTGACCAGCCGATCGAGCCGGTCCCCAGGAAGTCCCGGATGGCCAGCAAGGTTGCAACGATGCCGAAGTCCGGGGTCGCTGTCGCCTGACTCCCGGAGTCGCCCTGCCCCGCTCAGGCCTAAAGCAGGTTTCCCTGGATTGCCGCAACGACGCCGCCACCGACCTGGATTGTCGAGCCGGCACCATTTCCGATGCGTATCCGCACCAGCGACGGCCGTCGCAGCTCATGCCCCTGCTCGATGCGCCAGGAGAACTTTTCGCGCGGATAGACCTCATGCATCCGCAAATAACTGGCCAGGAAGGCCGCGCCATTGCCGGTAGCAGGATCTTCCCTGACACCGTGCGCTTCGAAGAAAAAGCGCGCTGACAAATCGTTGTCCTTTGACTGGGTTTCGGCGCAGAATAAATAGGTAAGCGGAGGAAATCCCTCCGCCATCAACCCGGCATAGGTCGCCAGATCCAACATTGCACGCTGCAGCGCGGCGCGGCTTCGCAAAGGAACAATCACCGCTGAGGTACCTGCCGACATGACCTGAACCGGGTAACGTGGATCAATGTCGTCCTCTGCCAAGCCCAAGGCTACAGCCATCCTTGCCGGAGCGCAGCGGATGCCCGCGGCGATGGGCGGAGCGTCGAACCACAGGGTATCGGCGCCCTCCCCGTCGTGTTCGAAATACACCGGAATCTCGCCCACCTGGAGGTTGAGTTTGACGCGATCTCCTGCGGCACCCGGGAGCCACTTTTCAATGACCCATGCCGTGCCGAGGATAGGATGCCCGGCAAAGGCAATTTCCCTGGCAGGCGTAAACAGGCGGGTCCGATAGCCGCCATTCGCCTCCTTCCCAGAGTAGACGAAGGTGGTTTCCGAGTAATTGGTCTCGGCCGCCAGGAGTTGCATGGTTTCGTCGCTCAGCCGCTCGGCGCCGAGCACAACAGCCAACGGGTTGCCGGCGTAAGCGCGCGCGGCAAAGACATCAACAATGAAAAAATCCGGGCTCATGGGCTCTCGTTCGACGTTGGCAAGCAATGGCCGGTGGCCATGCGCCCGCGAGGCTAGACGCGACGGGCGATGTAAGTGTAATAGGTACAGGCCGCAAAGAAAGTGCCATCCTCGATCGCCTTGATCTGCGCGGCCAACCAGGGCTCTACCACTTCGGCGGGGAAGAAGCCAGCCTTGACGATGTAGGGCGCATAGGTTTCGACGAAGGATTTGAAGTAACTGCCGTTGCCGATTTCCACCACGGCCTCGCCCCAGGCCGACTCCAGCTTGAGCCCGAACTCGGGCATCATTCTCGGCAGGTCGCGCATGATCCGCGGATTGTTGAAGCTGGCTTTCACCAGCGCGGCATCCAGGCGCTGCCCCAGGTCGTGGTCGGGCAAGGCGTAGGTCATCGAGGCATAGTCACCGTCGAAGATCGCCAGCTTGCCGCCTGGCTTCACCAGGCGCACCATCTCGCGCAATACGGACAGCGGATCGGTGACATGGCTGATCAGCGTATGGGCAAAAACGATATCGAAGCTGGCATCGGGAAAGTCCAAGCGGTGCGCATCACCGACATCGAACTCGACCTGATCGGCAAAGGGCTCGGTTGCCACAAACCTGCGCGCTGCGTCAATGAAATCGGCACTCTGATCGACACCGACGGCGCGCCCCCTGAAATCCGGGCGACGAACCAAGGACCGCAAAGTAGCCCCGGTGCCGCAACCGACCTCCAGCACTTGGCCCTCCGGCCCCGGGACCAGTTCGGGCGCGTAGCGATCGAACAATCGCGTAAATACCTTGTCCTTGGCGCGGCTCTCCAAACGTGCAATCAGACGCTCGATCGCCGCCGCATCGAGTTCATTGACGAATCTATGAGGGTCTTTCGCTGTCACTGTCTATCTCCACGTTCACGATTTTTCCGTCTGAACCAGACGCCATACCCAAAAACGCAAAAACCGGGACCGCGCTGCGGTACCCGGTTTCTTTGCGCCGGCTGAATCCGAAAGCGTCTTACCAAGCCTTGTAGGGCAGGAACTTGCCGTTCAGGGTAACCACCACGCGATCGCCCTTGGGATCTTCCTGCTTCTGGATATCCATGGAAAAGTCGATTGCGCTCATGATGCCGTCGCCGAATTTCTCGTTGATGATTTCCTTGATGGTTTCACCGTAGACACCAACGATTTCATACCAGCGATAAATCAAGGGGTCAGTGGGAATCGTCTGGGTCCAGGTCTTTTTCGGGAAACGCTGGAGGGCAGCCGAAACCTCCTTGCCGAGGCCGAGCACCTTGGCAACCGCATCGGCAGGCTTTTTCTCCAGATGATTCATGCCCAGACAGGCCGAGCAGACAAATTCCGGCGAGATTCCAGCTGCCTTGGCGATGTCGGCCCACTTGAGCTTCTTTGCGTCCTTGGCGTCCAGGATCGCATCCTTCATTTCCGCTTTGTTCATGTGCTGAATCCGTAAATTTGTTGTTTGAGTTGGTATGGCTGGGGTGGGGGTGTAACGCTGAAAGCCGGCGCATTCGGTTCCGTCTCGAAACCTCTGGCACCGGGGTATCCGGCCGGGGCCGGATACCCGCAATGCCATCAAATGGCGGGGTGGTACATCCTGGCGTGGAACAGCTTGCTGCTCTCCATCGAGCGCAGGGTCTTGGCAACCGCCAGCATGCCCAGGTCAAGCACGGGCTCGATGAGGATCACACTCAAATACGCACCGCCGAACGCTGCCACATTGGCCAGATTCTCGGCACCAAAGCCGGCACCGTAAAAGGCCCAGAAGGCCACCCAGGCCACCACGCCACCCTGATAGGCCGTCGAGAGCTTGAGCGCCTGGGCGTAGCTGACGTCGGTATAGGCGGTATTGGCAGGAATGATCTTGGCCGCGAGCGCGTGTACCGCCAGCAGAGGCACCAGCAGGCTGGTCACGTTCATGCCGTATTGCGGCAGGTCAGTCGGCGCAAACAGCAGGCCCTGCACCAGCAGGCCGGCAGCAAGGCCGAGCGCCGCAGGTCCGGCGCCGAACATCAGGAACAGCGTCGAGCCGAGGATGAAGTGCACTTCGGAAACGCCAACCGGGTAGTGCGGCAGGATTTCGAAGAAACTCAGGACCAATACCGCAGCGATCAGGGCACGGGCCGCCATTGGGCCGACGCCGTCCTTTTTCGCCATGTCCAGCGCGAGCTTGGCCGAATAGCCGATCGCGCCGGCCGCCGTGGCGTAACCCAGGGCCAGTTTGGTAGCTCCGACAACGATGCCAGGTTCGATATGCATGCTTGCTTCTCCTCTTGGGTGCGGTGCAACAATACTGCCGTGCTTACGGCAGCGACATTTACAGACTACGAATCAATTGCCTAGCGCTTGCTTTCGGGAAAAACAAAGCTCCAACGCGCTAACGCTTTAAACCTTGATGATTCAATTCTGTTGGATCAAAAATGGATTGTCCAAGACTATTTTCCGATTTGATGAATAGGAAATCGCTATGCGTTGGCAGGTGGATTTACAAACTGTTGCGATCTTCCCCTTGCCCAAGACAGAGTCATGGACTTAACTCAAAGCAAGCCGGCACCCGCCGGGATCGACAGACGAAAGGAAGCATCATGAAACGCTCGCAAATCGCATTGATCGCCATCGTCGCCGCCACGGTTGCGGCGCCGGTCGTGGCGCAAATGGGCCCCGGAATGGGCGGCATGGGCATGGGTGGCATGGGTCCCGGCAAGGGCGGCCGCTTCGCCTTCAACCAGGGCAACACGCCGGGATGGTCGCTGATGAGTGCGGAAGAACGCACGGCGCATCGCGACAAGATGTGGTCGTTCAAGACCTTCGACGAGTGCAAGGCCTATCAGGCGGAACACCACAAGGCCATGGAAGCAAAGGCCAAGGAACAGGGCAAGACATTGCCCACTCCTCGCGCCAACGCCTGTGACCGGATGAAAGCCGGTGGCATGTTGAAGTAAGGCGTGGCATAGCACGACCCCAAGGCCGGGCACTGCCCGGCCTTTTTTCATCCTGGCGTCGCGCCGGGCTCTCGGTAGAATGGACGGAGTTACCACTAACACTCAGATACGCCCATGACTGCCAAGCTCTCCCCTGCAGACAAGGCCGGTGTCCTGGCCGAGGCCCTGCCCTATATCAAGCGCTTCCACGGCAAGACGATTGTCGTCAAGTACGGCGGCAACGCCATGACCGACGAGCACCTCAAACAATGTTTTGCGCGCGACGTGGTGCTGCTCAAACTGGTCGGCATGAATCCGGTGGTGGTGCACGGCGGCGGGCCGCAGATCGAGAACCTGCTGGCCAAGGTTGGCAAAAAGGGCGAGTTCGTCCAAGGCATGCGCGTCACCGACGCCGAGACCATGGAGGTCGTCGAAATGGTGCTCGGCGGCCAGGTCAACAAGGAAATCGTGAACCTTATCAACCAGCACGGCGGCAAGGCGGTCGGGCTTACCGGCAAGGACGGCAATTTCATCCGTGCCAAAAAGCTGATGATGGAGAACAAGGACAATCCGGGCGACCTGATCGACATCGGCCAGGTCGGCGACATCGTCTCCATCGACCCCAGCCTGATCGCCCTGCTCGATACCGGCGCCTTCATCCCCGTGATCGCCCCGATCGGCGTCGGCAGCGAAGGCGAAACCTACAACATCAATGCCGATGTCGTCGCCGGCAAGATTTCGGAAGTGCTCAAGGCCGAGAAGCTGGTGCTGCTCACCAATACGCCAGGCGTCCTCGACAAGGTGGGTAATCTGTTGACGGGCATCACGCCCAAACAGATCGACGACATGGTCGCGGACGGCACGCTTTCCGGCGGCATGCTGCCCAAGATCGGATCGGCTCTCGATGCGGCGCGCAGCGGCGTGAGGAGCGTGCATATCATCGACGGGCGCGTGGAACACGCCCTGCTGCTGGAAATTTTGACCGACGAAGGCGTCGGCACCCTGATCAAATCCAAATAAACGCCAGCGCGAGGAGGACGCGATGAACGACGAACGAGCCGCCAAGGTCGGCGAGAAAAAGCTGCTGATCCTGCAAACCATCGCCGAAATGCTGGAGCGCCCGGCCGCGGAGAAGGTCACCACCGCGCTGCTGGCCAAGCAACTGCAGGTCTCGGAAGCCGCCCTCTATCGCCATTTCGCCAGCAAGGCGCAGATGTACGAGGGACTGATCGAGTTCATCGAAACCGGCGTGTTCTCAGTCATCAACCAGATCGAATCGGCAGAAGAATCCGGTCTCAAGCAGGCCGAGGCGATCATCGCCTCGCTGCTGCGCTTTGCGCAGAAGAACCGGGGCCTGACCCGCGTCCTGGTCGGCGACGCGCTGGTTCACGAAAACCCCCGCCTGCAAACACGGATCAACCAGCTGCTTGACCGCATCGACTCGACCCTCAAGCAATGCCTCAAGGTGGCGGCGGCGCAGGGCGCGCTTTCGGCCGAGCACGATTTCGGCGCCCATGCCAACCTGCTGGTTTGTTATGCGCTCGGCCGCTGGCAGCGCTTTGTCAAAAGCGGCTTCAAGGAAGATCCGTTGGCCGGATGGCCAGCGCAATGGCCGATTCTGGCGCGCTGATGGCCTGACGTCTGTCGGGGCGCCGTGTCGCCAGCGCCGACTTTTGGAATAAGGCTCAGGACTTGAGCTGGGCGGCGGCTTCCAACGCGAAATAGGTCAGGATGCCGTCGCAGCCGGCGCGCTTGAAACATAGCAGCGCCTCCATCATCACCGCATCATGTGACAGCCAGCCGTTCTGCGCGGCGGCCTTGATCATCGCGTATTCGCCGCTGACCTGGTAGGCGTAAGTCGGTACGCCGAACTCGTCCTTCACCCGCCGCACGATATCGAGATAGGGCATGCCCGGCTTGACCATCACCATGTCGGCGCCTTCGTCGAGGTCAAGCGCGATTTCACGCAAGGCTTCATCGCTGTTGCCCGGGTCCATCTGGTAGGTGTGCTTGTTGCCCTTGCCAAGATTGCCCGCCGAGCCGACGGCATCGCGGAAGGGACCGTAAAACGACGAAGCGTACTTCGCCGAGTAGGCCAGGATGCGGGTGTAGATGTGGTTCTCGGCATCCAGCGTGGCGCGGATGCGGCCGATGCGGCCGTCCATCATGTCCGAGGGCGCCACCACGTCAGCGCCGGCGCGGGCGTGGCACAAGGCCTGTTTTGCCAGTGCCTCCAGGGTTTCGTCGTTCATCACGTAACCGCGCGGATCAGCCGGATCGATCAGGCCGTCCTGACCATGGCTGGTGTAGGGATCCAGGGCGACATCGGTCACCACGCCCAGTTCCGGAAATTCCTTCTTCAGCCGTGCCACCACGGTCGGCACCAGGCCGTCCGGGTTCCAGGCCTCCTCGGCACCTTGCGTCTTCTTGCCGCCATCGACCACCGGAAACAGCGCCAAGGCCGGCACGCCAAGTTTCAGTGCCTTTTCCGCCACCGGCAGCAGGCGGTCCAGGCTCATGCGCTCGACGCCGGGCATCGAAGCCACGGCCTCGACCCGGTTGGCCCCTTCCAGCACGAAAACGGGATAGATCAGGTCGTCGGCACTGAGTGTGTTCTCACGCATCAGGCGCCGCGAAAAATCGTCGCGCCGCATCCGCCGCATCCGGGTTCCCGGGAATGAGCCTTTTGTAATCATTGGTTTAACCCTGAAAATATTTTCGCAAGATACTTGAACTTTAACGCAAACGAATTATCATAGTTAGCAGGTGGCGGCGAACGATTCATTCGTTTGCGCTGCCTCCCGCTTCACCTCCCTGAGCGGGTGCCTTGATTTCTTCAAGGTGTTTTGCCCTCGGCCTTCCCCCTTTGGTCGAGGGCTTTTATTTTGTCCTGGCCGAGAACCGAACCCCGTCGGACAAATTATAGGGCCAACCCCCATGCGGCTCATCGGCGCCAACTGGCAGTCAGGCTGAGCGCCTCGGCGGCTTTATGCGACGGACTCTTCCCGCCTCAACCAGCTGGCAATCGCTGCTTCGGCCTCGTCGATACCGGTCTTTTTCAGGCTGGAAAACAATTGCACCGTAATCTGCGCACCCTGTTCGGCCAGTGCGCTGCGGGTTTCGCGCAGGGTCTTGGCCTGCTCCTGGCGGGTGAGCTTGTCGGACTTGGTCAGCAGGCAGTGGATGGGCCTGCCGGTCGGCGCAAACCAGTCGATCATCTTGCGATCGAGCTCGGTCAGGGGTCGCCGCGCATCCATGATTAACACCAGCCCAACCAAATTCGGACGCCGGATCAGGTAGTGCTCCAGCAATCCCTGCCATTGCAGTCGCACTGCAAGCGGAACCTGGGCAAAGCCATACCCCGGCAAGTCCACCAGGGCAACACCATTTTTCAGCCGGAACAGATTGATCAGCTGCGTACGTCCCGGTGTCTTGGAGACGTAGGCAAGCCGGGTATGTCCCACCAGGGTATTGATCGCACTCGATTTTCCTGCGTTCGAGCGCCCAACGAAGGCAATCTCGGGGGCGTCGGGCGGTGGTAGACCATCGGGTTTGGCGACGGAAATCTCGAATGCAGCGTGACGAAAGACGGACATGAACCAGTTACCAGAAGCGCACCTCCATCAATGGCCGACGTGGAGATTCGGTCGAGCTGGGATAGAATATCAGGTTTCCAAATACTGAATCCCGGCATTCCGAGGAGTTTTCCCCATGAAGCGTTCCCTGCTAGCCCTGCTCTGCACGCTGACTGCATTCGGCGTCCAGGCTGCCGATGCAGCCAAGGCCACGCCCAAAGGCGATGCTGCCCGCGGCCAGCCGATTGCCTCCGCCGTCTGTGGCGCCTGCCACGGCGCCGACGGTAATAGCCAGCTTGCGGCCAACCCGAAACTGGCGGGACAGCACCCCGAGTACCTGCTGAAACAGATGAAGAATTTCAAGGCGGCCGACGGCAAGCAGCCTGAGCGCGTGAATGCCATCATGAACGGCATGATCGCCGCCTTCGACGAAGGCCAGATGCGCGACATCGCCGCCTACTTCGCGTCGCAATCGCAAAAGGGCGAAACGGCGAAGAATCGCGAAACCATCGAGTTCGGCCAGAAGCTGTATCGCGGTGGCGACCAGAGCAAGGGCCTGCCCGCCTGTGCCGCCTGCCACGGCCCGGCTGGCGCCGGCATCCCCGCGCAGTACCCGCGCATCGGTGGCCAGTTCGCCGAGTACACGGAAGCCCAGCTCAAGGCATTCCGCGACGGCGCCCGCGCCAACGACCCGAACAAGATGATGCGCATGGTGGCGATCAAGATGACCGACGCAGAAATCAAGGCGGTTTCGGATTACATCGCCGGCCTTCGCTAAGCCCGCCCTGTCCCAAAGCAAAAGGCCCGGAATTCCGGGCCTTTTGCTTTTCTGGTCCTGCGCGCCGGCCGATCAGGCGCGCAACAGTTGGGGCATTTCATCCCGGATGTAGGCGACATACTCGCGGTCACCTTGCAGCACGTGCTTGAGGAACCAGTTCTCGAAAAAGCGCACCAGATTGTCGGCAGACGGATTGTCCTTCATGCGGCGCTCGAGCTCGGCAATCTGCTCGAGGATTCCGCCATGCGCCTCGTTATGGCCAAGCCGCCCCGGATAGCCGACGATCTCCAGCAAAGCCTCCTCGACTGCAAGGTGGAACTTCATGTAGTCGGCCAGCTGTGACAGCAGGGAGCGCTGGATATGCCACGGGTCACGCTTGGCGACCGCATTCTCGATGGCCAGCAGATGCTCGAAGATCTTCTTGTGCTGAAGGTCGATCGTTTCGATTCCGATGGCAAAACTGGTGTTCCACTTCATTGCATTTCCTTGCGGTACCGCACCTGCTCCTCAGTATCAATTCTATCGGCACTTTCGCATCCAGAATCTTCGTCGCGAAAAACACCCGATGTCACCCGCAGGATCCCGCCCAGATCGCCATGCTGCGCCAGTTCCATGAAGCCCGCGGTAAGCATCAACTCGCGCACGGTAGACCCCTGGTCATGTCCATGTTCCAGCAGCAGTGCGCCGCCTCGATTCAGAAAACGCGGCGCCGCCGCGACGATCCGCCGGATGGCGTCCAAGCCATCGTCGCCGCTGGCCAGGGCCGACAGCGGCTCGTGTCGCAGGTCGCCCTCGCCCAGGTGCGGGTCGGCGGCGGCAATGTAGGGCGGGTTGCCGACGATCACGTCGAAGCGCTCACCGTCGAGCGCGGCGAACCAGTCGCTCTGGCGCAGGTCGACGATCGCCGCCAGGGCCTGTGCATTGGCACGCGCCACTCCCAGCGCGGCCGCGGAGAAATCGACCCCGGTAACCCGGGTCGCTGGCAGCTCCAGGGCCAGCGTTATGGCTATACAACCGCTGCCGGTGCCCAGGTCAAGGATGCTCGCCGTAGCACCAGCGCCGACTTTGGCCGTAACCAGCTCGACCAGCAGCTCGGTGTCCGGTCGAGGGATCAGGGTTGCCGGATTGACGGCAAAACGGCGGCCGAAAAACTCGCGATAGCCGACCAGATATGCCACCGGTTCGCCGCCGGCACGCCGCGCCACCAGCGAGGCAAAGGCCAGCAGGGATTCTTCGTCGAGCGCGACATCGTCATGGGCCAACAGCCAGGCCGCGGGGCGCTGCAGGACATGCCCGAGCAGCAGCCGCGCTTCGCTGGCCGGCAGCTTGCCGCGTGCCGCCGCCAACGCCGCCGCGATGATCGTCATTCGGCCAATGCCGCCAGCAGTTCGGCCTGGTGTTCGGCGGTGAGTGCGCCCAGCAGTTCGTCGAGGTCGCCGTCCATGATGCTGTCGATTTTGTACAGCGTCAGGTTGATGCGATGGTCGGTGATCCGCCCCTGCGGGAAGTTGTAGGTGCGGATGCGTTCCGAGCGGTCGCCGGAACCGATCAGGCTCTTGCGCGTGCTGGCGATCTGCTGCTGCTGTTCGCGTTGCTTGGCGTCGTTGATCCGCGCCGCCAGCACCGACATGGCCTGCGCCTTGTTGCGATGCTGCGAGCGGTCATCCTGGCATTCGACCACGATGCCGGTCGGAAGATGGGTAATGCGCACCGCGGAATCGGTCTTGTTGATGTGCTGACCGCCAGCACCCGAGGCGCGAAAGGTGTCGATCCGCAGGTCGGCCGGATTGATGTCGATATCGCCCAGATCGTCGGCCTCGGGCATCACCGCCACGGTGCAGGCCGAGGTGTGGATGCGGCCCTGGGTTTCCGTCACCGGCACGCGCTGTACGCGATGGCCGCCGGATTCGAACTTGAGCCGTGAATAAGCGCCACTGCCCTCGACGCGAGCAATGATTTCCCGGAAGCCGCCGAGGTCGGATTCGCTGCGTGAGACGATCTCAACCTTCCAGCGCTTGCGCTCGGCATAACGGCTGTACATGCGGAACAGGTCGGCGGCAAACAGCGCCGACTCGTCGCCGCCGGTGCCGGCACGGATTTCGAGGAACAGGTTCTTGTCGTCGTTGGGATCCCTGGGCAGCAAGGCACGCTGCAGCTCGATCTCTAGCCGGGCCATTTCGGCGCTCGCAGATTCCTGCTCGGCCTGCGCAAGTTCCTTCATTTCCGGATCGTCGAGCATTTCGCCGGCACTGGCAAAGTCGGCGCTGGCAGCACGGTAAGCATGGAACAATTCCACCACCGGCAGGATGTCGGAACGCTCACGGGTGAGCTTGCGATAACTGTCCATGTCGCGTGCAGCCTGTTCGCCGCCGAGCAGGCCGTCGATCTCGGCCAGGCGCTCGCTCAGTCGTTCAAGTTTTTCAAGGATGCTGGGTTTCATTGCCTTCCGCGCCGGATTCCGGCCGTATCAGTGGTTTGTCGCAGCGGGTGCGGCGCTGCGTGCGATCAGTTCGATGCTGTGGCGCACTTCCGCCGCCAGCAACAGCTCGGTCTGGGCCACCGCCTGGGTGATGCGCTCGTCGAAGCGCAGCAGGCCATCGCCATCGACTTCGAGCAGATCGCCATCGATCAGGCTGCGAATGACATTCGCAAACAGCAGCTTTTCCGAGAACTCCGCCGGGTTGAATTCGTAGAGCATAGCCAGCCGCTGCGCCAGCAGGTGAGTATCCTCTTCGAGCCTGGCGCGTGTCAGCGTGCCGCTGCCGGAATGCTGCAACAGCGCCAGGGTCAGGAACTGGCGCTCCAGCGTAGGGCGGATGATCTCGCCGAGCTGCCGCAGCTCGGGGCCAGCCTGGCTGTTGGGCGGCGGCGCGCGCAACTCGTCGCTGCCCTCGCTTACGATCAGGCCGCGCCGCCGCAGCGAGGCCTCGGCACCGTCGATTACGGCATCCAGTGCGTCATCCTGCCAGGGCAGGAACAGATCGGCACCCAGCAATCCGTAGATGCCCCGGATTGCCGCACGCGCACGTTCGCGGCTGAGGCTCTGGTTGTGGCTGACCAGGCAGGCCAGCAGGGCCGGCAAGGCCAGCAGGTGCAGCACGTTGTTGCGGAAGTAGGCCAGCAGCGCGGCCTGCACCTCGTCGGCCCGCACCATGTCGCCCAGCGGGTGCGCGTGGCGCTGGATCATGTCGAGGCCGATCACGTAGTCGATCACCGCATCGGCCCCAAGCTCGCAGGGAATAATGCTTGCCGCCCAGGGTGAGTCGGCAAGCAGGGCCTGCACATGCCCGATCTGGCGCGCCAGCAATTGCAGGTCGGCGGCGTGCTTTGGCGTCGAAAGCAGGGTGAGCGCGACCAGGTTCACCGGATTGACCACCGCCACGGCATTGATGTCGCGCGCAAGCGTGGTTGCCGTGGCATCGACGGCCCGCCGCAGCCAGGGCACCTGGACGTCGAACGGTTCCTCGCGCCATGCGGGATGGCGGGTATCGAGAAACTCCGCCAGCGGCACCGGCTTGCCAAAATTCACATGCACCTTGCCGAAATTCCGTCGCAGCAAGCGCACGGCGCCGATCAACCCGGTGAGGGACTCCGATTTCTTCGGCCGTCCATTGAGTTCGGCGAGGTGGCTTTTGCCCTCCATCAGCTTCTCATAACCGATGTATACCGGCACGAAGACCAGCGGCCGCGCCCGGCTGCGCACGAAACTCTGCACCGTCATCGCCAGAATGCCGGCCTTGGGCGCCAGCATGCGCCCGCTGCGACTACGACCGCCTTCGATGAAGTATTCGATCGGGAAGCCGCGGTCGATCATCATGTGCAGATATTCGAGGAAGACCGCCGTGTAAAGCGGATCGCCCTTGATCTTGCGGCGCAGGAAGAAGGCGCCCGAACGCCTCAGGATGGAGCCGACGATGGGCAGGTTGAGATTCACACCGGCAGCGATGTGCGGCACCATCATGCCGCGCGTGAAGATGATGTAGGACAGCAGCAGGTAGTCGACGTGGCTGCGGTGGCAGGGCACGTAGATGATGCCGTGATCTGGCGCCACGGTAGTCACGCGTTCGAAGTTATGCACCTCTACGCCGTTGTAGACCCTGTTCCAGACCCAGGTCAGGAACAGGGCGAAGGCCCGCACCACCGAGTAGGTGTAGTCCGAGGCAATCTCGTAAGCATAGTCGCGTGCCCTGCGCGCGGCGTCGGCGTAGGAGCCGCCCTCCTTGCCCGCTTCGACGGCAATTGCCTCGCGCACCGTCGGCGTGGTGACCAGGTTATGCAGTTGCGTGCGGCGGTGCGACAGGTCGGGGCCGATCGCCATTTCGCGCTGGCGGCGGAAATGCACGCGAAGGATGCGGCCCAGCTTGCGCAGGGCCCGCGACTCGTCGCGACTCTCTCCGATCGCCGCGCGCAGCGAGATGGGATCGTTGAAACGAACCACCGTATGGCGGCCGTGGATCAGGATGGCGAACAAGTGGCGCAAGGTACTGACCTGCTGCCAGGTCTCGGCAAACAGCGCCTTGAGCACCGAATCCTGCTTGCCCGGTTCGCGCCCCCAGAGCAGGGTCACCGGCACCAGTTGCACGTCGAACCCTGGATCGGCGAAGGCCGCCTTGACCAGCGACTTGAGCAGCGCCGCATGGTCGATGCGCGGGTTGGGCACGATGTTGCCGCGCAGGTTGCGCGAGAGGAAGAAATACGAGCGCGGCGCGCTGAATGCGTCGCCGCGCATAGGTCGAAGGGCCGGCGGCAGGCCGAAGCGGCGACATTCGTGGTCGAGCACCAGCAGGTTGGCCAGATGCTGCTCGTGCAACACGTAGCACACCGCGCGGTCGGAACGCAGACCAAGCGACTCCGGCGACTCGGGGAACACCTGGGTGCGCGTGACGAGGTACAGCAACCGGCGCAGGAGATTGAGCACCCAGCCGGAAAAGTCGAAGAAGGACGGGCGGCTCACGGGCGGGCGATCCGGCGCACCGGGGCGCCTGGCGATGAGTGCGGGGCCATGCCGCTACTCCCCGGCGTTGAGGCGATAAATGCGTGAAATCAGCGCCGAGACCTCTGCCCTGTCGTTGCCTTCGGACTGGTTCAGGGCCTGGGTCGGCGGATGCAGCAGCTTGTTGGTCAAGCCGTGAGACAGGGCATCGAGCACCTTGGCCGGGTCTTCGCCCTTGGCCAGCAGTTTCAGCGCATGCTCGACCTCGTGGCGGCGGGCGCGTTCGCCGGCATCGCGCAGGGCACGGATGGTCGGCACCGTCTCGCGCGATTCCAGCCACTGCAGGAAGCCGCTGACGCGGTCGGTGATGATGGCCTCGGCCTCGACCACCGCCGCCTGGCGCGATTCGAGGCCAGATTCGACGATCTGGCCAAGATCGTCCAAGGTATAGAGGAAGACGTCGTCGAGCCGGCTGACTTCCTCTTCGATATCGCGCGGCACGGCCAGGTCGACCATCACCATCGGTCGGTGGCGCCTGGCCTTGAGCGCCCGCTCGACCATGCCGAGGCCGATGATGGGCAAGGAACTCGCCGTGCAGGAGACGACGATGTCGTACTCGGCGAGTCGCTCGCCCAGCTGGTCGAGGCGCATCGCGTCGCCGCCGAAGCGCGCCGCCAGATCGGCCCCGCGTTCGATGGTGCGATTGGCGATCGTCAGGCGCTTGGGCTTGTGCGCGGCGAAATGCGCGGCGCACAGTTCGATCATTTCGCCGGCGCCGACGAAGAGCAGCTTCTGCGTGCCCAGGCTGTCGAAAATCCGCGCCGACAAATGCACGGCAGCGGCAGCCATGGAAACCGTGTTGGCGCCGATCGCCGTGGTCGAGCGCACTTCCTTGGCCACGGCAAAGGTACGCTGGAACAGCTTGCCCAGCACCGTGCCCAAGGTTCCCGCCTCTTCGGCGGCACGCGCCGCCTGCTTCATCTGGCCAAGGA
This sequence comes from uncultured beta proteobacterium, assembly GCA_903908065.1. Taxonomy (GTDB): domain Bacteria; phylum Pseudomonadota; class Gammaproteobacteria; order Burkholderiales; family Rhodocyclaceae; genus Sulfuritalea. Next base: position 20,406 of record CAIVQO010000027.1, on the reverse strand, counting down.
TCTGCGGTTCGCCCAGCACCATCGAATCCAGCCCGGCGGCGACGCGGAACATGTGGCGTACGGCATCCTGCTGCGGATGCTGGTAGAGATAGGGATGGATTTTCTGCGGCGACAGCGAATGGTATTCGGCCAGCCAGTTGGCGGCGAACTGCGGATGCTCGGCGGCGCAGTAGAGCTCGGTGCGATTGCAGGTGGAGAGGATGGCGGCTTCGCGCACCGATTTCTCGCGCAACAGGTCGTGCAGGGCCTGACCCATGCGCGACGGGTCGAACGCCACCTGCTCGCGTACCGCGAGCGGGGCCGTATGATGGTTGATGCCCAGAGCGTACAACTGCACGTCGATAAGACCTTGTAACGCTACGAAAAATTCAGTCAGCGCGTATTAGAAACTTATCCGGGGCAAACGACAAGGCGGCAAGCGGCAATTCAGTTGCCCCGGAAACCGCAATTATATTGGGCCAACGCGACGGAAACCCCTGCCGAAATGGCGCAAACGGCGCCGCTGTAACGCGCTGCGTCGCACCCGACGGACTGCAAGCGAGGCGCCTAGCGGTTAAAATTGCCCTTTTTCACCATGCGGGCTATCCACGGCCCGAAAGCGGCGTGTCGCCAGCGCCGGCTTCTGGAGAATTTCAGTGCAACTCGTTTGTCTCGACCTCGAAGGCGTGCTCGTTCCGGAAATCTGGATCGAGTTCTCCAAACGCACCGGCATCCCCGAGCTTTCCCGCACCACGCGCGACGAGCCCGACTACGACAAACTGATGAAATACCGGCTGGACCTGCTGAAGACTCACAAGCTGGGCCTGCCCGACATCCAGAAGGTCATTTCCGACATGGGCCCGATGGCCGGCGCCAAGGACTTCCTCGACGCCCTGCGCCGCGACTACCAGGTGATCATCCTGTCCGACACCTTTTACGAATTCGCCATGCCACTGATGGCCCAGCTCGGCATGCCGACGCTGTTCTGCCACAAGCTCGAAGCGAATGCTGAAGGCTTTCTGGTGAACTACCACCTGCGCATGCCGAATCAGAAGAAGGAAGCCGTGACGCGCTTCAAGGAGATCAACTTCAAGGTGATCGCAGCCGGCGACTCCTACAACGACACCGCGATGCTCGCCGAAGCCCACGCCGGCATCCTGTTCCACCCGCCGCAAAACGTGATCGACGAGTTCCCGCAGTTTCCGGTGACCATGAACTACACCGAACTGCGCGCCGAAATCGACAAGGCCTCGCGCCGGATCTGACGCACGCATCTCATGCATAAAGCGCGCTTCTACACGCTGTCCGCCTCCTGCCCGGACCAGGTCGGCATCATCGCGCGCGTCACCGGCTTCATCGCCGAACACAAGGGTTGGGTGCTCGAATCGAGCTTCCACGCCGACAGCCTCGACGGACGCTACTTCATGCGCATCGAGGTCAAGGCGGATTCGATCCCCTTCATGCTGGCCGAGTTTCGCGAGCGTTTCCGGCCGCTCGCCGAATCGCTGCAGATGACCTGGCGCATCACCGATTCGGCGGTCAAGAAACGCGTCGTGATCCTGGTCAGCAAGCAGGAGCACTGCCTCTATGATTTGCTGGCACGCTGGCAGTCGAAGGAACTCGACATCGAGATTCCCTGCGTGATCTCGAACCACGACAATTTTCGCGGCTTCGTCGAATGGCATGGGATTCCCTTCCACCATGTCCCGGTGACGGCGGAAAACAAATCGCAGGCCTATGCCGAGGTCAGGCGCCTGTTCGAGGAGTCCCGCGGCGACAGCATGGTGCTGGCGCGCTACATGCAAATCCTGTCGCCCGAGTTGTGTGCCGCCTATCCGGGGCAGATCATCAACATCCACCACAGCTTCCTGCCCAGCTTCGTCGGCGCCAAGCCCTACCACCAGGCCTACCAGCGCGGCGTCAAGCTGATCGGCGCCACCTGCCATTACGTGACATCGGAACTCGACCAGGGCCCGATCATCGAGCAGGATGTGATCCGCATCGACCATTCCGATTCGCCCGAGGACATGGTGCGCTACGGCAAGGACATCGAAAAGACCGTGCTGGCCCGCGGCCTGCGTTACCACCTCGAAGACCGCGTGCTGGTCCACGGCAACAAGACGGTGGTGTTTCGCTAGCCGCTTGATCGCCGACAGCCCATGTTGTCGCGCCGCCTGCACCTGAGCCTGGTTTTTTTCGTTGCCGCACTGGTGCTGGCCGCCGCCCTGATCGGCCTGCTCTTGCGCCAGCAGAACGACGCCTTCGAGGCCGCCGACTGGGTTTCGCATTCGCTCGATGTCCGCGCCCGACTGCAGCAACTGCTCGCCACCATCGATGATGGCCCAACCCAAACGCCACGCGCGCTCAACATGGTCGTGGCGCTGCGTGAAAAGCTGACCGATCGTCCGCGTGCCGTCGAAGCGCTGGACACGATTTCCGTCGAACTCGGCTTCGGTCTCGAGCGTGCCCGCCTCCGGGTGGAGGAGCTTATCGGCGAGGAAACCACGCTGCTGATCGATCGGCGCCAGACCTCGGGCAGGGAATCGCGCCAGGCACGCATTGCGCTGGTCATCGGCGGTATGGTGGTCATGGTGCTGCTGGCCGCGGCGTTCTACATCGTGATCCGCGACAACCGCCAGCGTCGCGCCGCCGAGGACGAACTCAAGCGCAGTAACGAAGAGCTCGAAATCCGCGTGGCCGCCCGAACCGCCGAGCAACGTCGCGCCGAGTCGCGCCAGCGCGAGTTGTCGCGACGCCTGCTGCGGGTGCAAGAGGAGGAGCGGCGTGCGCTGGCGCGCGAACTGCACGACGAAGTGGGGCAGCAGCTCGGCGCCATCAAGCTCAATCTCAAGGCACTGGCAAACCAGGGAACCGACATTCCCGCACGCATCCGCGACGGTATCGAAATCGTCGATGCCACGATCGCCCAGATTCGCGACCGGGCACTCGACCTGCGTCCCGCGCTGCTCGACGACCTGGGCCTCGCCGCGGCGCTCGACTGGCTCTGCCGGCAGCAGGCGCAGCGCAGCGGCGTCGCCATTGCCTTCGATGCAACCCCCTTGCCCCTGCTGCCGCCGGACCTCGCGACCGCCGCCTATCGCATCGTCCAGGAGGGCATCACCAACAGCCTCAAACATGCAGCAGCCAGTCGCATCGAAATCGAAATCCGGGCAGCGGACGACAGGCTCGACCTCAGCATCGTCGATAATGGACGCGGTTTCGACAGCAATAACATCCGCCCCGGCGTCGGCCTTCCCGGCATGCGCGAGCGGATCGAGGCGCTCGGTGGCCGCCTGCGGCTGCAGGGCAGGCTCGGCGAGGGAACCCGCATCCATGTCCACTTTGACTTGACCGGCAATGAACGCTCCGCTCACCCGCCTGCTGCTGGCTGACGACCATGCCCTGATGCGCGCCGGCCTGCGCGCCTTGCTCGGTGGCATTGCCAGTTGCGAAGTCGTCGCCGAAGCGGCGGATGGCATCGAAGCCGCGCGCCTGATCCGTCAGATGCAGCCCGCCGTGGCCTTGATCGACCTGACCATGCCGGGGCTTTCCGGGCTCGACGTGATCGCCCGCGCAGCGCGGGAAGCACCGGCCACGCGCTGCGTGGCCCTGTCCATGCATACCGCCGAAAGCTATGTGCTGGAAGCGCTGCGCGCCGGCGCCGCCGGCTACGTGGTCAAGGATACGGCGCCCGAGGAACTCGCGCTGGCCATCCGAGTGGTAGCCGGTGGCGGACGCTATCTGTCAGCGAGCATCGCCGGACGCATCGCCGACGACCTGTTGCAGCAGGCCCAGGCCGGCTCGGACACCGCTCCCAAGCCGCTCGACCAGGTGACCCCGCGCCAGCGGCAGATCCTTCAGCTGGTGGCCGAGGGCCACTCCACCCGCAGCATCGCCGACAAGCTCTCGATCAGCATCAAAACCGTCGAAACCCATCGCGCACAGATCATGGAAAGGCTGGGAATACGTGACGTTGCGGGTCTGACGCGGTTTGCCTTGCGCAACGGATTGATCACGCCAGACTGACGCAAATAGGGGATTCCCCGATGGCCGGAAACGGCCGCCTGCGAGAGACTGTTCTCAGGCAGTCAGCCCGTCTCCTGGGTACGGATGGGCACCGGAGGGAATTCCCCGAGAGTTACCCCGGTATGGCTGCTTGGGCCTTGGCGACTTCGGCACAAAGTCGCCACCGGATGCCGGCAAACTGCACCTCCTCCTCAGCTGGCATCCGGAGTGCCCGATTTTTTTCTCAGTAGCAGCCAGATGCCGAAGGCAATCATCGGCAGGCTCAGCCATTGCCCCATGCTGACCGTGTAAGACAGCCCGAAGATGCCATGGTCGGGCTCCCGAAAGTATTCGGCCAGAAAGCGGAAGCCGCCATAGCCGACCAGGAACATGCCCGATACGGCGGCCGATTTCCGCCGCCGTGCTGAAAACCACCACAACAGCAGGAACAGCAACATACCTTCGCCGGCCGCCTGGTACAGCGGCGACGGATGGCGTGGCAGCGGGTCGACATGCGGGAACACCATCGCCCACGGCAGCGCCGGATCGGCCACCCGCCCCCAGAGTTCGCCGTTGATGAAGTTGCCGATGCGCCCCGCCATCAGGCCCAGCGGCACCAGCGGCGCGATGAAGTCGGTGACCTGGAAAAAGCCCTTGCCCGCCTTGCGCCCCCACAGCGCCATCGCCACCAGCACGCCCAGGAAGCCGCCGTGGAAGGACATGCCGCCCTTCCACACGGCAAGGATCTCCAGCGGGCGCGACAGGTAATACCCCGGCTCGTAGAAAAGCACCTGGCCCAGCCGCCCGCCAAGGATCACGCCGAGCACCCCGTAGAACAGCAGGTCATCCACGTCCTGTGCGCTCATGCCATGCCACGGCTGCTGCGCCGCGCGCCGCTTGCCCAGCCAGATGAAGGCCAGAAAGCCGGCGAGATACATCAGGCCGTACCAGCGTATGGCCAGCGGGCCGACGGCAATGGCGACGGGGTCGAACTGGGGGTGGATCAGCATGCCGGCGATTCTAGCCGGCACCAAAGTTCCCGGACGGACGCAGCGCGCAGGCGCTGGCGGGACGGCGATAAAATGGGCGTTTCGTCCCCGCCGCATCGCCACGGAGAATCCCATGCCCGCCTACCGTTCCCGCACCTCGACCCACGGCCGCAACATGGCCGGCGCCCGCGCCCTGTGGCGCGCCACCGGCATGAAGGACAACGACTTCGGCAAGCCCATCATTGCGGTGGTCAATTCCTTCACCCAGTTCGTGCCCGGCCACGTCCATCTGAAGGACCTCGGCCAGCTGGTGGCGCGCGAGATCGAAGCCGCCGGTGGCGTGGCCAAGGAGTTCAACACCATCGCCGTCGATGACGGCATCGCCATGGGCCACGGCGGCATGCTGTATTCCCTGCCCTCGCGCGAACTGATCGCCGACAGTGTCGAATACATGGTGAATGCGCATTGCGCCGATGCCATGGTCTGCATCTCCAACTGCGACAAGATCACCCCGGGCATGCTGATGGCCACGCTGCGCCTCAACATCCCCACCGTCTTCGTCTCCGGCGGGCCGATGGAGGCCGGCAAGGTGAAGTGGCACGGCGAGTACCGCATGGTGGACCTGATCGACGCCATGATCGAAGCGGCCGACTCGAAGAACTCCGACGCCGACGTGAAAGCCATGGAACGCTCGGCCTGCCCGACCTGCGGCTCCTGCTCGGGCATGTTCACCGCCAACTCGATGAACTGCCTGACCGAAGCGCTGGGCCTCGCGCTGCCCGGCAACGGCTCCATCGTCGCCACCCACGCCGACCGCGAAAAGCTCTTCCGCAAGGCCGGGCAACTCGCCGTCGAGTTGTGCGAGCGCTGGTACGACCACGACGATGCCAGCGTCCTGCCGCGCTCGATCGCCTCATTCGCCGCCTTCGAAAACGCCATCGCGCTGGACATCGCCATGGGTGGCTCGACCAATACCGTGCTGCACCTGCTGGCCGCCGCCCGCGAAGGCGGAGTCAACTTCACCATGGCCGACATCGACCGCATGTCGCGCAAGGTGCCCTGCCTGGCCAAGGTGGCGCCGGCGACGCAGAAGTACCACATGGAAGACGTGCATCGCGCCGGCGGCATCATGGCCATCCTTGGCGAACTGGACCGCGCCGGGCTGCTCAATCGCGATTGCCCGACCGTGCTCTACCCGACATTGGGCGAAGCGCTCGATTGCTGCGACGTGAAGCGCAATGCCGACAAGGCGGTGCATGAGTTCTACCGCGCCGCACCGGGCGGCGTGCCGACCCAGGTGGCCTTTTCGCAAAGCCGCCGCTACCCGACGCTGGACCTCGACCGGGCCCATGGTTGCATCCGCGACAAGGCCAACGCCTATTCGCAGGATGGCGGCCTGGCCGTGCTGTTCGGCAACATCGCGGAGAAAGGCTGCATCGTCAAGACCGCCGGCGTGGACGACTCCAACTTGCGCTTCACCGGTCGCGCCCGCGTCTGCCAGTCGCAGGAAGAAGCCGTCGAGAAGATCCTCTCCGACCAGATCGTTGCCGGCGACATCGTCGTGGTGGTCTATGAGGGCCCCAAGGGCGGCCCCGGCATGCAGGAAATGCTTTACCCGACCAGCTACCTCAAGTCGAAGGGCCTCGGCAAGGCCTGCGCCCTGCTCACCGACGGCCGCTTCTCCGGCGGCACCTCGGGCCTCTCGATCGGTCATGCGTCACCGGAAGCCGCTTCCGGCGGAACCATCGGCCTGGTCGAGGAAGGCGACACGATCGAGATCGACATCCCCAATCGCCGCATCGAACTGATGGTCGAAAAGTCGGCGCTGGCGGCACGGCGCGCGGCGATGGAAGCCCGCGGTGCGGCGGCCTGGAAGCCGATATCGCGCCAGCGCGAGGTATCCGCGGCGCTGAAAGCCTACGCCGCGATGACCACTTCGGCCGATACCGGGGCGGTAAGGGACATCACACAGCTTTCCTGACGTCAAGCTGCGGCAAGTACGGGGCCGTATCTGAATGATTTCTTTGACTTCGGTCAAAACCTCACGGGTATATAAGCAGATAATGATTTTCATAACGTCTGATATTCCGATACCCGTGGGGATGAGTCATGAAAACCCGATTGATCAAGGCCACACTGGCGCTGTGCTGCGCTAGCTGGCTAGCCTCAGGCCCGGCCTGCGCTGAGGAAGCCAAACCCGAGCCGAAACCCGTCAAGCTGACGACGACGGCCGACCACTCCAAATTCAAGCAGTTGCAGAAGACCTTCGACTCCGGTCCTGAGGTCACCAAGGCCTGCCTCGAATGCCACACCGAGGCCGCCGGCCAGATCCACCGCACCAAGCACTGGAAGTGGGAGTTCCTTAATCCCGAGACCAAGCAGACCTTGGGCAAAAAGACGGTGGTCAACAACTTCTGCATCTCGATCGCCTCCAACTACGCCTCCTGCACCTCTTGCCACGTCGGCTACGGCTGGAAGGACGCCAGCTTCGACTTCAGCAAGCAGGAAAACGTCGATTGCCTGGCCTGCCATGACACCACCGGCAATTACAAGAAGCCGCCCGGATTCGCCGGCAACCCGGTGACCAAGGACACCGAGTTCCCGCCCGGCTCGGGCAAGATCGTCAAGGGCATCGACCTCGCCAAGATCGCGCAGAAGGTCGGCAAGTCCAGCCGCGACACATGCGGCGCCTGCCACTTCAACGGCGGCGGCGGCGACGGCGTCAAGCACGGTGACATGGATTCCTCACTGGCAGCGCCGACCAAGGAAATCGATGTGCACATGGACGCCGAGGGCCTCGACTTCACCTGCGGCACCTGCCACAAAACATCCAGCCATGATGTCGCCGGCAGCCGTTACACGCCGACCGCCAAGGACGACAAGGGCGTTCAGGTGCGCGGCAAGGCCGGCAGCGGCAACCCCGCGACCTGCGTCGCCTGCCACGACAACGCGCCGCACAAGAAGGAGGCACGCCTCAACCACCACGCCACCAAGATCGCCTGCCAGACCTGCCACATCCCGACCTACGCGCGCGGCGGCATCGCCACCAAGATGACCTGGGACTGGTCCACAGCCGGCAAGCGCGACAAGGACGGCAAGCACATCACGTTGAAGGACGCCAAGGGCCGCATCACCTACGAATCGCGCAAGGGCGACTTCACCCTGGCCGAAAACGTCAAGCCCGAATACGCCTGGTTCAACGGCAACGTGCAATACACCCTGCTCACCGACAAGATCGAGAAGTCCGAGCAACGCACGCCGATCAACCGCATGGGCGGCAGCCCCACCGATGGCAAGTCGATGATCTGGCCGATGAAGGTATTCCGCGGCTCGCAGCCCTACGACCCGGTGAACAAGACCCTGATCACGCCGCACACCGCCGGCAACGACGACACGGGTTTCTGGAAGAACCTGGACTGGGACAAGGCGATTCCGGTCGGCATGCAGGATTCCGGCGCGCCCTATTCCGGCAAGTTCGACTTCATCAAGACCGAGATGAGCTGGCCGATCACGCACATGGTGGCACCCAAGGAAAAGGCCCTGGGCTGCGCCGAATGCCACGCCCGCGAAGGACGCCTGGCCGGCATCCAGGGTGTGTATCTGCCCGCCCGCGACAATAACAAGCTGGTTGACACCGCCGGCTGGGCCATCGTACTGCTCACGCTGCTGGGCGTGATCGGCCATGGCGCCCTGCGCATCGTCACCCGCAAGCACTAAGGAGCAGCGAACATGTCTGAACGTATCTACGTCTTCAAGCGCTTCGAGCGCTTCTGGCACTGGTCGCAGGCGGCACTGATCATCTTCCTGATGCTCACGGCTTTCGACATCCACGGCACCTACAAAATCTTTGGCTTCGAGAAAGCGGTGGCCTACCACACCACCGCGGCCTGGACGCTGATCGGGCTGTGGGTGTTCGCCATCTTCTGGCACTTCACCACCGGCGAATGGAAGCAGTACATCCCGACCACAGAAAAGGTGGTGGCGATGATGAAGTACTACCTGGTGGGCATCTTCAAGCACGCGCCGCACCCCTTCAAGCTGACCACGCTGCGCAAGCACAACCCGCTGCAGCGCCTGGCCTACCTGTTCATCCTCGTCTGCGTCGGCCCGCTGCTGTGGGTCACCGGAGTGCTTTATCTGTTCTACGACAAGTGGGCCGCCTGGGGGCTGGGCAGCCTGTCGCTGGAATGGGTCGCCCTCGGCCACACCATTGGCGCTTTCATGATGCTGGCCTTCCTCATCGCCCACGTATATCTCACCACTGCCGGCCACACGCCCATGGCGCACATCAAGGCCATGATCACCGGCTGGGAAGAAGTCGATTAACAACCACCAAAAACGGAGACCACCATGAAACTCGTCAAAACCCTCGCCGCCGGCGCCATCCTCTCGGTCATTGCTGCTTCGGCATCCGCCTACGACGCCGACTGGAAGCGGGGCCGCGTCTATTACCGCAGCGTCTGCACCTCCTGCCATGCGGCCATGCCGATCGGTTCGATCAATCCGAGCACCAAGACAAAGGCGGAATGGGCGGCCTACCTCAAGGCCGACAAGCATGCCAAGGGCAAGGACACGGTCAAGCAATACGTCAGCAAGGCCTACCGTGCCAGCATCAAGTCCGGCAACAAGGCGGCCGAAAAATTTGCCGACACCCCCGACCAGGAACTGTTGGATGACATTTCCGCCTTCCTGACCAAGGGTGCCAAGGACGGCGACGCCCCCGCCACCTGCAGCTGATTCCCGAGCGATCGCAAGCGGAAGCGTCGCCGTCCTGGCGATGCTTCCGCTCGTCGTGATCCGGGCGGAAGCGAATACTGACATCGAAAGGCAGGGCCATGAACACTCCTAACCAAAATCGACCGGTCAAACCCTTCTGGCCACCCTTCGTCGCCGGCATTGTGCTCGGTCTCGTGTTGCTGCTCACCTTCGTGCTCTCGGGCCACGGCCTTGGCGCCAGCGGAGCTGCCAACGACCTCGTTGCCGGCGTCGGTCTGCAACTGGTTCCGGAAGCAACAAAGGCGAACGGATACCTCGGCCCACAGGTGGCCGATGGCAGCCCGCTTGGATCCTGGATGACATGGGAAATCGTCGGCGTCGCGATCGGCGCGCTGTTCGGGGCCTTCATGGCCGGTCGCTTCCGCGTCCAGCTCGACGGCGAACGCAGCGTCGGCGCAAAGTCGCGGCTGGTGAAGACCCTGGTCGGTGGCATCCTGGCCGGATTCGGCGCCCGCATCGCCGGCGGCTGCACCAGCGGCCTGGGCCTCTCCGGCGCAGCAGCACTGGGCGTCGCTGCCTTTGTTTTCCTCGCCCTGTTCTTCGCGACCGGCATGATCGTGAGTCGCCTGGTCAAAGGAGTCTGACATGTTCCCGCTCAACGACAATGGCATGATTTCCGGCCTGCTCTGCGGCATCCTGTTCGGTTATGTGCTGGAGAACGCCGGCTTCGGCAGCCCAGTCAAACTCAGCGCCCAGTTCCGCCTCAACGACTGGGCCGTGTTCAAGGTGATGTTTACTGCCATCGTGGTGGCGGCGGCGGGCCTTTGGCTGCTACGCATTGGCGGCCTGCTCAAGCCCGATTCGATCGCCGTGCCGCAGGCGGCCATGGCTGCTTCTGCCGTGGGCGGCGCGCTGGTCGGCGCAGGATTTGCCGTCGGAGGTTACTGCCCCGGCACCTCGGTTGCCGGCGTGTTCTCCGGGCGTATCGATGCGGCGGTCTTTATTGTCGGCGTGATCGCCGGCACCGCCGGTTTTGCCGCGTTTTACGGCGCCACCCTGAAGTCGCTCAAGGCCGCCGGATTGATTGCCGAGGGCGACACCTTCACCGATGTCTATTCGGTTCCAGAGCCCGTGATGCTGGGCATCCTGGTCGCCGCACTGATTGCGGTGTTCTATTTCGGCTCCTGGTTCGAGCGTCGCCGCGGCGGTCCCGTGACCGCCGAGCAAGCCGTTGCAGGTGCTGCACCGACACCATGAGTGACAACGCTCCCGCCTGGCGCACCGGCTTCAAGGCCGATTACCAATCGATTTTCGTCGAGGAGTGGTCACCCTTTGTCGGCGCCCTGCTGCTGGTGCTGACCATCATTGGCCTGATGCTCTCCGGCCTGGTCTGGGGTGTATTCGGCGGGGTCAAGTTCTGGGGCGACTGGTTCAACAACCTGATCGGCCTCGGTCCCGTGCTCGGTATCCCCGCTGAACTGGACGGCTGGCTGATGCACCGCATGTCGCTGATGAACATCATGCTGGTGCTGGGCGCTTTCGCCGCCGCACTGCTGTCGCGCCAGTTCAGCCCAAACCGGCCGCCGCCACTGGAATATGTCTGGGCCGCCTCGGGTGGCAGCCTGCTCGGCATCGGCGCCGCATTAGCCGGCGGCTGTACCACGGGAGGCTTCTTCAACCCGGTGCTGCATTCCTCGCCTGCCGGCTGGGCCATGTGGCTGGGCCTGCTGGCCGGCGCCGCAATCGGCCTGAAGCTGCTGCTGTGGACGCTCGACCACATCGAATGGGGCATGCAGGCGCCGCCCGCGCTCGATATCCCCGAGGGCCTGCGCAACAACTTCCCCTGGCTGGGCCTGGTGGTCATCGTCGGCGTGCTGTTGTGGGCCACGCAGTGGTTCGGATCGACCGACGAGAAACTTGCGGCACGCGCCGTGATCGTGGTCGCCGGCTTCGCCATCGGCTTCATCATGCACCGCTCGCGCCTGTGCTTCGCGCGTGCCTTCCGCGAACCCTTCATGACCGCCGAGGGCGACATGACCAAAGCGGTGATCCTGGCGCTGGCGATCGGCATCCCGATCGCGGCGCTGCTGTTCCAGAAGAAGGTGATCGACCCTTACCTGGCGATTCCGCCGGCGTTCTGGATCGGCTCGCTGCTTGGCGGCCTGATCTTCGGCATCGGCATGGTATTCGCCGGCGGCTGCGCCTCAGGTTCGCTGTGGCGCATGGGCGAAGGCCACCTCAAGCTGTGGGTGACGATGTTCTTTTTCTCGTGGATGGGTTCGACGGCGAGCGCCATATTCAAGAAGCTCGGCCTCACCACCATCGACGAGAGCAATGTCGAATCCTGGGAGATGACCCGGATCGGTTTCCAGGCCTACCTACCCGAGATGTGGGGCAGTTGGGGCTGGACGCTGCTTGCCGGTGGCGCCCTGTTGCTGCTCTGGTACGCGCTGGTGCGCTACAACGAATCCACCGAAAAATTCACGCTTCTATAAAAGGAGATCATCATGAGAGCGAGAAAACTCAGCCTGCTGGTCGCGGTTGCCGCCGCGCTCGGCGCCACGCCGCTGCTGTACCCGGTTTCGGCCTTCGCCGCCGACGCGGCAACCATCCAGCCCAAGGATGGCTGGTACAACAAGGCCCTGGTCGACTATGACTTCGTCAAGCAACAGGTCAGCATTCCGCCGAAGAAGGGCGTGATGATCATCGACTCGCGCCCCGCCGCGCGCCAGTACGACCCCGGTCACATTCCCGGCGCCATCAACATCCCGGACAGCCAGTTCGACAAGCTGGTCGACAAGCTGCCGGCCGACAAGGCGACGCTGCTGCTGTTGTACTGCGGCGGGCTGGAATGCATGCTAAGCCACAACTCGGCCTTCAAGGCGGAAAAGCTCGGCTACACCAACATCAAGGTTTACCCCGCCGGCTCGCCGGACTGGAAGGCCAAGGGCGGGTACGTCTCGGTTTCGGCCGCCTACCTGAAGAAACTGGCCGAAGACAAGACTCCCCACGTGCTGATCGATGCGCGGCCCAAGCGCGTCGCCGACAAGGGCATGATCCCGGGCGCCATCAACATTTCCGACACTGAGTTCGACAAGAACGTCGACAAGCTGCCGGCCGACAAGGCGACGCCGCTGATCTACTACTGTGGCGGCCTCGAGTGCGTGCTCTCCGACAACTCGGCGGAAAAGGCGAGGAAGCTGGGCTATACCAATGTCCTGACCTATCCGCCCGGCTATCCGGAGTGGGAAAAGCTTAATCCGCCTGCATCGCCAATGGCGGCCATGGCTGGCGCCGCTGCGAACATGGCCGGCGCCATGACGCAAGCCGCGGCAAAACTGGTACCGGGCAAGGAAAAAGGCTCAGTCACCGTCGCCTCGTTCGAAGAAGTATGGAAGAGCAATCCCAGCTCGATCATGCTGGTTGACGTTCGCGATCCCAAGGAAGTGGCCTCCGGCATGATCAAGGGCTCGGTGAACATCCCGATGAATGAGCTGGAAAAGAAAGTCGGCAGCCTGCCCGGCGACAAGCCGGTGGTTTTCGTCTGCGGTACCGGTGCGCGCTCCGGCGAGGCCTTCGACACGGTCAAGCTGCTGGGTGGCAAGGTCCAGGCGGCCTTCCTTGATGCCGACGTGAAATTCAACGCCGACGGCACGTTCAGCATGAAGCAGAAATAAGCCCCCGGGGACTTATCCATCCGGTCGGCAATCCACCGCCGACCGGAGCCATTCCGTTGCGGAGGACACTCCATGAAAAAGCTCATCGCCTTGGCCTGCCTGGCGCTGACCCTTGGCATGCAAGCGTCAGCACAGGCACAGACCATCGAGCCCGGCCGAAGCAAGGGATCGATCAGCATTCCTTCCTTTACGCGATTGCTGAACGAAGCCGGTAACTCGATACACCTGATCGATGTCAGCAGCGCACGCGAATACGCCACCGGCAGCATCAAGGGCGCCAGCAACATTCCGATCAACCAGCTAGAGAAACAGCTGGCCAGCCTACCGACCGACAAGCCGATCATATTTTTCTGCGCCACCGGCGGTCGTGCCAGCGAGGCCTACGACACGGTGAAGATGCTGCGTCCGGAAATGACGGTCCACTTCCTGGATGCACAAGTACAGATCCGGCCGGACGGCAGCCCCAACATCCGTTAGCCAACGCTTTCAACATCCGTTTCACCTACGCACGAAAGGAAACATCATGAAACTCGCCCGCCTGTTTGCCGCTTTCCTGCTGGCCATCAGCCTTGCCTTTCCGGCATCGTCGTCATTCGCCCAGGCCTCTCCGGAACCGAAGGTTCGCATGTTCATCAACCTAAGCTCGGTTGACCCGCATCGCGCCGCGCTGGCCATGTTCATCGCCACTAGCCAGGCTGAAGCCAATGTTCCGGTAACGGTCCTGCTCACCATCGATGCCGTGCGGATCGCCGTCAAGACTCCGCATGCATCGCTGTCCAACGAGCGCGCCGACCTCGATGCAGCCATGAAGGCCGGCGTGAAGGTGATCGTCAACCCGCGTAGCCTGATGTACCACGGGATCACCGATGCCGACCTGATGGACGGAGTGCAAAAGGGCAATCCCAAGCTCCTGCGCGAAACACTGAGCCTTCCCAACACCGTGACCCTGAGCTGGTAAGCCGACGCCTTGGTCCATCCCGCCAGCGAATTCCAGCGCCTTTACACCGGCCGACTCTGGTCGGTGATGGGCTGGGACCAGCTGGAGGCATTCTGGCAGCGCATCGATCCGGGCGCCGGGTGGTATATCGCCGCGAGCGGCGTCCCGTCAGCGCCGACTATTCAGGATGCCGCCGCGGTAAGCGCCTTCATCGCCGAGATCGATGCGTTGCTGCGCAAGGAACACCTGGAAGCCTACTGCGGCATCGTCTATGCGGACGACCTGGAAAACCCGCGTTTGGTGAAGATTTACGACCCGAACAACCTCGGGTCGTCCTGCGGTTCTTCGAAAAACCCTCCCGGGCCGGGTTGGGTGATGAGCCGGTTGCCCATCGATGGGCTGGCGGTTGCCGGGCCGGTTCCTGCCGGGCGTCGCCGCTGGTGGCAAGCCCTTTTCCGGGATAGCTAGGCGGTTCCGGCCGGTATTCCCGGTTTTGGGCGTCGGAGGGCTCAGGCATAGTGGCGGCCATGGCCCTGAGCACCGAGACCCTGCCCGACCGCACCGCCCTGAAGTTCCTCGTCGTCGATGATTTCTCGACCATGCGCCGCATCGTGCGCAACCTGCTCAAGGAACTCGGCTTTACCAATGTCGAGGAAGCCGAAGATGGCGCCGTAGCCCTCAGCAAGCTGCGCGAAGGCGGCTTCGAATTCGTGGTTTCGGACTGGACCATGCCCAACATGGACGGCCTTACCCTGCTGCGCAATGTCCGCGCCGACACCGCATTGCAGACCCTGCCCTTCATCATGATCACCAACGAAGCCAAGCAGGAAAAGCTCAACGCCGCAATGCGCGCCGGCGTTACCAGCTGCATCGTCAAGCCCTTCAACTCCGCCACCCTGCAGGAAAAGCTCGACAACGTCTTCGAACAGATGGGCATCTGAACCGGGCCCCGGCTCGGCGTGCGACCGACACGCCCGTCATTCCGCTGCGGAAGACATACCCGAGTATTTTTATCGGCTATAGTCAGGTTTTGTCCCTCGGTGCCGCCCCATGACTTCCCGCAACCGGCTTGCCGCCGAAACCTCGCCCTATCTGCTGCAGCACGCCAAGAACCCGGTGCACTGGCAGCCCTGGGATGAGCAAGCACTGACTCAGGCACGTCAGGAACAGCGTCCGATCCTGCTCTCGGTAGGCTATTCGGCCTGCCACTGGTGCCACGTCATGGCCCACGAATCGTTCGAGGACGAAGAGGTGGCCGCAGTGATGAACCGTCTGTTCATCAACATCAAGGTCGACCGCGAGGAGCGCCCTGACCTCGACCAGATCTACCAGACCGCGCACCACCTGCTGACGCGGCGCAACGGCGGCTGGCCGCTGACCATGTTCCTCGCCCCCGATGGCACGCCATTTTTTGGCGGCACCTATTTCCCGAAGCTCCCCCGCTACGGCCTGCCCGGCTTTGCCGACCTCTGCCAGCAGGTGGCGATGGCCTACCGCGAGCGGGGCGAGGACATTGCCGCCCAGGCCGACGAACTGCGCGCCGCGATGCTGGACACCATGCCCAGGGCGCCGACCGAACCGACGCTGCTGGATCGCGCGCCGCTGAACGCCGCCGAAGCGATGCTGGCGCGCGCCTTCGACAGGCCGCATGGAGGCTTCGGCGGCGCACCGAAATTCCCCCACCCCACCGACCTTGCCTTCCTGCTCGACCGCGACAGCACGGCGGCGCGGGAAATGGCCCTGACCACCCTGCGCCGCATGGGCGAAGGCGGCATCTACGACCAGATCGGCGGCGGCTTTGCCCGCTACAGCGTGGATGAACGCTGGGAGATTCCCCATTTCGAGAAGATGCTCTATGACAACGGCCCGCTCCTGGCGCTCTGCGCCGATGCCTGGGTGCTGAGCGGCGAGCCGGCCTTTGCCCGCATCGTCGAGGAAACCGCGGCCTGGGTTTGCCGTGAAATGCAGGCGCCCGAGGGTGGCTACTTTTCGGCGCTGGATGCCGACTCCGAAGGCGAGGAAGGCAAGTACTACGTCTGGGATCGCGACGAAATAGGGCGCCTGCTGACGCCCCAGGAGTCGGCGCTGGCCGGACGGCGCTGGGGCTTCGACGGGCCGCCGAATTTCGAGAATCGCCACTGGCATGCCCGCGTCGCGGCGGACATCGCGCCAGACGAGGAAGCGTTGCTCGCCAGCGCCCGCCGCAAGCTGTTCGCCGCGCGCGAACGGCGCGTGCGACCCGGCTGCGACGACAAGATCCTGACCAGTTGGAATGCCTTGATGATCGAAGGCATAGCCCACGCCAGCCGGATCTTCGGCCGCGCGGACTGGCTGCACTCGGCACGCCGGGCATTGGACTTCCTGCGCTCGGCGCTGTGGCGCGAGGGCCGGCTGCTGGCCACGGCGCGCGGCGGGCGCGCCCACCTCGACGCCTACCTCGACGACTACGCCTTTCTGCTCGCCGCCCTGCTCGAAATGATGCAGGCGGAGTACCGCAACGACGACCTCGAATTCGCCGTCGCCCTGGCCGACGCCCTGCTGGAACGCTTCGAGGACAGGGACGCGGGCGGCTTCCATTTCACCGCCCACGACCACGAGGCGCTCTTCCATCGGCCCAAGAGCGGCCACGACAATGCCACGCCCTCCGGCAATGGCGTCGCTGCCTTCGCCCTGCAACGCCTCGGCCACCTGCTGGGGGAAACACGCTACCTGGACGCCGCCGAACGCACGCTGCAGCTGTTCTGGCCGCACATCCGCCAGGCGCCGGGCGGCATTGCCAGCCTGCTGCGCGCCGCTGGGGAGGCCATGGTGCCGCCCGACATCGTGATCCTGCGCGGCCCGGCGGAGGCATTGGCGGACTGGACCGGGCGCCTGGGCGCAAATCCGCGCCGCATGGTCCTGGCCCTGCCCAATGGAACGAACGGACTGCCGCCGATTCTGACCAAGCCGGAAAGCGATGCTGTCAACGCATGGGTCTGTCGCGGCGTTACTTGCTCTGCCCCGACGGCAAATATCGAGGACCTCCTAAATTGATCTGAAGCATTTTTTGCCCCATCGAGATCCGGTAGCTTTCGCCGACCCGTGCCCGGGACATCCCTCATCTACCCATACAAAGGAATTCACATGAAATCGGTTCTGATCTCCGCCCTGGTTGCCACCGGCCTCGTCGCCTCGGCGCCGGCCTTCGCCAACAAGGATCTCGCCACCAAGAGCGGCTGCATGGCCTGCCACGCCGTCGACAAGAAGCTGGTCGGTCCCGCCTATCAGGAAGTCGCCAAGAAGTACAAGGCCAGCGACGAAGCCATGCTGGTGGACAAGGTCAAGAAGGGCGGCAAGGGCAACTGGGGCCAGATCCCGATGCCGCCGAACGACAAGCTCAAGGACGAGGATCTGAAGACCCTGGTCAAGTGGGTACTCGGCGGCGCCAAGTAAGAATCGGCTACCCGTCGCAGAAGGCCGTTTCCGCTCCCGGCGGAGACGGCCTTTTTCTTTCCTGACAGGGATGGCGCGCTTTTGCGCCGCCTGATTTATCATTCGCGCTTCGCATCCCCCGAACATACCGGAGCCCACCCATGAATGTGCCCATGAAGACCCTTTCGCTGTCCGTGATCGCCGCCATCGCCATGATGGGCTGCGGCAAGGAAGAGCCGCCCCCCCCACCCCCGGTGCAGGCCCCGCCCCCACCGCTGGTGGTCAAGATCGGCAGCGTCGCGCCGCTCACCGGCGGCATCGCACACCTGGGCAAGGACAATGAAAACGGTGCGCGACTCGCGGTCGACGAAGCGAATGCCGCCAAGCCCAAGCTGGGCGGGCGCGAGGTCAAGTTCGAACTGGTTTCCGAAGACGACCAGGCCGATCCCAAGGTCGGCAACACGGTGGCGCAGAAACTGGTCGACGCCAAGGTTGCCGGCGTGGTCGGCCACCTGAACTCCGGCACCACCATCCCGGCCTCGGCGATCTACAACGGCGCCAACCTGCCGATGATCTCCGGCTCGGCGACCAACCCGGCGCTGACCGAGCAGGGCTTCAAGGGCGTGTTCCGCGTCGTCGGCCGCGACGACCAGCAGGGCCCGGCCGTCGCCAACTACCTCGCCACCAACAACAAGCCGAAGACCGTGGCCGTGATCGACGACGCCACTGCCTACGGTGAAGGCCTCGCCAACGAAGTCGAGAAAACCCTCAAGGCCGCCGGCGTCAAGGTGCTGCCGCGCGAGAAAGGCACCGACAAGACGGTGGACTGGAAGGCCGTGCTGACCAAGGTCAAGGGCAAGAAGCCCGACGCCGTGTTCTACGGCGGCATGGACGCCACGGCCGGCCCGCTGCTCAAGCAGGCGCGCGAGCTGAAGATGACATCGGTGTTCTCGTTCGGCGACGGCGCCTGTACCGACAAGATGGCCGAACTCGCCGGACCGGCCGCCGAAGGCCTTATCTGTTCGCAGGCCGGCATTCCGGTGCAGGCCGCGGGCAAGAAGTTCCTCGACGCCTACAAAGCCAAGTTCAAGGTCGATCCCATCCTCTATTCGCCCTTCACCTACGACGCCGCCAACCTGCTGATCGCTGCAATGAAGAAGGCCGACTCGGCCGAGCCCGCCAAGTACCTGGCGGCGCTCGCCGCCAGCGACTACAACGGCGCCAGCGGCAACATCAAGTTCGACGAGAAGGGTGATCGCAAGGACGCCGAGATGACCATCTTCACCCTGAAGGACGGCAAGATAACGCCGCTGGCCATCATCAAGGGCGGCAAGTCGCTGACGCTGGACGAGTACGCCGCGCTGTCGGCGCCCGCTCCCGCAGCTGCTGCTGCGCCGGCCCAGCCGGCAGCGATGGCTGGCATGCAAGGCATGGCGCCCGCCGCCCCGGCGGCGGCTCCGGCCGCACCCGCTGCACCGGCCGCTGCGCCAGCCGCAGCAAAACCTGCCGCACCCGCTCCCGCCAAGTAAACGGAGAGCGAAGCCGCACAACGGGGAAGCCGCTCACGCGCCTTCCCCGTTTTTTATGTCCGCGAGGATCGAGCGGACGGTATCCAAAGGAATGCCCGCTCCAGTCATGGACATCCTGCTGCAGCAGATCATCAACGGCCTCACCACGGGCAGCGTCTACGCTGTCGTGGCGCTCGGCTACACCATGGTCTACGGCGTGATCCAGCTGATCAATTTCGCCCACGGCGAGGTGGTGATGATCGGCGCCATGGTCGCCTTCGCCGTGATTGCGTCGCTGGCCGGCAGCGCCCTGCCGCCGGCGGCCATCGTGCTGGCCGGGGTGCTTGCCGCGGTGCCGGCCTGCATGCTACTGGGCTACGGCCTGGAGCGCATCGCCTATCGCCCGCTGCGCCACGCGCCGCGCCTGGCGCCGCTGATCACCGCGATCGGCATGTCCATCATCCTGCAACACCTGGCGCTGCTGGTCTGGGGCCGCAACCCGATCGCCTTTCCGCAGATCGTCTCCAATCCGACGTTCACCGTCGGCGGCGCCGCCATCAGCGGCGTGCAGATCGGCATCATCCTGCTGTCGATGGTGATGATGGCCGGCCTCTCCTGGTTCGTCTATCGCACGCGCTTCGGCATCGCCATCCGCGCCACGGCCGAGAACGTGCATGTCGCCAGCCTGATGGGCGTCAATGCCGATCGCGTGATCGCCGCCACCTTCGTCATCGGCGCGGCACTCGGCGCCATGGCCGGCGTGATGTACGGCACCTATTACGGCATCGCCCATTACACGATGGGCTTCATCCTAGGCCTCAAGGCCTTCTCCGCCGCCGTGCTCGGAGGCATAGGCAACATCCCCGGCGCCATGGTCGGCGGCCTGCTGCTGGGCCTGGTCGAGGCGCTGGGCACCGGCTACATCGGCGAGTACACCGACCTCTGCCATTGGCCGGGCGCCGCCGACGGCGGCTGGATGGGCGAGCGCTGCGCCGACGGCGCCCACTTCGTGCTGTTCGGCAGCAACTACCAGGACGTGTTCGCCTTCCTGATGCTGATCCTGGTGCTGGTGCTGCGGCCCTCGGGCCTGCTCGGCGAGCGCGTTTCGGAGCGGGCATGAGCGCCAAGGAGAAATTCGGGCTCGCCGCCATCGCTGTGGCGCTGATCGCCCTGCCCTTCGTTCT
>CAIVQO010000026.1 GCA_903908065.1 uncultured beta proteobacterium | reverse complement strand
GCCCTTGCGTGACCTTTAACAACCATGCGGGCTCGACCAAGAGCTACGACTACGTGCGCGAGCACAACGACGCCGTCAATCGTCTCGACTTCATCCTGCCCCGCGACAAGATCGAAGCCAGCTACCCGGCGGGTTCGCTGCGCCGCATCGTCCAGCACGATGGTTCCATCCTGCATCTGCGCAAGCTGGAAGCCGATTACGATCCTTCCGATCGCGTGGGCGCGATGAACTATCTGCAGGAAAGGCATGCGCTGGGCGAGATCGTGACCGGCCTGCTCTACGTCGATAGCGGCGCCGTGGATCTGCACCGCCATCTGAATACTGTGGAGAAGCCGCTCAACCAGCTTGGCGATGCCTATCTTTGCCCGGGCAGCAAGGCGCTAGAGGCGCTTAACGCGTCCTTGCGCTAGCGCAGGCCTGGCTCACTGGGCGCGGCCGCCTATTCCTTGGGCGGTCGCGGCCGCTTGCCGATGGTGATGTCCAGGGAGACGTCGCGACCTTCGCGCTTCAGGCTAAAGCGCGAAGAACTTCCGGGCTGCAGCGCGGCAATCAGTTCCAGCATCACCTGCGCATCCTTAACCTTCTTGCCACCGACCTGGACTAGAACGTCACCCGGTTTGATGCCGGCTTTTTCCGCCGGGCTGCCGCGCATTACGCCGGCGATCAAGGCCCCTTCCGTACTGCCGAGTTTGAATGATTCGGCAAGTTCGGGCGTCAGTTCCTGAACCTCTATGCCAACCCAGCCGCGGGTCACCCCACCGGTCTTGACGATCTGTTCCATGACGCTCCTGGCCAGCGAGACGGGGATCGCGAAGCCGATGCCCATCGAGCCACCGCTCTGCGAATAGATCGCGGTATTGATCCCGATCAGGCTGCCATTGGCGTCAACCAGCGCACCGCCTGAATTGCCCGGGTTGATTGCGGCATCGGTCTGGATGAAGTTTTCGAAAGTGTTGATGCCAAGATGGCTGCGGCCCAATGCCGAAACGATGCCCGACGTGACTGTTTGGCCGACGCCGAAGGGGTTGCCGACTGCCAGCACGATGTCGCCGACGCGCAAGCTGTCGCTGTTGCCGAAGGCGATCACCGGCAACTTGTGGTCGGCGGGAATGCGCAGCACGGCCAGGTCGGATTCCGGATCCGAGCCGACCACGCGGGCCTTGTATTTGCGCCCGTCGTTATGCGCCACCTCGATTTCATCGGCGCCGTCGATGACGTGGAAGTTGGTCAGGATGTAGCCCTCGGGGGAAACCACCACGCCGCTGCCGAGCCCCGAGCGTCGTTGTGATTCCTCGCCGAAGCGGTCGCCAAAGAAATGGCGGAATATCGGATCGTTCATGAAGGGGTGGCGCGATCCCTTGACCTCCTGGCTGGTGAAGATGTGCACCACGGCGGGTACGGCCTTCTTCGCCGCCTCGGCAAAGGAACCGGGGCGGCTTGCTTCGGTGCCCGGCGCGGCTTCCAGTACCGTCGCCACTTCGGCCACACTGCCGGGAGTGCTCGGCAGGTGCGCCAGCCACTCGGGTTTCAGTGTCTTGACCACGAACAGGATGGCGACGCAGACCGTCACGGTTTGGGCAAAAGTCAGCCAGAGGCGGCGCATAATTCGAATTTTGGCGGGGCGAAAAAGATGACGGGCAAAACCCTGGGGCGCGAGGAACTTCGTGCCTGGCTGGACAAGGAACTGGATGCCGCGCGGTTCCGCGATTATTGCCCAAACGGCCTGCAAGTGGAAGGCAGGGAACAGGTGCGTCGGGTGGTGTGCGGCGTGACCGCAAGCCTGGCTTTGATCGAGGCGGCGGTCGAGCGCGAGGCCGATGCCTTGCTGGTACACCACGGCTGGTTCTGGAAGTCCGAGGACGGTCGTGTCACCGGCTTCCGGCGGCAGCGCATGGCGCGCCTGCTGGCCCATGACATCAGCCTGTTTGCCTATCACCTGCCGCTCGACGCCCATCTTCGCCTCGGTAACAATGCACAGCTTGCCGCGCGCATGGGCTGGAGCATCGAGGGGCGTTTTGCCGAGCAGGACATCGGATTTTTCGGCGCGCCGTCAGCGCCGACTTTTGCCGCTGAGGTCGCGCGTCAGGTCGAGCAGCGCCTTGGACGTAAGCCGGTACTCATTGGGGATGGAGAGCGACCGGTCAGGCGCATCGCCTGGTGCAGCGGCGGCGCGCAGGATTATTTCGAGGCGGCCTTGACCACAGGGGCCGACCTGTTCGTATCCGGAGAAATTTCCGAACAGACCGTGCATCTTGCACGCGAGACCGGGATGGCGTTCATCGCAGCCGGGCACCACGCCACGGAGCGCTATGGAGTCAAGGCTCTGGGAGAATATCTGGCGGCCCAGACCGGACTTGACTGCGAATTCGTCGACATCGACAACCCGGTCTGACCGCCTTGCCTATTGCAGGCGGAAGCTGACCGGGAACAGCATCTGGCGTCGCGTACCCGGCAGCTGACCCAAGCGGCGCGCGGCGTCGAGTGCGGCCTGATCGAGCAGGGCGTGTCCGGAACTGCGGGCAAGTTCGACCGCCACTAGCTGACCGGCCTCCGTCAAGGTAAGCAGCAGTATCACTTCACCTTCCAGGCCCTTGGCTACGGCCTCCGGCGGATAGTAGAGGTGACGGCTCAGGCTGGCCTGTGCCCGGCGCAAGGTTTCTCCCTTCATTTGCCTGGGCGCGGAGGGTGGCGCGGCGACGGGATCTGGCGCAAGCGCTTCGGTGCTGACATGTTCGGCAATTTCAGTGACGTCCTCCATCGGCAGCAAGCGCGCCTCGATCCGCGCCTGTGCGGTGGGCTTCGGCGTCGTTGCAAACCAGGCTGAACCGATGATCAGAGCAGCGTGCAGGCCGATGCTGGCTATCAGGGCAATGTAAAACGGCATGCGCGGGATTGTATTGGCCGGGTGGGACATATACTGCTCGCCGTGAAAAAGCTTTGCCTATTCCTTGCCCTGCTCTGCGGACTGGCCATTGCACGTGCCGCCAGCCTGCCCGATCCGGTTCGTTTCTCGATCGTAATCGAACAGGGCGATCTCGGTACCGCCCGCGATTGGCTCGACAGCGGGTTGGCGCCGGATTTCGAGGGGGCGGTGATCGGCAGCGGCCTGATGATCGGCGCCTGGGAAGGCAATGTGCCGATGATGGAACTGTTCCATTCGCGCGGTGCCGACATCAACAAGGCCAACCACCTTGGCGAACAGGCATTGCAACACGCGGCCTGGCGCGGCAAGCTGGCGGCAGTGCGATGGCTGGTAGAGCGCGGAGCAAGCCTGAACCGCCAGGGCCGGGAGTGGTCCGCCCTGCACTACGCCGTGTTTGCGGGGCATGCCGACGTCGTTGCGTATCTGCTGACACGTGGCGCCGAGATCAACGCCTTGTCTACCAACGGCTCGACGCCGCTGATGATGGCGGCGCGCGAGGGGCGCGAAGAAATTGCGCGCAGCCTGCTGCGGGCCGGTGCCGACCGGGACATCGTCAACGAGAACGGCGAGAACGCGATGCATTGGGCGATGCGTCACAACAACCTGTCGATCGCCCGCGACATCGGTGGCCCGGAACGCTTTGGCGTCGCCGTAGCCAGGCCGGCGACAAGCTGGGGGCCGGCACAACGCTCGCAAGCGGTTCCTGACCGCGCCGACAACCTGATGGCGCAGGCACGCAAGATGGAAGCCGCCGGCCGCCGCGACGAAGCGCTGAGCCTGTATCGCGCGGCCTTGGTGGCAATTCGCCAGGCCGATGCCGCGCGCAAGATCGTCCCGGCCGCCAAGCGCCCTGCGGCCACCGGACTGGTGATTTCGGCGCGGCGCGACAAGCCGGAAGCGCAATCCGCCTCCCTGAGCTATGCGACCCCGGCGGCACCGGAAGCGGAAAAGGGGCCCGACGCTGCGAATCGCGCCGGTGCCGCGGCGACTGCATCACCTGACGTGGCCGACGATTGGTTGCGACGGGCCCGCGCCCTGGAAGCCGCAGGCAAGCGCAAGGAAGCCATGCAGGCCTATCGCCAGGCCGCCGCAAGCTTGCGCAGCACCGCAACAACGCCCGGTTTGACCCTCAGCCCGGCACTTGCGCCGGCACCCGTGCCAAGGCCTGCGCCGCCCCCGTAGATTCTGCGGCCCCGGGAACATTTGACAACTAAAGCAAATGTGATTACGATAAGCGTAAATCAATTACGTAAAAAGAAATCCTGTAATTCCCCGAGGAGCTGCCATGAGCGAAAAGAAATTTGCCTCCCACGCCGACCTTGAGCAAAAAAAGGTCAGCTTCGAGAAGCTTTCCGACAACGCCTATGCCTACACGGCGGAAGGCGATCCAAACACCGGCGTGATCATCGGCGACGATGCCGTGATGATCATCGATGCGACGGCGACGCCGGTGATGGCGCAAGACGTGGTGCGCCACGTGCGCCAAGTCACCGACAAGCCAATCAAGTACGTGACGCTGACCCACTATCACGCGGTGCGCGTGCTGGGCGCCTCGGGCTACAAGCAGCACGGCCTGCAGGACATCATTGCTTCGAAACCGACCTACGACCTGATCGTCGAGCGCGGACAGCAGGACATGGATTCCGAGATTGGTCGCTTCCCGCGCCTCTTCAATGCGGTCGAGAGCGTGCCCGGCCTGACCTGGCCCAGCGTGGTCTTCGACGGCGAACTGACGTTGCGGATGGGCGATCTGGAAGTGAAGATCTGGCATCCGGGGCGGGGCCACACCAAGGGTGACACCATCGTCTGGCTGCCGCAGCAGAAGATCCTGTTTTCCGGCGACCTGGTCGAGGCCGATGCCGCCTGCTATACCGGCGATGCCTATCTCGCCGACTGGCCGGCGACGCTCGACGCGCTGGCGGCGCTGAAACCCGAGAAGCTGATTCCCGGCCGCGGCCCGGCGTTGCTGAATCCAGAACAGGTGCAACGCGGCCTCGCCTACACGCGTGACTTCGTTTCGACTTTGTATCGCAGCGCGCAGGAGGCCGTGGCGCAGGGCATGGACCTCGCCGCCTGCATGGCGCATACGCGCAAGGCCATGGACCCGAAGTTCGGCAGCGTCTTCATCTACGAGCATTGCCTGCCCTTCGATGTGACACGGGCGCACGACGAGGCCTCCGGCATCCGCGATCCGCGCATCTGGACCGCCGAGCGCGACCAGCAGATGTGGCACGCGCTGCAGGCCGTCTGAGGGGGTGCCGATGCTCAGCACCTATACCTATCCGAAGTACGAGTACCGCGTTCCGCCCGAGATCGCCACCGGCCGGACATTGAAGGCGCCGGTGGTCATCGTCGGCGCCGGTCCGGTGGGTCTGGGCATGGCGCTCGACCTGGACCTGCAGGGCATCCCGGTGCTGCTGCTGGACGAGGACGACACGGTGTCGATCGGTTCGCGCGGCGTCTGCTATGCCAAGCGTGCGCTGGAAATCCTCGACCGCTACGGGATCGGCGACGCGGTCTGCGCGAAGGGCGTGTCGTGGAATGTCGGCCGCACCTTCTTCCGCGACAAGGAGGTATATAACTTCAACCTGGTGCCGGAGCCCGACCACCACCGCCCGGGGATGGTGAACCTGCAGCAGTACTACCTCGAGGAATACCTCGTCGCCCGTGCCGCCACGCGCCCCGGCATCGAACTGCGCTGGAAGAACAAGGTGGTGTCGGTGACGCAGGGCGGCAGCGGCGCAACCCTGACCGTGGAAACCGCCGACGGCATGTATTCCGTGGAGGCCGACTGGCTGATCGCGGCCGACGGTGCGCGCAGCCCGATTCGCCGCATGCTGGGCCTGGAAGTCGAGGGCAAGATCTTCATGGACCGCTTCCTCATCGCCGACGTGGTAATGAAGGCGGATTTCCCCGCCGAGCGCTGGTTCTGGTTCGATCCGCCCTTCCATCCCAACCAGTCGGTGCTGCTGCACAAGCAGACCGACAGCGTGTTCCGCATCGATTTCCAGCTCGGCTGGGATGCCGATCCGGAAGAGGAGAAAAAGCCGGAGAACGTCATTCCGCGCATCAAGGCGATGCTGGGCGCAATGGACGGAAAGGCGCGCGAATTCGAACTGGAATGGGTCAGCGTGTATACCTTCCAGTGCCGGCGCATGGCCAAATTCAATCACGGCCGCGTCCTTTTTGTCGGCGATGCCGCGCACCAGGTCTCGCCCTTCGGCGCACGCGGAGCGAATTCCGGCCTGCAGGATGCCGACAACCTGGGCTGGAAGCTCAAGCTGGTCATCGATGGCAAGGCGCCGGCCAGCCTGCTCGACAGCTACAGCGAGGAGCGCGTTTACGCCGCCGACGAGAACCTGATGAACTCGACGCGTTCGACCGACTTCATCACGCCCAAAAGCCGCGTCAGCCGGACCTTCCGCAATGCCATCCTGAGCCTGGCCAAGGACCATGCCTTCGGCCGCAGCCTGGTGAATTCGGGCCGCCTGTCGGTGCCGTCCTTCCTGGTCGATTCCAGCCTCAACACGGCGGACACCGAGAGTTTTACCGGCCGCATGCTGCCGGGTGCGCCGCTGGACGATGCGCCGGTCGAAAAGGGTGGCGCACCCGGCTGGCTGCTGCAAAGCACGGGCAATCGCTTCCAGCTGATGCTGTTCGTCGACAATCCGGCCGCCGTGGATGTCGCGGCGCTGTCGGCGCTGGACTTCGACGGCATCCGCGTCGAACCACTGATCGTCGCGCGCCGTGCCGGTAGCGCCGACTCCCTGGCCTGTGTGCATGACGTGCGCGGCGTCGCCTTCACGCGCTATGACGCCCAGCCCGGCACCGCCTACCTGATCCGTCCCGACCAGCACGTCGTGGCACGTTGGCGCCGGTTCGACAAGGCGCAGCTGCGCGCCGCCGTGACTCGCGCCTGTGGCCGGTCCTGAAAGGAAATCCCATGGCCCTCAACCTCAAACCGAATCTGGCCGAAGGCGGCAAGCGCTATTTCGTTGCCTATGCGCCGGGCGACGATTTCTATGAACTACTGATCAATGCGCACCGCGACTTGTCCGACGAGCAGTCGGAACTGCTCAATGCGCGGCTGATCCTGCTGCTGGCCAACCACATCGGCGACATCAGCACACTGCGCGAGGCGCTGGCGATCGCCCGCGAAGGAGTCTGAACATGGTTCCCAACCTGATCCGCAAGGTGCATCACGTTGCCTACCGCTGCAAGGATGCCAAGCAGACCGTCGAGTGGTACGGCAAGCACCTCGGCATGAAATTCATCCTCGCCATCGCCGAGGATGCTGTGCCCTCCACCGGCGAAGCCGACCCCTACATGCATGTCTTCCTCGACGCCGGCGGCGGCAACATCCTGGCCTTCTTCGAGTTGCCGACACAGCCGGAAATGGGCCGCGATCCCAACACGCCGGCGTGGACCCAGCATCTGGCGCTGGAAGTCGGCTCGATGGAGGAACTCCTCGCTGCCAAGGCGCGGCTCGAAGCCGAGGGCATCGAGGTGGTCGGGCCGACGGACCACGCGCTGTTCCAGTCGATCTATTTCTTCGACCCCAGCGGCCATCGCCTGGAACTGGCATTCAATACCGACACGCCGGAAATGAACCGACGCCTCGACGAGGTCAAGTGGGACATGCTCAACGAGTGGGCAGTGACGAAGAAGGCGCCGCAGCACGCGCGCTGGATGCACGACGGCAGCTACAAGACCTGGGGCAAGGCATGAAGCTGGCGACGCTGAAACACGGCGGCCGCGACGGCACGCTGGTGGTGGTCAGCCGCGACCTGACGCGCTGCCAGGCGGTGGCCGATATCGCCCTGACGCTGCAAGCCGTGCTCGACGACTGGCAGACCAAGGCCGCGCAACTCGCCGCCGTCTATGAAGCCCTCAACCACGGCGCCGCGCGCCATGCCGAACCCTTCGATCCGCGCCTGTGCCACAGCCCCTTGCCGCGCGCCTACCAGTGGGCGGACGGCTCGGCCTACGTCAATCACATCGAACTGGTGCGCAAGGCGCGCAATGCCGAGATGCCACCCGAACTCTGGACCGATCCGCTGATGTACCAGGGCGGCTCAGACAGTTTCGCCGGGCCCTGCGATCCGATTTTTGCGCTCGACGAAGCCTGGGGCATCGATTTCGAGGCCGAAGTGGCAGTGGTCACCGGCGACGTCGCGATGGGCGCCACGCCCGCCGATTGCGCGACGCAGATCCGCCTGCTGATGCTGGTCAATGACGTCAGCCTGCGCAACCTGATTCCGGCGGAACTGGCCAAGGGTTTCGGCTTCCTCCAGTCCAAGCCGGCGACGGCCTTCTCGCCGGTGGCGGTGACGCCGGATGAACTCGGTGACGCCTGGCGCGAGGGCAAGGCCCACCTGCCTTTGCGCGTCGATCTCAACGGCAGCGCCTTCGGCAGGCCGAATGCCGGCGTCGACATGATTTTCGATTTTCCGCAACTGATTGCCCATCTGGCAAAAACGCGCGAACTCGAAGCCGGGTCCATCGTCGGTTCGGGGACGGTGTCCAACAAGCAGGGCGGCCTGTTCGGCTCCTCGGTCGCCAACGGCGGGGTCGGCTATTGCTGCCTTGCCGAAGTCCGGATGTACGAAACCATCGAACAGGGAAAACCGCAAACACCCTTCATGCGCTTCGGCGACCGGGTGCGGATCGAAATGCTGGATGCCAACGGCGCCAGCATCTTCGGCGCCATCGATCAGCGCGTGGAGCGTTACGCTGCGCCCTGATCGGCGCCGGAAGTTTCCTTGAGGATTTCCACCAGCAGCAGGATTTCCTCGGCCACCGACTGCGGGAATCCGGCACGGGCGCCATCCCGGTTGTCCTCGATCAGGTGGCGCAGGTAGCTGATGCATTCCTCGGGCTGGGTCCAGATCGATTGCACGTGCTGGGCAACGCGCGAGAATTTCTCCAGGGTCGGCGCTTCGCCGCTGCCTGACGCTGCCCAATCCTCGGCCTGGATATTGAAGTTCTTGCGCAGCTTTTCCGCAGTTTCCTGGAATTCCTTGTGCAGCCCCCGCTTGCGGTAGATGCCCAGCAGCTTGAGCATGTGATAGATGGCATCGCGCGGATTGGCTTCGGTGTATTCGACTAGCGCCTGAGCAGCACCTTGTTCGAGGCCCATCGACAACATGATCTCGGCAAGTTGCAAGGTCGGTTCCAGGTTCTTCTTTTCCGTTTCGCTGGCGGTCGGGGCTGCCTCGGCGGGGCTGTGCGTACGGCGCGGTGGCGGTGGAGTGACGGCTGCCGGATCGGCTTCCTCCAGCACGAAATCGATGTCCGGGGATGGCGCGAGGGTGGGTGATTCGACCGCCTGATGTATCGGTGGTATCGAATCCGCGGTGGAATCCCCGGTGGTCGGCTGCTCGACCTTCGGTTCGGCAACAAAATCCGGAGTGATGGAGGGTGGCGTAGCCGCGGGCGCCGGATCGGGCGTCAGCGCCGGTTCCACCCTGTCGCCAGAGTGCGCCCAATCCAATGGTTCGATGGCTTCGATCGGCGGCGGGAAGTCGGAGAGCTTCGGCATCGGGCCGCCTGCCTTGAGCGCGGCTTCTTCCTTGGTTTTGGCGGCCAGTTTGGCTTCGAGGGCGGCCGCTTCGCGCTGGGTCTTGCGTCGATTGGTCCACCAGATGCCCACCAGGGCAAGTGCCATCAGGTTGCCGGCCATCAATCGCCAATTCGGTTCTTCCTCGGCTGCCGGTTCTGGCGCCGCGCTGGCGGGGGCGGGTGCCGGTTTGGCAGGGCGGCTTTCCGCAGGCAGGCTGCGGAACACCTGGCCGACGGCATCGGCGGACTTCTCCATCTGCCGCAGCTTGGTCAGCATCTCCTGCAGGCTGCGGTCCTGATCGACGCCGCTCATGCCGGCACGCCACTCGATGCGAAGCACGGCGCGTTCGTCGTCGGTGACCTTACCGGCGCGACGCATGTCGAGACTATCGGTGCGTTTAAGTTCCCCGGACGGCGCGGCGCCGAGGGCGAATCCGGGCGCCAGCAACAGCACCAGAGCCCAGCGCCCGATGCGCTTTCGGTAGTGCGACGACAGGGTGACCAGCGAGTTCGGCATACGGTCCCGAAGGGCGCAAAAGTGCTGCTATTCTAGTACCAGCATCGCGGCCCCCTTTCGCCCGATCAAGCCTCGGCAAGCCCTCCAATTATTCATTCCAGGGACATTCATGAAGCTCTACAGCTACTTCCGCAGTTCGGCCAGTTTTCGCGTGCGCATCGCCCTGGCGCTGAAGGGGCTGTCCTACGACTACGTTCCGGTGCATCTGATCAAAGAGGGCGGGCAGCAATTTTCGCCCGAATACAAGGCCCTGAATCCAGCCTCCCTGGTGCCCGCGCTGCAGGAGGACGAGGGCAGCGTGCTGACCCAGTCGCTGGCCATCGTCGAGTACCTGGAGGAAACCCGGCCCGAGCCGTCCTTGTTCCCCAGGGACGCAGCCGGCCGTGCGCGCGTTCGTGCCCTGGCTCTGTCGATCGCCTGCGAGATCCACCCGCTCAACAATCTGCGCGTGCTTGGCTACCTTACCAAGACGCTGGGTGTGAGTGAGGAGCAGAAGAACGCCTGGTACCGGCATTGGGTCGAAACCGGGCTGGCTACCGTAGAGGCCATGCTGTCTGGAGACGCCCGCACGGGGACCTTTTGTCACGGCGAGGTGCCAACCCTGGCCGATGTGGTACTGGTGCCGCAGATCTTCAACGCCCAGCGCTTCAATTGTCGGCTCGACCACGTGCCGACCATAATGCGCATCCACGAGCATTGCCTGACCGTTCCGGCCTTTGCCAAATCGGTGCCGGCCGAGCAGCCGGACGCCGAGTAGGCGGGGCCTTGGCGGCCCTTCAGCCTTCCTTCAGGCGCCCGGCAAATACCTTGCGCAGCTTGGCCGCCTTGGGTGCCACAACCGCCATGCAATAGCCCTGGTGGGGATTGTTGGCGTAGTAGTTCTGGTGGTAATCCTCGGCGCGCCAGAAAGTCGGCGCTGGTGATACGGCGGTGACGATGGGATTGGGCCAGACCTTTTCCGCAGTCAGTTGCGCAATCACCTCCCCGGCGATTTTTTCCTGCTCGTCGCCGTGGGTGAAGATCACCGAGCGGTACTGGCTGCCGATGTCGTTGCCCTGCCGGTTTGGCGTTGTCGGATCGTGGATGGCAAAGAAGGCCAGCAGCAAGGTTCGGTAGTCGATGACGTCCGGGTTGAAGCGCACTTCGACCACCTCGGCATGGTCGGTGCGCCCGCTGCAGACGCTGTGGTAATCAGGGTTTTGGGTTTTGCCGCCGGCATAGCCCGAGACGACGGATTCAACCCCCGCCAGTTGCAGCAGGGCCGCTTCCACGCACCAGAAGCAGCCGCCGCCCAGGGTGGCGAGCTCCCGTTTTTGGGCAGTATTCATTCGATCCTCCCGCAACGCAAGATGACAGGCCAGACAATGGTCTTGCGGGCGCCTGGTTCCGGCCACAGGTCCTGCAGGCGTTCGCGCAGCGCAAGGCAGGGGTCGACACCGGTTTCCTTGAGGAAGCGCTGGGTCGACGACCAGGTGCGCAGGTAGTCGAGCACTTCGTCCAGGGTGAGTTCGCGCCGGATTTCGAACGCGGGCACCGCGATGTCGGCGCAGGGGAAGGGCATGCCGCGATAGCCGAGGTCCACCCAGCGTCGTTCCGGCGGCCAGTAGGCGCCGACCGTTTTGGTCGAGTAGTCCCTGACGATCTCGGTCAGCGCCGGGTCGCCGTGCAGCAGGGTGTAGGTCCAGGCCGCGAACAGGCCGCCGGGCTTGAGCACCCGCCGAACTTCGGTAAAGAACTGCTCGTTGCAGAACCAATGCAAGGCTTGCGCTACGGTCACCAGATCGCAGCTGCGCGCGGCGAGGCCGCTGGCCTCGGCCGGGCCCTGTCGGTAAGCGATTCGTGGATGGGGCGTCGCCTGCGCCAGCTGTTCGGACGACAGGTCGGTGGCATGGACCTGGCGGAAATGCGCGGCCAGTGCTAGTGCGGCCTGGCCGTTGCCAGTGGCGCAGTCCCAGGCCAGGTCGAGGCCAAGGGACTGCGCGGCGAGCCAGGCGAAGAGCTCCGGCGGGTAGGAGGGCCGATGGCGCGCGTAGTGCGCGGCATGACCCGAAAAGTGGTCGGTGGACAGGGCGTCAGACACGCTCGATGATCAGCGCGATGCCCTGGCCGACGCCGATGCACATGGTGCACAGGGCATAGCGGCCGCCGGTGCGTTGCAGTTGGTAGCTGGCAGTCGTCACCAGACGGGCGCCGCTCATGCCCAGCGGGTGGCCGATGGCAATAGCGCCGCCGTTGGGATTGACGCGGGGATCGTCGTCGGCGAGGCCGAGGTCGCGCGTCACCGCCAGGCCCTGCGCGGCGAAGGCTTCGTTGAGCTCGATCACGTCCATCTGCGCCAGTGTCAGGCCGGTCTGGGCCAGCAGCTTCTTCACCGCCGGCGCCGGGCCGAAGCCCATGATGCGCGGCGCTACGCCGGCGGTGGCCATCGCCACCACGCGCGCTTTCGGTGTCAGGCCGTGGGTCTTGGCGGCGGCTTCAGAGGCCAACAGCAGCGCGCAGGCGCCGTCGTTCACGCCCGAGGCGTTGCCCGCCGTAACAGTCAGTTCAGGGCCGCCGGGCTTGTTGTTGATGCCCTTGAGCTTGGCCAGTTGTTCCAGCGTGGTATCGGTACGCGGATGTTCGTCGGTATCGAAGATCTTTGGCTCGCCCTTCTTCTGTGCGATCTCGACGGGTGCGATCTCGTCCTTGAAGAAGCCGGCGCCATTGGCGGCGCCCCAGCGCTGCTGCGAGCGCAGGGCAAAGGCGTCCTGGGCCGCGCGCTCGATCTTGAAATCGGCGGCGACGTTGTCGGCGGTTTCCGGCATTGAATCGACACCGTACTGCGCTTTCATCAGCTTGTTGATGAAGCGCCACCCGATGGTCGTGTCATACACCGCATTGCTGCGCGAAAACGCGCTCTCTGCCTTGGGCATGACGAAGGGCGCGCGGCTCATGCTCTCGACGCCGCCGGCGATCATCAAGGTCGCTTCGCCGGCCTTGATCGCCCGCGCTGCCGTGCCCACGGCATCCATGCCCGAACCGCACAGGCGATTGATGGTGGCGCCCGGCACGTCGACCGGCAGGCCGGCCAGCAGGGCGGCCATGCGCGCCACGTTGCGGTTGTCCTCGCCGGCCTGGTTGGCGCAGCCGTAGATCACGTCCTCGACCTGCTTCCAGTCCACACCCGGATTGCGCGCCATCAGCGCCTTGATCGGCAGCGCGGCGAGGTCGTCGGTGCGGATGCCGGCCAGCGTGCCGCCGTAACGGCCGATGGGGGTACGGATGGCGTCGCAGATGAAGGCTTGGGTCGTCATGAGTCGGAGCTTTCTTCGAAAAAATGTCCCTTGATGCGGGTGGAGCGGCCGCGAAACACGGCGATCAGCTTGCCGTCCTGGTTCGTGACCTCGATGTCGTAGATGCCGCTGCGCCCGCCCTGGTGGCGCGCCTTGCCGACGGCCGTCAGTGTATCGCCGAGATGGGCCGGCGCCAGGAAATTGATGTCCACGCCGGCGGCCACCGTGTAGTGGTTGAAGCTGTTGCAGGCGTAGGCGAAGTTGGTGTCGGCGAGGGCGAAGATGTAGCCGCCGTGGGCGATGCCGTGGCCATTGACCATGTCCTGGCGTACCTTCATCTCGGCCACCGCGCCGCCGGGGGTCGTTTCGCGGATCACGATGCCCATGCCCTGGGCGGCATGGTCGTTGGGCCACATCACGGCCGTGCAGCGTTCGGCGACTTGTTGCGGAGTCAATGCCATGTCACTTCCCCGTGAACTTTGCCGGCCGCTTTTCCATGAAGGCGGCGACGCCTTCGCGGTAGTCCGGGCCGAAGCCCAGTTCGCGCTGGTAGTCGCGTTCGAGGTCGAGCTGCTGTTCCAGGCTGTTGCCGCCGCTGGCGTAGATTGCCTGCTTGGTGCGTGCCAGTCCTTTGGTCGGCGCCGTGCTGAAATGCACCGCCAGCTTTTCTGCTTCCGCCATCAGCTTGTCGTCGTCGAGGCACTTCCAGATCAGGCCCCAGCTTTCGGCTTGCTCGGCGGAGAGCTTGTCGCCCAGCATTGCCAGTCCCATGGCGCGGGCGTTGCCCACCAGGCGCGGCAGCGCCCAGGTGCCACCGGCATCCGGTACCAGGCCCAGCTTGCAGAAGGCCTGGATAAAGCTGGCCGAGCGCGCCGCCAGCACGATGTCGCAGGCCAGCGCGATGCTCGCTCCCGCGCCAGCGGCGACGCCATTGACCGCGCAGATCACCGGCATCTCCAGGGCGCGCAGGCTGAGGATCAGCGGCCGGTAGTAGGTTTCTATCGTGTAGCCAAGGTCAACCGGTGCGGCGTCGACCGAAACGTTGCGGTCAGCCAGGTCCTGGCCGGCGCAGAAGCCGCGACCGGCGCCGGTCAGCAGCAGGACGCGGGCGCCGCCGTCGCGGGTGCGGGCGATGGCCTCGCGCAGCTCCATGTGCATGTCGACGTTGAAACTGTTGAGCCGGTCGGGCCGGTTCAGGGTGATGCGGGCGATGCCGGCATCGAGCGAGAAAAGGATATGCTGCTGGCTCATGGTCGGGGGTTCCGTGGTTTGTTGTCGGCGGCCGTGGCGGGGCGCGAAGCGCGCCATTCTGACACAGTGGATGGCCTTCGTTTAGAATCGAAATGTATCACTTCCTACGGTCCTGACGCATGAAAGTCTATGCCATCGACGGCATCGTGCCGGTGGTCGATCCCACCGCCTATGTTCACCCCTCGGCAGTATTGATCGGCGACGTGCACATCGGCCCGCGCGCATACATCGGCCCCTGCGCCAGCCTGCGCGGCGACTTCGGCCGACTCTTCATCGGTGCCGGCGCCAACGTGCAGGACTGCTGCGTGATGCACGGCTTCCCGCACAGCGACACCATCATCGAGGAAGACGGCCACATCGGCCACGGCGCCATCCTGCACGGCTGCATCGTGCGCAAGAACGGCATGGTCGGGATGAACTCGGTGGTGATGGACAAGGCCGTGGTTGGCGAATCGGCCATCGTTGCGGCGCAAAGCTTCGTCAAGACTGCCTTCGAGATTCCGCCGCGCATGCTGGCCGGCGGCTCGCCAGCGAAACTGATGCGCGAGCTCACCGAAGTGGAAATGAACTGGAAAATCCAGGGCACGGCGGTGTACCACGACCTGGTGGGCCGCTGCCATGCCGGGCTGGTGGAAACCGAAGCATTGGCGGCGGCCGAGCCGAACCGCAAGCGACTGCAATTGCCGGAACTGAAGACCCTGCCTGAAACGCGGCGCGAGAAGGGCTGAATCCGCGCGACTCCAAGAGTCGGCGCCGGCACTACGGTGATTGCAGCGTCGCCTGCGCCACGGCGTGCTCCCACCTTTGCATCAATTCCGCAGCGCGTTCGTGTGGCAAGGTGGGAAGAAAGGTCCGCTCGACCTGCCAATGTGCAGCGAGTTCCTCGGTGCCCGAATACACGCCGCAAGCGAGGCCGGCCAGATAGGCGGCGCCCAGCGCCGTGGTTTCGGTGACTTTCGGGCGCAGCACGGGAAACCCCAGCAGGTCGGCCTGGAATTGCATCAACAGGTTGTTGGCGCAGGCGCCGCCATCAACGCGCAGCTCGGTGATGCCATGGCTGTCGCCAAGGTCGCGCAGCATGGCCTGGAGCAGGGCGGCGCTCTGGAAGGCGATGCTTTGCAGCGCAGCGCGGGCGATGTGGGCGAGCGTGCTACCGCGGCTGAGACCGAGGATGGCGCCGCGCGCGTCGGGCTGCCAATAGGGCGCACCGAGGCCGGTGAACGCGGGAACGAAGACCACGCCGCCGCTGTCGGGGACGCTGCTGGCCAAGGCCTCGATGTCTGCACTCGACTTGATGGATTGCAGGCCGTCGCGCAGCCACTGCACTACCGCGCCACCGATGAAGACGCTGCCTTCCAGTGCAAACTGTGGTTCGGTCGTAATCTGTGCCGCGCGGGTGGCGATCAGGCCGTTGCGGCTTTCGAGGCAGACATCGCCTGTATGCATGAGCATGAAGCAGCCTGTGCCGTAGGTATTCTTGACCCGGCCGCGGCCGAAGCAGGCCTGGCCGAAGAGTGCGGCCTGCTGGTCGCCGGCGATACCGCCGATGGCGATAGTCGCGTCGAACAGGCCTGGTGCAGTGTCCCCATAGGGATGGCTCGATGCATGCACGACAGGCAGCACCGACGGCGGCACGCCGAACATGGCGAGCAGTTCCTCATCCCAGCAATTGCGGCGGATGTCGAACAGCAGGGTGCGCGAGGCGTTGCTGACATCGGTGGCATGCACGGCGCCGCCGGTCAGCTGCCACAGCAGCCAGCTGTCGATGGTGCCGAAGGCCAGCGCGCCTTCGTTGGCCAACTGGCGCGCGTCAGGGATATTGTCAAGAATCCAGGCCAGCTTGGTGGCCGAGAAGTAGGCGTCCAGCACCAGGCCGGTTCTGGCGCGAATCGTCGGCGCCAGGCCGCGGGCGTCCAGATCGGCACAGGCCGGGGCGGTACGCCGGTCCTGCCAGACAATGGCATTGGCCAGCGGCCGGCCGGTCCGGCGATTCCAGACCACGGTGGTCTCGCGCTGGTTGGTGATCCCCAGCGCGGCCACGTCCCGTGCCTTGACGCCGGCCCTGGCCAAGACCTCACGCGCCGTCGCTAGCTGGGAATCCCATATTTCGAAGGGATCATGTTCGACCCAACCGGGCTGGGGAAAGATCTGGCGAAATTCGCGCTGGGCCATTGCAATTTGCCGGCCTTCGCTGTCGAACAGGATGCTGCGTGAGCTCGTGGTGCCCTGGTCGAGGGCCAACAGATAGCGGGCGGATGTCATTGCCGGAAAGGCTCCAGGGCGGGGTAGCAGGGAATTGTAAGCTTCGATTAAGAGTGCTTATGGTAGTATCCCGCGCCGCAGCAAACGGCCGTTCCCGAAAGCACAAAAAAGGGGCGGCGAAGCTTCATCCCCAGGCAAGAGACCCGATCCGCGAACATTGACCGGCCTGACCGACTGATGCCGGCTTCAGATCAACGCAGCATCAACAACAAGGAAGACGCATGAAGATCCACGAATATCAGGGCAAGGAAATCCTGAAGAAATTCGGTGTGACGGTCCCGCGCGGCATTCCCTGCTTTTCCGTCGACGAGGCGGTCAAGGCAGCGGAAACGCT
>CAIVQO010000025.1 GCA_903908065.1 uncultured beta proteobacterium | reverse complement strand
GACGAGGTGGGTCTTGCCGTCGGTGGGCCGCTTCTCGTGCATGGCTTCGCCCGAGATCTTGCGCGCGTCTTCGAACTGCACGTCGCGGTGGTTGCGCGTCGGCATGGCGCCCATTTCGTTGATCACGTTCATCAGCACCTGAGTGCCGTACTTGGGCAGGCCCTGGCCGGTGACCGGATTGTCGGCAAGCACCTTCTTCGCGGCCTTGGTGGCGGCCATGAAGGCCTTCGGGTCCTTGATCTGGCCCGCCCCCTGGGTGCCGCGCACGGCGACGGCCTTGAGGTTCTTGCTGCCCATCACGGTGCCGACGCCGGAGCGGCCGGCGGCGCGGTGCAGGTCATTGACGATGCAGGCGAACATGACGCCGTTTTCGCCAGCGCGGCCGATCGAGCAGACGCGCGTCTGCGGATCCTGGTGGCTGCTCTTGATGGCTTCTTCGGTCTGGAACACGGTCTTGCCCCACAGATGGGCGGCGTCGCGCAGTTCGACCTTGTCGTCTTCGATCGACAGATACACCGGCTTCGGGCTCTTGCCTTCGAAGATGATCATGTCCCAGCCGGCAAACTTGAGCTCGGCGCCAAAGTAGCCGCCCGAGTTCGAGCAGGCGATGGCGCCGGTCAGGGCGCCCTTGGTGACGACCGAATAGCGGCCGCCGGTGGAGGCCGCCGTGCCAGTGAGCGGCCCGGTGGTCATGATCAGCTTGTTCTCCGGCGAGAGCGGGTCGACCTTGGGGTCGACTTCCTCGACGAAATACTTGGTGGCCAGGCCACGCTGGCCCAGGTAGTCCCTGGCCCATTCCATGTTGAGCGGTTCGGTCTTGATGCTGCCGTTGCTCAGATCAACGCGCAGAATTTTTTTGGTCCATCCCATGGTCGTCTCCTTAGGCTGCGCGCGGTTGCGTGTCGGTCTTGCCGGCCCAGGCCCGCATCTTGTCGAGACCAGTCCAGCTGGCTTCAACGTAGGTGATGGCGCCCGTCGGGCAGGCGTCGGCACACGCCGGTTCGCCACCACACAGGTCACACTTTTGCACTTTGCCGGTTTCGGCAACGTAGTTCACCGTGCCAAACGGGCAGGCAATGGTGCATACCTTGCACCCCACGCAGACATCCTGATGCACCACCTTGGCCCCCGTGCCAGCATCGACGCGGATCGCATCGACCGGGCAGGCGTTGAGGCACCACGCCTCGGCGCACTGCGTACAGGTGTAGGGCACCTTCCTCCCCGCGTGCTCAAAGTTGAACACCTTGATCCGCGACTTGGCAATGTTGAATACCCCATGGTTCTCGAAAGAACACGCCATTTCGCACTGCAAACACCCAGTGCATTTGTTGGGGTCGATGTGCAACGATTTCTGCATGATGCCTCCTGATTTGATTGCAGGCTTGAGTCCGAACACCGTCCGCGACGGTGCCCTGGGATTTCACGTTTCGCCCACCAGATATGCGAAACATTGCCTATTCTAGGTCGACAAATATTCGCCCATGAAATATTTCGATGCTGCGATGCAACGGGAAATAACAGTGCCGTTCAGGCGAGCAAAAACTCACGTACCGGAGCAACTTGCGCCACATCCAGCAGCATCGGCGCATGGCCTACTCCGGGAATCTCGACCAGCTTCGCCTGCGGTCCACGACGGCCCATTTCACGTGCGGACTCAGCGGTCAGCAGGTCGGAATTCGCGCCCCGCAGCAGCAGCGTCGGACAGGTGATCGCATCGTAGAGCGGCCAGGACTCGACATCCTTGCCGCCGCAGGCGGCATAGACCTCCTTGAAGGGCTCGGCGATGCCGGGATCGTAGGCGAACTCGATCTTGCCATCCGCCGTCTGCCTTGTCACATGCACCGTCAGGTGGCGCCATTGGGCATCGGTCAGCGAACCGAAGGGCTGAGAGACAAAGCGCACGGCGGACTCCGCCTGTTCGATGCTGTCGAAGCGACCAACGCGCCCGAGGTACATGCCGATGCGCTCGAGCGAGGCGGCGGTGATCACCGGCCCGACATCGTTCAGCACCAGCTTGCGGATCGGCGTCTCGGGCTGGATCGCCAGTGCCATGCCGATCAGGCCGCCCATCGAGGTACCGACCCAATCAACGCTCTCGGCACCGATCTTCGCCAGCAGCGTGGCGATGTCGGCGCAATATTGGGGGATGGCGTAGAGCGACTTGTTGCGCAGCCAGTCGCTGCGGCCACGGCCGACGATGTCGGGGCAGACCACGCGATATTCGCCGGCCATGGCTTCGGCGAGAAAATCGAAATCGCGCCCGCAACGCGTCAGGCCATGCACGCAAACCAGCACCCTTGGGTTGCCCGGATCGCCCCACTCCACATAGGCCATATGATGAAAACCGGCGGCACTGAGGCACTTCACTCGCGCTTCGCGCATGGACGACTCCTTGATTGTTTGCCGCCGATTCTAGCGAGCGGCGCTGGCCATGCCTAAGGCATCGCGATGCGCAGACCGCGAAACTCCGCCATCGCCGCAATCTGCTCGCGCAATTCGAGAATGCGTTCTTCCCAGTAGCGCCGCGTGGCGAACCAGGGAAAGGCCGCCGGAAACGCCGGGTCTTCCCAGCGCCGCGCCAGCCAGGCCGAATGGTGGATCAGGCGCAGGGTGCGCAAGGCCTCGACCAGTTGCAGCTCGCGATCGTCGAATTCGCGGAACATTTCGTAGCCTGCCAGCACATGGCCGAACTGCCGACCCATCTCGTCGGCATCGCCGGCAAGCAGCATCCACAGGTCCTGTACCGACGGCCCCATACGCGCATCGTCGAAGTCCACGAAGTGGGGTCCGTCGCCGGTCCACAGCACGTTGCCGGCGTGGCAATCGCCGTGCAGCCGCAATTGCTGCACCTGCCCGGCGCGGGCGAAGGCTTCGGCCACCCCCTCCAGCGCCTGCGCCGCAACCCCGGCCCAGATCGCTTCGAGTTCGGCGGGAATCACTTCATGGTCGAGCAACCAGTCGCGGGAGCGAACGCCGAAGCTGGCCATGTCCAGCGTTTCGCGCACATCGAAATCCTTCCGCGCGCCGACCTGATGGATGCGCGCCATCAAGCGCCCCATCCACTCCAGCGTTTCATTACGGTCGAACTCCGGCGCCCGTCCGCCCTGGCGCGGAAACAGGGAAAAGCGGAAGCCGGCATGGGAAAACAGGCTGCGTCCGTCGATCACCAGCGGCGCCACCACCGGCAGTTCCTCGGCCGCCATATCGGCGGTGAAGGCATGCTCCTCGACAATCTGCGCATCGCTCCAGCGGCCGGGCCGGTAGAACTTGGCGACCAGCGGTGCGGCATCCTCGATGCCGATTTGCCAGACCCGGTTTTCATAGCTGTTGAGCGCCTGCAAGGCGCCGCTGCAGGCAAAGCCGAGACTCTCGACGGCATCGAGGATGCGCTCGGGGCGCAGACCGGCGAAGGGAACGGAGGTGTCGGCGTTCGTCATGCCCGGATTATGGCGCGTCGCCGTGCCAGTAGCGCCGACTTTCGGCGCGCTCATGGCGCACGGCCACGCCCAGCGGCGAGAGCAGCAGGCTCACCGCGCCGTCGCGGTCGGTGCGGTGTAGGCGTGCGCCCGCCGCCGCATGGCGCGCCAGGACCTCCTCCTTCGGATGGCCGAAGCGGTTGCGATAGCCGACCGGGAAGACCACCTCGCGGGCACCCACGGCAGCGATGAATTCGGCGGTCGAGGAGGTCTTGCTGCCGTGGTGTGGCGCCGTCATCGCCTCCGCCGCCAGGCGCTGGCCGTGACGCGCCAGCAGCGCCTGTTCGGAGACCGCTTCGATGTCCGAGGTCAGCAGCATCCGGTGCCCGCCGGCTGCCACGCGCAGCACGCAGCTAAGGTCGTTGGACTTGCGCGACAGCGGCTCACCGGCCGGGTGCAGCATCTCGAAGCGCACGCCATCCCATTCCCAGGCGTCGCCATCGACGCACAGCTCATGGCGCACCGGCTGCGCCGACAGGGGGTGCTCGAAGGGCAGCGAGGTCTTCAGCAGCGCTACTGGCATTGCCGCCAGCACTGAAGCGGCGCCGCCTTCGTGGTCCTTGTCGGCATGGCTGATCACCATCGTATCGAGCCGGCGCACGCCCAGCGCACGCAGGTAGGGCGCAATGATGCGGTTGCCGCTGTCGGCATCGACGGAAAACGCCGGCCCGGCATCGAACAGCATGTCATGTCGCGCCGTCTGCACGTGGATCGCGAGGCCCTGCCCGACATCGAGCACCGTAACCTGCGCCGTGCCGGCGAGCGGGCGCGGGGCCTCGGCGCTCAGCAGCGGCAGGAAGCACAGCAAACCCAGCCAGCGCGCCGGAAAGCCGCGCGGAAGCAACAGCCAGACGCCGCCCGCCAGCGCCAGCAACATTGCCCAGACCGGTGGCGCCGCTTGCAGCCAGACTGCCAGGGGCAAAGCCGCCAGCCACTCCACGGCCGCCATCATGGCTCCGGTAACCCAATGCGCCACGGCCAGCACCGGGTCGAGCAGCGGCAGGCTGCCGAGCATGGCCAGCGGCGTGATGACGAAGCTGACCAGCGGAATCGCCAGGGCATTCGCCAGCGGCGAAACCAGCGAAAACTGCTGGAACAACATCAGCAGTGCCGGCAGCATGCCTATCGTCACCGCCCATTGCGCGCGCAACCATTCGCGCAGCCAGTGCGCCGGCCCCAGCCGCCCGCCGCCGATGAGGAACAGCAGGCCGACGGCGCCGAAGGAGAGCCAGAAGCCGGCCGCCAGCACTGCCCAGGGATCGAGCAGCAGCACAATCAGCAAGGCCAGCGCCAGAACGCGCGAAGCGGAAAGTTCGCGCGCCGCAAGATGGGCCAGCGCCACCACGCCCAGCATGTAGAGCGTGCGCTGCGCCGGTACGGCGAAGCCGGCCAACAGGCAATAGCCGAAAGCCGCCAGCAGGCCGCCCAGCGCCGCCGCCTTCTGCGCCGGCAGGCGGAGCGGCAGGCGCATCGAACGTCGCCAAAGCCAATTCACCAATGCATAGGCCAGTCCCGCAAACATCGTCACATGCAATCCGGAAATGCTCATCAGGTGCGTGATGCCGGTGCGGGCAAAGGACTGCCAGAATTCCGGCGCAATCGCCTGCTGGTCGCCGATGGCCAGCGCGATCAGGATCCCGGCATAGGGTGCATCCGGCAGCGCGACGTGAAAGCGGTCACGGATCGCCTCGCGCAGCATTTCCACGGCGTAGCCCGGACGCCAGACGCGTGCCTCGAGGCGCTCCGCCTCGGCGCGCGGACGCACGTAGCCGGTGGCACGGATGCCGCGCTCGAACAGCCAGGCCTCGTAGTCGAAGCCATGGGGATTCAGGTTACCGTGCGGGCGCTTGAGGCGCACCGTGAGCCGCCAGCGTTCGCCGGCGCGCACCGGCACGCGCTGGCTTTCATCGGCCTCGCCGTCGCTGCCGCGGTACCAGGCCAGCGAGATCCGGCGCGGCACGCCGGGCACGGCCTGTTCGACATCGAAGACGAAACGCAGGCCGCGTTCGAGTTCCTGCGGCAGGCCGGCCACCACGCCGCGCACCTCGATGTCGCGCCCTTCCAGGTCGCGCGTCAGCTCCTCGGCCAGGCGCCAGTGGGCGAGTCCGGCAGCCCAGAGCAGGCCAAGGCCTGCGGCGCCCATTGCCAGCAGGGTTTGGCGCAGGAATCGCCGTGTCCCCGGCGCCGACTTTTGGCCCGTCGCAGCCAGGCCCAAGGCGAGCAGCGCCGCCGCGCCAAGCGCAGCCAGCTGTGCCAGCGCAGGCAGGGCCGGCTGCAACTGCAGCAGGCAGATGCCGACGGCAAACGACAAAACGAACAGGCGCATGGTCCGGATTAGACCATGCGCCCGGAATGCGGGACGGCAGCTACTTCAGCGCGATGCTGATCTCGGCAAAGGTGCTGGCGATCTCCGGTGTGCTGACTGCCTCGCCCAGCTGTCGCTCTAGTTGCGAGGCGGCGAACAGGCCGCGCAACACCTGGCGCCCGGCGGCGTCCTCGTCAACCACGGCGGCGTGGCGGCGGCCCGTGGCCTTCAAGGTCGCCACGACATGGCCGACATGGGCGTGGGCCACGTCATCCATGCTGATCACTTCGAGGCGGTCCTGGGCCGTCATGATGTCGCGCACCAGGGCGTCCTCACGGGCAATACCGCGCGCGGAGATGCATTGCAGGGTCTTTTCGCCGATCAGGTCATTGGAGGTGATGATGCCCAGCACCTCGTTGTCGACATCGACCACCAGCAGCAGATGCACCTTGCGCCGCCGCATCACGCGCGCCGCCGTATCGACACTGACGTCGGGGTCGATGGTGAAGGCGGTGACCTTCCTGAAGTCCGTCATCACCGATTCCGCGGCGTCGTCAAGGCTAACGCGGGGAGGCAGATCCTGGCAGGGAACGTGAAAGGCGGTGTGGGGCCGCAAGGGCCGGTGAGGCAAAACGGAATACTGGCGCATGGTGTCGTTTCCTCCTTAATGTTGTTTAGCCCGCCTCGATGGATGGGTCAAGGCATTGTTCGCCCGACGCGCCATCGATGTCCAAACCATATTTTTAATGTGGTCATTTATTCCATATCGATATTTCCAATTTGCCGCAATGCCGCATCTGCAGCTTTGCATGGGGGACTGGATTGGCGCAGGACCATCCGTCCATTTCCGGTGCAATGCACCAGGCGCCGCCCGACTCTGGTGGATAATCGGGCCTCCCCTAACGGAGTCACCATGAGCCACGTCTTTACGCCCGATCCGATTCCCAGCGTTGCCATCGCCGGCAGCGATGACCGCTTTCCCGTACGCC
This sequence comes from uncultured beta proteobacterium, assembly GCA_903908065.1. Classification (GTDB taxonomy): domain Bacteria; phylum Pseudomonadota; class Gammaproteobacteria; order Burkholderiales; family Rhodocyclaceae; genus Sulfuritalea. The sequence goes on along the minus strand of CAIVQO010000025.1, from coordinate 31,856 downwards.
GCATCTACTGCGTCGGCCGCAACTACGCGGCGCACGCCCGCGAGATGGGCTCCGACCCGACGCGCGAGCCACCCTTCTTCTTCTGCAAGCCGGCCGATGCGGTAGTGCCGGTGGCGCCCGGGCAGACCGCCGACCACCCCTACCCCGCCGCAACCGCCAACTACCACCACGAGGTCGAGCTGGTGGTGGCGATCGGCAAGTCCGGCAGTGAAATTGAAGCAGCCAACGCCAACGAACACATCTGGGGCTATGCCATCGGCCTCGACATGACGCGGCGCGACCTGCAAACCGCGCTCAAGGACAAGGGGCGCCCCTGGGAGCTGGGCAAATCTTTCGACCGCTCGGCGCCAATCGGGCCCTTGCATCCGGCCAGCGCCATCGGCCACCCTTCGTCCGGTCGCATCTGGCTCACGGTGAACGGCGTGCTCAAACAACAAGGTGATCTTGCCGACCTGATCTGGTCGGTGCCGGAGACCATCGCCCACCTGTCGCGCTATTTCGAATTGCGCCCGGGCGACCTGATCTTCACCGGCACACCGGAAGGCGTCGGTCCCATGGTGCACGGTGACCTGGTCAGCGGCGGCATCGACGGCCTTGGCGAACTGTCGCTGCGCATCGTCTGACGGAGTTCCCGGCCCGCCGTCCATGCGTCGCCACCTGCGCAAATACCTGCCGGACCACGAGGCGATCCGCGCCAACCGCTGGCTGCGTCCGTTCGAGAACACCCTACTCCACCCCCGGCTGTGGGACCTCAACCGCCACTCGGCGGCGGGCGCCGTCGCCGCCGGCATGTTCTGCGGGCTGATCCCCGGCCCCTTACAGATGCTGGGCGCGGCGATCTGCGCCGTGGTCTTCCGCGTCAACCTGCCGTTGGCGATGCTGACCACGGTGTACACCAATCCCTTCACCATCGTGCCGCTCTACGTGGTGGCCTATGCCATCGGCCAGTGGGTGATACCGGGACCGGGGCAGCGCTTCGTGCCACCGCCCGACTGGGGCGAGGAAAGTTTCGCGGCCTGGACCGGAATGCTGATCGACTGGATGGCCGGGCTCGGCGCGCCGCTGGCGCTGGGCCTGGTACTGCTCGCGTCGGGACTGGCCCTGGCGGGTTACCTGCTGGTCAAACTGGCCTGGCGCATCTATCTGGTGCGTGCCTGGCGGCGACGCAAGTCACGCCGCGCGCAGCACCCCGTCGCTTAGGTGCAGCACCCGGTCGGCACGCGCCGCCAGCTCGCCGTCGTGGGTCACCAGCACCAGTGCCGCACCGCGCTCGCGGCAGAGCTCCAGCAGCAAACCGAACACGGCATCGGCGGCGATACGATCAAGATTGCCGGTCGGCTCGTCGGCCAGCAGGCAGGCCGGCTGCGTCACCAGGGCGCGCGCCACGGCGACGCGCTGGCGTTCGCCGCCGGAAAGCTCGCCCGGCCGGTGCGTCAGGCGATGGCCGAGGCCGACACGCTGCAGCACCACCGCCGCCTGGCGCTCGGCCTCGCGCCTTTCCATGCGCCGGATCAGCAGCGGCATGGCGACATTCTCGACCGCACTGAACTCCATCAGCAGGTGATGGAACTGATAGACAAAGCCCAGCGCGGCATTGCGCACCTGGCCGCGCGCGCGCTCGTCGAGTGCCGCCAGGTCGCGCCCCTGCAGTTCGACGCGACCGGAAGTTGGCGCATCGAGGCCGCCCAGCAGGTGCAGCAGGGTGCTCTTGCCGGAACCGCTGGCGCCGACGACGGCCACCGTCTCGCCAGCGCCGACTTCCAAATCGACGCCGCCCAGCACCGGCACCTCGTTCCTACCCTGGCGGAATATCTTGCTCAGGCCGCTGCTGGCCAGCACCGGCTTACTCATAGCGCAGCGCCTCCGCCGGTTGCGTGCGCGAGGCCCGCCAGCTCGGGTACAGCGTCGCCAGCAAGGTCAGCACGAAGGAAACGCTGCCGATGGTCCACACATCCGACCAATGCAGGTCGGACGGCAGGTCGCTGATGTAATACACGTCCTTGGCCAGGAACTGCATCCCCAACACGCGTTCCAGGGCCGGCACCACGACGTCGATGTTGAGCGCCAGCGCCACGCCGCCGGCAATCCCGGCCAGCAGCCCGACCACGCCGATCAGCGTCCCCTGCACCACGAAGATGCCCATGATGCTGCGCGGGCTGGCGCCCAGGGTGCGCAGGATGGCGATGTCGGCGCGCTTGTCCTGCACCGCCATCACCAGCGTGGACACGATGTTGAAGGCGGCGACGGCGACGATCAGCAGCAGGATCAGGAACATCATGCGCTTTTCGATTTCGACGGCGCGGAAAAAATTGGCGTGACTGCGGGTCCAGTCGCTGATCCAGATCTCGCCGTCGAGATAGCGCATCAATTCGCGCCCGATCTGCGGCGCGGCGAAGAGGTCGTCGACCTTGAGCCGCACGCCGCTGACGCGATCGTCCATGCGATACAGCTTTTGCGCGTCCTCCAGATGCACCAGGGCCAGGCCGGAATCGAACTCGAACATGCCGGCCTCGAAGATGCCGACCACGCGGAACTGCTTGATGCGCGGCAGCAAAGCCGCCGGCGTCACCATCCCTTGCGGCGCCAGCAGCGTGATCTTGTCGCCCTGGCGCACGCGCAGGGCGCGCGCCAGCTCGCTGCCGAGCACCATGCCAAATTCGCCGGGGCGCAGCGCATCGAGCTTGCCCGCTTTCATGTAGCGGACGAAGTTCGCCACCTTGTCCTCGGCCTCGGGCAGGATGCCGCGCAGCATCATGCCACGCACCTGCCCGTCGAAGCTCAGCATGCCCTGCTGCTGCACGTAGGGCGCCGCCGCCTTGACCCGCGGATGGCGGGCCACGCCCTGCAATACCTTGGTCCAGTCCTCCAGCTCACCACCGCCGCCGCTGACCTGGATATGCGACACCACGCCAAGGATGCGCTCGCGCAATTCCTTCTGGAAGCCGTTCATCACCGACAGCACCACGATCAACGCCGCCACGCCCAGCGCCAGGCCGAGCATGGAAATCAGCGCGATGAAGGATATGAAACGGTTGGCGGCCCCTTCGCGCGGCTGGGCGCGGGTGTAACGCAGACCGATCAGGAGTTCGTACATCAGGGCAGGCGGGACAGGGAATGGCGGACAGTATAGAGTGCGGGCCCGCGCACCGGTTGCCGCCGGTAAGATTCGCCTTCCAGCCCCTCCCCGCCCTTACCTTTTCGCAACGCATGCTGACCCTCGTCGTACCCGGCCTGATCTGGCCGCGCCAGGCCCTTGCAGACCTATCCTGCGACCTGCCGCTGCCAGCGTTTTCCCTGCTGCTGGGCCGTGGCCGGCTGAATCCTGCGGCAGCGGCCGATGCCGAGGGGCTGCTGGCCACCGAGCTTGGCGCCGATCTCCCGGTGCCGGCGGCGGCACTGCGCCGCCTGGCCTTCGGCCGCGCGCGAGACGATGCCGACTGGCTATGCCTCGACCCGGTGCGGCTGCGCTTCGAAGAACGCAGCATGGTGCTCGACGACCCCGCCCAGCTGGCCCTCGACGACGCCGAAGCCGAAGCGCTCGCCGTATCGCTGGCGCCGACTTTTGAATCCCTGGGCGACATCGATAGCCTGGCGCCGCAGTGCTGGAACCTGCGCCTGCGGAAGCCGGCGCCGGCCTTTGCCGCGCTGCAAGCCGGCATCGGCCGTGCCGCCGCGCCGCTGCCGGCGCATGCCGACTACCGCCCCTGGCGCCAGGCCCTCAACGAGGCGCAGATGGTGCTCCATGCCCACCCGGTGAATCTGGCACGCGAAGCCGCCGGACGGCCGACGGTAAATTCGCTGTGGCCCTGGGGCGGTGGCCGGCCGCAAGGCACCGGCCGCGGCCGCCACGACCAGCTCTGGGCGGCCGACCCGGTGCCGCTTGGCCTCGCCGCCTGGCAGGGCATCGCGCAGCGACCCCTGCCTGCGCGCTTCGAGCCAGAAGCAGGACGCGCCACGCTGGCCCTGTTCGACGCCTTGGCCGCCCCCGCCCGCCTGGGCGACGTGCTGGCCTGGCGCGACGCCCTTGTCCGCCTCGACGCCGACTGGCTGGCGCCGGCCCTGGCTGCCTTGCGCGCCGGCAGGCTAGGTCGCCTGCGCCTGCTCGCCCCCGGCGAACACAACAGCGTCGAACTGAATGTCGCTCGCGGCGAGCTGTGGAAGTTCTGGCGCAAACCGCGACCGCTGGCTGAGGCGTTCGCTGCAAAGGCGGCCAAATGACCCGCATCACCGTGCGCGAGGCTCCCCCGCGTGCCGTCTGGAGCCTGGAACAGGGCGGCGTGCACCCCCTGCTGGCACGGCTCTATGCCGCGCGTGGCGTGCGTGGCATGGAGGAACTCGACACACGAGCCAGCGCCCTGCTGGCGCCGGACCAGCTGAAGGGCATCGCCGCCGCTGCCGCCCGCCTGGCTGACGCGATAGCCGCCGGCCAGCGCCTGCTGATCGTCGCCGACTACGACTGCGACGGGGCCACCGGCTGTGCCGTCGGCCTGCGCGCACTGCGCATGATGGGCGCCACGGTGGACTACCTGGTGCCCGATCGATTCACGCTGGGCTATGGCCTTTCGCCGGAAGTGGCGCAGCTCGCGGCGACGCGCCGACCCGACCTGGTAATCACCGTCGACAACGGCATTGCCAGCGTCGAGGGTGTCACCGAACTCAGGCGGCTCGGCATCGACACGCTGATTACCGACCATCACCTGCCGGCCGCAACGCTTCCGGATGCCGCCGCCATCGTCAATCCCAACCAGCCCGGCTGCAGCTTTCCAAGCAAGGCGCTGGCCGGCGTCGGCGTGATGTTCTACCTGATGCTGGCGTTGCGCGCCGAACTGCGCCGGCGCGGCGCCTACGCAACACAGCCGGAGCCCAACCTCGCCTCCCTGCTCGACCTCGTGGCGCTGGGCACCGTTGCCGACGTGGTGCCGCTCGACCGCAACAACCGCATCCTGGTGGCGCAGGGCCTGGCGCGCATCCGCAGCGGCCGCATGCAGCCGGGGATCGCTGCCCTGCTTTCCATAGCCGGGCGCGAGCCGGCCCGTGCCGCCGGCTTCGACCTCGGCTTCGCCATCGGCCCGCGCCTGAACGCGGCGGGACGCCTGGCCGACATGGCGCTGGGCATCGAATGCCTGATCACCGACGATCCGGCGCGGGCACTGAACATCGCCCAGCAGCTCGACGCCATCAACCGCGAACGACGCAACATCGAGGCCGGAATGCGCGACGATGCCGAGCTCCTGCTGGCCAGCCTCGACCCGGGCAGCCGCACCAGCCTGACGCTGTTTGATCCCGGCTGGCACCAGGGGGTGATCGGCATCCTTGCCGGGCGCGTCAAGGAAAAGCTTCACCGCCCCACCTTCGCCTTCGCCCCCGGTAACGCAGGCGAACTGAAGGCTTCCGGGCGCTCGATCCACGGCCTGCACCTGCGCGACGCGCTCGACCTGGTGGCCAAGCGCCACCCCGACCTGCTGTTGCGCTTCGGCGGCCACGCCGCCGCCGCCGGCCTGAGCCTGCGCGAAGCCGACCTGCCGCGCTTCGAGGCCGCCTTCGAACAGGTCTGCGGCGAACTGCTTTCGCCCGCGGATCTGTCGCGCACCCTGGAAACCGACGGCGTGCTGGAATCCGGCTACTACTCGATCGATGCCGTGCGCATGATGCAGCAGGAGGTCTGGGGCCAGGCCTTCCCGCCGCCGCTGTTTGCCGACCGCTTCGAAGTCGTCAGCCAGCGAATCCTCAAGGACAAGCACCTCAAGCTCAAGCTGCAAAAAGGCGGCCAGCGCTACGATGCAATCCGCTTCAATGCTGCCGACGCGGCGCCGGATCGGATCGCGGCAGCATTTCGCGTCGACATCAACGAATGGAACGGCACCCAGAGCGTGCAGCTGCTGCTGGAGCACTTCGAAGCAGCGAGCTGATCAGCCGTCGCGCCGTTCCGCCGCCGCTTCGGAGAAGAGCTTTTCGGCACCGCAGGCAACGCCGAACAGATTGCCCTGGAAGGCATGACAGCCGTGCAGCTTGAGGAAGTCGCGCTGACCAGGGGTTTCGACACCCTCGGCAATCACCGCCAGGCCCAGGCTTTGCCCCAGCGCGATCACGGTGCGGGCGATGGCGGCATCGTTGGCATCGATCAGCACATCGCGCACGAACGACTGGTCGATCTTGAGCTGGGCCAGCGGCAGGCGTTTCAGATAGTAAAGCGACGAATACCCGGTGCCGAAATCGTCGAGTGCGAAATTGATGCCGAGGGCACGCAACTGCGCCATGCGCGCCACCACATCCTCGATGTCATGCAACAGCAGGCTCTCCGTCACTTCGAGCTTGAGCCGGCGCGGATCGGCCCCGGTGGTGGCGAGCACGGCCTTCACCTGATCGACGAAATCGGCCTGGTGGAACTGGCGGCCGCTGACATTCACCGCGATGTCGAGCCCCTCGCGTCCGGCCTGACCCGCCCACTCCGCCAACTGGCGGCAGGCGGTTTCGAGCACCCAGCGGCCCAGCGGCATGATCAGGCGCGTCGCTTCGGCCTGGTCGATGAATTCGGCAGGCATCACCAGGCCCCGGCGCGGGTGTTGCCAGCGCAGCAGGGCCTCGACGCCGGTCATGCGGCCGCTGCCGTCGACCTGTGGCTGGTAGTGCAGTACGAACTGGCTTTCGCCGATCGCCGCGCGCAGATCGGTGTCCAGCGTGGCGCGCACCGAGACCGCCGCCTGCATCTGCGGATCGAAGAAGCGCAGGGTGTTGCGCCCCGCCGCCTTGGCCTGGTACATCGCCGTATCGGCACGCTTGAGCAGTTCATCCACATCGACATCGTGGCCGCGAAACAGGGTGATGCCAATGCTCGAGGTGCAGTGATAGCTGCGCGTATTGGCTTCGCCACCAGCCAGACTGAGGTCGAGCAGGTAGGGTTGGTTCAGCGCGCCCTGTATCTTGACCGCCACGCTCTCGGCCTGCATCGCCGCCAGCAGGCCGGCGTCGAGTTCCTCGAGGATGACGACGAACTCGTCGCCCCCCAGGCGCGCCACGGTATCGCATTCGCGGATGCAGGATTCCATGCGCGCGGCGACCTCGATCAGGAACTGGTCGCCGACGTCATGGCCCAGGGTGTCGTTGAGCGTCTTGAAGTCGTCGAGGTCGAACAGCATCAGCGCGCCGTGGCGCCCATGCCGCGCGCTGGCGGTCAGCGCCTGGCGCAGGCGATCGAGCATCAGGCGCCGATTGGGCAGCTGGGTCAGCGCATCGTAGAAGGCCAGGTGGCGGATCTCGTCCTCGGCAGCGCGCCGCTGGGTGATGTCGGTAAAGGTGCCGACGTAGTGACTGACCACGCCGTCGCGACGACGCACGGCGGTGATGGTGGTCCAGGCTGGGAAGATCTCGCCGTTCTTGCGCCGGTTCCAGATCTCGCCGCTCCAGGTACCGGTGGATACGATCGCGTCCCACATGGCCTAATAGAAGGACTGCTCATGGCGCCCGGACTTGAGCAGGCGCGGCGTCTGGCCCACCGCTTCCGTCGCCTCGTAGCCGGTGATTTCGCAGAAGCTGCGATTGACGCGCAAGATGTTCTTTTCGGCATCGGTCACTAGCATGCCCTCGTGCGATTCGAAGGTGATCGCAGCAACCTGGAGGTCCGCCTCGATCCGCTTGCGCTGCGTAATGTCGATAAAGCTGACGCGCACCAGGCGCCGGTCGGTCGCCGGCAGGCGCATCAGGCGCATCTCGCAGCGCACCAGTTCTCCCCGGGCATTGCACAGCGTGCGGTCGAACAGCGCTTGTTCGCCCGACATGGCACGCGCCAGCATCTCGCCGGCAACCACGCTGGCGGAGCGGCCGTCATGGGTGCCCGGAGGGTAAAAGCGGGACGCGGACGCCGCCAGCAACTCCTCGCGCGGACAGCAGAACAGCGCTTCGGCGCGCGGATTGGCGTCGACGAAGCGATCGGCGTCGGCGTCATAGACGACGATGGGTTCGGGCGCATGGTCAATCAACACGCGCAGCCGCGCCTCGGATTCGCGCAAGGAGCGGGTCATGTCGCGCGCCAGGCCAAGAGCATGGTCGCGACGCGTGGTCAGCACCCATGCGGCAAACGCCGCCAGCAGGCTGAACATCACGCCGCCGATCAGCATTTGCAGCGGATGTCCGTCATCGACCCGGGCGTCGAACTCCGGCAGGCTGGCGAAGTCGAGCCGCCACTGGCGGCCGCCAAAACCGAAGGTCTCGCTGTGCGCCAGGCGTGCCTCGCCTGGCGGATTCAGGTGGCTTCGGTAATACAGCGCCTCCGGGCGCGGCGTGTCGCCGTCATGGATGGTCAGGGAAATGCCGCGCCGACCATGCTGGATCAGCTCGTCCATCAGCACCGGCATGCGGAAGGGACTGAGGACGAAGCCTCCCTGCTGGCCATCGGCGCGGGGCGGCACCGGCAGGTACATGATGAAGGCCGGCACCTGCCGCCCCTGCTCATCGATCTTCAGGGTGATGCGCCCGGTGATCGCCGGGTCGCCGCTAGCCAGCGCCCTCAGCATGGTCGCCCGACGCTCCGGGTCCTGCCACATGTCGTAGCCCAGTGCGCGCCTGTTTTCGTCGTTGTCGGGCGCCGCCAGAACATTCATCACGTAGCGGTCACGTCGCCCGGGTGGCCGTGGCGAAAAATCTGCCGCGCCGGACGCGCGCATCTCGCGCACCAGGGCCTCCAGCCCCGCATCATCGACGGCACGCGCAAACGCCATCGCCTGCATCGCGGGAAAGTCCTTCTCCAGGCGCAGGCTGCGCACGAAATCCGACCAGTCCTTGCGCGTCACCTCGTCGCTGGCAATGAACAGCGCGGTTGCCGCGCGCAGGGCGCGCGCATTGCCGATGAGGCGCGAGTTGAGATCGGTGCGGAACTTGGCCAGTTCGGCCTCGAACTCCATGCGCAAATGGCGTTCCACTTCCATCCGGCTGTGCTGCCATACCGCCAGACTGATGGCCAGGCTGCAGGCCAGGGTGACCAGCACCGGACGCATGCCACCGCGGGGTCGCTGCAAAGGCTCGGTGGCTAAGGGCTGTGGGTCGGGAGGCATCGAAGGCGAAGGGCGCGCGGGATATGCGGTACGCATTCTACATGCTATGGCGATTGCACTTGATTCCAAAGTGAAAAACAGGCTCCGCCGCTGCCACCCCTGCCCCGCGCTGGGCCTCGCTCCACAAGCTCAGGACACCGCGCACGCCGTATAATCGCGCCTCTTCGCCATTCCCCTCCTATCCACCGTGTCCCAGCTCGACCTCGAACTCGCCCGCCGCCGCACCTTTGCCATCATTTCCCACCCGGATGCCGGCAAGACCACGCTGACGGAAAAACTGCTCTGGTTTGGCGGCGCGATCCAGGTCGCCGGCGAAGTGCGGGCACGCAAGGCCAGCCGCCACGCCACCTCGGACTGGATGGAACTCGAAAAGCAGCGCGGCATCTCGGTCACCAGCTCGGTGATGCAATTCCCCTACCGCGAGTGCATGGTGAACCTGCTCGATACGCCGGGCCACGAAGACTTCTCCGAGGACACCTACCGCACGCTGACCGCGGTCGATTCCGCGGTGATGGTGATCGACTCGGTCAACGGCGTCGAGGCGCAGACGATCAAGCTGCTGAATGTCTGCCGTCTGCGCGACACGCCTATCCTGACCTTCATCAACAAGCTCGACCGCGAGGGCCGCCCGCCAATCGAGCTGCTCGACGAAATTGAGGACGTGCTGAAGATCCAGTGCGCGCCGATGACCTGGCCGATCAGCATGGGCAAGCGTTTTCGCGGCGTCTATCACCTCTACGACGACAGCATCAGCTTCTTCGACCCGCAGGCCGACAAAGGCACCGCCGAGGTGATCAAGGGCCTCGACAATCCGCGCCTCGACGAGCTGATACCCGACCAGGCCGAGGAATTACGCATGGAAGTCGAGCTGGTGCGCGGCGCATCGCACGCTTTCGACCGCGACGCCTATCTCGCCGGCAAGCAGACGCCGGTGTTCTTCGGCTCGGCGATCAACAACTTCGGCGTACAGAGCCTACTCGATGCAGTGGTCGATCTTTCACCCGGCCCGCAGCCTCGCGCCACCGAGACGCGCCTGGTGCAACCGGGCGAGCCGAAATTCTCCGGCTTCGTCTTCAAAATCCAGGCCAACATGGATCCCAAGCACCGCGACCGCATCGCCTTCGTCCGCGTCTGCTCGGGCAAGTTCGAGCGCGGAATCAAGCTGCGCCAGCGCTCGACCGGCAAGACCCTGGCAGTCAACAATGCCATCACCTTCATGGCCCAGGACCGCAACACCACCGACGAAGCCTGGCCCGGCGACATCCTCGGCATTCCCAACCACGGCACGGTGCTGCTCGGCGACGCCTTCAGCGAGGGCGAAGACCTCAAGTTCACCGGCATCCCCTGCTTCGCCCCGGAGCACTTCCGCCGCGCCCAGATCCGCAATCCACTGAAGATGAAACAGCTGCAGAAGGGTTTGCAGCAGCTGGCCGAGGAAGGCGCGACCCAGCTGTTCAAGCCGATCCACAGCAACGACCTGATCCTCGGCGCAGTCGGCACCCTGCAATTCGACGTCGTCGCCCACCGCCTCGAACACGAGTACGGCGTCGATTGCATCTTCGAAGCCTATCCGGTGGCCACCGCACGCTGGCTGCGCGGCGATGATGCCGCCATCCGCGCCCTGGCCGACAAGTCAGGCGTCAACGTGGCGCTCGACGGCGCCGGCGATTACGTCTATCTGGCGCCCAACCGGGTCAACCTGTCGATGACCCAGGAGCGGCACCCGGAAGTGGTGTTCCTGGAGACGCGGGAAATTCACTGAGCCTGCGCAGTCTGTCGTCCATGGCGACCCGCCTGTTCACTGGACGATACTCAGCGGACCACGAATTGATACTGGTCGCTGTCGGCACCGCCAAACTGCAGGATATCGCCGTTGCCTAGCGCCGCCTCGCTCACTCCTACATCTAGCTTTTCATTGAGGAAGGTACCGTTCAGCGACTGATAGTCGCGCAGCATTGGCCGGCCGTCTACGATTCCGATCCACGCGTGATGCCCTGAAACCCGGCCGTCGATAATGATTACGTCATTATCATTAGCACGACCGATGGTCAATCCGAGGGCCGGGATTAGAAATCGCTTGCCTTTGTGACGCCCGGCCAGCCCTACCAACGCCGGTATTCCCCCTGGTACTCCTACCTGGGCAGCAACGGAATCGACGCGCACGAAAAGGCGTGTCTTTGCTGGATCGAATGACTCGGGGGCCGGCACTTCCGCGGCCACGGCCGGTGCGCTCCCCGATTCGGCATCTCCGGCAAACTTTTGCGGCGGGGCGGGAGAAACAGGCGGGAAAGCCAAAAATGCTCCATCCGACACCACGCTTGTCGCCAGCGAGGCCTTTTCTCCCGCCTTCTCAGCAAGGAGTTTCGCATGCAGGGCTTCCAACTCCAGTTCGCGTGCCCACGCCCGTCGATAGTTTCGGGCCAAGGTCACCACGACGCCCAGCACTACCACTGTAAACAGCGTCCAGAAAACCAGGTCCCTCAAAATGCATTCCCTTTTCTTGTCCTGACCGAAACATTCCGCTACGTTAGCGGCGTTGCATTTTGCCCCAGCCTAACGACTTTCCACATCCACTCATCGTGCGGATCGGTGCCCCTGCCCTGGCCGGAGCGCTGTCCGGCCCGCGAAGAACATCACGCGGCGCACGTAGTCGCGGGTTTCGCGGTAAGGCGGAATACCCTGATAGCGATCGACCGCGCCTTCACCCGCGTTGTAGGCGGCGGCGACCAGCGCCCAGTCGCCGCCGAAGCGGTTGCCGAGCCACTTTAGGTAAGCCAGTCCGCCCTTGACATTGGCTTCGACGTCCCAGGGATCGCGGACGCCGAAGCGCTGCTGGGTGCCGGGGATCAACTGCATCACGCCCTCCGCGTTCTTGGGCGAGCGGGCCCTGGCATTCAGGTTGGATTCGACCAGGGCGACGGCGACGGCCAGGCGCGCATCGACCTGATGGCGCGGCGCCAGGCGGCGGATCAGATCGGCGATGCCGCGCTTGACGGGCGTCAGTCCGGCCAGGTAGCCGTCGAGGTCGAAGCGTTGCTTTTCCAGCCCGGCGAGGAAGGTGCCGCAATCATCTTTCAGGGCGGCGGCTTCGACCCGCTGGTCGAAGGCATCCACCGCCGCGCGATGGCCGAGCCGTGCGGCAAGGGCGAAATAAGCGTTGGCCAGTGCCGCGTTGCGGATGTAGTCCGGACCGAGGGCGAGCACGCGCCCGACGCGAAAGTAGCCCTCGGCGCTGCCCATGGTTCCGGCATCGCAGTACAAGGCGATGGCCAGCTCAGGATTGCGTCCCAACCCGGCGCCCAGCTCCGCGGCCAGGCCTTGCTCCAGCGCCGATACCACGCGCGGCGCCTCGATTTCCTGGTCGTCGGCAAACGCTGGTACAAGCAGCCCGCACCAAAGTACGGGCAGGATCAGGCAACGCAGGAGCATGGGACGTGCAGATGGGGAAACCATGCCCCTAGCGTAGCGGATTTTCAGGCCCGGCTCACGTCGTACTTTCCGCAGGCCGAGGCGGCGAACTGAGGCGTTTGACGCCGGCAACGAAGCGCTGCAGGGTCGATGACAGCACCCCGCGCGGAATCGCTATCTCGATCAACTGGAAGCGCCCGCGCGTCGCCACCGCCCGCTCCAGCGCGGCCTTCAGCTCGGCGCGCGTCCTCACCCGAACGCCGTCGCCGCCCAAGCCCGCAGCCATCTCCGCATAACCCCACTCACCGAGATCATTGAAGCCGGACTCGGGCTGGAAGGTGCGCAGCATCTCCCAGCTGGCATTGTTGAACAGCAGCACGATCGGATCCCAGCCGTAGCGCCGGCAGTTGCCAAGTTCCCAGCCCGTCATCTGGAAGGCGCCGTCGCCCACCAGCACCAGCGGCCGCTGGCCGGTCGCCGCCTGCAGGCCGAGCCCGGCCGGCACGCCATAGCCCATGGTGGCGTAATACCCCGGCGCCACCAGCGCCGTGTGCTCGATTTCCATGGCCGTGAACAAGCAGTCGCCCATGTCGGCGGCAATCGGCATGCGGCCATGCGCCGCCATCAGGTCATTCACCGCCGTAGCGATATCGCTCGGCGCGATGCTGGCGCCATCCGCCGCCATGTCGCGCGGATACGCCGCCGACACGACTGGGCAAGGCCGGTCGAGCCGCCCGGCGCGCGCCAGCAGGCCATCAACCAGGGCAGCGAGGGGAATCTTCGGATACTCGTGGTAGCCCAGCGTGACGCGCCCGTCCAGTGCCTGGATGGTCTTGCGCAGGTCGATCTTGGTTTCCGAGACGGCGAAATTCGTATCGCAGACGATTTCGCCGAGCAGGAACAGGCCGTCCGAGCCCTCGACGAGGCGCGTGATTTCGGGCAGGCCGGCGACGCCCATGTAGGTGCCGACCAGCGGCGCCTCCTGCTCGGCGAGCAGGCCGCGCCCCATGAAGCTGGTTACCACCGGCAGGCCGAGGCGGCGCGCCAGTTCGGCGACCTTCGCTTCCAACCCGAAGCGGCGCACTTCGACCCCAGCCATCAGCACCGGCGAGCTTGCCGCCGCGAGGCGATCGAGGATTTCCTCGACGCAGGCCGACAGTGCATCGCGGTCGATTTCGGCCACGGCGGCATGTGGCACCGGGGCGCAGGGCTGCCCCACCATGTCGCGCGGGATCTCGATGTACACCGGTTCGGAGTTGCGCAGGGCCGCGCCCAGCACGCGTGATATGTGGGCCGGCGCCCGCTCGGCATCGTCCAGCCGCACCTGGTCGCAGGTGATTTCGCGAAACATCTGGAACTGCGAATCGAGGGTCTTGGCCTGGTGGTGCAGCAGCAGGCCGGAACGCGATTCGCCCTTGCCCGGCCCGCCCGAGAGCACCACCAGCGGAGACTTTTCGGCATAGGCCGCCGCCACGGCATTGACCATGTTCAGCGCGCCGGCGCCATAGGTCACCGCGGCGACGCCGAGGCCCTGGTGGGCGCGCGCCGAGGCATCGGCGGCAAAGCCCACCGCCGGCTCGTGTGACAGGGTGTACAGCGGCAGGATCTGCGACTGTTCGATGACGCGGAAGTAAGGCAGGGCAAAATCGCCGGGAATGCCGAAGATCTGGCGGGCACCATGGTCCTTGAGGGCATGTAGCAGGGATTCGACGAGGTTCATGGCGAAGGCTCCGGAAGTGATTGTGCGAATTCTTGCGCACACCAACCGCTAATGGCATGCATTTGTATCGATAAATCTACAGTATCATGCGTGTTTCATGCACTAAGTTAAATTTAAATGCAAGAAATTACCATCGATCGCCACGACCTCGCCCTGCTCGACGCAATCCAGCGCGACGGCGCCGCAACACATGCCGCCCTGGGCGAGCGTGTGCATCTTTCCGCCTCACAAATCAGCCGCCGCCTGCAGCGCCTGGCCGAGGCCGGCATCATCGTCGGCCAGACCGCCCTGCTCGACCCCGCGTCCTTAGGCCTGGGCGTCACCGCCTTCGCCCACGTGGTGCTCGAACGCCACGGCAAGCCGCAGTCGGAAGCCTTCGAGGGCGCGCTGGCGGAGTTGCCCGAAGTCCTCGACTGCTGGTCGGTCAGCGGCGACGCCGACTACCTGCTGCGCATCGTCGCGCCCGACCTGCCGGCATTCTCGGAACTGATGATGAAGCGGGTGCTGCGCCTGCCCGGCGTGGCCCAAGTCCGCACCCACATCGCCCTGCAGCGCGTGAAACAGTCGCACGTGCTGCCGCTCGACCACCTGACACGCCCGGCAAGCGAGCGGCGGAGGCTGCGCTACGCGGGTGGCACATGAAGCTCGCGCGCCTCTGGCAGCCGCGCAAGCCGGCATTCTGGCTGGTGATTGTGCTCAATCTGCTGTCGGCGCTGCTGGCCTGGATCGCCCGCGCGATTCCGCTCGTGCCCTGGGCCGCGGCACTGCTGATCGTGTTTGCGACCGGCAACGCCCTGTTCGGCCTGCGCCTGATGTGGCTGCTGCTGCGCGACCCGGCGGAGCCCGCCGGGCAGGACCCGACACCGCGCTGAGCGCCCCGGCAGGCGGTGTATATTCTGCCCTCCCATGACCGACCGCATCATTCCCATCCTCCGCGCCAGCCTGCCGCCGGCGCGCGACCTCGCCGCCGCACCGGACGGCGAACTCGCCGACCGCCGCGGCCGCCGCGTACGTGACCTGCGCATCTCGGTCACCGACCGCTGCAACTTCCGCTGCGTGTATTGCATGCCCAAGGAAGTGTTCACCGACGACTACGCCTTCCTGCCGCGCGCCAGCCTGCTGTCCTTCGAAGAGATCGAGCGCATCGCCCGCGTCTTCGTCGACCTCGGCGTCGAGAAGATCCGCATCACCGGCGGCGAACCTCTCTTGCGCCGGCACATCGAAACCCTGATCGAGCGCCTGGCGAAATTTCCGGTGGAGATCACCCTCACCACCAACGGCTCGTTGCTGGCGAAAAAGGCCCGCACGCTCAGGGATGCCGGCCTGCACCGCGTCACGGTCAGCCTCGATGGCATCGAGGATGCCGCCTTCAAGCGCATGAACGACGTCGATTACGCCGTCGGCGACGTGCTCGACGGCATCACTGCCGCCGCCGCCGTGGGTCTCGCGCCAATCAAGGTGAACTGCGTGGTCAAACGCGGTGCCAATGACGACCAGGTGCTGCCGCTGGCGCGCCACTTCCGCCACTCCGGCCACATCCTGCGCTTCATCGAATACATGGATGTCGGCAGTTCCAACGGCTGGCGCATGGACGAGGTGCTACCCTCGGCCGAGGTAGTGGCGCGCATTGGCGCCGAATTCCCGCTGGAGGCCATCGACCCCAACTACACGGGCGAAGTCGCCGAGCGCTGGCGCTATGTCGACGGTGGCGGCGAGATCGGGGTGATCTCCTCGGTGACCCAGGCCTTCTGTTCCACCTGCACGCGCATCCGGCTGTCGACCGAGGGCCTGCTCTACACCTGCCTCTTCGCCCAGAGCGGCCACGACCTGCGCGCACTCTTGCGCCGGGGCGGCGGCGATGAAGCCCTGCGCCGCGAATTCGCCGCCCTCTGGCGCGAACGCGACGACCGGTATTCCGAGATCCGCAGCGCGGCGACGCCGAAGCCGGGGGCAAAGAAGATCGAAATGTCCTACATCGGCGGCTGATCCGCCCGTCATTGCCATGAGTTCGATACTGCAAGCCCTCTCCCGCGCCGACAACTACGACCCGAATGCGTTGCACGCCGACCGCGCCCGCGAACTGGTGCTCGGCCTGCTGGCCCCCGTCGCCGGAACTGAAAAAGTCTTCGTGCGCCAGGCGCTGGACCGCGTGCTGGCCGCCGACGTGATCTCGCCGATCGATGTGCCGGCCCACGACAACTCGGCCATGGACGGCTGGGGCCTGCGCGGCGCCGACCTCGCCGCGGGCGAAACGCGCGTCAAGAACATCGGCACCGCCTTCGCCGGCCGTGCCTACGCCGGCAAAGTCGGCGCCGGCGAGACGGTGCGGATCATGACCGGCGCCGTGCTGCCGGAGGGCGTCGATACCGTCGTCATCCAGGAAGTGGCGCGGGTCGAAGGCGACACGGTGGTCGTGCCGCCGGGCCAGCAGGCGGGTCAGAACACGCGCCGCAAGGGCGAGGACCTGCAGGCCGGCAAGCCCGCCATCCCCGCCGGACGCAAGCTGCGCCCGGCCGAAATCGGCATCGTCGCCTCGCTCGGCGTGGCCGAGGTTACGGTGCGCCGCCGCGTGCGCGTCGCGCTGTTCTCCACCGGCGACGAGCTGTGCAGCATCGGCGAGCCGCTGACCGAAGGCGCGGTGTATGACAGCAACCGCTACACGCTGTGGGGCATGCTGACGCGCCTGGGCTGCGAAGTGATCGACATGGGCGTGGTGCGCGACGACCCGGCGGCTCTCGAAGCCGCCTTCCGCGATGCCGCCGGCTGTGCCGACGTCATCATCACCAGCGGCGGCGTTTCGGTCGGCGAGGCCGATTTCATCAAGCAGCTGATGACCCAGCTGGGCGAAGTCGCTTTCTGGAAGATCGCCATGAAGCCGGGCCGCCCCATGGCCTTCGGCCGCATCGAGCCGAACGGTCCCGAACATCCCGGCGCCTGGTTGTTCGGCCTGCCGGGCAACCCGGTGGCGGTGATGGTCACCTTCTACCAGTTCGTGCGCCCAGCCATCCTCAAGCTCGCCGGACTAGACCCGATTCCCGCCGTCCCGGCCTTCGAGGCGCGCTGCCTCGAAGCGATGAAGAAAAGCCCCGGCCGCACCGAATACCAGCGCGGCATCCTCGGCCGCGACGAGTCAGGCGCCTGGACCGTGCGCCCCACCGGCGCCCAGGGCTCGGGCGTGCTGCGCTCGATGGCCGACGCCGACTGCTTCATCGTGCTGGAACACGAGCGCGGCAAAGTCGGCGCCGGCGATACGGTGACGGTGCAGCCGCTGGCCGCCATCGTCTAAAAATCCTTCCTACTCCGCCACCTCCGCCGCGCGCAGCTGCCCGCGCAATCGGCTCGCTGCCTCACCCAGATCGGCGACGCGCAGCCCCATAGCCACCAGCACCGACTGCCCGGGCTTCAGCTCGCCGGAGGTCGCGTAGTCGCGCGCAAAACCCGGAGCGACAGCCGCCACGCGCAAATTGCGCAGCGCCGCCGGGCTGCGGTTGCTGACCCGCAACGCCAGATTGCCGGCCTTGTCGGCCACCGGCTCGACCTGCACGTAGGCCGCCGGATTGCGCGGCAGGTCGAGGCGCACCAGCGACGCACCGGCACGGCGACCGACCTCGGAATCCGAGCCCGCCGCCAGGCGGTAGTGCTCGATCGCCTTGCCCGGATTGTTGGCGCCCTGCGCCAGGTTGCCGAGTACGAAATGTGCGGCGGCTGTCGGCAGCAGGCGGTTGGCCTGCTCGAGGTCGGCCTGGGCACCGGCGCGATTGCCGAGCTGCTGGCGCGCCAGTCCGCGATTCAGGTAGTGGGCGAAGTACTCGCCGTTGGCCTTGATCGCCGCGTCGTATTCCTTCTCCGCCTCGGCGACGCGGCCCAGGCGCTTCAGTGCGTCGCCGCGCAGGGCATGGAACAGGCCTTCGCGCGGTTCGATGCGAAGCGCGTCGTTGGCCTTGGCCAGCGCCTGCTCGGGCTCCTTTTCCAGCCGCTTGCGCCCCTCGTCGTGGGCCAGGTAGGCCGGCCGGGTCTTGAGCAGGCCGGCGATCTTCTGGCGGTAGACGTCCTCGCCGCGAAAGCGCTTGCCCGACATGCCGGGGGCACGCGCGCGGTTGGCGTCGACGCGTTCCTGCGAGGGCGGATGGGTGGCGAACAGGCCAGCCAGCCAGTTCGGTGATTTGTTGCCGGACAGCCGCACGAAGGTCTCCTGCAACTCCACCGCTGCCTGCGGATCGTAGCCGGCGCGGACCATGTAATCGATGCCGTAGTGGTCGGCCTCCAACTCGTGCTCGCGCCCGTAGCGCAGGCTCAGCAGCGCAGCGCCGCCCTGGGTTGCGAACTCGATCAGGTCGGCATTGCGCTTGTCGGCCGTCAGCGCGCCGATGATCGCCGCGCCTGCCGCCAGCAAGGTTCCCTGCTCCACCGAACGCGCGCCGTGACGCGCGGCGGCATGGACGATTTCATGGCCCAGCACCGCCGCCAGTTCCGCCTCGCTCTTCAGTTCGGTGAGCAGGCCGCGATTGATAGCCAGCTTGCCGCCGGGCAGCGCCCAGGCATTCGGCACCGAATCGTTGATGACGACGAACTCGAACGGCAGTTGCGGCCGGTCACTGACCTTCACCAGCTTCATGCCGACCTCGGCGACATAGGCGGAGAGCGCCGGGTCGAGGACATACTTGCCGCCAGCCGACTGCTGGTTGGCCTGATACTGCTGCGTCCCGATGCTGATTTCCTGGGCTTCGGAAACGAAGCTGAGTTCCTGCTTGTGGGTCACCGGGTTGGTGGCACAGGCGGCCAGCAGCACCGCCAGGCCCAAGCCAAGGAACGCGCGCCGGCTCATGGCCCTATGCCTTCAGCACCGCCGCGGCGATGTCCAGCGAGCGCAGGCGCAGCGCCGGATCGAAAATGTCGCAGACCAAGATGAACTCGTCGGCCTGGGTCGCCGCATGCAGCGCTGCGAAACCGGCGCGCACGCTGTCCGGGGAACCAATCACGGCGGCGCCGAGGAAATCGGCGATGCCGGCGCGCTCTTGCGGGTGCAAGCCGGCCATGAAGTCCGCCACCGGCGGCGGCAGGCAGCGCCGGTCGCCATGCAGGATGCCGAGCACGCGCTGGAACACGCTGGTGGCGAGGAAGGCCGCCTCATCGTCGGTGGGCGCCGCGATCAGAGGCACGCCGACCATCACGTAGGGCTCGGACAGCACGGTCGAAGGCCGGAAGCGCTCGCGGTAGATCGCCAGCGCCTGGTGCAACAGCCTCGGCGCGAAGTGCGAGGCAAAGGCATAGGGCAAGCCGCGCTCGGCTGCCAATTGCGCGGAGAAAAGGCTGGAGCCGAGCAGCCAGATCGGCACCCGAGTGCCGGCGCCGGGCATCGCGATCAGCGGCTGGCCGGGTTGCGGGTCGTCGAGCAGGCGCTGCAGTTCGGCCACCTCGCGCGGGAAATCGTCTTCGGTCTCGATGCGGTCGCGGCGCAGCGCGCGCATGGTCAGGCGGTCGGTGCCGGGCGCACGGCCGAGGCCGAGGTCGATGCGACCGGGATACAGCTCGGCCAGGGTGCCGAAGGCTTCCGCCACCACCAGCGGCGCATGGTTGGGCAGCATCACCCCGCCTGAACCGACGCGGATGCGCGAGGTGCCGCCGGCGATGTGGCCCACCAGCACGGCCGTGGCCGAACTGGCAATGCCCGGCATGTTGTGGTGCTCGGCCAGCCAGTAGCGGGTGAAACCGAGTCCTTCGACGTGGCGCGCGGTGGCCAGCGAAATCGCCAGCGCCTCGGCCACCGTGCCGCCTTCGCGCACGGCGACGAGGTCGAGCATGGAAAGTTTGAGTTGGTCGAGTGTTTTCATGTCGCTCATTATCGCGGCTTCGCCCTGTACCGTCGGACGAGAGTGTGACGAATCGTAAGCAGAAATCGCCGCGTTGCCAGCGCTGGCGTCACCTATTCCGTCCGCAGCGCCTCGACCGGATCAAGCAGCGCGGCGCGGCGCGCCGGCAGCACGCCGGCGGCCAGGCCGATGGCCGCCGCCAGCACTTCGGCCAGCACCACGAAGGACAGCGGCGTATGCACCGGCAGCGCCGGCAGGAACAGCCCGATCAGTTGCGCCAGGCCAACACCGAGGATCAGGCCGACGGCGCCGCCAATCGCGGCCAGCGCCACGGCCTCGCCGAGAAACAGGCCGAGAATGGTGCGCCGCCGCGCGCCCAGGGCCACCATCAGGCCGATCTCGTTGGTGCGCTCGGTTACGGCGATGGTCATGATGGTGACGATGCCGACGCCGCCCACCAGCAGCGAAATGCCGCCCAGGGCGCCAACCGCCATGGTCAGCACGTCGAGGATGGAGGACAGCGTGGATAGCATTTCTTCCTGGCTGATGATGGTGACGTCCTCGCGGCCGTGGCGATCTTTCATCACCTGCTTGATCGCCTCGACCACCGAGGCGGCGGGCACGCCCTCGGCCACGGCGACGTCGATCTCGTTGAGGCCCTCGCGGTTGAACAGCTCCAGCGCCCGCGCTGCCGGCACGAAGGCGGTGTCGTCGAGGTCGATACCGAGGAACTGGCCCTTGCTCGCCAGCACGCCGATGACGCGGAACTGCAGGCCGCCGATGCGCACCCGCTGGCCCAGCGGGTTCTCGGCGCCGAACAGTTCGTTCTTGAGCTTCGGCCCCAGCACCACCTGGGCGCGCGCGCTGCCGGCCTCTTCGTCGGGAAGGAAGCTGCCGCTCATGACCCGCCCCTTGAATACCGTCAGCATGTCGTGGCCGACGCCGTAGATCGAGACACGGCGCACACGACCGTTGCCATTCACCTCGGCATTGCCGAAGGCGCTGGGCGTCACCGCCACCACATTGGGCAGGCGCTTCAGTACTTCGGCATCATCCAGGGACAGCGGCCGCGCGCTGCTCGGCAGCCCGGAAAGTGCGCCGCCGCCAGTCTTGGTCTTGCCCGGGTGGACGCCGATCACATTGGTGCCGAACTGGGTGAATTCGCCCAGCACATAGCGGTGGATGCCCTCGCCGATCGAAGTCAGCAGGATCACCGCCGCGATGCCGACCGCGATGCCCAGCAGCGTCAGGAAGCTACGCAGGCGCTGGGCGACGATGGCGCGCACGGCCAGGGCGAGGAAGTCGGTGATGCCCATGTCAGTTGGGTGGTGGTTTCACGAAATCAAAACCGCCATGATGTCGAGGCATGCTGGCGCCAAGGACGGCAGGTGTCCGGCTCCGTCCATGTCCTCCGAGCCTGGCTTCGCCAGACTTGCCCACGGATTGCCCTGCATGGCAATCCGGCTGCAGCAGCGCGGAGCAGTGCTCCGCGAAACCCTGCCTACGCCCCCCTTTACTTACCGGATCCGGACACCTGCCATCCCCGGCGAGATACGCTTCTGCATTGCAACCGCAAACCTGAGACGGCGTCACCCGATCGGGAGGGTGGGGTGTTCTGCGCAGCGAAGTAAAGAAGGAGGCGTCAGCCGAAGGCTGGCGCCGGGTGACATGAGCGGAGTAGAACACCCCGCCGTTCCGATCGCGCCCCAAGCGCAAATCCACGAGAGGTTTCATATTCAATGCTTCATCAAGGCCTGCACCGGATCCAGCCGGGCCGCGCGCCGCGCCGGCATGATGCCGAACAGCATGCCGGTGCCGAGCGCCGTGCCTAGCGCCGCGATCACCGCCCAATCGGGCGGATAGGCGGGGAATACCGGGTACATCTGGCGCAGGACGAAGGCGCCAAAGAGGCCGAGGCCGTAGCCGGTAAAGGCGCCGAACAGCGACAGCATCGCCGCTTCGGCCATGAAGGCGTCGCGGATGGTCGCGCCGCGTGCGCCGAGCGCCTTGAGCAGGCCGATCTCGGCGGTGCGCTGGGTCACGGCGACCAGCATCACGTTCATCACCAGGATGCCGGCCACCGCCAGGCTGATCGCAGCGATGCCGGCCACCGCCGCCGTCAGCGCGCGCAGCAGCTTGTCGAAGGTGGCCAGCACCGCATCCTGGGTGATCACGGTGACATCTTCCTCGTTGCCGTGGCGGGCCTTGAGCTGGGCCGTGACTTCGCGCTTGACGGCCTCGATATCGTCGCGGCTGCGCGCCTCGATCAGCACGCGGAACAGAGTGTTGGTGTTGAACATGCTCTGCGCCAGGCTCACTGGCACGAAGACCACCTCATCGGTGTTCATGCCCAGGCCCTGCCCCACCGCCTTGAGCACGCCGATCACCCGCACGCGCCGGTCGCCGAGGCGGATCAACTCGCCCACCGCCGGCTGGCTGCCGAAGATTTCCTCCTGGATCTTGGAGCCGATCACCGCCACCGGCGCACCGCGGTTCCAGTCCGCCTCGGGCAGGAAGCGCCCCTGCGCCATCTTGAAGCTGCGAATGTCGACATAGGGCGCGGCGGTGCCGGCGACCACCACTTCGCGCAGCCGGCCATTGGCATTGATCTCGGAATTGCCCGCTGCAAGCGGCGCTACGCGTCGCACCGACGGCAGGCGCGTGAGGGCGAAGGCATCGTCCACCGTCAGGTCGCGCGGCGTGGTGGTCAGGGCATTGGCCGGGCTGAAGCCGCCGGTGGCGGAGCGCCCGGGCAGCACGATCACCAGGTTGCTGCCCAGCGCCGAGAACTGGTCCACCACGTAGCGCCGCGCGCCGTCGCCCAGCGCGGTGAGCACCACCACGGCGGCGACGCCGATCGCCATGGCCAACACCGACAGCCCGGTGCGCAGCGGATAGCCGCCCGCCGCGTCGCGGGCGAAACGCAGGACGTCGGCGGTACGCATCGCCGCCTCAGGCGACCGGCAGGGCGCCGTCGCGCGCCGAATCGTGCTTCAGCCGGCCGTCCTCCATCACCAGCTGCCTGCGGGCGCGAGCGCCGAGCTTCTGGTCGTGGGTGACGATGATCAGCGTCACGCCCGTGGCATTGAGCACTTCGAGCAGGTGGATCACGTCGTCGCCGGTGGCGCGGTCGAGGTTGCCGGTCGGCTCGTCGGCCAGCAGCACCGCCGGTTGCATGATGGTGGCGCGGGCAATCGCCACGCGCTGGCGCTGGCCGCCGGAAAGCTGGTCGGGGCGGTGGTCGCTGCGCTGGTCGAGGCCGAAATCCTTCAGCGCCTGCGCCACCCGCGAGGTCCGCTCGGCGGCGGGGATCCCCGCCAGCATCATCGGCAGGGCGATGTTCTCGGCAGCGGTGAGGCGCGGCACCAGGTGGAAGCTCTGGAACACGAAGCCGATGCGGCGGCTGCGCACCGCCGCCTGTTCGTCCGGCGAGAGCGTGGTGACGTCGCGGCCTTCGAGGTGGTAGCTGCCGACATCGGGCCGATCGAGCAGGCCCAGCAGGTTGAGCAGGGTGGACTTGCCCGAGCCCGACGGCCCCATGATGGCCACGTACTCGCCGGCCTCGATGCCGATGTCGAGGCGGTCGAGCGCATGCACCGTGCTGTCGCCCAGATGGAAGACGCGCTCGATGCCGGCGAGGCGGATCAAGGGCACGACAAACGCCCCAACAACACGCCGCGCTGCGGCGCAAACGTAGTCACCCCCTTGCATGGCAAGGGGGCCGGGGGGAATGCACTCATTTTGCCGGCACGGCGGCGCTTTGCGCCGCCGTCGCGCGGGCGCCGACTTTCACGCCTTCGCGTTCGAGCGAAGTGACGATGCGCTCGCCCTCGGCCAGGCCTTCAAGGACCTCGGTGAATTCCCAGTTGGCGAGCCCGGCCTTGACCTTGCGTTCTTCCAGCTTGCCGCTGTCGCCGTTCAGCAGCAGCACGCGGCTGCCCTCGATCAGGGCGGCGGTCGGCACGCGCAGCACGTTCTCGCGCGCGGAAAGCACGATCTCGACATCGGCGCTGTAGCCCACCAGCAGGTTCACATCCGCCGGGCGCTCGAAATCGACTTCCACATCCACGGTGCGCGCCTGCTTCTCGACAGCCAGCACATAGGGCGCGACGCGCTTGACCTTGCCCGGCAGCGGCTGCTTGGGCAGGGCGTCGAGCGACACGCGCACCGGCAGGCCGACCTTGATCTTGGGCGCATCGACCTCGTCCATCGGCGCCTTGACGTAGAGGCAGGTTTCGTCGATCAGGTCGATCGCCGGCGGCGTCGGCACACCCGGCGGCGAGGGCGTCGAATACTCGCCGAGTTCGCCGACGATCTTCGCCACGGTGCCGTCGAAGGGCGCATAGAGCACCATGCGGCCCTGCTCCACCTTGGTCACGCTGACGCGCGCGGCGGCCTGGACGACATCGGCCTTGGCCGTCTCGCAGGCGGCGGCGCGGGCATCGGCATCGGAGCGCGCCTGGTCCTCACGCGCATCGGAAACGAAGCCCTTCTTCTTCAGCGAAGCCTGGCGCTCGGCCTCGCGCGCCGAACTGGCCGCCGTGGTGCAGGCCTCCTTGACGCGCTGGGAAGCCATCGCGCGCTGGGCTTCGGCCAGGGCCTGGTTGGCCTTCTGGTCGTCATTCCACAGCTTCATCAGCAGCTGGCCCTTCTTGACCTTGTCGCCTTCCTTGACGCCGAGGAACTCGATGCGCCCGCCGGCAATCGTCGACAGCTTGGTGCGCTGGCAGGCCTCGACGGTGCCGGCGCGGGTGTTCACCACCGTGGCCTCGACCTTGCCGCGATCCACCGATTTCAGCACCACGGCCACCGGCTTGGCCTGGGTTTTCCAGAAGAACAGGCCGGCAGCGGCACCGACCACGAGCAGCACCGGCAGGACGCGGCGCAGGAGGAAGGAAGTATTCATGGCGCGGGGATTATGCCGTGTTTGCCCGTAAAAAGCCTTTCCCCAAAGGGGTTAGCGCCGGCTTAGCGCGCTGGTTTTGCCGGCACCGCCACGGCCTCGATCCAGGGTTCGAGGCGCTGGCCGACGGCCAGCGTCGCCTCGAAGCGGCGGCCCGTGCCGACCGGAGTGCGCGCCGTGTCGCGCAATGCCGGCTCCAGCCCAGGCCGCAGGGCATGGGGCACATTCACCGTCGGCACCGCCAGCTCGCTGACATAGCCGGTGACCCAGGACTTGCGCTCGCGGCTGTCGAGGCGCGGCCGGACATTTGCCTTGAGGATCAGGAAGCGGCCGCGGTCGGGGTACTTCGCCCGCAGCGCGGCAAGGTCAAGCCCGGCGTCGATGGCGAACAGGCGGCTGTTCGACTCCTCCTCGGCCTTGAGCAGTTCGCGCGCCCGCTTCGCCTTGTCGGCGAACTCCTTGCTGTCGGCATTGGCCAGGGCCGCGGCTTCGTGGCGCGCCGCGTTCTCTCGCGCGCGTTGCACGGCCTTGTGCCAGGCCGGCCCGGCGAGTTCCAGCACCAACAGCACTTCGCGCCGCTGCTGGCGCTCGACGCGGCGACGTCCCTCGAGAACCTCCATCGTCGGCGCGATGTCGAAACCCAGCGCCCGCATGCGCGCCTCGTCCAGCCATTCCGGCGTGCCGCCGCTGTAGCCGTAGGCGCCGCCGACGAAATGCTCGCCGCCGGCATGGGTCTCGTTCAAGCGCCAGGTGAGGCCGAGCGCCAGGCCGCTGTTCTCCTTGCCGCGGCTCCAGCCCCAGGGCAGGCCCAGCTCGCGCTCGGACAGGCGCAGCCGGCTTTCCGGCTCGCCGCTGCGATTCAGGGCAACGCCAACCAGGGCCACGGCATTCACCAGCAGGATCAGCGCGCCGCCGGCCAGCAAGGTAGTGCGCGGTGTCGGCGTCATGGCACGCCTCCCGCCAGGCCGGCGCGGCGCAGGCGCTTGAGTACCAGCAGGATGAGGATCGCGGACAGCGCCAGCAACAGGAAGAACAGCCATTTCGGCAGGGCCTCCCACCACCAGTCGAAGAACTTGGTGTACAGGAAGATGACGAAAAACGTGATCCCGGTATTCACCGTCTCGGGCCAGCCGCGGCGGGCGCCGGCCCAGATCGCCAGCGCGCTGCAAAAGAAACCCGCGAGCTCGTAGCCGTGCTCGATGGCACGGTTCGAGATGCCTTCGTAATCGGCCAGGTAGCTGCCCCAGCCCCAGTGGCCCAGCACCAGCATCGGCAGCAGCAGGCAGAGCAGGCCGAAGACGCGGTAGATGCCAGCAAAGCCATTCATGCGGCGCTGATCCACCCACAGCGGGAAGGCAAAAAGCAGCACCGCCACCGGGAAGAAGTTCTCCGGACGCTCGCCGGCATGCAGCCAGTAGATGCCGCCCCACTCACCGACACGGGCGGCGACCCAGGCGATGACGCAGCAGATGCCGGCCGCCAGCAGCAGGCGCAGGTCGCAGGCATAGGCCAGCAGGAAGGCCAGCGCCGCCCAAGGCAGCAGCGCCCGGTCGGTGGGCGTGATGTTGAAGATCTGGCCCAGCATCACCAGGTTGAGCACGAAGCAGGCGAAGGCCACCATCGCCGCCAGCTTGGCAAAGTAACCCGAGGCATCGCGGGCGCGGATCGCCACCGTCAGGCCCAGGCTGCCCAGCGTCGCGCCGAGCAGGATCGCCACCTGCGCCGGCTCGTTGAAATGCCCCCAGAACTGGTAGAAGAGGAAGAACACGCTGGCCGCCAGCGCCAGCGCACCCAAAAAGGACGCCACGCGCATGCCCAACGACAGCTGCCGCGCCTTGGCATCGCGGTCGATGTCGAAGTCGCCGGCGTAGCCTGCCAGCAGGGCATCGTGGCGGCCACGCAGGGCATCGGCCTGCGCCGCGTCGAGGCGTAGCACACCCTCGGCCTCCAGCCGCGCCAGCTCGGCGCGGAAAGCCGCGATGTCGTCGGCGCGCTGCTGCGCCTCGCTGCGCAATGGCGTGTTCATAAGCGGGCAATTATGCCCCGTTTGTTATGATTCCAGCCCTCCCCGACCGGCACAGCACGACCCATGATTCGAATCTACGGCATCAAGAACTGCGACACGATGAAGAAGGCCTTCGCCTGGTGCGAGGCCAACCACATCGGCTACGAATTCCACGACTACAAGAAACAGGGTGTACCGCGCGACAAGCTGGTGGCGTGGTGCCGCACCCTGGGCTGGCAGACGCTGATCAACAGCAAGGGGCCAACCTGGCGCAAGCTCACGCCCGAGCAGCAGGCGATCACCACGCAAAGCGCCGCCGTGGCGCTGATGATGGAATATTCCAGCGTGATCCGCCGCCCGATCGTCGAGAACGATTCCGGGCAGATCCTGGTCGGCTTCGACCCCACCCTGTTCGACAGCTTTGTCAGGTGATGGACGCCGTCCATCGCTTCCTGCTCGAAGACCTCGACATTCGCGGCGCGCTGGTGCAGCTGGGGCCGTCCTGGGCCGAGATGACAGCGCGGCGCGACTACGCCGGGCCGGTGCGCGAACTGCTCGGCGAGCTGGCTGCGGTGACCGCGATCATCGGCAGCAACCTCAAGACACCCGCCCGCATCGGCTTCCAGCTGAGCGGCCACGGCCCGGTTTCGATGCTGGTGATGGACTGCAACGAAAAGCTGCAACTGCGCGGCATGGCCCGCAGCAGCCTTTCCGGCGAGGCCGAAGCCCACGTGCGCGGCGTGCCGGCCCTGCTCGGCGACGGCCAGCTGGTGCTGACCCTGCAGGAAGAAAAGGCCGAGACCCCCTACCAGAGCGTGGTACCGCTCAGCGGCGAAACCGTCGCCGCAGTGTTCGAGCACTACCTGGAAAAATCCGAACAGCAGCCGGCGCGGCTGTGGCTGATGGCCGACGCCGAGCGGGCCTGCGGCCTGTTCCTGCAGAAGCTGCCCAATGCCGACGTCCTCGACCCCGACGGCTGGGACCGCATCGAGGCGCTGGCCGCCACCCTGCGCCCGGAAGAACTGCTGCTGGCGCCCGAGACCCTGCTGACGCGACTCTTCGCCGAGGAGAAAGTTCGCCTGTTCCCGCCGCGCGCAGCCTCCTGGCATTGCCCGCGCGACGTGGAAAAGGTGCGCGCCATGCTGTATTCGCTGGGCCGCGAGGAAGTCGAATCGATGCTCGAGGAAGCCGAAATCATCGCCGTGGAGGACGAGATCTGCGGCCACGAATACCGCTTCGGGCCCGAGATCCTCGACGAACTGTTCCCGCCCGAAGGCCGCACGCTCCATTGAGCATCGACATCTCCGAGGAGGCGGGCGTCCGCTATCTCCACTTCGGCTCCAGCTGGGTGCAGGGCGCAATGCGCATTGCGCGGCCCTTTGCGCTGGAGCTCGACTACACGCGCGAGATGATGGTGCCGCTGCTGCTGCGCGACCACGACTGGCCGCGCCGCGTATTGCAGATCGGGCTGGGCGCCGCCTCGCTGACCAAGTTCCTGCATCGCCACCGCCCCGCGGCGCGCCTTACCGTGGTCGAGATCGACCCGCGCGTCACCGCCGCCGCGTATCAGTTCTTCAAGCTGCCGGACGATGACGAGCGGATCGCCATCCACCACGCCGACGGTGCCGACTTCATCATCGAAGCGAAAGCCGCCTGGGACCTGATCCTGGTCGACGGCTTCGATGCCGACGCGCGCACCGGGCGCCTGGACACCCTGCCCTTCTACCTCGATTGCCGCGCCCGCCTGGCCGAGGATGGCGTGCTGTGCGTGAACCTGCTGTCGCGGCGCAAGGATTTCCGCCACAGCGTGCAGCGCCTGGAACAGGCCTTCGACGGCCACGCCCTTGCCTTTCCGTCCTGCGACAGCGGCAATGCCATTGCCATGGCCAGCGCCGGCACTACGGCAGCCACTTCGCTGGGCGAACTGAAGGCCGCCGCCACGCGGCTCAAGCGCGACACCGGCCTCAACCTGCTGCCGACGCTGACGCGGTTGGAAGCCTCGCGCCACCTGGCCGGCGGCCTGCTGCGCTTCTGAGCCTATGACGCCGACGCAGAAGGCCCACCGCCAGGGCACGATCTACATGCTGCTGGTGGTGGCCATCTGGGGCTGCTTCCTGCCGGTGGGCAAATCGGCGCTGCAGGCCATCGACCCCTACTGGATCAGCTTCCTGCGCTTTGGCACGGCAGCGCTGGTCTTCCTTGGCCTGCTGGCCGCGCGCGAAGGGCTCAAGGCCCTTTCGGCCGACGGCCGCCCGGGCAAGGTCTTCTTCCTCGGCCTCTGCGGCTTTGCCGCCTTCGGCATCGCGCTGTTCGAGGGCCTCAAGCTGACGCGCCCAGAGATCAGCTCGATGATCCTCGCCACCGGCCCGATCCAGTTCGCGCTGGCGCAATGGTGGCGGACCAAGCGGCGGCCCGACGATTTCACGCTGGCGATGATAGCCGTCGCCGTGGTCGGCGAAGCGCTGGTGGTCACCGCCGGCGACCCGCGCCGGCTGGTAGGAGGCGACGCACTGGGCAACGGCCTAGTATTCCTCGCCTCGCTGTTCTGGACCGCCTACACGCTGGGCGCCCAGGAATTCCCAAAATGGTCGCCGGTGCGCTACACCGCATTGTCATGCAGCATGGGCAGCATCGGCCTGCTGGCTGCGCTGGCGCTGGCCACCGCGCTCGGCCACAGCCGGCCGCCCACCACGACCGAGCTGGCCTCGGTGTGGCCCCAGCTCGCCTTCATCGTGTTCTTCGTCAGCGTCTTCGGCATCCTGTTCTGGAACATGGGCGTGGCCAAGCTCGGCCCGCTTTCGGCCGGCCTCTTCGCCAACTTCACGCCGGTGATCACCTACCTGATCGCCATCGCCCAGGGACGCCGCCCGGACAGCATCGAACTCGCCGGCGCCCTGATCGTGCTCGCCGCGCTGATCGCCAACAACCGCCACCAGGGCGCCAAGGCACGGCGCGTCGGCATGGCCTGAGCGGACAAAAGCCGGCGCCCAGGGGACGGCGACGGTGAGGAGTCCTGCCCCAATCAACATCACGATTGACGTTATTAACGCATCTCGTTAATATTGATCCATGGCGATCAAGAGCTTCAAGTGCAAGGACACCCAAGCACTGTTTTTGGGCAAGCGCGTCCGGCGCTGGATCAATGTGGAGCGTCCCGCCTTGCGCAAACTCGAACAGCTCGACTGGTCGGCGGTGCTTGATGACCTGCGGGCGCCGCCGGGAAACAAGCTGGAAGCATTGAAGGGAAAGCGCAAGGGACAACACAGCATCCGCATCAACGATCAATGGCGTGTCTGCTTCATATGGACCGCGGACGGCGCCACGGATGTCGAGATCGTGGACTATCACTGAGGGAATCAATCATGCGCACCGTCGCCCCCGTATCACCCGGCGAAATGCTGGAAGAAGAATTCCTCAAACCGCTCGGTTTGACGAAGTACCGACTGGCCAAGGACATCGGCGTTCCACCGCAGCGCATCGGCGACATCGTCGCCGGCAAGCGATCCATCACCGCCGACACCGACCTGCGTCTTTGCCGCTACTTTGGCTTGAGTGACGGCTGGTGGTTGCGCGGCCAGGCCAGTTACGACACGGCAATCGCCCGCGAATCGCTGCGCGAGGAACTTGCACGCATCCCGCGCTGCAGCCTCCTCGCCGCCTGAGCCGCCGACGCCGGCCCGCCGCCGAAAGTCGGCGCCCAAGGGACGATGGCCCCGGCCCGATCAGGCCGCGACGCGGTATTCCGCCGCCGGTTCGCGCAGCACGGCGCCATCGGAACCACCCCCGCCACCCAGGCCATCGAGCGGACTCCGGACCCCGCGCCCGCCCTTGTTCAGCACATGGGTGTAGATCATGGTGGTCGATACGTCAGAATGACCGAGCAGCTCCTGCACCGTGCGGATGTCGTAGCCGCCTTCCAGCAGGTGGGTGGCGAAGCTATGGCGCAAGGTGTGCGGCGAGACCGGCTTGGCAATGCCGGCGCGCATTGCCGCCGCGCGCACTGCGCGTTGGACCCGCTTCTCATCGATATGGTGGCGCCGCACCGCGCGAGACCGGGGATCGACGGAAAACCCGGCGGCGGGAAAGACATACTGCCAGCCGAAGGCCCGCGGCGCACCGGGATACTTGCGCTCAAGCGCATGCGGCAACCAGACCTCGCCGCGCCCTTCCGCCAGGTCGGCCTGGTGCAGCTCGCGCCGCGCCGCCAGCCGCGCCTGTAGGGCCGGCACCAGTCGCTCCGGCACCATGGTTACCCTATCCTTGCCCCCCTTTCCGTCGCGCACCAGGATCTCGCGGCGCGCCAGATCAAGATCCTTGACCCGAAGACGAAGGCATTCGAGCAAACGCATTCCCGTTCCATACAACAGGCGCACCACCAGCTGCATCTCGGCGTCGGTGATCTGCGCCAGGAGCTCGGCTGTTTCCGACAAGGTCAGCACTGTCGGCAGGCGGGCCGGCTTCTTGGCACGGGTTACCTCGTCAAGCCAGGGAAGCTCCATGCCAAGCACCTCTCCATAGAGAAACAATAGCGCCGACAAGGCCTGATTCTGCGTCGCCGCGGCGACGTTGCGCTCCACCGCAAGGTGCGTCAAAAACGCTTCAACCTCCGCCTTTCCCAGGTCGGAAGGGTGGCGCTTGCCATGGAAGTGAATAAAGCGTCTAATCCATCCGAGATATGCCGTCTCCGTACGGAGACTGTAGTGCTTCAGGCGCAATCGCTCACGCACTCGATCCAGCAAGCGGGGAGACTGGGACGAATCCGAAACAGCAAAAGGTTTATCCGACACCATGACACACCCGCCTTCCAAGGCTGATCATATAAATGGGGTATCCACTTAGCTCCACTAAGCGGGCTTCGTTGCTTTCTTGCTCGTGATGTCGCTGTAGGTGATCGTTGAGGTGGCGACGGCTTGTTGCATCAGGCGATAGAAGAGCAAGCCGCGTGAGCGAGACGTTCGCCGGT
>CAIVQO010000024.1 GCA_903908065.1 uncultured beta proteobacterium | reverse complement strand
CGATTCGCATTGTCACCTCGATTTTCCGGATTTTCACGGCCGGGAGAGCGAGTTCATCGCAGCGATGAAATCAAATGGCGTCAAGGGAGCCCTGGTCGCCGGAGTTACCCTGGAGCGACTGCCGGCAGTTCTGGCGCTGGCCGAAGCCCATTCCTGTCTGGTTGCGGCAGTCGGCGTCCACCCTGATACGACCGAAGGGGCGGATCCAACCGAAGCGGAACTAATTTCCCTGGCTGCGCATCCTCGTGTTGTTGCCATTGGTGAAACCGGTCTCGATTACTACCGCTTGGAAGGCGATCTGGAATGGCAACGCGAACGATTTCGACGCCACGTGCGCGCTGCCCGAGACTGCAACAAGCCATTGATTATTCATACGCGTGAAGCAGCAAACGATACGCTGGACATTCTCCGGGAAGAGGGGCAGGGTGGCGTCAGGGGGGTGTTTCACTGCTTTACCGAAACCTGGGATATCGCCGAAGCGGCGCTTGCGCTTGGCTTTTATATCTCGCTTTCGGGCATCGTTACTTTCAAGAAGGCACTACAGGTCCATGAGGTGGCGCGTCGCATCCCGCTGGATCGATTGCTGGTAGAAACCGATGCGCCCTATCTTGCGCCTGTCCCCCATCGCGGGAAACTGAACCATCCAGCGCTGGTGCGCCACGTTGCAGAAGAAATAGCACGGCTCAAGGGCATTTCCTTCGAGGATTTGGCCCGTGTCACCTGTACCAATTTCGACGCCTTGTTTGGATGCCACTTCGATGCGTAAGTTATTGATCGGAATGTTTCTTTTATTCTTTCACGGATTCGCTGCCGGTGGCGTCTACGATGAAATTCTGGACGCAGCGGAACGCGGGGACAGTGCCGCCGTTGTCGGCCTGTTGCAACGGGGCATGGATGTCAATACGGTGGATCGCGAAGGAAATACCTTGTTGATGATTTCTGCCCGCACCGAAAACCTGGAGTTGATGAAATTCCTTCTTGCCAACGGCGCCGCCATAAATCGACGCAATCGCTTTGGCGATACAGCGCTGTTACTGGCCGCCATCAAGGGCAGCGTTCCTGGAGTCGACTTACTGTACAAAGGCGGCGCCCAACTCGAACCTGGCGGCTGGTCGGCACTGCATTATTCGGTATTTTCGGAAAGTCTTGAACTGCTGGGCTGGCTGGTGAAAAACGGAGTCAAGTTGGATGCCAGGGCACCAAATGGCCAAACCGCGCTCATGCTGGCAGCCAAACAAGGCAGGCTCGCCCAGGTCAAGCAGTTGGTCGATGCGGACGCCGATATGGATCTTGAAGATTTCGAGGGTAAATCCGCGCTGTCGTTGGCTAAAGCGGCGGGTCATGACGAAATCGTCAGCTTCCTGAAGGCCTCGGGAGCTGTTGAATGATAGCCTCCTTGTAATGCCTGAATGCGCATAATTGGCATTATGTAAACTAAACAGCAGCAAGCGACCAACGATGCATTCGCCCCAATACGAGAAGGTTTCGCTTGCCCTGTTGAGCTTGGCCGTGGTCTCATGTACTTCACTTCCCCCGTCGGAACCGACACCGGGAAGCACTAAGGAACTGAACGCAGCGCCCGCGCCAGAAGTCGCTGCCAGCAAACCAGGATCCACGCCGCGCAATCGGCCAATCGAACCGGCACGACGCACAAAACCAGCGCCGATACCATACCGCGCATTAAATGTCGCGACCGAATGCCGCTTCCGTGATGAAACGGGATACGGAGGAAAACTGAAACTGTCCATCGACCAGGCAAAAGTTCAGGCCTTCGAGGCGGCAGTCGATATTCCCCGCCGCGGCAGCTGCAAATTCGATTTGAAGAATTTCCGCCAGACCCAAGAAATGCCCACCGTGGAACTCACCCACCTGCGCGACTCCTGTGTGGTGCGGGTCTGGGAACAGGGAACGCGGGTAACCGTTGCCTTCCAGCAATGCCGCAAAATGTGTTCCGGCAACGCCTGGGACCACCTTTGGCCGATTCTCAACGAGCGTCAGGACGGAAGCTGCGCCTGAGCATCAGGGCTTCGGATCCGGGTTGAAACCGAAACGCCCGGGTACATCCTCGGAACGTATCGGAATCAGCGGCATTCCCCGCCAGTTCAAAACAGCGCACCCCAGCGAGGCGGAGGCCAGCTCTTCGTCAGTCGCCACTTGCCCCTGGTTATCGCAAAGTTCGCCGGCGAAATCCGCCAGATCCTGGTCGTGAAGTAATCCTATCCCTTCCGGGCAGGCAAACAGGATGCTTCCGCTTTCGTCGATGTAGAGGGATCGGGGCATTCCCCGGATATGCCCGGCGTGCGCGAACAGCCCCGTTTCCATCAGCCGCCAGACCAATGGAACGTAATCCAGCGCAACATATACTGCCTGCGGCCCATTGCTGACCAGCCAGTTGCCTTGGGCATCGGCGGCATAGTGCGAATTCAGGTAGTCGGCCAACCCACGATGCCGGACAAGGTCGCCCTTCAGCCGCCAGTTCCCCCGTCGATCGAGCGACAGCCAACCGTAACAGGCCGGCACCTTGGGCCACTTGGGCCATTCGATCGGGAGCGCGAATTCCTCGCTCAAGAAACCGCGCTCACCGCATCAGTGATGGTGTCCGTGCGCTCCATGCACGTGGCCGTGGGTGATTTCATCCTGGGTTGCTGCACGGACGTCGGCTACGGTGCAAGAAAACAGCAGGGTAATTCCGGCCAGGGGATGATTGCCATCCACTACCACCTTGTCGTCGGCAATATCGGTAATGGTAAACAGCCCGTCTTCGCTTTCGCCATCCTCGGCGCCGCGTTCGAACTGCATGCCCACTTCGATATTTTCGGGAAAGAGCTGGCGTGGCTCGATGGCGACCAAATCAGCGTCGTATTCGCCGAAGGCGTCTTCCGGCTCCAGGCGAACTTCGAGTGCGTCACCGATCGCCTTGCCCTGGAGCTCTTCTTCGAGCCGATCGAAAATGCCGCCGTAGCCGCCATGCAGGTATACTAGCGGGTTGCTGCCCTCGTCCACCGCATCGCCGTCGCTGTCGCGAACGCTGTATTTGAGGGTAACGACGGTATTTCTAGCGATGAGCATGATGATGTCCCTTGCCGTTGAGGCTTTTCACGAATTGATAAACCTCGGCGGCATGTCCCTTGGGATTCACATCGTAGAGGGCGTAACGAACAACTCCGTCCTTGTCGACGACGAAGGTCGACCGTATGACGCATAATTTCTTATGGCCGTCCCGCTCACGAAACTGGGAGACTCCGAACTTCCGGCATACCTCGCCTTCTTCGTCCGACAAGAGGCGAATCGAGAGTCCGTGCTTGTCGCGAAACTCGGCATGCGACAGGCAGTCGTCGCGCGAAACACCCAGTACCACGCATCCCAGGCGGGTAAAGTCGCTTTCGTGATCGGAAAAATCGGCGGCTTCCATGGTGCAGTAGGGAGTGCCGTCACGCGGGTAGAAGAACAGCACCGCGTGCTGATGGCCGCGCAGCGATCCGAAATCGAACCACTCCATATCGGCATCGGGCAAAGAAAACTCGGGTGCCTTGTCCCCCACATGCAGCATTGGCGCTCCTCCTGCATCGACCTCGATTCATTGTAACCGAGAGTGCGCGGGAGAAATCAAGCCCCTGGGCCTTCCGTTTCAATCGCCAGCACATCCTCGCGGCGATGCGGGCTGGCAAGATACTCGAGCGAGCGCATCTCGATCAAGCGACTGACCGTGCGAGCGAACTCGCTGGCCTGGGTGCCCTGGGTGTAAAGCTCCTCGGCGGCACAGTCGGCCGCCACGACAAGCTTGACGCGATGGTCGTAGAGCACGTCTACCAGCCAGGTGAAGCGGCGCGCGGCGTTGGCCATGTCGCGGGTCATGCGTGGGACCCCGGTAAGGAACAACGTATGGTGCCGATTGGCCAGCCAGAGATAGTCGTGTTGCGAGCGAGGGCCTTCGCACAGCGTGGCGAAATCGAACCAGATAACGCCGGGCGCACGATGCAAAACGGGCAATTCGCGGCCAAGTACTGTGACCGGCCGGGTATGGCCGCCGCCACCGGCGATGCTGTTGAAGGTGCGCGCAATTTCCGCGGCGGCGGTCGCCGGATCCGCCACCAGATAGACTTCCGCCTGCTCCAGAGCGCGCAGGCGATAGTCGATGCCGGCATCGATTTCGATCACGTCGAGCGTCCTGCTCAGAAGCTCGATCGTGGGCAGGAACAGTTCGCGCTGGAGGCCGTTCGGATACAAGCCCTGCGGCGGATAGTTGGAGGTGATGCAGAACAGCACGCCGGCGTCGAACAAGGCCTGCATCAGGCGGCCCAGCATCATCGCATCGGCAATGTCCGAAACGTGAAACTCGTCGAAGCACATCAGGCGCGTTTCGCGCGAAATGCGCGCCGCCACCTTGGCTAGAGGGTCCGGTTCATTGCGATGCTTGCGCAGGGACTCATGCACTTCCCGCATGAAGGCGTGGAAATGAACCCGACGTTTGCGCTGGTAGGGCACGGCCGCGAAAAAGCAATCCATGAGGAAGCTCTTTCCCCGCCCCACTCCACCCCAGAACCAGACGCCGCGCGGCAATTCCGGATGCACCAGCAGCTTGCGCAGCCGGCTGCGCCGCGCCGCCTTGAAGGCGATCAGGTCGTCGTAAAACTTCTGCAGGCGCATTGCCGCGACCAGCTGCGCCGGATCGGCAACGATGCCGCGCGCGGCCAGCGCGGCATTGAAGCCTTCGATCATGCCGTCCTTGGGGACGTTGAGGATGGTGTGCGGCATCAAGAAAAAGGGCGGTCGGGAAAACCCGCCCGCCCTGTTACGGGGTGGCCCGGATTCTAGAAGTGCAGCGGACGCTTGTCGACGGCCAGGGCGGCTTCATGCATGACTTCCGACAGGGTCGGGTGGGCATGGCAGATGCGAGCGATGTCTTCCGACGAGGCATTGAATTCCATCGCCGCCACGGCCTCGGCAATCAGCTCCGACGCGTTGGCCCCGATGATGTGCACGCCAAGGATGCGGTCCGTCTTGGCGCAGGCGAGCATCTTGACGAAACCGGTGGTGTCGCCCTGCCCAAGCGCGCGACCGTTGGCGGCAAAGGGGATCTGCCCAGCGCGGTACTCGACGCCTTCGTTCTTCAATTGCTGCTCGGTCTTGCCGACCCAGGCGATTTCGGGATGGGTATAGATGACCCACGGAACCGTATCAAGGTTGACGTGGCCCTTCTGGCCGGCGATGCACTCGGCTACCATGACCCCCTCTTCCATGCCTTTGTGCGCTAGCATCGGGCCGGGCACCACGTCGCCCACCGCCCAGACGTTGGGCAGGTTGGTGCGGCAGTTGTGGTCGACATTGATGTAGCCGCTGGGACGCAGCTCGAGGCCGACGTTCTCGGCGCCAAGGCCCTGCGTATTGGGCACGCGCCCGACGGACACGATCAGGCGGTCGCATTGCAGGGTTTTGGCTTCGTCGCCGAGTTCGTAGTCGATCGTGACGCCCTTCTTGCCCGCCTCGACCTTGGTGATCTTGACTCCAAGCTGGATGTTCAGGCCTTGCTTCTGGGTGAAGGTCTTCCAGGCTTCCTTGGATACGGACTGGTCGGCGGAAGCGAGGAAATCCGGCATAGCTTCGAGAATCGTGACTTCCGAACCAAGGCGCTTCCACACCGAGCCGAGTTCGAGGCCGATCACGCCGGCACCGATCACACCAAGGCGCTTGGGCGTGGCGTCGAAGGACAAGGCCCCGGCGTTGTCGCAGATGATCTTGTTGTCCACCGGAATGCCCGGCAGGTGGCGGGCCTTAGAGCCCGTCGCGACGATCACATGGGTCGCCTCGACAATCTCGCCATTGACGTCGACTCGCCACTTGTCGTTTTCGCGATTGACGAACTTGCCGTGGCCGGGCAGCAGCGTGACCTTGTTCTTCTTGAACAGGCCCTTGATGCCGCCGGTGAGTTGGGTGACGATGTTGTCCTTGCGCTTGATCATGGTACCGACGTCGATCTTGACGCCCTGCGCCGAAATGCCGTGCATCTGGAAGCCGTGCTGGGCTTCCTCGTACAACTCGGAGGAGCGCAGCAGCGCCTTGGACGGGATGCAACCCACGTTAAGGCAGGTGCCGCCCAGTCGAACTTCGCCCTTGGGGTCGGCGTAGGACTCGGACTCGATGCAGGCGGTGCTCATGCCGAGCTGTGCGCAGCGGATTGCGGCCACATAGCCGCCGGGACCGGCGCCGATGACGACGACGTCGAATTGCTTGTTTGCCATTTCAGCCTCCGAAAAGCCGCCCAGAGGGGGCGACCTTGTTCACTATGGAGCCGGCTTTGCCGGCGAACCTCCGTCACCCCTTCCCGTGGGGAAGGGGTCGGGGGAAGGGTCAATGCTTCCTTATACGTCGAGCAGCATGCGCGCCGGATCCTCCAGCGCTTCCTTCATGGTCACCAGGC
This sequence comes from uncultured beta proteobacterium, assembly GCA_903908065.1. GTDB lineage: Bacteria > Pseudomonadota > Gammaproteobacteria > Burkholderiales > Rhodocyclaceae > Sulfuritalea. Next base: position 265 of record CAIVQO010000024.1, on the reverse strand, counting down.
CCAGCACGGCCTCGCGACCGTCAATGATGCGGTGGTCGTAGGACATGGCCAGGTAGTTGATCGGTCGGATCACGATCTGGCCGTTCTCGACCACCGGGCGGTCCTTGGTGGCGTGGATGCCGAGGATGGCCGACTGGGGCGGGTTGATGATGGGCGTCGACAGCATCGAGCCGAACACGCCGCCGTTGGAAATCGAGAAGGTGCCACCGGTGAGTTCCTCGATCGAGATCTTGCCGTCCTTGGCCTTCTGGCCGAATTCGGCGAT
>CAIVQO010000023.1 GCA_903908065.1 uncultured beta proteobacterium | reverse complement strand
GACGATCACGGCGAGGTCGGCCTGGCCGCCGCAGTTGATTTCGCAGCAGGAGGTCGACAGATGCACGCGGTTGGGCATCTGCTCGTTCTTGAACTCGTCGTAGAGCTGGTCCATCATCGACTTGACCACGCCCGAGGCGTCGGTGCCGGGGATGTCGCAGTGCAGCCAGCCCTGGGTGTGGGCCACCATGGTCACCGAGTTGCCGGTGCCGCCGACCGGGAAGCCTTCGGCTTCCAGCTTGGCGATCAGCGGATCGACCTTGTTCTGGTCGGCGACGATGTATTCGATGTTGGAGCGGATCGTGAAACGCACATGGCCTTCGGCGAACTGCTCGGCGATGTCGCACAGCTTGCGGATGGTGTGGGTGTCCATCTGACGCTGGGTGCCGGCGCGCACCGACCAGACCTGGTCGCCGGAATGGGCAACGTGGTGCAGCACGCCGGGACGGGGACGATCGTGGTATTTCCAGTTGCCGCGATTCTTCAGCAGCGTGGGGTGCATGTACTTGTCGTTGTCGGGAACGCCGCACTCGACTGCCTTGCGCAGAGCTTGAGCTTCAGCCATAGTTGTCTCCGGAAAAGTCGATATAACTAGTAGGGTTTTGAACGCGTTTGGGCTCCCGCCGGCCGGGCCGGGGGGAGCCTGCGGCGGTGCTTAGGCGGCTGCCTTCTTCTTGGCTTCGATCTTCGCCACTTCCTCATCCCAGCCGTCGGTACGGACGTAGGGATTGGTGCGCGGCGTGTTGATCATGTGCGGGTCGACGTCGAGGCCGATGCCCTCGAGGAAGTTGACCAGGCCGATGCGCTCGATCATCTCGCCGGTGCGCTCGTGCTCCAGGGCGTTCTCGGCGAAGAAGTCGATGATGGACTGGGCCAGTTCGACCAGCTTCTCGCGGTCTTCCTCGGTTTCCAGCTTCATGAAGGGCACGACCAGGGTGCCCATCAGGCCGCCGATCTTGAGGTGGCTCTTGCCGCCGACCAGGATCGAGGCGCCCTTGTCCTTACCCGGGGCCAGGGCGCCGGTCATGACGTTGATGCAGTGCATGCAGCGCACGCAGTCCTTGTTGTCGATTTCCAGGCACTGCTTGCCGTCCAGGGCCACGGCGGAGATGTGGGCGTCCTTGCGCACGGCGCCGGCGTCCTTGATCTGCAGGGCCTTGGTCGGGCAGCGGGCGACGACGTCATTCACCAGCTCGTTCATGCCGTGCTTGGCGAACCACTTCTTGCCCAGTTCGTCGTCGGTGCGCATGTTGTCGCGCCAGGTGCCGATCACGGCCATGTCGGAACGCTGGATGGCGTTCATGCAGTCGTTGCCGCAGCCGGAGAACTTGAACTTGAACTTGTAGGGCAGGGCCGGGCGATGGATGTCGTCGAGGAAGCTGTTGATGACGGCCTTGTGTGCCTTGGCTTCGTCGAAGCACGACTGCTCGCAGCGCGCCGCGCCGACGCAGGACATCGAGGTGCGCACGGCCGGGCCGGCACCGCCGAGGTCGAAGCCCATTTCGTTGATCTCGTCCCAGGCCTTCTGCACGTTTTCCGTGGTGCAGCCCTGCATCATGATGTCGCCCGACTGGCCGTGCAGCGCGATCAGGCCGGAACCGTACTTGTCCCAGATGTCGCAGAGCTGACGCAGGGTCGCGGTGTCATAGTGCATGCCGGGGGGCGGCATGATGCGCAGGGTGTGGAATTCGGTGGCGTCCTTGAAGACGGCCTGGCCGTTGGCATCCTTGATCTCGGTGAAGCGCGGGATGACGCCGCCGCCGTAGCCGCGCACGCCGACCGTGCCGCCCTTCCAGTAGCCCTTGCGGGTCTGGTAGGAATGCTCGAGGTGGCCGAGCACATCGACGACGTAGTCCTTTTCCTTGGCCAGACGCTTGAGGCCGGTGACGAAGCTGGGCCAGGGCCCGCTTTCCAGTTGATCCAGGTTCGGGGTGGGGTGCATGGGCTTGGCCATGGTCAGTCTCTCCTCGTTGTCGGGGTAGTACGCGATTGTCGAATCATAGGGTTAGGTGCGGTGCACAAACCATACTCCCGGCAGGTAAACGTACCTACCCGAAAGGGTTATATGCTTCCACTCCCATGCGGGAATGGCTCCCCACTTCGACGGATGCCATAGTCCCGACCCGAGGAAAACCGTGGATAACGTCAAGACCATCACCAAGTTTCGTGTGCCGATCGGCAACCAGGCGATCGAGTTGCAAGAGTTCGTCTTCGAAGCCGGCGGCATGCCCTTGCTGCGCACGCGCATCCGCGAAGGCAGCCGCTTCACCATCTTCGATGTCGACCCGGTCACCGCCGCCCAGTGGGGCAAGGCACTCTGCGACTGGGCGGCTGCTCAGCCGGGAATAGCCAACCCGGGAGGTGAGGCGTGACGACCTGGCCGGAAGAGGCTTCGGCGAAGATGGTCGACGTCGTCTTCGAACTGGATGGCGGAACGCTGGCCACCGATCATGTCGAAGCCCTCTCGGCAGCGCTGCGCGCCGCCTTGCCCTGGCTGGACGAAGAGCCGCGCGCCGGCATCCTGCCCCTCTCTGGATTGGGACGCGGCGACGGCGGGCATTTTGTAGGACGCCGCAGTCGCCTGACGCTGCGGGTGCCCAACCACCTTAGCGCCAGCGCCGACTCCTTGAGCGGGCTTCGCCTCGACGTGGCCGGCCAGGCATTGGGCATCGGTCGTGCCAGCCGGCGCCCCCTGCTGCCGGTCACCGAAGTCGTGTACTCGCATTTTGTGAGCTATGAAACGGCAGACGAAATAGCGTTCCTCGCCGCCTGTCGTGCCGAACTTGCCGAGCGCGGGATCGGCGCGCAACCCGTCACTGGCCGTGCGCGTCAACTGCATTGCGCCGGCACCGAAATCCATGGGTTTGCCCTGATGCTCCACGGCCTCAAGCGCGCAGACTCCGTCGCCATCCAGGAAGCCGGCCTGGGCCGCCATCATCTGCTGGGCTGCGGCCTGTTTGTGCCGCACAAATCCATCGCCGCCGTCGGCGAATAGCATGTTCAAAGGGAGACAACACTAATGACTGACCAAGCCACCGTTTCGCTGGACACCAGCGGATTGCCCTGCCCGGCCCCGCTGCTCGGCGCCAAGAAGATCGTCGACGACCTGCAACCGGGCCAGACGCTGCGGCTGATATCGGATTGCCCCGGCACCGCCGACGATCTGTTTGCCTGGGCGAAATTCACCGGCAACCAGGTGCTCGAATCGAAGAAGCAGGCCGACGGCAAGACTGCCTACCTGATCCAGCGCGCCGGCAGTGCGGCGGCGACGCCGATTCCGCACGTCACGCTCGACATGCGCGGCGTTTCCTGTCCCGGCCCCATCCTGCAAGCCAAAAAACTGCTCGACGGCATGAAGGCCGGCGAAGTGCTGCAACTGGTCAGCGACTGCCCCGGTTCGGCCGACGATATCTCGTCATGGGCCAAGGCCGGCGCTGCCGAACTCTTGTTCAGTCACGAGACGGGACGCGGAATTCACGAATTTTTTCTGAGGAGAGCCTGATGCCCTACACGATCAATGGAGTGGAAAAAGAGACCGACGACGACGGTTACCTGCTGGAAGCGGATTTCAGTGCCGAGGCCGTGGAGGCCATTGCTGCCGAGCAGGGTATTGCACTGACCGACGACCATCGCGCCATCATCGATTTCCTGCGCCGCAAGTTCCAGGAAGACGGCCACACGCCCAACCTGCGCAACATGATGAAGATGCTGGAAGAGGAAGAGGTCATTGCCGACGTTTCCAGCGCCCGCATGTTCGAACTCTTTCCCGATGGCGGCGCCGCCAAACAGGGCGTCAAGATCGCCGGCCTGACTAAGCCATTCGGTAAAGGCGGTTACTAACTCCGCCCTCTTGGGCGGAGTTAGTAACCGCCTAGGGCGCAAAGATTGCCCCCACCCCCCGGCCCCCGCCCGGGCGGGGGTGACCAGTTAGCTCGCTGTGCTCGAACAAGGAAACCGATGGCTCTCCGTCTACGAAACAGCTTCCACTCCGGCCGGCCGCGCGCCATGGCCGAGCACGCCAGCGTGATTGCCATGCTGGCCTGGAAGCTGGGGCAGGAGTCGATTACCCGCATGCGCCAGGCCGACTACGACATCGAGGTCGGGCGCGGCTGGTTCGATTTCGTTTGCGAATACCTCTGCTTTCTTGCGCTTTCGGCCGATCGGATAGCCCACGACGACCTGGAGCCGGAATCGCGCGCCGAATTCACGGTGGCGTTGGTGAAGCGCCTGGCGGGGATGGTCGAAGAGGCGCGTGAGGCTCTGTTGCCCGATCTCGCACCCGGCGCCGCCGGTCGCAACTTCCTCGAACTCTACAACCGGCGCAGCGACGAGTATGCCGAGTTCGGCTTCGATGCGGCAGGGCCGGATTTCGGCTTTCGCCGTTGCTTCGCCGCCTGCATCAAGGACACCCTGCCGGAGAAGGATCGCTTGTGGGCCGTGGACCAGGTCATGGAAATCGAATCGCCCGAGGCGATCAAGATCCTGCAGAAGACCCTGGGTGGATTGTTCCACCCCGAGACTGTGAAAAGTCGGCGCCCACGGGACGGCGTTTCCGGTGAGTAATCCCTTCGATCTGGCCGATCGCTCCGCCTATGCCGCCTGGCGGGAACGCAAGCTCGACACTGCGCCGCGCCGCGTCGAGGATATCCTCGTCGCGCTTGACGATCCGCGTCGCCTTGCCCCGGCCGAGCGTGCCACGCTGCTGGAGCGCTGCGCCACGGCGAACATGGCGATCTACACCAGCAACACCGTGGGCGATGCGGACAAGGAGATCCCCCGTCAGCTCGGTCGTCAGCTTGGGCTCAATCGGCTCGACAGCCACTGGCTGACAGACGACGACGCGATTTCGCCGATCTCGGTACGCGGCGCCGAGGAACGCAGCGAGCGGCGCGAATTCATTCCCTATACCGACAAACCGATCCGCTGGCATACCGACGGCTACTACAACAGGCCGGAACGCACGGTGCGCGGCCTGATCCTGCACTGCGTACAGAGCGCGGCCGGCGGCGGCGAAAACCAGTTGCTGGACCATGAACTCGCCTACATCCTGCTGCGCGACGAAAACCCCGACCACATTCGGGCGCTGTCGCGCGACGATGCCATGGTGATCCCGGCGCGCATGGACGACACTGGCGTCGCCCGTGCGGCCCAGCCAGGCCCCGTATTTTCGGTGGATCAAGCGGGCTTCCTGCACATGCGCTACACGGCGCGCACGGTCAGCATCGAATGGCGCAACGATGAGGCTACCCGCGCAGCAGTGGCCGCCCTTGCCCGCATCCTGGCGGCGCCCACGGCGTGGACCCTGCATGGCCGACTGGAGCCCGGCATGGGACTGGTCTGCAACAACGTGCTGCACGACCGGTCGGGGTTCACCGAGACGCCGGAGCGCCGCCGCCTTTTGTATCGGGCGCGTTACCACGAGCGGGTTGCGGAAACTACGGTGACGGCCGCCGCCTGAGCGGTCCGTATAATCGACGGCATTTCCGAGGCCGTCGACGAATTGAGCGAACTGACTCCCGAACTGGAGCGCAAACTGGGCCATGCGGTCGAACGCATGCCGGCCTTTCCGCGCAGCGTGCAGCGCGTGCTGGAGTTGACGCGCAATATCAATTGCCCGCCGAAGGAAATCGTCGGCGTGATCGAGAAGGACCCGGTGATGACCATGAAGATTTTCAAGGTCATCAATTCCGCGTACTACAACCTGCCCAACAAGATCACCTCGGTTGGCCAGTCCGTGGTCTATCTCGGCATCAATACGGTCAAGAACCTGGCGCTGGGATTCGCTGCCGTCGGCATCCTGCCTCGCACCACGACGGCCGGATTCGACGTCCAGCGCTACCTGCTGCATTCGCTGGTAGTGGCGGGCGTCGCCCGTCACCTTGGGCAGCTTTTCGCGCGCGATGAACTCGAGCCTGGCGATTGTTACGTGGCCGGGCTGCTGCACGATTTTGGCAAGATCGTCCTGGCCCAGTTCCTGCCGGCGGAATTCAGCGAAGCAATGCGGTACTCGACCGAGCAAGGCATTCCCTTGCACGACGCTGAAAGCCGGATCATAGGCATCGATCACGGCGTGGTGGGTGCCATGCTCGCCCATCGCTGGACCTTCCCGGTCGAATTGGTGGACTGCATTCGTGACCACCACAATCCGCAGGTTCAATCGGCACTCCTAGACTGCCTGCGTACCGCCGACCAGATCGTGCGTCTGCGAGGAGTGGGTGATAGCGGAAACCCATGGCGCACCGGCGAGGCGGCCATTGCACCGCATCGTTTTGGCGATGATCTCGATGCCGTAATCGATCGTATGGGCGCGCTGGACAAGATTGTCGACGAGGCGATGGTTTTCGCCCAGGTGGCGCACGAATGAGTTCGCGGGCATGAAAGTCCGCTTCTGGGGCGTGCGCGGATCGATCGCGTCGCCTGGCCAACCGACCTTGCGCTACGGTGGCAATACCACCTGCATTGAAGTTAGGAGCGACGACGGACACCTGATCGTCCTCGATGCAGGCACCGGCATTTTTCCTCTGGCCCAGCAACTATTGAAGTCGCCCCCGGCCCCGGCCAACATATTCGTTACCCACAGCCACTGGGACCACATTCAGGGACTGCCCTTCTTCACCCCGCTGTACATCCCCGGCAACAAGGTCCGCATCCACGGTGCGTTCGACATCGTGTCGCAACGTGGAATCGAGCAGGTCATGGAGGTCCAGCTCCAATACAGCTTTTTTCCGGTGCGCGAAGCCGAGATGAAGGCCAATATCGACTACCGCAACCTGACGGTCGGCGAGCCGGTGACGATAGGCGATGCCAAGGTAACTCCGCTGTTGTTGAATCACCCGGTGGTCAATTTCGGTTATCGAATCGACTGCAACGGGAAGTCGGTATTTTTTACCGGCGACCACGAGCCCTGGCTCAACATTTATGCCCCGGAAGACGAGGGCTACGGCGAGTTTCAGCAAATCATCGACCAGCAGCAGGCCCATCTCGACGCGGCGCTGGCCGACCTCGACATCCTGATCGCCGACAGTTCCTACACTACGGCCGAATACAAGAACAAGCTCGGCTGGGGGCACGGCACGCTCGAAGGCAGCATTGGCTGGGGGCGTCGTCTGGGGGTGAAGACACTGGTCTGCACCCATCACGAACCGGAGCGAACTGACGATGCGCTCGAGGCCGCATTCGCGGCCGCGCTGGCGGCGAATGGTGTCACGGCGACCGGTGGCGAAACGACTTACCTCCTGTCGCGCGAGGGCATGGAGCTGTCGCTGTAATCCGCCGTCGTGGGCGCGTCGTGGGCAAGTGGTCTCCGCTCTGCCGATGCTCCTGGAGACGAGCCAATCGCGCGCATCCCGGCTGGCGGCCTCATCCGGTCAGAGTACGCGTTCCAGTTTGACCCCGATCTCATAAGCCTTGGATGCCGAGCCCCAGTTTTCGGCCAGGTAGGCATAGGCCAGTTCCAGTCGGCCGATGAACTTCTGCATTCCCTTGTAGTTGACTCGGAACATCATGATGGCGGGCTCCTGTCGGATCACACCTGTATTTACGGACGATCACGGCAAATCCTTAGTGCGGCGGGAATGTCGGCACGACGGTTAGGGGCGGCCGCTTGTCAGTGCTTTAGATTTCAATTGACACGGTGTAAGTGATACACTATATTTGTTAAAAATTATCAAAATGTATCACGTTGGCGCATCCCGGCAGGGCGCGCCGGCGCCCCGCAACAGCAGAGCCGAAGGACGCAGCATGTACACCCAAGCCATGGACACCATGCGCGAGGAGGGCGGTCAGCCCGCCCTGCGCACGGCCGAAGAGGCCGCACTCCAGCAGCGCTTCGACAACCGGATCGACGCCGGTGATTTCATCGAAGCCAAGGACTGGATGCCGGACAATTACCGCAAGACCCTGCTGCGCCAGATCAGCCAGCACGCGCACTCCGAGATCGTTGGCATGCTGCCCGAGGGCAACTGGATCACCCGCGCGCCGACGCTCAAACGCAAGGCGATCCTGCTGGCCAAGGTACAAGACGAGGGCGGCCACGGCCTCTACCTCTACGCCGCCGCCGAGACCCTGGGCCAGAGCCGCGACCAGATGCTGGATTCCCTGCACTCGGGCAAGGCCAAGTACAGCTCGATCTTCAACTACCCGACGCTGACCTGGGCCGATGTCGGCACCATCGGCTGGCTGGTCGACGGCGCGGCGATCATGAACCAGGTGCCGATCTGCCGCTGCTCCTACGCGCCCTACGCCCGCGCCATGATCCGCATCTGCCGCGAGGAAAGCTTCCACCAGCGCCAGGGTTACGACAGCCTGCTGGCGATGATGCAAAACGGCACCGAAGCGCAGAAGGCCATGGTGCAGGACGCGGTGAATCGCTGGTGGTGGCCCTGCCTGATGATGTTCGGCCCACCCGATGACCAGAGCCCGAATTCGGCGCAGGGCATGCGCTGGGGCATCAAGCGCGTTTCCAACGATACGCTGCGCCAGAAGTTCGTCGACGCCACCGTGCAGCAGGCGCAGGTGCTCGGCGTCAGCCTGCCCGATCCGGACCTGCGCTGGAACGAGGCAACCCAGCACTGGGATTTCGGCACCATTGACTGGAGCGAGTTCTGGCGAGTGGTGGGCGGCGAGGGGCCGTGCAACCGCGAACGGCTTGCCATGCGTGTCGCCGCCTGGGAAGAGGGCGAATGGGTGCGCGAGGCGGCGCTGGCGCATTCGCGCAAGCAAGCGAGAAAGGAGAAAGCAGCATGAGCACCGAAAACGAATGGCCGCTGTGGGAGGTCTTTGTCCGCACCAAGGCTGGCCTCGACCACAAGCATTGCGGCAGCCTGCATGCCGCCGACGCCAGGATGGCGGTGCAGATGGCGCGCGACGTCTACACCCGGCGTCAGGAAGGCAGCAGCGTCTGGGTGGTGCGCTCGGACCAGATCGTCGCCAGCGATCCGGGCGACAAGGACATGCTGTTCGATCCGGCGGAGGACAAGGTGTATCGCCACCCGACCTTCTACAAGCTGCCGGATTCTGTGGATCAGATGTAAGGCCGCGCCATGCAAGCATCGATACAAATTCCGGCGACGCCCGAACTCGACTACCTGCTGCGCCTGGGCGACACTTGCCTGATCTCGGGCCAACGTCTTGGCGAGTGGTGCGGCCATGGGCCCATCCTCGAGGAAGACATCGCGCTGTCCAACATGGCGCTGGACTTGATTGGCCAATCACGTGCGTTGCTGACACTGGCGGGACAGAAGAGTGGCAAGGGCTTCGACGAAGACCAGCTCGCCTTCCTGCGTGACGAGGGCGCCTATCGCAACCCGACGCTGGCCGAACTGCCGCGCGGCGACTTCGCCTTCACCATCCTGCGCAATCTGGTGCTTTCGACCTGGCTAAAACTGATCTGGGAACGTCTGCGCGATTCCCGCGATGCCGAGCTTGCCGCGATCGCCGGCAAGGCTCTCAAGGAAGCGCGTTACCACCAGCAGCATGCCGCCGACTGGGCGGTGCGCCTGGGTGATGGCACCGAAGAATCGCGTCGCCGCTGCGAGGCGGCGCTGGCGCAGATCGCGCCCTACCTGCCGGAGCTGTTCGAGGACGATACGGTGGATGCGGCCGCCGAGGCCAGCGGCCTCGGCCCGGCCTGGTCCAGCCTCCGCGAGCCTTGGCTGGCCGAGATGGGAGAGGTGCTGGGTGAAGCCGGCCTGGCGCTGCCCGAGTCGACGAAGTTTCGCAGCACGGGCAAGGTCGGTCGCCATTCCGAGCACATGGGTTATCTGCTGGCCGAGATGCAGTACCTGCAACGCGCCTACCCCGGAGGCGCCTGGTGAGCGTGGCCACCGCCTCACGCGTCGATGCCGCCTGGACCGCGCTGGCCGAGGTGCTCGACCCAGAGGTCCCGGCCCTGTCGGTGGTCGATCTCGGCCTGGTGCGCGAGGTCAATGAACGCGATGACGGCCTGGAAGTCGTGCTGACGCCGACCTACAGCGGCTGCCCGGCCACCGAGCTGATCGAACAGAACGTGCTTGACGCGGTGGTCGCGGCAGGTCTCGGCCCGGCGCGCGTGCTCACGCGTCGTGCGCCGGCCTGGAGCAGCGACTGGATCAGCGAGGAGGGCAAACGCAAGCTGCGCGAGTACGGGATTGCGCCGCCCGGCCCGGCGCTGCCCGAAGGTGCGCAGCCTATCCGCCTGGTCGGCCGCCGTACCGCCGCCGTGCCCTGCCCGCGCTGCGACAGCCCGCGCACCGAACAACTTTCCGCCTTCGGCTCGACCGCCTGCAAGTCCCTGCACCGCTGCCTCGATTGCCGCGAACCCTTCGAACATTTCAAGCCCATATGAGCGCGCTCTTCCACGACCTGCGGGTCAAATCCATCGAGCCCGACACCGCCGAGGCCAGCATCCTCAGCTTCGAGGTGCCGCCTGAACTGCGTGAGGCCTTCGGCTTCACCCAGGGCCAGTATTTGACCTTGCGCGCCCGCATTGATGGCCAGGACCTGCGCCGCTCCTACTCGATCTGCGCCGGCGTCGATGATGGCGAGCTGCGCGTGGGAGTGCGCCGCGTCAAGGGCGGCGTGTTCTCCAACTGGATCAATGAGAGCGTCAGGCCGGGCGACCGCATCAGCGTCATGGCGCCGCAAGGCAGATTCTTCGTGCCGATCGAGCCGGAATCGCGCCGTCACCATGTTGGTATCGCCGGCGGCAGCGGCATTACGCCGATACTCTCGATCATGAAGACGGTGCTGTCGCGTGAGCCGAAGAGCCATTTCACCCTGATCTACGGCAACCGCATGCTGCGTTCGACCATGTTCAAGGAAGAGCTGGAAGATCTCAAGAACCGCTACATGACCCGGCTGTCCTTGCAACACGTGTTCTCCGACGAGCCGACCGACGCGCCGATCAATTCCGGCCTGATGAACCGCGACAAGATCGGCGAGTTCCTTGCCACCGTGGTGCCGGCGCCGACTCTTGACCACGTCTATGTCTGCGGCCCCTTCCAGATGAACGACGAAGCCGAGGCCGCGCTGCTTGCCGCCGGCGTGCCCCCGGAGCGCATCCACATCGAGCGCTTTGGCGTGGCGCCGGGAGCGGCGACCCCGGTCGGGGCCGTGGTGCACGAAGCCCAGCCGGGCGATGCCGAGAGGGCCAAGGTGGTGATCGTGCGCGACGGCCTGCGCCGCGAAATCGATTTCAGCAAGGACCAGCCCAGCATTCTCGACGCCGCCTCGGCGGCCGGGCTGGAAGTGCCCTTCTCCTGCACTTCCGGCGTGTGCGGAACCTGTCGCTGCAAGGTGATGGAAGGCGAGGTGCGCATGGAGCGAAACTTCGCGCTGGACAAGGCCGAAGTGGCCAACGGTTTCGTGCTGGCCTGCCAGGCCCATCCGTTGACCGAGAAGGTGGTGTTGTCGTTCGACGAGCGCTGAAGGCAGCAAGGTAGTCCTCGCGCTGCCGGGTATACTGCCGGTTCGGCATGTGTCTGCAGACCCTACATTTACTGGAGCTTCCGATGAAAGCCGTTTCAATACTCTTTGCCGCCCTGTTCGCCACGCTTGGAACGGCCTCGTTCAGTGTTAGTGCGGCCGACGCAGGGATGCAAACCGTTGCCAACCTGAACCAGAACAAGGCCGGTCTCGGCGGCAAGACCATCAGTGCCCAGGGCAAGGTGGTCAAGGTCAATAACGGCATCATGGGCCGCAATTTCGTGCACGTGCAGGATGGTTCGGGCGATGCGGCGAAGGGTACCAACAACCTTGTCGTCACCAGCAAGCAGACGGCGAACGTGGGCGATCAAGTCAGCATTTCAGGCGTCGTGGTATTGAACCGCGACTTCGGCATGGGCTACTCCTACCCGCTGCTGATCGAAGAGGCCACGATCACGCCGAAGAAGTAAGCCCGGGGGCTCAGGCCTCCTGCGCCAGTTCGCCGATCTCCCGGATCAGGTCGTCGAACTTGGTCCGCGCGTGTTCTCGTTGCGCCGGTGTGGTGAGCGCCTGAATCGCCGCTGCCAGTTCGCTGGATTCCTGGCGCAATGCCAGTGCCATCGCCCGCCGCGAAGGCTCCGAAGGAATGTCGAACCGGTCCGCATAATCGCGCAGCAAGGCGATCACCCGCTCGCGCGAGGGCTTCTCGGCCTGCACTTTGCGCGCAAGGTCCAGCAGTTCGCTCTGGCGTCGCAGACGTTCCTCGTACCAGAACTGAGCACCGCTGGGGCGAGCGTCGATCAGTTGGCGAATGGCGGCTTCCTGTCCGTCGCTGAACCCACCATACCAATATTCGGCACGCTCCAGCAGTCGCTTGAAGCGCGCCTTGCGCTGGCCGGCTTCGCCTTCCGCCAGACGGGCCTCCTTCGCAAAACTTATATTCTTGTCGCTCATCCGCGCGGCCATGCGCTCGGTTTGAGCCGGCGTCAGCGTCAACAGCAGATCGGCTGCATCGGGGATGGCCTGATCAGCGAGCCGGCGGACTCGCCGAATGATCGCGTCAGTCAGCGCCAGACCGTCTGCCGCGCTTGGCTTGCCGATTGCCAGGCTTCGGGCCTGTGCGAGCACCGCGGCGTAGTCCGGCAATTGCGTTTTGCGATGCCAGACCATCAGGCGCGGCAGGCGTTCGCGCGCCAGTGCGTCCTGTTCCGGGGATAGATCGAGGTATTGGTCGATCCACCAGCGCGCGAGGCTGTCGGCGTTGCCGTAGCCGAGCCGGATCGCACTGCAAGCCGGCAGCAGCAGTGTCATCGATATCAGCAGCAGTGTCAGCAGGGAACGATGCATGGTTTCACTTGCAGGGGCTATGGCGACCGCAAAGTATGGCGGTGCAGACGTTGCGGCGTCAATCGGCTGCCCAGTAAAAAGTCGGCGCCGGCGCGACGGCGCTACACTTCGCCTTTGCCCAGCAGGAGGAAGCTTCCGTGCGTCGCAAGTATCTATTGGCTGTCTGCTGCGTACTTTTGGCCGCCCAGCTTGCCTGGGCTGATCAGCCGGTCGGCATCACTGCGCAACAACCCTGGCTGGACGTGATGCATGAGGGCCGCTTGGTGCGCATCGAGCGCGAGGCCGACAACCTGAATCAGATCGACCCCGACTTTGCGCTGACGTCGCGACCCTGTCCGCCGTATTGCATCCAGCCGATGCAACTGGCACCCGGGGTGGAGACCATTGGCGAACTGGAACTGATGGAGTATCTGCGGCGCATCACGTTTCGGGATGCGGGTGTGCAGGTGATCGATTCGCGCGATGTCGAATGGTTGCAGCGTTCCGGCCTGATCCCGGGCGCAATCCATCTTCCGTGGACGAAACTGCATCCGGCGCAGACGGATGCCGATTCAATCGCCGAGACCCTGACACTGCAATTCGGCGCCAGCCGAACCGGCCCGCTGTGGAACTTCGAAAACGCAAAGACGCTGGTGTTCTATTGCAATGGGTCGTGGTGCGGCCAGTCGCCGACGAATATCAAGCAGTTGCTGGCCTTGGGTTACCCGGCCCACAAGCTGAAATGGTATCGCGGTGGTATGCAGGCCTGGAAGAGCCTGGGCTTGACCACCGTGCCGCTCGCCAAGCGCTGAGCCGTTCAGCCCGAAAGCGCGCGTGGCGGAGCCGACTTGGGGCGGTAGAAGTCGTTTTGCACGAAGGCACCGCGCAGGGGGCAGGAGGTGCCCACGCCGCAGCTTTTTCGTTTGGCGCATTCGGCCTGCGCTTGAACCAGCACCACATAGTCCCCACATACCGGACAACGATCCATCGGCGGTTCGAACATGATTGTCTCCTCGACGGTGGCTTGGTGTTTTTCCAGCAGGCAAGCGCCACCTTGGTGACAAGTTTGATGGGGCGCGCTATTCCGGGCAATCCGTAGTTTCCGAAGCGCACTGGCTGCTTCCACCCCCGGATAAACGTCCCGTTTCAATTTTTTTCAGTCAAAAGGAATCGATATGAGCGGCATAAACTTCAAGCGCGAAATCGCTGAAAGCATGGACATGGCCATCGATCGGGCAACCAAGGCCCTTGCGGCCGAGGGCTTCGGCATCCTTACCCGGATCGACATGCATTCCAAGATCAAGGAGAAGACCGGCAAGGACATCGTGCCAACCGTAATTCTCGGCGCCTGCAATCCCAATCTGGCCTACGATGCCTACACCGCGAATGCCGATGTCGCCGGCCTGCTACCGTGCAATGCCGTGGTGCGCGAACTGGCTCCCGGAAAGATCTCGCTGGAGTTTGTCGCACCGTCGGGAATGATGCGGATTCTGGGTGACCAACAACTCACCGAATTGGCCAAGGAAGCCGACGTACGCATCCAGCGCGCGTTGAATTCCGCCTGATTGAGGCAAACCTATTTCGGCCAGCGTTTATGGCCGAGAAATTCTTCCCAGTTCAGGCCGCCGTCCTTGTCGCTGTCCAGTTTGTCGAAATTGTCGGACAGATAGGCCGACTTGCCGGCGACTTCTTCGCGCGACAGTTTCCCGTCCTTGTTGTTGTCCATGGCATCGAAGCGTGCCTCGGCCTTTTTCTTTTCCGCGCGAGCCATCTCGCCGCGCGTGCCGGGGGCGTCGAGATCGGGAATGAGAGACTGGGTCAATGCAGGGGTGACACAGACGGACAGCGCGAACAACAATGCAAATTGGCTACGCATGGTGCGAGTTTCAGTAGTTTTGCCGTCGGAACCGGTTCCCTCCGTTCCGATACCTGAACCATGCGCCTCTTCAGCGAGAAAGTGAATCCAACGAAAGTAATAGATCGTCGGTTATTTGCGGGCGGGTTGACCCTGGTCAAAATCGGACGGCCCGGTAAGCGGTCCAGGACCTTTTCAGGAATGCTTCCCGGCCCAGCCTAGCCGGCGGGACAGGGATTGCGCGGCCGAAGCAACGGCGCGGGGAATCGGCCCGCTCCAGCTTGAGGGAAATAGGCTGGCCGGTCCCAGTGCGGTAATCGCCACCACCATCTTGCCTTCGTGATCGAAGATCGGCGCGCAAAAGGCGTTGACGCCCGGCAGAACCGAACCTACCGCGCGCGACATGCCATGCTGGCGCGCCTCGGCGATCACATTGTCGAGTTCCGCCCGGTTCGCCGGGCCGCGCTTTTCCGTGGCCGTGGCATTGATTGCGAGTTCGGCCTCGACCCGCGCAGCCACCTGAGGTGAGTCGGAGAAACTGACGAAGCACAGGCCGATCGCCGAATGCAGGAGCGGCATGACCGCGCCGGTACGCAAATTTACGTTGATCGGCCGCCGCGATTCGACCCAGCGCACAATGGTCGGCCCCATGTTGCCCCACACCGCCAACGCCACGGTTTCACCGAGTTCTTCATTCAATGCATCCAGCAGCGGTGTAGCGGCGCGCACGGCATCGAGGCGGGCGAGGCTGGCGAGGCCGAGTTCCAGCGCGAAATGCCCGAGGTCGTAGCGGCCGGAATGGGCGTCCTGCACCACCAAGCCGGTGCGCACGAAGCTGACCAGGTAGCGATGGGCCTTGGCAGCCGGCATGCCGCTCTTGAGCGCCAGGTCACGCAGCATCATGGGCGCGCCGTGTTCGGCCAACGCCTGAAGCAGGGGCACGCCGACTTCGATCGACTGTACGCCCTGGCGGCTGTCCTCGTCTTTTTCTGCATCCGGCATGGCGGAGGATTATAGAATCGCCGCATCGCCAGCGCCGACTTTCGGCCTCTCCCTGACTGCCGCCATTTTGCCATGACCCCCTTGCTGGTTTTCGACATCGAGAGCATTCCGGATATTGCCGGTCTGCGTACGCTGCATGAACTACCGGCCGATCTGGCGGATGCCGAGGTGGCCGAGTTCGCTTTCCAGCGCCAGCGGGCGAAGAACGGCAGCGATTTTCTGCCGCTGCACCTGCAGCGCGTGGTGGTGATTTCCTGTGCCCTGCGCAGCGATGAAGGATTCCGCGTCTGGTCGCTGGCGGAACCTAAGTCGGGCGAGGGCGAGATCATCCAGCGTTTCTTTGACGGGGTAGAGAAGTTCACTCCGCAACTCGTATCCTGGAACGGCGGCGGTTTCGATCTGCCGGTGTTGCACTATCGCGGCCTGATCCATGGCGTGACCGCGCCGCGCTACTGGGACATGGGCGAGGGCGATTACCGCGACTCGCGCGATTTCAAATGGAACAACTACATCAGCCGTTACCACATGCGGCACCTTGACCTGATGGACCTGCTGGCGATGTACCAGCCACGCGGCAGCGCTCCGCTGGACCAGTTGGCGCGACTGATGGGCTTGCCGGGAAAGCTGGGCATGGATGGCTCCGCCGTCTGGGGGGCCTGGCAGGAAGGGCGCATTGGCGAGATTCGCGACTATTGCGAGACCGATGTGGTGAATACCTTTCTCGTCTTCC
Organism: uncultured beta proteobacterium; assembly: GCA_903908065.1. Taxonomy (GTDB): domain Bacteria; phylum Pseudomonadota; class Gammaproteobacteria; order Burkholderiales; family Rhodocyclaceae; genus Sulfuritalea. Next base: position 21,915 of record CAIVQO010000023.1, on the reverse strand, counting down.
TGAGGTTTCAGATGATGCGCGGCCTGTTGAGTACGGCCGAGCATGAAGCCGAACTTGCGCTGGTGAAATCATCTTTGTCGGCCACCGGATTGCCGCATTGGAAAGAGTTCATTGCCGCCTGGGAGGAATCATGCTGATCGATGCCAAGCTATCTGCCTTGTTGGTGGTCGATGTTCAGGGCCGCCTGGTGCCGGCCATTTCGGGCTGGCAGGCGTTGCTCGACCAGGTGGTATGGCTGATCCGCGTGGCCCGCCGCATGGGTATCCCGGTGTTGGCCTGCGAGCAGTATCCGCAGGGCCTGGGACCAGCCCATCCAGCGGTAGCGGCGGAACTGCCGCCGGAATGCATTGCCGGCAAGTTGCATTTTTCAGCGGTGGCCGGTGGTTGTCATGGCTTTGCCGCCGCCGGCAGCCATCCGCAGTTGGTGGTCTGCGGCATGGAAAGCCATGTTTGCGTGATGCAGACCGTGCTCGAACTTCTCCAAACCGGGCGCCAGGTGTTCGTCGTCGAAGAGGCCGTTGGCTCGCGCCGCGAATCGGACAAGGCGCTGGCGCTGGCACGGATGCGCCAGGCCGGCGCCGTGATCGTCAGCCGCGAGATGGTGGCGTTCGAGTGGCTGCGCAAGGCCGATTCCGATCTGTTTCGCGAAATCAGCCGCAACTTCCTGCGCTGAGTTTAGAGTCGTGCGACTACTTCACGGGTTCAAATTGCGTTAGTATTAAAACGTTTGTTTGAAACGGCCGTTCAAACGGCCGCCGGGACCCAAGACAACAGGAGGACACCATGGGCCACTACGCCGCCCCGCTGCGCGACATGCAATTCGTGCTGCATGAACTTCTCGACGTGACCAGCGAACTCAAGGCCATGCCGGCCCACGCCGAGGTTGATGCGGACACCATCAACCAGATTCTCGATGAAGGCGGCAAGTTCACCGCCGAAGTCTTGTTCCCCCTGAATCATGTCGGCGACCATGAAGGTTGTCGACTTGACCAGACGACGCATGAAGTCACGACACCGAAAGGTTTCAAGGAGGCCTACCAGCAGTTTGTTGACGGCGGCTGGCCATCCCTGACCTGCGATCCGGAATACGGCGGCCAGGGCCTGCCGATCGTGGTGTACAACTCGCTGTCGGAGATGCTCAACTCCGCCAACCAGGCTTGGTACATGTATCCGGGGCTGTCCCATGGTGCCTATGAGTGCCTGCACGAGCACGGCACGCCCGAGCAGAAGGCGTTGTACCTGCCGAAGCTGGTGTCCGGGCAATGGACCGGCACCATGTGCCTGACCGAGCCGCATTGCGGCACCGACCTCGGGCTTTTGCGTTCCCGCGCGGAACCCCAGGCGGACGGCTCCTGCAAGATCACGGGCGGCAAGATCTTCATTTCCGCCGGCGAGCACGACATGGCCGAGAACATCGTGCATCTGGTGCTCGCCCGCCTGCCCGATGCACCGAGCGGGACCAAGGGCATATCGCTTTTCATCGTGCCGAAGTTCATCCCGAATGCCGATGGCAGCCTCGGCGTCCGCAATGCCATCACCTGCGGCGCACTCGAAGAGAAGATGGGCATCCACGGCAACGCCACCTGCCAGATGAACCTCGACGGCGCCACCGGCTGGCTGATCGGCCAGCCGCACAAAGGCCTCAATGCCATGTTCGTGATGATGAACGCGGCGCGCCTGGGGGTCGGTATGCAATCCCTGGGACTGACCGAGGTAGCCTACCAGCAGGCGGCGGCCTACGCCAAGGAACGCCTGCAGATGCGCAGCTTGTCCGGCCCCAAGGCGCCCGACAAGCCGGCCGATCCCATCATCGTGCACCCGGATGTGCGTCGCATGCTATTGACCGCCCGGGCCTATGCCGAGGGCGGGCGCGCGTTCTCGTCCTTCATCGCGCTGATGATCGACCGTGAACTGAGTCACCCGGATGAAGAAGTGCGCAAGGATGCCGCCGACCTGGTGACGCTGCTGACGCCCATCGTCAAGGCATTCATGACCGATAACGGATGGGTCGCGGTTTCGGAGGCCATGCAGGTCCATGGCGGTTCCGGCTTCATTCGGGGCACCGGCGTCGAGCAGTACGTGCGCGACGCCCGCATCAACATGATTTACGAGGGCACCAATACCGTGCAATCGCTGGATCTGCTGGGACGCAAGATCCTGATGGACAACGGCGCCAAGCTGAAGAAGTTCGGTGCCCTGGTGCAGGCCTTTGTCGAGGAAAACGGCACCGACGAAGGGCTGAACGAGTTCGTCACACCGCTGGCCGACCTCGGCGACAAGGTAAGCAAGCTGACCATGGAAATCGGCATGAAGGCGTTCCAGAACCAGGATGAGGTAGGCGCCGCTGCCGTGCCTTACCTGCGCGTGGTCGGCCATCTGGTCTATGCCTATTTCTTCGCTCGCATGGCGAAAATTGCGCTGGCCAAGCAGGAGTCCGGCGACAGTTTCTACAAGGCCAAGCTGGCGAACGCACGCTTCTACTTTGCGCGGCTATTGCCGGAAACCGCGATGTTGATCCGGCAGGCGCGCTCTGGCGTGAAGTCGCTGCTCGAACTCGAAGCCGAACTTTTCTAAAAGGGAATCCGCATGAGCAATTTCATCGTCAGGAAAGTCGCCGTTCTCGGCGCAGGCGTCATGGGTGCGCAAATTGCCGCCCATTGCGTAAATGCCAAAGTGCCGGTGGTGCTGTTCGACCTGCCGGCCAAGGAAGGCCCCAAGAACAGGGTCGTGCTGAAGGCCATCGAAGGCCTCAAGAAGCTCAGCCCGGCGCCGCTGGGCAACAAGGACGACGCAGCCTGCATCGAGGTCGCGAATTACGATGACCACCTCGATTTGCTCAAGGGTTGCGACCTGGTCATCGAGGCGATTGCCGAACGCATGGACTGGAAGCACGACCTCTACAAGAAAGTCGCGCCCCACATCGCTCCAAATGCCATCTTCGCCTCCAATACTTCGGGGCTTTCGATCACGGCGCTGTCCGAGGGCTTTGAAGCCGAGTTGAAGTCCCGCTTCTGTGGCGTGCATTTCTTCAATCCGCCGCGTTACATGCATTTGGTCGAACTGATCCCGACCGCTGCGACGCACCCGGGAATCCTCGATCAACTCGAAGGTTTCCTCGTCACAACCCTGGGCAAGGGCGTGGTGCGTGCCAAGGACACCCCCAACTTCATCGCCAACCGCGTCGGCGTTTTCAGCATGATGGCGACGATGCACGAGGCGCAAAAGTTCGGCCTGTCGTGCGACGTGGTGGATGACCTGACCGGATCCCGGCTGGGGCGCGCCAAGTCCGCCACCTTCCGCACCGCTGACGTGGTTGGCCTCGATACCATGGGGCATGTGATCAAGACCATGCAGGACACGCTGCCCGAGGATCCCTTTGCTGCCGTGTATCAGACCCCGGAAGTTCTCACCAAGCTGGTAACGGCGGGTGCCCTGGGCCAGAAGACCGGCGCCGGCTTTTACAAGAAAGTGGGCAAGGAGGTTCAACGCCTCGACTTCGCCACGGGGCAGTATGTGGCCGGCGGTGGCAAGGCCGATGATCTGGTGGGGCGCATCCTCAAGGAAAAGGACCCGGCCAAGCGCATGAAGGCGCTGCGCGAATCGACCCACCCTCAGGCGCAGTTCCTTTGGGCCATCTTCCGCGATGCCTTCCATTACATTGCGGTACATCTGGAGGCCATTGCCGACAATGCACGTGACATCGATTTCGCGATGCGCTGGGGCTTTGGCCAGAAGCTCGGACCCTTCGAGACCTGGCAGGCCTCTGGTTGGCAGCAGGTTGCGCAGTGGGTGAAAGAGGATATCGATGCCGGCAAGGCGCTGTGTGCAGCGCCGCTGCCGGCCTGGGTGTTCGACGGGCGTTCCGGGGTGCATGCCGCAGACGGTTCATGGTCGCCGGCGCGCAAGGCCAATGTGCCGCGTTCCGACCTGGCCGTATATCGCCGCCAGCCGTTCCGCGCACCGGTGCTGGGCGAGGGCGGTGCCGACGGCGCTACGGCCGGCACCACCTTCTTCGAGGACGATTCGGTACGCATCTGGCACCAGGACGACGAAGTGCTGGTGCTGTCGCTGAAGACCAAGATGCGCGTCATCGGTCCGGGTGTGATTGCCGGTTTGGCCAAGGCGCTGGCGGAAGCCGAGCGCAACTACAAGGGCCTCGTCATCTGGAGTGCCGATGCCGCCGAAGGCGGTGCCTTCTCTGCCGGCGCCGACCTGCAAGCCATGCTGCCGCTCTTCATGTCCGGTGGCGTCAAGGCCATCGAGCCGGAGGTGGCGCGTTTGCAGCAGGCCTTCCAGGCCATGAAGTACGCCAACGTGCCGGTAGTCGCGGCGGTGGCCGGCCTTGCCCTGGGCGGCGGCTGCGAACTGATGCTGCATGCGGCACGCCGAGTGGCCCTGATCGAGTCCTACATCGGCCTGGTTGAAGTGGGTGTCGGCCTGATCCCGGCGGGGGGCGGCCTCAAGGAGGCGGCGGTGCGTTCGGCCGAACAGGCACGCGGCAACGACCTCTTGCAGTTCCTCAAGAACAACTTTATGAATCCTGCGACGGCTGCCGTGTCAAAGTCGGCGCTGGAGGCACGGCTAATGGGCTACCTGAAGTCCGACGACGTAATCGTCTTCAATCCCTACGAGCTGCTGCATGTGGCCAAGGTCGAGGCGCGTGCCATGTTCGACGCGGGCTACCGTCCGCCTCTGCAGAAGCTGGTGCCGGTGGCCGGACGTTATGCAATCGGCACGATCATGATGCAACTGGTCAACATGCGCGACGGCGGCTTCATTTCGGCCCACGACTTCAAACTTGGTCAGATGATCGCCACCGTGGTCTCGGGCGGCGACGTCGACAATGGCAGTCTTGTCAGCGAGCAATGGCTGCTCGACCTGGAGCGCAAAGGCTTCATGGAACTGCTGAACCATCCCAAGACCCAGGAACGCATCATGGGCATGATGCAGACCGGCAAGCCGGTACGCAACTGAGCGGAAACGAGGAGAACACTATGAGCAAGCAACTGCAAGACGCCTATATCGTCGCCGCTACGCGCACCCCGATCGGCAAGGCACCACGTGGCATGTTTCGCAATGTCCGTCCCGACGACTTGTTGGTCAAGGCCATACAGTCGGCGATGGCCCAGGTGCCCGGCCTCGATCCCAGTTTGATCGAAGATGCTATCGTCGGCTGCTCCTTTCCCGAAGGCGAGTCCGGCCTCAACATGGCGCGCAACGCCGTGCTACTGGCAGGTTTGCCGAATACTGTGGGCGGCGTGACCGTGAATCGTTTCTGCGCTTCCGGCATCACCGCGATCGCGATGGCCGCCGACCGCATCCGCGTCGGCCAAGCCGATGTGATGATTGCCGGCGGTGCCGAGTCGATGTCCATGGTGCCGATGGGAGGTTTCCATCCCTCGATCAACATGGGTGCGTTTGCCGACGAGAACGTCGGCATGGCCTATGGGATGGGGCTTACCGCCGAGAAGGTTGCGACCCAGTGGAAGGTCACTCGCGAGATGCAGGACCAGTTTGCCCTGGCCTCGCATCAAAAGGCGATTGCCGCGCAACAGGCGGGCGAGTTCAAGGACGAGACGACGCCGGTCGAGATCGTCGAGCGCGTTCCCAACCTGAGCACCGGCCAGATCGACCTCAAACAACGCACCGTCGATCGTGACGAGGGCGCGCGTGCCGACTCCAATCTGGCCGCCCTGGGTAAGCTGAAGCCGGTGTTTGCGGCGAAGGGCTCCGTGACCGCAGGCAACAGTTCGCAAACGTCCGACGGCGCCGGCGCGCTGATCCTTGTAAGCGAGGAGATCCTCAAGCAGTTCAACCTGACGCCGCTGGCGCGCTTCGTCTCCTTTGCCGTGCGCGGCGTCCCGCCCGAGATCATGGGCATCGGACCCAAGGAAGCGATTCCCGTGGCCTGCAAGGCGGCCGGCATCACGCAGGATCAACTCGACTGGATCGAGCTCAACGAGGCTTTTGCAGCCCAGGCCCTGGCGGTGATCGGCGATCTGGGACTTGATCCCACGAAGGTCAACCCGATGGGGGGGGCGATTGCTCTGGGCCATCCGCTGGGGGCGACCGGTGCCATCCGTGCCGCGACCACGGTACATGCCCTGCGTCGGCGCAATTTGAAGTACGGCATGGTGACCATGTGTGTCGGCACCGGCATGGGTGCGGCCGGAATCTTCGAACGGATGTAAAACCCCCGGGAACCGGAGCGACGATCAGTTCGCTTCGGTTCCCAACTGCTGTACCCAGAGCACCGAATCCGCAAGGAGTTCGCCCATCATTGCCACGGGTGCCTTGTCGCCGAAGGGTGCAAGGCGATTCTGCACCCCGGCAACGTCGTTCTGGTCATAGCATTCCATCAACGCCAGCATGTTGCCGAGGACTCCCTGGCGATGGGAGAGCGCGACTCGAACTTCCTGGTCGAGCGCGATGTGCGCCAGCATGTCGGTCATCGACATATGCAATGCGGCTGGCACCACCGACATCAGACCGGTGAGGAAAGCTGGCTCACGCAACCGTTTGATGTCCGGCTGCAGTCGTTCGGAAAGAAGTTCCATGAAGCGTCCGCGCAAAGCTGCCAATTGCAGCAGCGGATTGCGTGCGAAATCGAGTTTGTCGCCTTGGGCGAATATCAGCAGATGCAGCCAGCGCTGCAGTTGCTTGGTGCCCACGGCCGTGATGGCATTGCGGATCGAGGTAACCCGGCTGCGCATGCCGCTGCCGACCGAATTGGCCAGCCGCAGAAGGTTGATGACCAGTGCAGGTTCCGCGCGGAAGGCGGCATCGAGGCTGACCAGGTCGGCCTCATCAGCGAGCAGGCGCGAAATGCGCAGCAGGCCGTTGATCGATGCATCCAGCTTGCGGCCTTCGATCACCACCGGCTCCGCAAAATAGAAGCCCTGGAACAGGTCGAAGCCCAGCAACGTACAGACTTCCTTTTGCGCCTGGGTGGCGATTCCGGCGGCGATCAATTGGCGGCGGGTCGTGGCCATGGTGCGGGTTACGGCCTGGAGGCTGGCGGGGGGAACTTTCGCCAGATCGACCTTGATCCATTCCGCCAGTTCGACCATCGGCCATACCCCTTCGCCGATTTCGGTCATGCCCAGAAGGCAGAAACGGTAGCCGTATTCACGTAGTCGGCGGCAGCGCTCCAGCCTGCCTTCTCCCCGCAAGGTTTGTGCATCCACTTCGAGCACCACGGTTTTGGCTGGCAAGAATTCAACGAAATCAGCCGCCAGGAAATCGCCATCGACTCGAATGAAGGTCAACGCCTGCCCAAATGCATCGGCCAGCCCCAGTTCGGCAAATGCCTTGCAGACCATATCGGCTGTGGCGGCGGCAAGATCGGTCGGCGTTACGGCCGTATCATGAAACTGAAGCTCGTATCCCGTTAAGGATTGGGTGCCATCGAGGATGGGCTGGCGCCCAATAAATACTTCCCTGAGCTGATCTGGATCGGCGTTTGACTTCATGGGCTATCGATGGGTAACGATGGAACGTGAGGCCGGAGGATACCTGATGCCGCTGGCTCAACGGGCGATATGCGCGGCAATCCAGGTTCGCAGGGACGCAAGATCGCCGGCAAAATTTCCGGGCCGCATCAAGCTGACGCCAAAGACGTAGGCATACAGCAGCAGGCTGCGCGCCTGGGCCTCTTCGATGGAAAGGCCGCAGGCCAGGAACAGACGGAAGGCGCAGCGCAGGCGTTCGGCGTCGACTTCTTCGACTACCGCCACCGCCTGCGCGTCGCGCCTGGCCCAGTCACGGACGGCGGCTTCGATGGCAATGCCCTTGCGGTTCCGCGCGGACGAATACACCTCGATGGTATGGAGCAGGGCTTCAGCCTCGGCCCCCGGCGCGGCCTGCGTCTGCTTGCGGATGTCGCGGATGCGGCCCTCCTTCCAGTACTCGAGCACCGCGCCCTGCAGGTCGTGCCGGTCCTTGAAATGCCAGTAAAAGCTGCCCTTGGTGACCCCCAGGCGTTTGGCCAGGACTTCGACCCGCAGGCGTTCCGGTCCATGCTCGGCCAGGATGGCGATCGCACCCTTGATCCAGGCATCGCGGTCCAGTACGACGCGATTCGTTTTGGCGGCCTTGTTTTCCATACGGTTAGGTATTGAATTTTGTATTGCGCTGCGGTAGTATCTCACAATCCATACTGTAGCGTATGGGAAGGCGGCCGTGAAATAGTGGCTACAATGCTTTTTTCGATCAGACAAAACTAAGGAGACCCGCTTGAAAATCCTCGTTCCGGTCAAGCGCGTGATTGACTACAACGTCAAGGTTCGCGTCAAGGCAGACGGCACTGGTGTCGATCTGGCGAATGTGAAGATGTCGATGAACCCCTTCGACGAGATTGCCGTCGAAGAGGCGATGCGGCTCAAGGAAGGTGGCAAGGCGACCGAAGTGGTAGCCGTTTCCTGCGGTGTCACCGCCTGCCAGGAGACGCTGCGTACCGCGATGGCCATTGGTGCCGATCGTTCGATACTGGTCGAAAGCGATGTCGAACTGCAGCCGTTGGCCGTGGCCAAGCTGCTGGCGGCGGTGGCAAAGAAGGAAGCGCCCCAACTCATCATTCTCGGCAAGCAGGCGATCGACGATGACTCGAACCAGACCGGCCAGATGTTGGCGGCGCTGCTCGGCTGGTCGCAAGCGACCTTTGCCTCCAAGGTCGTGATCGGCGAGGGCAAGGCAACCGTGACCCGCGAAATCGATGGTGGCCTGGAGACCCTGGAGATCACCCTGCCGGCGATCGTCACCACCGATCTGCGTCTCAACGAACCGCGCTACGCCACGCTGCCCAACATCATGAAGGCGAAGAAGAAGCCGCTTGAAGTCGTGAAGCCGGCGGATCTTGGCGTTGATGTCGCGCCGCGCCTTTCTACTGTCAGCGTCGCCGAACCGCCCAAGCGCAGCGCCGGCATCAGGGTGGCCGACGTCGCCGCCCTGGTCGATAAACTCAAGAACGAAGCCAAGGTGATCGCATGAGCCTCCTCGTCATTGCAGAACACGACAATGCCAGCCTGAAGGCGGCAACGCTCAACGCCGTGGCTGCTGCCGCGAAGATTGGTGGTGACATCCATGTTCTCGTCGCCGGTAGCGGCTGCGGAGCAGTGGCCGAACAGGCGGCGAAGGTCGCCGGTGTGGCCAAGGTACGCGTTGCGGACGCGGCGCATTATGGTGATCAGACGGCAGAGAACCTGGCCGCCCTGATCGTTGCCAATGCCGCTGGCTACAGCCATATCCTGGCCCCGGCGACCAGCATCGGCAAGAACACGCTGCCGCGTGTCGCCGCGCTGCTTGATGTGGCGCAGATTTCCGAAATCATCAGCGTTGTCGATGCTGACACTTTCGTGCGTCCGATCTATGCCGGCAATGCGATGGCGACGGTGAAATCGGCTGATGCGGTCAAGGTGATCACGGTTCGCACCACCGGTTTCGATGCCGTGGCGGCAACCGGCGGCAATGCCGCGGTCGAGCCGCTGTCGGCGGGTTCGGATCTGGGCCAGGCCAAACTGGTCAGCCGCGAATTGACCAAGTCGGCACGGCCCGAACTGGGGGCGGCCAAGATCATCGTCTCCGGTGGTCGCGGCATGGGCAGCGGCGAGAATTACCACAAGGTGCTGGAACCGTTGGCGGACAAGCTTGGCGCCGCGATGGGTGCCTCGCGTGCGGCCGTCGATGCGGGTTTTGTGCCCAACGATTACCAGGTCGGGCAGACCGGCAAGATCGTTGCGCCCCAGCTTTATATCGCCATCGGAATTTCGGGGGCGATCCAGCATCTGGCCGGGATGAAGGACTCCAAGGTGATCGTGGCGATCAACAAGGATCCGGATGCGCCGATCTTCCAGGTGGCGGACTATGGTCTGGTGGCCGACTTGTTCACCACCGTGCCGGAACTGGTCGCCGCCCTGTAAGCACGATCGCCATGAACTTCCCCGACGCCCTGTTTCCGCAAGCCTGGGCGCTCGGGGCTTGGCTACCGCTGATCGCCGTTTGGCTGTGGTGCCTGCGCACCGCCGAGTGGCGGCGACTCGCGGATTCGAGCCAGTTCAATGTCTGGCTCGGTACCGTCGTGCTGTTGGTCCTCGTGTGGAGCATGAAAGCTGGCGTGAAGCCGGGCCTCAACCTCCACTTGCTGGGCGCTACCCTGTTCACACTGATGTTCGGGCGGCAACTGGCAATCATCGGATTCTCGCTGGTCCTGGCCGGAGTTACGCTGAACGGAAGTTTGCTCGGGCGTGAGGCCTGGCAGGCCTACGCGTTGAATGCCATGGTATTGGCAATATTTCCGCCCTTGGTGGTCGACCGGGTTCGGTGGGCGGTTGATCGGTACTTGCCCGGCAACTTTTTCGTGTATGTGTTTGTCACCGCCTTCTTCGGTGCGGCACTGACCGTCATGGCCACGGGAGCCTTTTCCTGTGGCCTGATGTGGCTGGCCGACGTGTATCCGTTCTCTGTATTGGCTGACGATTACCTTCCTTATTACTTCCTGCTTGGTTTTGCCGAGGCCTGGCTCAACGGCGCGCTGATTACATTGATGGTGGTGTATTTGCCGCACTGGGTCGGCACCTTCGATGACCGGCGTTACCTTTTGCACAAATAATCCACGGAGTAGTCCATGAGTTCCTATGTTGCCCCGCTGAAGGACATGATGTTCGTGTTGACCGAGTTGGCCGGTCTCGACAAGGTCGCCGCGTTGCCCGGCTATGAAGAAGCCACTACGGATGTGGTCGAGGCCATTCTTGACGAGTCTGCCAAGTTTACCGGCGGGGTTCTTGACCCGCTCAACTGGAGTGGCGATCAGGAAGGCGCCAAATGGGCGGACAAGGCCGTGACCATGCCAAAGGGCTTCAAGGAAGCCTATGCGCAGTTTGTCGATAACGGCTGGAATGCACTCGGCGGCAATCCGGAGTTTGGCGGACAGGGCTTGCCCAAGGTGGTCTCGGCGGCAGTGCAGGAGATGTGGAAGTCGGCCAACATGTCCTTCTCGCTCTGCCCCTTGCTGACGCTCGGAGCGATCGAAGCCTTGGAACTGGCGGGGTCCGACGAGCAGAAGGCGATGTATCTGCCCAACATGATTTCGGGCAAATGGACTGGCACGATGAACATCACCGAGCCGCAGGCCGGTTCCGACCTTGCCGCCATCCGCTCGCGTGCGGTCCCGCAGGGTGACGGCACCTACCGCATCTTTGGCCAGAAGATATTCATCACCTATGGCGACCACGACATGGCGGAGAACACCATTCATCTGGTGCTGGCCCGCACGCCCGATGCGCCGGAAGGGGTGAAGGGCATCTCCCTGTTCGTCGTGCCGAAGTTCCTTGTAAATGCGGATGGCTCGCTGGGCGAACGCAATGACGCCTACTGCGTGTCGATCGAACACAAACTAGGCATTCACGCCAGCCCGACCTGCGTCATGGTCCACGGCGACAATGGTGGCGCGATCGGGACCCTGGTCGGCAAGGAAAACGAAGGCCTCAAGTACATGTTCGTGATGATGAATGCGGCCCGTTTTGCGGTTGGCCTCGAGGGTCTCGCGGTGACGGAACGCGCCTACCAGCACGCTGTTGCCTATGCTCGCGACCGAGTCCAGGGCCGCGCCATCGAGGGTTCGCCGGCGCCGGTGGCGATCATCCGTCACCCGGACATTCGCCGCATGCTGATGCTGATGCGTTCCCATGTCGAAGCGATGCGTGCCTTGGCATATGCGGTTGCCGCAGCCCACGATGCATCGCATCGGCACCCCGACGCGGCGCAGCGGGCACAGAACCAGGCCTTTGTCGACTTGATGATTCCGGTGGTGAAGGGCTGGAGTACGGAAACCGGAAATGCCATGAGCTATCTCGGTGTTCAAATTCACGGCGGAATGGGGTTCGTCGAAGAGACTGGCGCGGCGCAATACATGCGCGATGCCCGCATCACGACGATCTACGAAGGGACCACCGGCATCCAGGCCAACGACCTGATGGGGCGCAAGATCGCGCGCGAAGGCGGCGCGACGGCCAAGGCCGTTATAGCGATGATGCGGGTCACCCAGCAGGAAGTGGCGGCGCAGCCCGGTGTGGCATTTGCCGCGATTGCCGCTGCGCTGGGACGCGGCATCGACGCGGTGGGCGAGGCTACCGACCATATCGTGGCGAACTATGGCAAGGATGTGCGTGCCGTGGCTGCCGGGGCCGTACCCTTCCTGAAACTAATGGGAAATGTCGCTGGTGGCTGGATGATGGCGCGCGCGTCGCTGGTGGCGCAAGCCAAGATTTCCGGAGGCGATGCGGATCCCTTCTATCCTGCCAAGATTGCGACCGCGCGGTTCTACGCAGAGCACGTCATGGCGGCGGCGCCTGGCCTTGCCCGGGTAGTTGTTGACGCCGGAAACAGTGCGCTGGAACTCGACGAATCGATGTTTTAGCCGGCTAAGGCGGACCCGGCTCAGGCCGGGTTTTCCGCCAGGTGCTTTCGCAAGGCCGCGCACAGGGCCAACAACTCGCGTTCAACGGTATCGAGCAGTTCCGGCTGATAGGCCGATTTTTGGCAAGCCTCATGCAAGCGGGCCGCAGCCTCCTGGAGTGGACGGGCGCCAAAGTTCGCCGCGAGGCCCTTATAGGTGTGGCCCAGGCGACCAAGTCGTTCGATGTCGCCCAATGCCGCAGCGGACCGCATTTGATCCAGTTCGCTTGGAGCAAGCTGCAGGAATTCGTCGGCAATAATCGTGACGATTTCAGCATCGGCGGCATTGAGCGCGCCAGCATAGTCAAAGCCTGAGGATCCCGGAACAGGTCCTGGGGCCGTTTTGGGAGTATGCACGGCGAGAATTTCCTCCAATTCACGACGATCGATTGGCTTGGTGAGATAGCCGTCCAGTCCGGCATCAAGCCCGCGCTGCTGGTCGCTGGCCATTGCTGACGCCGTTACCGCATAGATCGGTGTCGCAGGTTTCATCGGATCTTCCCTTTCGATCGATCGAATTTCACGCGTTGCGGCGAAGCCGTCGAGCACCGGCATCTGCATATCCATCAGGATCAGGCCAAAGTGTTTCTGCCGCCAGAGATCGATCGCCTCGCGACCATTGTCGGCGAAGGTTGGTTGATGTCCCATCTTGAGCAGTAGCGCCCCAATCACTTTGCGATTCGTCGGGTTGTATTCAACGACCAGGACTTCGAGCCCGCCGGAGGATCCCGGTTTGGGAAATGGGAAGGAGGTGTCAGGGTTGGATACACCAATCGGAATTTCGATCGGCACGGGCAGACGGACATGGAAAACACTTCCCTGGCCTAGGGTGCTTTCCACGTGAATTCGTCCTCCCATCAGTTCAACCAACCGGTTGCAGATGGTGAGCCCCAATCCCGTACCTCCATAGCGTCGGGTTGTTGAGGCATCCTCTTGGGCAAAGGCGTCGAAAATATGGGTTTGACGTTCAGGGGCGATTCCTATTCCGCTATCGGCCACCGCCAGGTGAAGTAGAGGCCCTGGGTCGGCGTCAATTTCAATCTCGGCTCGCAATACAACCTCACCGCGCTCTGTAAACTTCACGGCGTTACTCAAAAGGTTCAGGATGATCTGGCGCAAGCGCAGCGGATCCCCGAGGTAGTCCCGTGGCAGTCCGGGTGCAAGTTCGCCGCGCAGTGCCAAGGCCTTGTCCGAGGCAACGGGCTGCATCAGCTTGACGATGCTGTTGAGCAAGTCGCGCAGATCAAAAGCCACGCTTTCTATCCCGACCTTGCCGGCATCAATCTTCGAAAAGTCGAGAATTTCGTTGATGATGGTCAGGAGACCCTTCGCCGATCCTCGGGCGATGTCGATGAACTCGCGCTGTTCGGTGGTCAGATTGCTGTCCAGCACAAGATCCAGCATGCCCAGGATTCCGTTCATCGGAGTACGGATCTCGTGGCTCATATTGGCTAGAAAGTCGCTCTTCGCGCGATTCGAGGCTTCGGCTGCTTCCTTGGCCATTACGGCGGTTTGTTCCAGGGCTTTGCGTTCGGTGATGTCGGAGATGGTGCCAACCAAGCCGGATATGGAGCCATCCGGACGCGTCAGGGTAGCCTTGTGAAAAATGCCCTCGCGTACATTGCCGTTGCGGTTTGGAGTGCGAGCCTCATAGAACTGGCGTGAGATCGCTTGCAACAAATCGCGATCCCGCTGGTCATGATCCCTTGCGGCTTCTGGCTCGATCAGATCGAAGGCCGTCTTGCCAAGGAACTCATTTCGCTGAACTCCAAAAAACTCCTCGAAGGCTCGATTCACGAGTCGGTAGTGGCGGTTCTCATCCTTTACGTAGACGGGCAACGGAATTGCTTCAATAAGCTCCTCGACAAAGTGCAATTGTTCCTCGAGGCGAGCCGCGGCTTGGTGTCGTTCCGTAATGTCGGTGCGTATTGCGACATATTGGTCCGGCAAGCCAGTGTCATCAAGGAATGGCACGATCGTGGCGGCGACCCAGTAGAGCTTTCCATCCTTGGCCCGATTGCGCAACTCTCCCGTCCATACCTTGCCGGCCGCAATGCAATCCCACATGTCGCGGAAAAATTCAGCCGAATGCAGTCCCGAATTGACAATGCGGTGGTTGGCCCCCTGAAGTTCCTCGCGCGTATAGCCACTGATCTCGCAGAACTTGTCATTGGCGTAGGTAATCGTTCCGGTTCGGTCCGTGATGCTGACGATGGCGTGCTGATCGAGTGCGAATTTCTGGTTTTCAAGCGCTCGCTGGGCAGAGCGAATCGCCAACATGCTTTCCTGCCGGTACTGAACCAGACTGCTGATGATCTCAATCAGATCTTCGAGGTTCTCAGTAGGGCGGGAGGGAGGGACAAGTCCTGCCTCCTCCTGCAATGCGTGTGCCGTTGTTCTCAGTCGCGAGATTGCGTTTTCGCGGCTCGCGAGTTCGGAATGAAGGCGACTGTTGGCCGTTGTCAATTCGACCGAGCTGATTTCGAGACTGCGTGAGCGCAACGCCAGGTCGCGGTCGTGTTGTTCGTAGGTCACTGAAATGCGTTCAAGCAGCATGCCCAAGCCGCTAAGCGTCGATACCAACTCCCTCGGCACATCATCGCGTTGCGCGAACTTTCCGGCGGCGATGAGCATCTGTTCGAGCTGAATCTCGTCTTCGATTCCGACATACCGCCGCATTTGTCTCAGCAGGGTTTTGTCCATTGTGTTCATTGTGTGTCGGCCGCTCGTCCGATTCGGAACTCAAATTTCGGCGAGTGTGGTAACAGTCATTGTCTGGTTATGCAATTTGCAAGATACCGATTGATCAAAGGGACTGATCTCTCCGTAGGAATAGAACCCGGTTCGCACGGCATTCGGTCCGAGCACAGTGGCCACGGCCTCGATCTCCTCATCAGTGCGATCCCCCATCACCAGCTTGCGTCCAACGCAGGAAATCAGGAGGGCCAGAGTCGGGCCTTGACGACGACACATCTTTGCCGCCGCTATTGCAGCGTTCTCCGCACCGTCGACCAGGGCATCGGTGGAGGCATGCATCAGTTTGAGATAGCTACCTTCGATGATTTCGCCGGCTAGGGTGAGGCTGCCGCTCTTTTCGTCGATGCCAAGAATGGTGCGGATCAGGCCCAGGGCATTCTGATCATCACCCAGCATGGCGAAGGGAAAGAGCAGCCCGGATGCGGGCAATTGATCTGCGTACTCGCCGAGATAGCGCTTGTAAACGTCCAACGCCGGCTCGCCGTCGAACTCGTACAAAATATTGTCGGCACAACGGGAGATTTTGCGCGCCGGGCCGAATGCTTGCCAGCCGCCGAACGAGCCGTGACCCACCTCGATGCCATCTCCCGCGAGCCCCACGGCGACAATGGCACGATTCGATATGCCGCTTTGCCAAGTGTCCACGTCTTTTTGAACAGGCCGTTGTCCCCGGCTAAGCCGCCGGCTATCGGGACTGTATTTCCCAAAACGTCCATCATGCCTTCGATCAAGGCGCTGCCATTGATGTTGACTCCCTGGCCGAAAACTAGGACTGCGCGGAGTCCATCCATCTTGATCTCTGCCGCCAGGCGTTGGCCTGCCGCACGTGAGTCGGACATCTCGACCAAGTCGGTCGATCCGTTGCGAATTTCAACCCGATCAAAGCGGATGGCCGTGATTACCGCCGTATTGTCTTCAACGCCCCGTTCCGATACCTCGCCGGCCGTGGAGCAGCCAATGCGGACGGCGTCGGGATATCGATGTCCGAGTTCGGAGGCCAATCTTTCGTCTTCGAAATATCGCGGGGCAGCAAATACCAGCAGCAGGTTTGGCGAAAACGTATCCAGCGAGTCCAGTTTGGCGCCAAGAGAGCCGGGGTCGGATATTCTGAGTTGTTCTATTTTCATCGGGTGTCCCTTGCTGGATGGGGTTGCCCGCATGGACGAACACCTACATTGCGGGTCAGCTTCGCAATGTTCCCAAACTCCCGGTGAATTGTTTATACGTGAAATGCGCGAGAAACTGCGGGACCTACGTAGCCCGGGAAAGCATTGGTTTGGCCCGGGCAGGCATTGCCGTCCGCCCTGTGTTACAAAACAGGACGAGTCCAGCCGAAGAATCGCTTACATCTGGGCGTAGATCGGGCCTTCGCCGCCCTGGGGCACGACCCAGGTGATGTTCTGCGTAGGATCCTTGATATCGCAGGTCTTGCAATGCACGCAGTTCTGCGCATTGATCTGCAAACGCGGATTGTTGCCGGATTCGTCCCGCACGATCTCGTAGACGCCGGCCGGGCAATAGCGCTGTTCGGGCGCGTCGTAGAGGGCCAGATTGGTGGTGATGGGAACTGCCGCATCCTTCAGCTGCAGATGGCAGGGCTGGTCTTCTTCGTGGTTGGTATTGGAGAGAAATACCGACGCCAGGCGATCGAAGGTCAGCACTCCGTCCGGTTTCTCGTACGCGATTGGTGCGCATTCAGCCGCCGGACGCAGTTTTTCGTGATCCGCCGTGTTGTGCATGGTCCAGGGCGCTTTGCCGCGCAGCACCACCTGGTCGATTCCAAAACCGATCGAACCGGTCCACAAACCTTTCGCCATCCAGGGCTTGAAGTTGCGCGCAGTATGCAGCTCCTGATATAGCCAGGAGGCACGGAACATTTCGGGGTAGTCGCTCAATGTGTCCCCGGACCTGCCGGCCTGCAGGGCGGTGGCGGCCGCCTCGGCTGCCAACATGCCGCTCTTGATTGCCGCGTGACTACCCTTGATGCGCGATGCAACCAGCATGCCTGCGTCGTCCCCGATCAATGTCCCCCCGGGGAAATCAAGTTTAGGCAGGGATTGCAGACCACCTGCCGCAAGGGCGCGCGCGCCGTAGGCGAGGCGCTTGCCACCTTTGAATGTCGGGGCAATCTGCGGGTGAGTTTTCAGTCGCTGCATTTCCTCGAATGGCGAGAGATGAGGATTTTTGTAGCCCAGGCCAACGACCTGGCCGATCGATACAAGGTTGTCGCCGAAGTGATAGATGAAACCGCCGCCATAGGTGTCGGAGGCCATCGGCCAGCCGAAGGTATGCCAGACCAGGCCTCGTTCATGCTGTTCCGGATCGATCTCCCAGAGTTCCTTGATACCGATGGCGTATGTCTGTGGGTCGGAATCTGCACGCAAATTGAACTTGGCCTCGACCTGTTTGCCGAGATGGCCACGACAGCCTTCGGCAAACAGGGTGTATTTCGCAAGCAGTTCCATTCCTGGCTGGTGGGCCGGACCGGGTTGCCCGTCGCGGGTGATACCCATGTCGCCAGTGGCAACGCCGCGTACTGCGCCCTTGTCATCGTAGAGGACTTCCGCGCCAGCAAATCCGGGGTAGACCTCTACGCCAAGTGCTTCGGCTTGTGCGCCAAGCCAGCGGCAAACCTGCCCGAGGCTGATGACGTAGTTGCCGTGATTCTTGAAACAGCCAGGCAGCGCGAATACCGGCAGATCGACGAAGCCGTGGCGCGTCAGGAAGGTGAAGCGGTCGCGGGTAACCGGCGTTTCGAGTGGCGCGCCTTGTTCCTTCCAGTCTGGAAACAGTTCGGTAATTGCGCGCGGATCCATGACGGCACCGGACAGGATGTGTGCCCCGATTTCCGAGCCCTTTTCGATCAGGCAGACGTTGATCTCGGGGTTGATTTGCTTGAGCCGGATCGCTGCGGACAGGCCAGCCGGACCACCACCGACAACGACGACATCGAACTCCATGGACTCGCGCTGCATGCTGACCTCGATCGAATGAATTGATCGGATGATTATAATCTTGAACCATCCTTCAATCCGAGGCGACCGCCTGATGGAACACCACCGAAAGCTTGTCTACAGCAACCAGATGCCCATTCGCTGGGGTGACCAAGATGCCATGGGGCACGTGAATAACACGGTCTATTTCCGCTACATGGAACAGACTCGCATCGAATGGCTGGAGACATTCGGTTTTGGTACGTCGGTGACCCAGACGGAGGGGCCGGTCATCGTCAACGCGAGTTGCACTTTTCTCGTGCCCGTCACCTACCCTGGGATCATCGACTGCCGGATGTACTGCGGTCATCCAGGCCGCAGCAGCATTCCCACGTACTATGAAATGCGTGTTGTTGGCGAGGATCGCCTATACGCCGAGGGCGCCGCAAAACTCGTTTGGATCAATCCGCAAACCGGAAAGTCGATTCCACTTCCCGACGCAATGCGAATCGCCACGCTCTGACCTGCAAGGAACTCTCAATGACTCAAGCAACCCCACCCCTATGGAAGCCAAGCGCGCGGCGTGTAGCCGCGAGCCGCCTGAAGGCCTTTGCCAAGTTTGCCGACAGGCGATGGAATCGCCGTCTTGCCAGCGCCGACTATTCGAAATTGCATGACTGGTCGATCGATCATCCCGAAGAGTTCTGGGCTTCAGTGTGGGAATTCGGCGGAGTGATCGGTGACATGGGCCAGACGGTTCTTGTCGACGGCGGCAAGATGCCAGGCGCAAAGTGGTTTCCTGAAGCGCGCCTGAACTTCGCTGAGAACCTGTTGTGGCGGCCTGGGAATCAGGAAGCAATGGTTTTCTGGGGCGAGGACAAGGTCAAGGGACGTATCAGTCGCACTGAATTACATCAGGCCGTGGCTCAGACGGCGGCGGCCCTGCGTGCTTTGGGTGTGGTCAGGGGAGACCGTGTTGCCGCCTATCTGCCCAATATTCCGGCCACGGTGGTAATCATGTTGGCCACGGCCTCGATAGGTGCCATCTTCTCTTCGGCTTCGCCGGATTTTGGCGTGCAGGGCGTTATCGACCGCTTCGGTCAGATCGAGCCCAAGGTTCTGTTCGCCTGCGACGGCTACTGGTACAACGGAAAGCTGGTCGATTGCCTTGGAAAACTAGGCGAGATTGCGGACCGAATGCCAAGCCTGGAGCGTGTCGTGGTGGTCCCGTATGGAGGTGATTCGTCGGGTGCGAAGGGCATTGCAGGAATCCGGCTCGGGGTGATGCTGGCGGACTTTTTGGCGCCGTTTGCCGAAGAGCGAAAACTGCGTTTTGAGCGGCTGCCCTTCGATCATCCGCTATACATCATGTATTCGTCGGGTACGACGGGAGTCCCGAAGTGCATCGTGCATTGTGCTGGGGGCACTTTGTTGCAGCACATCAAGGAGCATCAACTGCAAGGTGACGTCAAGCAAGGCGATCGGCTGTTCTACTTCACGACTTGCGGTTGGATGATGTGGAACTGGCTGGTGTCCGGTTTGGCGTCCGGTGCCACACTCTTGCTCTACGATGGATCGCCATTTGTCGGTCGCGGCACCATCCTCTTCGACTATGCTGATGCTGAAGGCATGACGCATTTCGGTACCTCGGCAAAGTTCATCGATGCCATCGCCAAGATTTCATTGGAACCTCGTCGAACCCATCGCCTCAAGGAGTTGCGGGCGATGTTCTCCACGGGGAGTCCGTTGGTCCCCGAGGGATTTGACTATGTATACGCCAACATCAAAACCGATATTCAGCTTGCGTCAATCTCGGGCGGCACCGATATTGTCTCCTGCTTCGTTGGAGGCAATCCGATCAGTCCTGTTTATCGCGGGGAAATCCAGTGTGCCGGGCTGGGAATGGCAGTTGATGTGTTGGATGATGAGGGTAGGCCGGTACGCCGCCAGAAGGGCGAACTGGTTTGTACGCGAAGCTTCCCGGTAATGCCCATCGGCTTCTGGAATGACGCCGGCGGTGCCAAATATCACGCGGCTTATTTTGATCGCTTTGCCAACGTCTGGTGCCATGGAGACTTTGCGGAAATTACCGAGCATGGTGGCTTCATCATCTATGGCCGTTCTGACGCGACATTGAATCCGGGTGGTGTGCGAATCGGTACGGCAGAGATTTATCGTCAGGTAGAAAAGCTGACTGAGGTCGTCGAATCCATTGTGATCGGTCAGGATTGGCCGCCCGGAAGTTCAGCCGATGTTCGCGTTGTCCTCTTCGTCAAATTGCGCGATGAGCATGAACTTGATGAGGTGCTGGAACGGCGCATCAAGCAGGTCATCCGGGATAACACCACGCCACGCCATGTGCCGGCGAAAATCCTTCAGGTGGCTGACATCCCGCGAACCAAGAGCGGCAAGATCGTCGAATTGGCCGTGCGCAACGTGGTACATGGCCAGCCCGTAAAGAATGTCGAGGCCTTGGCGAATGCCGAGGCGTTGGAGCATTTCCGTAGCCGCAAGGAATTGGCGATCGACTGAATTTTTGTCATTCAAAGACGCTCAAGTTCGGCAAACTCGCTCCTTCAGGTCATGGAACTGATATTTCATGCGGTGGTGATCTGCCGTCCAGCCATTTAGTTGGCGCTGAATTTGGCGGTAGCGTTTTCCTGGTCGAATATCCGCGAATCTCCGATATCTTTAATTTCCCAAGGGCGTAACACCCCACCGCTCGATCTGCGGGGTTTTATGGGGGGAAATATATAAAAACAACCAGTTGCAGTCTTTTTGTTCTAGTACCTTGGTTCAATAGAGATTGTTGACCTACTGGAATACAGTGGCCACTGTCGCGGCATTTTGTTTGGGGCAAAGACATGGCTGATTCTGGTAACCCGATCGGGAAAGTAGCTTCGGTAAAAGGGGATGCATTTGCTAAAGCTGAAGATGGCAGCTTAAGGCAGGTCCGCTTAGGCGATCCGGTTTATGAAGGCGAGGTTGTTCAAGCTTCGCCGGGGGGGCATGTCGAACTCGCGTTTCGAGACGGAGCAGCCTATTTCCTGCGTGATAGAGAATCGGTCACTCTCGACGGGATGACATTTGGTGCAGGGCGTTCCGACTCCGGGAATATTGTAGGAAAGGTGGCATCCGTTGAAGGGCAGGTATTTGCCAAGGGGCAGGATGGCTCAATACGACAACTGAAAGTCGGTGACCCGGTTTTTGAAGGAGAAATCATTCAGACCCCGACTACCAATGGAAGGGTCGAGTTGTCTTTTAATTCCGGGGCGACGTATTTTTTAAGGGACAGAGAGGCGGTCACTCTCGATGGAATGGTGTTTGGAGGACGCGCGACTGATGCCAAAGAGGCGGTTCTCCTTCCTGGTAAGCCTGGCGATTTTGATGAGATATCCCGTGCCATAGCCCAAGGTTCGAGCCTTGAGCGACTCCTTGAGGAAACTTCAGCGGGCCGCCCTGTCGTTTTCGGTAGGACGGATGACGGGCATTCATTTGTCCAGCTCTTGCGAATTGTGGAGGCGATTGATCCTTTAGGCTATCAGTTCGGAGCTCGAGATCGGGCAACGCTGGACGATATAGTCTCCGGAGGGACAGGCGTTCCTTCTGTCGGAACCGAGCCTACTGCTGCTTCGACGGTGGTGGATGACGAAGACGCCACCAGCGTGAGCCTGACGGCGACGGGCGGCGGCACGGAAGGGCAGTCGATCACCTACACCGCGACCTTGGGCGCGGTGGCGCAGGACACGGTGTTGGTGACCCTGTCGAACAGCAG
>CAIVQO010000022.1 GCA_903908065.1 uncultured beta proteobacterium | reverse complement strand
CGATTGCCAAGGAAACGGTAGGCGTTGATCAGCTGCAGCACCTAGATCTGCTTGCCGTCCGACTGCGCCGTGGCACGCCCGGCCTGCAGGGTGCCGTCCTTGGCGCGCTGGGCGAAGGAGGTGATCACCGGATAATGGGCGACGTCCGGCCCGGTGTAGTTGCCGGCGCCGGGCAGCGTGCCCAGCTTGTCGAAGTAATCGCGCCAGACCGGTTCAACGGAGGCCGGGTTGGCGAGGTAGGCGTCGTAAAGCGCCTCGATGTACGGCGTATTGGTGCCGAACAGATACGAGTTGGACAGCATCTGCTTCATCATTGCGTCACCTGCTGATGTATGGGGAAAAAAACCGGGGGGCGTCTACCGCCCCCCGTCTTGGCCGAAAACGGATCAGCGCTGGGCCAGCGCCTTGACGTCGCGCCTGGCCGTGCCGGTGTACAACTGGCGCGGACGGCCGATCTTGTATTCCGGATCGGTGATCATCTCCTCCCACTGCGTCATCCAGCCGACGGTACGCGCCAGCGCGAAGATGCAGGTGAACATCGAGGTCGGGATGCCGAGCGCCTTCTGCACGATGCCCGAATAGAAATCGACGTTCGGATACAGCTTCTTCTCAACGAAATACTGGTCTTCCAGGGCGATCTTTTCCAGCTCCTTGGCCAGCTTGAACAGGCGGTCGTTCTCCAGCCCGAGTTCGCCGAGCACATCGGCGCAGACCTTGCCCATCAGCTTGGCGCGCGGGTCGAAATTCTTGTACACGCGGTGGCCGAAGCCCATCAGCTTGAAGCTGTCGTTCTTGTCCTTGGCGCGCTTGATGTACTCGCCGACGCGCGACACGTCGCCGATCTCTTCAAGCATCTCGAGGCAGGCCTCGTTGGCGCCGCCATGGGCAGGGCCCCAGAGGCAGGCGATGCCGGCGGAGATGCAGGCGAAGGGGTTGGCGCCGGAAGAACCGGCGAGGCGCACGGTCGAGGTCGAGGCGTTCTGCTCGTGGTCCGCGTGCAGGGTGAAGATGATGTCCAGGGCACGGGTCAGCACCGGGTTCGGGCGATACTCCTCGCAGGGCGTGCCGAACATCATGTGCATGAAGTTGGCCGTGTAATCGAGGTCGTTGCGCGGATACATGAAGGGCTGGCCGGTGTTGTACTTGTAGGCCATGGCGACGATGGTCGGCAGCTTGGCGATCAGCCGGTTGAAGGAAATGCTGCGATCCGCCGGATTGGCGAAGTCGGTCACGTCGTGATAGAAGGCCGACAAGGCGCCCACCACGCCAACCATCACCGCCATCGGATGGGCATCGCGGCGGAAACCCTGGTAGAACTTCACCAGTTGCTCGTGCACCATCGTGTGCTTCTTGATCGTGGTCTCGAATTCGGACTTTTCCTTGGCGTTCGGCAGCTCGCCGTTCTTCAGCAGCCAGGCGACTTCGAGGAAGTTGCACTGCTCGGCCAACTGCTCGATCGGATAGCCGCGATAGAGCAGCTCGCCCTTGTCGCCGTCGATGAAGGTCACCTTCGACTGGCAACTCGCGGTCGACAGAAAGCCAGAGTCATAGGTGAACAGTCCGGTCTTGGCGCCCAGGGTACGGATGTCAATAACGTCCTGGCCATGGGTTCCGACCATCACGGGGAATTCAACGGTCTTGCCGTCGACGGTCAGGGTTGCAGTGCGATTCGTGCTCATGTTCAGATCCTTTTCAAGGTCCGTGATTGCGATGCCACTCAAAAATTGGCTGCGGGAGAAACCTCCCTCAGCCGCTCAATCATTGCCGCCTGTTTTGGGTCGGCGGCGGTTTCCCTTCCGCTGACCAGAGCCCACAGGTCATGATCTTCCAGTTCCAGCAAACCTTCCAATGCCGCTTCGCCCTGCTCGTCGAGGCTGCCCTCGTAACGCTCCCAGAAGCGATCAAACACCAAATCCAGTTCCAGCAAGGCGCGCCGGCAATGCCATTTGAGGCGGTTGATGCGCGCCTGGCGAACCTCATCCATCGTCAAATGGCCCGCCGGACCATCATTTCCTTGATTTTTCCAATCGCCTTGGTCGGGTTCAGCCCCTTCGGGCAGACATCGACGCAGTTCATGATGGTGTGGCAGCGGAACAGGCGGTACGGGTCCTCGAGGTTGTCGAGGCGTTCGTTGGTAGCCTGGTCGCGCGTGTCCGCAATGAAGCGGTAGGCAGCCAGCAGGCCGGCCGGGCCGACGAACTTGTCCGGGTTCCACCAGAACGACGGGCACGAGGTCGAGCAGCAGGCGCAAAGAATGCACTCGTAGAGGCCGTTGAGCTCCTCGCGGTCCTCCGGCGACTGCAGGCGCTCGCGCTCGGGTGGCGGGTCGTTGTTGATCAGGTAGGGCTTGATCGAATGGTACTGCTTGAAGAACTGCGTCATGTCCACGATCAGGTCGCGGATCACCGGCAGCCCTGGCAGCGGGCGTAGCACGACGGGCTTGCCTTCCGGGAAGCTGTCCATTGCGGTCAGGCAGGCCAGGCCGTTCTTGCCGTTGATGTTCATCGCATCGGAGCCGCAGACGCCTTCGCGGCAGGAGCGGCGGAAGGCGATCGAGTCATCCTTGGCCTTGAGCTTGACCATGGCGTCCAGCAATTTGCGGTCGGTGGAATCCAGTTCGACCGAAATGTCCTGCATGTAGGGCTTGGCGTCCTTGTCCGGATCGTAGCGATAGATCTTGAAGTGGACGGTACGGGTGGCGTTCGTCATCGTCGATTCCTTGTCAGTAGGCGCGCTTTTTCAGCTCGATGGTGTCTACGGTCATCGGCTTCATCTGCACCGGCTTGTAGTCGAGGCGATTGCCGTCGCGATACCAGAGGGTGTGCTTGAGCCAGTTCTTGTCGTCGCGTCCGTCGGGCGTCTCCGGCGTATCGACCGCGTCGTCGCGCACGTGGGCACCGCGCGATTCGGTGCGGGCGTTGGCCGAAACGATGGTGGCCTTGGCAACCTCGATCAGGTTGTCGAGTTCCAGCGCCTCGATGCGCGCCGTGTTGAATACCTTCGACTTGTCCTTGATCTGGGTCTGCGCAACCTGGCCGGCAATCTCGTTGATGCGCGTGACGCCCTCGGCCAGCATGTCCTTGAAGCGGAACACGCCAGCGTGCTTTTGCATGGTGCGCTGCATGGCGAGACGGGTTTCATGGACGTCGGCGCCGTCCTTCTGGTTGTTGAGGCGATCGACGCGGGCCAGCGTGCGCTCGATCGAATCCGTCGCCAGCGGCTTGTGCGCCTTGACGTTGTTGCGCAGGTCATTGACCGCCGTTTCGCCGGCCGACTTGCCGAACACCAGCAGGTCGAGCAGCGAGTTGGTGCCCAGGCGGTTGGCGCCATGCACCGAGGCGCAGGCGCACTCGCCGGCAGCGTAGAAACCCTGCACCGGCTCGCTGTGGTTGCCGCCCTTCGGCACCACGACCTGACCGGAGTAATTGGTCGGGATGCCGCCCATCTGGTAGTGGCAGGTCGGTACCACCGGCAGCGGCTCCTTGAGGCAATCGACGCCGGCGAACTGGATGCCGATCTCGTGGATGCCCGGCAGGCGCTTCATGATCGTCTCGGGCGGCAGGTGGGTGATGTCGAGCAGCACGAAGTCCTTGTTCGGACCGCAGCCGCGACCTTCGTTGATCTCGGTGGTCATCGCCCGCGACACCACGTCGCGCGAGGCGAGGTCCTTGGCGTTCGGCGCATAACGCTCCATAAAGCGCTCGCCCGCCGAATTGCGCAGGATGCCGCCTTCGCCACGCACGCCTTCGGTGATCAACACGCCGGCACCGGCCACGCCGGTCGGGTGGAACTGCCAGAACTCCATGTCCTCCAGCGGTATGCCGGCGCGTGCCGCCATGCCAACGCCGTCGCCGGTGTTGATGAAGGCGTTGGTCGAAGAGTAGTAAATCCGCCCGGCGCCGCCGGTGGCGAAGATGGTGGCCTTGGCGTGGAAGACGACGATCTCGCCCGTCTCCATGTCCATCGCCGTGACGCCGAGCACATCGCCGTCGGCATCGCGGACCAGGTCCAGCGCCTGCCATTCGACGAAGAACTGGGTGTTCACCTTGACGTTGCGCTGGTACATCGCGTGCAGCATGGCGTGGCCGGTACGGTCGGCCGCGGCGCAGGAACGGCGCACCGGCTTCTCGCCGAAGTTCGACATGTGGCCGCCAAAGGGACGCTGGTAGATCTTGCCGTTATCGAGGCGGTCGAAAGGCATGCCATAGTGCTCGAGTTCGACGACGCACTCGTTGGCCTTGCGGCACATGAACTCGATCGCGTCCTGGTCGCCGAGCCAGTCGGAACCCTTGACGGTGTCATACATGTGCCAGTGCCAATGGTCTTCCTCGGAGTTGCCCAGGCTGGCGGCGACGCCGCCCTGAGCGGCAACGGTATGGGAACGGGTCGGGAAAACCTTGGTCAGCACCGCAGTCTTGTAGCCGGCTTCGGACAACTGGATCGCGGCGCGCAGGCCGGCGCCGCCGGCACCGACGATGACCGCATCGAATTTGCGTACGGTGTAATTCACTATCACAGCCTCCAGATGATCTGTATGGCCCAGCCGGCGTAGCCGACCAGGGCGAGCAGCGTCATCACGTGCAGGAACAGGCGCAGCGCTGCGGAGTTGAGGTAATCCATCCAGATGTCACGCACGCCGACCCAGGCGTGGTAGCACAGGCTGACGATGAACAGGAAGCTGAGGAAGCGGATGAAGCCGTTGGCCATGAAGGCCTGCCAGGCTTCGCGCGAGGACATGGCACCGCCCAGAGCGGCGGCAAACATGATCAGCGTGAATACCGCCATGACGACGCCAGTGATGCGCTGCGCCAGCCAATCCTTGAGGCCGTAACCGGCCCCGACGACGAGTCTTTGCATTTCAGTAGGCTCCCAGGAGTTTGAGGCCGAAGATCGCAGTCAGCGCCAGGCTGACCACCATCACCGCCACCGCCGAGCTGTGCGCCTGCTGCTTTTCGACGCCGACGTGGATGTCGATCAGCAGGATGCGGATGCCCATGCAGAAGTGATGGAAGAAGGCCCACATCAGGCCCAGCAGGATCAGTTTCACCAGCCAGTTGCCGGTGATCGCGGCAAAGGTTTCGGCGCTGCCCTGGGTGGAACCCAGAGAGAGTTGCAAGAGCCAAATCAGCAGCGGCAGGAGCAGGAACAGACCGGCGCCGCTGATGCGATGCAGGATCGAGGCGAAGCCCGCGAGGGGCAATCGTATTTCGTTAAGCGCCAAATGTTTTGGACGCTGCTTTGTCATCTCCGGCATATCAAGCGTTCTCCTATTTTGACGCGGCGCACTATAAATCAAAACACGTTGAAGTTAAACAAATCTTATGGCGATTCAGCCAAGCTCGTTGAAGTAGCAGTGTTCGCTGGTTTGATACAGTCCGCGACGCCACTCGACCGGCTTGTCGGCGTAGGAAAAACTGACCCGCTCCACCGACAGCAGCGGGCTGCCTTCGGCAACCTTTAGCAGCTCTGCGCTGGCGCGGTCAGCCGGAACAGCCCGCAGCCGCTCTTCCGCCCGGATCATGCGGACACCGAACTTGGTTTCGAAGAAGCTGTAAAGGGAACCTTCGAAATCGCGCAGCATTTCCAGCGTCAGCGTGCCGAAAATGCTGCCGGGAAGGTAAATCTCGTCGACTACCACGGGCTTACCGGCGAACTGAAGCAGACGGCGCACGATGTTGATCGGGTCGCCGATATTGAGCTCAAGCATGCGCGCCACCTCGGGCCCGGCCTTGGCCCGCCAGCATTCCAGCGGCACGCTCTGCGCCTGCTCGATGCCGCCGGAGAGCGGTACCAGGCGCAGGAAACGGAAGAAGGCCCGGGGGTCATCGTGCGATGCAACGAAAGTCCCCTTTCCCTGGCGACGCAACAGCAGGTTTTCGGCGGCCAGCTCGTCGATCGCCTTGCGCACCGTCCCCTGGCTGACGCTGAAGCGTATGGCAAGTTCCGATTCACTCGGAATGGCTTCGCCAGGTCGCCATTCGCCGGATTCGAGACGTTGCATCAGCAGGCTCTTGATCTGGCGATAAAGAGGGCTGAAAGTCGGCGATGGCGAGACGCTGGATTCAGGCATGATTCGCATTTGAGCATTTTTTTTATTGCGTGTCCACCCCTCGTCTTATGTCTTATATAAGACAACAATTAGATATTGACACAGCGCAGCATAGGATTTAACATCCAACCCACTGCCTGACGTATCATCGCCGTCCGCAATCCAACCCGCATCACCCGACGCACTCTCGACCAATCGACTCAACCTGATACAGGAGTTCTACAAAATGGCAAAAGCCCCCGTTCGTGTCGCAGTGACCGGCGCCGCCGGCCAGATCGGTTATGCCGCAATCTTCCGCATTGCTGCCGGCGACATGCTGGGCAAGGATCAACCCGTGATCCTGCAACTGCTCGAGCATCCCTCCGAGAAGCCCCAGGCCGCGCTCAAGGGCGTGATGATGGAACTCGACGATTGCGCCTTCCCGCTGCTGGCCGGCGTCGTCGGCACGGGCGACGCCCGCGTCGCCTTCAAGGATGCCGACTACGCCCTGCTGATCGGCGCCAAGCCGCGCGGCCCCGGCATGGAGCGCAAGGACCTGCTGATGGACAACGCCAAGATCTTCATCGAGCAGGGCAGCGCCCTGAACGACGTGGCATCCCGCAATGTCAAGGTTCTGGTGGTCGGCAACCCGGCCAACACCAATGCCTACATCGCCATGAAGTCGGCCAAGAACCTGCCGGCCAAGAACTTCACCGCCATGCTGCGCCTGGACCACAACCGCGCCGTCTCGCAACTGGCGACGCGCACCGGCAAGTCGGTCAATGACATCGAGAAGATGATCGTCTGGGGCAACCACTCGCCCACCATGTACCCCGACCTGCGCTTCTGCACCGTCGCTGGCCAGGCCGCCCCGGCCGCCGTCAATGACGACGCCTGGTACAAAAACGAGTACATCCCCACCGTCGGCAAGCGCGGTGCGGCGATCATCGCTGCCCGCGGCGCTTCGTCCGCCGCCTCGGCCGCCAACGCCGCCATCGACCACATGCGCGACTGGGCGCTGGGCACCAACGGCAAGTGGGTCACCATGGGCGTTCCTTCGGATGGTTCCTATGGCATTCCCAAGGACATCATCTACGGTGTTCCCGTCACCTGCGAAAACGGCGAGTACAAGCGCATCGAAGGCCTGGCCATCGACGAGTATTCGCGCACGATGATGGACAAGACCCTGGCCGAGCTGCAGGAAGAGCAAGCCGGCGTCGCCAGCCTGCTCGGCTGATGGGATACGGCGGGATGAACGCTTGCACCGGGGGCCATCCGCGGTGAGTACGGCGTTGCATCCCGCCGACGTCCTGTATCGCGGGGAAAGGCCTTTCCCCGCGCTTCCGGCCTGCGAACACTACGCGGGATCGGAAAAGACCCTGCGCAAGGCCCTGCAGTTGCAGGCCGAACTGGCGATTGACGAGCGCTCGGTGTTCGACATCACCGGAGATTGCGAAGACGGAGCGCCCGCCGGGCGCGAGGCCGAACATGCGGCGATGATCGCCACCCTGGTGTGCGATCCGGCCAATGGTTACCAGCGCTTCGGCGCCCGCATCCATGACGTCACGCATGCCCACTGGCGTGCCGACCTCGAAATCATTATTGGCGGTGCCGGAACACGGCTTGCCTACATCGTGCTGCCGAAAGTGGCCTGCGCAGACGATGCGCTGACCCAGATCGTGGCGCTTGACGAAACCCGCAAGCGCCACGGCATCGAGCGTGAAATTCCCGTGCACGTGCTGATCGAGACGCCCGGTGCGCTGCACGAAGCCTGGAAGATCGCCGCCCTGCCCCATGTCGAATCCATCGATTTCGGCCTGATGGATTTCGTCAGCGCCCACCATGGCGCCATCCCCGGCAGCGCGATGCGCTCGCCGGGCCAGTTTTCGCACCCCCTGGTGGTGCGCGCCAAGTGCGAAATCGCTGCCGCGGCGCTCGGCAACGGCGTAGTGCCGGCACACAACGTCACTACCGAACTGAACGATCCCGACGTCGTGCGCGATGATGCCCGTCGCGCCCGCAGCGAGTTCGGTTTCCTGCGCATGTGGAGCATCCACCCGCGCCAGATCCAGCCCATCGTCGAAGCCATGCGGCCCGATTTTGCCGAGGTTACCGAGGCCACCGGCATCCTGCTCGCGGCGCAGAACGCGCACTGGGGCCCGATTGCCTGGGAAGGCAAGCTGCACGACCGGGCGTCGTATCGCTACTACTGGGAATTGCTGCGCCGCGCCCATGCCACCGGCGCTCCCCTGCCCGGCGAAGCGCGCAACCGCTTTTTCAATTTCGGGGCTGCAAGAAACCAGTAGCCCCGACTACTGTCAAACCCGATTCCAACGAGAGGACCTCACCATGCTTGAAGCCTATCGCCAACACGTCGCCGAACGCGCCGCCCTCGGCATCCCGCCCCTGCCCCTGAGCAAGCAGCAAACCACGGACCTGGTGGAACTGCTGAAAAACCCGCCCAAGGGCGAGGAAGCCACGCTGGTCGAGCTGATCACGCACCGCGTACCGGCCGGCGTCGATGACGCCGCCAAGGTCAAGGCCGAGTTCCTGGCAAAAGTCGGCGCTGGCCAGACGGCGTGCCCGCTGATCAGCCGCGAAAAGGCGACCGAACTGCTCGGCACCATGGTCGGCGGCTACAACGTCAAGCCGCTGATCGACCTGCTCGACGACGCCGTCTGTGGCGCCGCGGCAGCCAAGGCCCTCAAGGGCACACTGCTGATGTTCGACTATTTCAACGACGTGGCCGAGAAGGCCAAGGCCGGCAGCGCCAACGCCAAGGCCGTGATGCAGTCCTGGGCCGACGCCGAGTGGTTCACCTCGCGCCCCGAAGTGCCGAAGAAGATCTCCGTCACCGTGTTCAAGGTCACCGGCGAAACCAATACCGATGATCTTTCCCCCGCCCCCGACGCCTGGAGCCGCCCCGACATCCCGCTGCACGGCCTGGCCATGCTGAAGAATCCGCGCGACGGCATCACCCCCGAGAAGCCCGGCGAGCGCGGCCCGATCACCCTGATCGAAGAGCTCAAGAAAAAAGGCCACCCGGTCGCCTACGTCGGCGACGTGGTCGGTACCGGCTCCAGCCGCAAGTCGGCCACCAACTCGGTGATCTGGTGGACCGGCGACGACATCCCCTTCGTCCCCAACAAGCGCTACGGCGGCTTCTGCCTCGGCGGCAAGATCGCCCCGATCTTCTTCAACACCCAGGAAGACGCCGGCGCCTTCCCCATCGAGTGCGACGTCGGCCAGATGAACATGGGTGACGTGGTCGACATCTTCCCCTATGATAAAAAGGTTGAGAAGAACGGCGCCGTGGTTTCGACCTTCGACTACAAGTCGGAAGTCCTGCTCGACGAAGTGCGCGCTGGTGGCCGCATCAACCTGATCATCGGCCGGGCGCTCACCGCCAAGGCCCGGGAAACGCTCGGCCTGGCGGCTTCCACGCTGTTCCGCCTGCCCGTCGCGCCCAAGGATTCCGGCAAGGGTTTCTCGCTGGCGCAGAAGATGGTTGGACGCGCCTGCGGCATGCCCGAAGGCAAGGGCATCCGCCCGGGCACCTACTGCGAGCCGCGCATGACTTCCGTCGGCAGCCAGGACACCACCGGCCCGATGACCCGCGACGAACTGAAAGACCTCGCCTGCCTCGGCTTTTCCGCCGACCTGGTGATGCAGTCCTTCTGCCACACCGCCGCCTATCCGAAGCTGGTGGACGTCAAGACCCATCGCACCCTGCCCTCCTTCATCACCGCGCGCGGCGGCATTTCGCTGCGCCCAGGCGACGGCGTGATCCACTCCTGGCTCAACCGCTTCCTGCTGCCCGACACGGTGGGCACCGGCGGCGACAGCCACACCCGCTTCCCGATCGGCATATCCTTCCCCGCCGGCTCGGGCCTGGTCGCCTTTGCCGCCGCCACCGGCGTCATGCCGCTGGACATGCCGGAATCCGTGCTGGTGCGCTTCAAGGGCAAGCTGCAGCCTGGCATCACCCTGCGCGACCTGGTCAACGCCATCCCCTACTACGCGATCAAGGCGGGCCTGTTGACCGTCGAGAAGAAGGGCAAGAAGAACGTCTTCTCCGGCCGCATCCTTGAAATCGAAGGCCTGCCGGACCTCAAGGTGGAACAGGCCTTCGAACTGTCGGACGCCGCTGCCGAACGCTCCGCCGCCGCCTGCTCGGTGCGCCTGAACAAGGAGCCGATCGTCGAGTACCTGCGCTCCAACATCACCCTGATGAAGTGGATGATCGCCGAAGGTTACGAAGACAAGCGCACCCTGGGCCGCCGCATCAAGGCCATGGAAGAATGGATCGCCAAGGGCACCCTGCTGCAGCCGGACGCCGATGCCGAATACGCCGCCGTGATCGAGATCGACCTGGCCGACGTCAAGGAGCCGCTGATGGCTTGCCCGAACGATCCGGATGACGTCAAGCTGCTGTCCGACGTCGCCGGCGACAAGATCGACGAGGTCTTCATCGGCTCGTGCATGACCAACATCGGCCACTTCCGCGCTGCCGGCAAGGTGCTCGATGGCAAGAGCGACATCCCGACCCGCCTGTGGATCGCGCCGCCGACCAAGATGGACGCCATGATCCTCAACGAGGAAGGCTACTACTCGGTGCTCGGCAAGTCCGGCGCGCGCATGGAAATGCCCGGCTGCTCGCTGTGCATGGGCAACCAGGCGCAAATCCGCAAGGGCAGCACGGCGGTTTCGACCTCGACGCGCAACTTCCCCAACCGCCTCGGCATCGACACCCGCGTGTATCTGTCGTCCGCCGAACTGGCGGCGGTCTGCGCGCTGATGGGCAAGATCCCGACCGTGGCCGAGTACATGGAGCAGGTCAAGACGCTGGAATCCAAAGCGGCCGACGTGTATCGCTACATGAACTTCGACCAGATCAACGATTTCAAGGAAATCGCGGATACGGTCACGGTGTAACTCCCTCGCAACGCGAACAAAAAGCCCCGCAATGCGGGGCTTTTTGTTTTATGTCACCGTGTCGCTAGCCGTCCACAAGGGATACCGTCTCCGGCCCGAGCCGGAGACATGCCTTTCATTCGCCGCGCCGCATCTCGCGACGCCGTTCGCGCATCCGTTCCGGATACAGGTCGCGCCCGGCATCGTGCACGTCGCGCCGCAGTTGCCTGCGCTCTTCCGGGGTCATGCGCTGCCGCTGTGCCGCGTCGCCTTCGGCATTGAACTGGGTGGGGCGCGCCTCCGGCATCATGCGCTGCGGCGGCGGCCCGTCGCCACGTTCGCGCCGCGGACCCGGCATGCCCTGCGCGGAAACTTCGACCGCCAGCAGCATGGCCGTTGCCAGCATCATCCATTTCATCCTGCGTCCCGCGTTCACGACCATTCCTTTCAATCCGCTCAGCGAAGCATACTGTAAATCTGCTCGCCGGCCATGTGGCTCGCCGCCATCAGGTGATCGATGCCAGCCTGCGGATCGGCGCCCCAGAGCGCCAGACCGAGTCCGAGGGCAATGCTGAGAAACAAGGCTTTCATGATGATCTCCTGGCCGCGGCCGCTATTTCGGCACGCTTGCAGTTTCATACCGCCGTGTAAGCCAATTGTTGCGACAGCCCCGGCTTTGTAAGCCTTTGTTAAAGGTGCTGGCAGGACGGCATCGATCCCGCTAGGATTGGCCTCCATGAACGAGACCCGATCCAAGATCCTTGTCGTCGACGACGACCTGCGGCTGCGCCAGCTGCTCGAACGCTACCTTTCCGACCAGGGCTTCACGGTCAAGGCCGTGCCCGATGCGCCATCCATGGACCGTGCGCTCGAGCGCGAGCTTTACGACCTGATCGTGCTCGACCTGATGCTGCCGGGCGAAGATGGCCTGGCGATCTGCCGTCGCCTGCGAGGCGCCGCCAACACGGTGAGCATCATCATGCTGACCGCCAAGGGCGATGAGGTCGATCGCATCGTCGGCCTTGAAATCGGCGCCGACGACTACCTGCCCAAGCCCTTCAACCCGCGCGAGCTGGTGGCGCGCATCGGTGCCGTGCTGCGCCGCCGTACCGCGCCGCCGCCTCCGGGCGCGCCGGCGATCACCGAGGAAGTCGTGCGCTTCGGCAAGGTGGCGATCAACCTCGGCACGCGAGAACTGGAACGCGAGGGGGAAACCACGCTGCTGACCTCGGGCGAATTCGGCCTGCTGCGCGTGCTGCTGGAACATCCGCGCCAGCCGATGAGCCGCGACAAGCTGATGGAACTGGCGCGCGGCCGCGAATACGAGGTCTTCGACCGCGCCATCGACGTGCAGATCTCGCGCCTGCGCAAGCTGGTCGAGGAAGACCCGGGCAAGCCGCGGTACATCCAGACCGTCTGGGGCTTCGGCTATGTGTTCGTTCCGGACGGCAAGAAACACGAATAAGCGTTCCCGGCCATGAGGCTCCTGCCGCGCTCGCTGCTCTGGCGCACCTTCCTCCTGCTTGCAGTGCTGATGCTGATTTCGGTCGCTGCGTGGTTTGCCATCTTTCGTGCCTACGAACGCGAGCCGCGCGCGCGGCAATTGGCGCAGACCCTGGTCAGCGTGGCTAACCTGACGCGCGCGGCGCTGGTCTCGGCCCGTGTCGAATCGCGCCGCGAACTGTTGCGCGAGTTATCCGACCGCGAAGGCATCCACATCTACCCGGCGGAACCGGGTGACCGCATCGAACCCCTGCCCGACCGTGCCTTCCTGCTGCGCGTCGAGGAGCTGGTGCGCGAGCAGCTCGGGCCGGCCACGCGACTGACGCTGGAGCGCGAGGGCGAACGCGCCCTGTTCCTCAATTTCCGCATCGACGACAGCGAAGACGGCATCTACTGGCTGGCGCTGCCGCGCGAGCGCATCGAACGCGTGTTTCCGCTGGGCTGGCTGGGCTGGGCAGTGGCCGCGCTGCTGCTCTCGCTTGGCGGCGCCTGGCTGATCGTGTTCCGCATCACACGGCCGCTCAAGGCCTTGCAGCAGGCGGCGCGGGAAGTCGGCGCCGGCGGCACGCCGACCCGCCTCGATGAAAGCGGCCCGACCGAACTGGCCACCGTGGCCCACGCCTTCAACCAGATGAGCGCCGACCTGGCGCAGATGGACCAGGACCGGGCGCTGATCCTGGCCGGCATTTCCCACGACTTGCGTACGCCATTGACGCGCCTGCGCATGGGCATCGAAATGGCGGGTGACGAGTTCCTGCGCGAAGGCATGACGGCCGACGTCGAGGAAATGGACAAGACCATCGGCCAATTCCTCGATTTCGCCCGTTCCGAGGGGGGCGAGGCGCCGCAGGAAATCGACGTTGCGGCCCTGTTGGCCGAACTGGCCGCTCAATATCGACGGCGTGGTTTTGCAGTCGATGTCGATCGCGACAACACCGTGTCACCGGCGCCGACTTTTGCGAAGCCGATCCGGTTGCGGCCGCAGGCACTGCGCCGCGCCGTCAGCAACCTGATCGACAATGCCCTCAAGTACGCCGGCACCGGGCAGCCTGTCGAGCTGGGCTTGCAGGCCGAGCCCGCCGGACTCGGCATCGAGGTGCGCGATCGGGGTCCGGGGATCCCGCCGGGGGAGGTCGAACGAATCAAGCGCCCGTTCGCCCGCCTGGAATCGGCCCGCAGCAACACCGCGGGGGCCGGGCTCGGCCTCGCCATCGTCGAACGCGTCGCGCGCACGCATAATGGGCGCCTCGAACTTTTACCACGACCCGGCGGCGGCCTGTGCGCCCGCCTGGTGCTTTCCAACTCCGAATCGAAATCCGCATGAATGCTACGGCCACACCCTACGAACGCATCGGCGGCGAGGCTGCCGTGCGCCGCCTCGTCGCACGTTTTTATGAACTGATGGACACCCTGCCCGAGGCCTATGCCATCCGCAAGCTGCACCAGCCGGACCTGGCCAGTGCCGAACAGAAGCTCTTCCTCTACCTGACCGGCTGGCTCGGCGGCCCGCAACTGTATGTCGAGAAGTATGGCCATCCGCGCCTGCGCTCGCGCCACCTGCCTTTCCCGATCGCCAGCAACGAGGCCGAGCAGTGGATGTTGTGCATGCGCCAGGCGATGGCCGAAGTGATCAGCGACGACGCCCTGCGAGCGTCATTGGACAAGGCCCTGAACGACCTCGCCTACTTCATGCGCAACCGGGAAGACGCGCCCGCGGGCTGATCCGCAGCTTCAGAGGTCGGCGCTGGCCTGGCGCTGGCGCAGCTCACGCGCATGGTGATGCCGCGCCATCAGGCGCGGATCGGAAACGATGATGCCGATGGTTTCGCCGATCACCATCACCACGCCGAGTACCGGCAACACCAGCATCAGGCCGGAAATCCCCGCCACGGCGCCGCCGGCGAAGATCATCAGCACGGTGATCAGCGGATGCAGTTCCAGGCTCTTGCCGATGGTCATCGGCATGTAGAGGAAATCGTCGAGCAAGCGCACCAGCACGAACAAGGCGATCGCCCAGTAAGCCATGCTCGGGTCGGCCGGGAAGTCGGTGGCGGCCACCAGCACCACCAGCAGGCCGCCGAGGATCGAACCGACATAGGGCACCCAGGCCAGCACCGCGCAGATCAGGCCCAGCATCAGCGGCCCCGGGATGCCAAGCAGCCACAGGCCGGCCGCCAGGGTCAGGGTGTCGAGGATGGTCAGGTTGATCAGGCCCTGGAAATAGGCGCGTGCCGTGCGGTCGATTTCATGCAGCAGGTAGAGCGTCTTTTCGAAGAAGGCGTTCGGCACCGCGGCGCCGAGGAAGCGCTTGAAGCGGCGCCCGTCGCGCAGGAAAAAAAAGGCCAGGAAGGGCGCCAGCAGCAGCGAAGGCGTCCAGGCCATGATGCCCAGCGCCACCGGCTCCAGGTGGTCGCTGATGTTGCCGGCGCCATTTGAAAGACGCTTGGCCACGGTATCCGCCAGCTTCGCCCGCTCCAGCGTAGACCAATGACGTTCGAGGGAGCGCAGCGAGGCATCCAGCAACTGGGTACCGCCCTGGACGTAGCGATCGACGGTGTCTTGCCAATGCGTGGCCTGGCTGGCGATCTTCGGGGTCAGCGACACCACGGAGAGGCTCAGCAGCGCGAGGAAGGCCAGGATCACGGTGCTCGACGCCGCGTCGCGGCTCATGCCGCGAAACACCAGCAGCCGCACCAGCGGAAACAGGAAGTAGTAGAGGATCAGCGCCAGCAGGAAGGGCACCACCAGCCACAGCACTTTCTGGAACACCAGCAGCAGCAGGCAGGTCGTGGCGATGATCGCCACCCATACCACCGGCCCGGAGCCGTGATGGGCGTGGCTGTCCGGCGCGCCGTTGATCGCCTGGCTCACCGCTCAGACCGCGTGCTGGTGATTGCCCATGGCCTGGGCCATGGCGCGCATCCGGGCGCCGAGGTGGCAGGCCAGTTGCCGCGAAATCTTCGAGGCGATGCGGGCGTGGGTGTCGAGCAGCCCGACGAAATCGTCGCGGAAAAACACGATCAGCTGGCACGCGCTGGCGGCGCGGGCCTGCGCCGAGCGCGGCGAGTTGTCGAGCAGGGCCAGTTCGCCGAAGAAAGTACCGGGACCGAGCTGGGCGACGCGCCCGGTATCGCCCTGGCGACGCCGCGGCAGATCGCTGCCGGCGTGATTGGCGCTTGGCTCGGAGTGCTCCTGGCGCGAGATCAGCACCTCGCCCGAAGCGATGATGTAGATGGCCTGCCCCTCCTCGCCCTCGTCGAAGATCACTTCGCCGGGAAGGTAGCTGCGCTCGTGCAACAGCCCGTCGACGATGCGCAACTCCCCTGCCGTCAGATTGACGAACAGGCTCAGGCCATGCAGGCGCTCCAGGCGCGGCGAAGACTTTGTGGGACCGAACAGCTTGACCACGATCTATGGCTCCGTAGGAATGACGCGATTCTAATTCAAGCGGACTAGGCGCCGGCAAGCGGAAAGCGCGCGACCGTACGATAGCTGGCGGCGCTTGGATGGAGATGGCTTTCGACCAGGGCAAACTCGTCGACCTGCCAGGTGACAGGCGTATCCAGGCGCGGCAGCCGCGGGCAACGCGAGCGCCGCGCCAGCGTAACATGGGGAAGCAGGCCCTTGCCACCATGGCGCTCGAAGCGGAAATCCGCGGCGGTGAGCGCGTCCGACAAGGCCTCGAAAAGTCGGCGCAGGGGCGACGGCGTTTGTTCGCATCCGGCCCAGAGGATGCCCCGCTGCGGCCAGAACCCGAGCCGGTCGAGCCTCAGCTCAAAGGCGTCGGCATGGATGCCTTCGGCAATGTGCTGCAATTGCGCCAGCTGATCCGATGTCACCGAGCCAATGAAGGCCAGCGTAAGGTGCAGGGAGTGCGGACGCATCGGCCGGCTGCCGGGCGATGCCAGTGCATGCCCCAGCGCGGCGAGGTGCGACATCGCTTCGGCATCCGGCCAAAGCGCGAAAAAGACCCGATGCGAATGGGTGCCTTCGCTCTCAGGCGGGTTCATGGCGGACCAGCAACACTACCGCCTCGGTGGCGATGCCTTCGCTGCGCCCCTCGAAGCCCAGGCGCTCGTTGGTCTTGCCCTTGACGTTCACCGCTGACGGCTCGATGCCAAGGTCGGCCGCAATGTTCGCGCGCATCGCGGCGACATGGGGTGCGATGCGCGGCGCCTGGGCAATGATCGTGGCATCGACGTTGCCCACCCGCCAGCCCGTGGCACGCACCGCATCCATCGCGCCACGCAGCAGGCGGCGGCTGTCGGCGCCCTGCCATTGCGGGCTGGTATCGGGAAACATGCCGCCGATGTCGCCCATGCCGGCAGCACCGAGAATGGCGTCGGTGATCGCGTGCAGCAGCGCGTCCGCATCGGAATGCCCAAGCAGGCCGCGATCGAAGGGAATCTCGACGCCGCCGAGAATCAGTTTGCGCCCCGGCGTCAGGGCATGCACGTCATAGCCCTGGCCGATGCGGAACGGGGTGTTCATGCTCCCTGGCTCCTCATGTCGATCCCTCGATGGCCGCCAGCGCCTGCGTTATCGACGCCTCATCGCTCGGGCGCACCAGCCGCGCCTGCTCCTGGCCATCACGCAGGAATACCAGGGTCGGCCACAGCTTGACCCGGTAATGCCGACCGAGGCGGCGCCCGGGGCCGTCTTCCACCTTGACCCGCCGCAGCTGGGGATATTCTTCAAGCGCAGCCGCGATCAGGGGCTGGGCGGCGGCGCAGTGTCCGCACCAGGAGGTGCCGAATTCGAGCAATACCGGGCCGGGCATCGCCGAAACTTCGTCCTGGCTAGGCTCGGCGCTTCTTTCCGCGTCATCCATTACCTGGCTCCTTGCCTGCTGCCTCACGGCTGCGCAGGATCCACTCCGCAAGCTTCAAATCCTGCGGAAAGGTCACCTTGAGGTTGCTGATGTCGGCGGCCACCAGCTTGGGCATCAGGCCGAGGGACTCGATGGCGCTCGCTTCGTCAGTCACCTGCGGTGCAAAATCGAGCGCATCGAGCAGCAGGCGATGGCGGAACATCTGCGGCGTTTGCGCCTGCCAAAGGCCGTCACGCGGCACGGTCTGGCGCACACGCCCATGTTCGTCGCACGACTTCAGGGTGTCCGCCACCGGCACCGCCAGCAGGCCGCCAGCATCGTCGTCGCCAACTTCGGCGATCAGCCGCTCGATCATCGCGACCTCAAGGCAGGGACGCGCCGCGTCATGCACCAGCACCCAATCGTCGTCGATGGCGCCCAACTCGGAAACCATGCCGCGCAGCCCATTGGTCACGCTCTGGGCACGCGTTTCACCACCGCAGCGCATGACATGCAGACGCGAGCCCAGCTCAGCCATCGCCTCTTCCGGCCAGGCCACATCATCCGGCGCCAGAACGACAAACACGGCAGCGATCGACGGCGTCGCGCAAAGGGTGGACAAGGCATGCCAGATCAGCGGCTTTCCGGCCAGCGGCAGGTACTGCTTGGGCATCGCGCGTCCGGACAGCGCACCCATGCGGGAGCCCGAACCGGCGGCGGGAACCAGGGCGTAGTAGCTCATGGCCCGATTCTATAATGAGCTTGAGGGGCAACTTTCCGGAATCGCCATGCTTGCCGCGGAAAACGGATTCGAAGTCTTGCAGGCCTTTGCCACCAGCATCGGCATCGGGCTGTTGATCGGCCTGGAGCGGGAACGCCAGTCGGACATCAAGGCCGGCCTGCGCACCTTTGCCCTGGTCGGCATGCTCGGCAGCCTGTGCGCCATGCTGACCCAGATCACGGGCAGCGGCTGGGTGCTCGCCGCCGGGCTGCTGGCGATCGCCGCAATGATCATCGCAGCGCATGTTTCCGATCCGCTCGATACGGGTGATCCCGGCACCACCTCGGTGGTTGCCCTGCTGGTCTGCTATGCCCTGGGCGCCCTGGTCTGGTTTGGCCATGGCAGCAGCGCCGTGATGCTGGCGGTGGCCACCACCGTCCTGCTCTACTTCAAGGCCGAACTGCACGGCATTTCGCGCAGCCTGACGCCGCTCGACCTGCTTTCCATCCTGCAGTTCGGCGTCCTTGCGCTGGTCATCCTGCCGATTCTGCCCGATCGCAACTTCGGCCCCTACGACGCCCTCAACCCGCGCAACATCTGGCTCATGGTGGTGCTGATCTCGGGCGTATCTCTGGCCGGCTATGCCGCCTTGCGCATGGTCGGCGCACGCCATGGCGCGGCCCTGATCGGGCTCTTCGGCGGCCTGGTGTCATCGACCGCGACGACCATGATCTTTGCCCGCCATGCGCGGGCCCATGCCGCGCTGGCGCGCACGGCGATGGTCGTCATCCTGCTGGCCAACATCGTGGTGCTGGTGCGCCTTGCGGTGGTGTCCTTCGTCGTCGCACCGACGCTGTTGCCCAACCTGTTGGCGGTACTCGGGGGCGGCATGTTGCTTGGTGTGGCCGCCACCTTGTGGGGCTGGCGCCAGCTCGAAGGCGGCGACGAACTGCCACTGCCCCAAGTCAGCAACCCGACCGAAATCAGGACCGCGCTCGGCTTCGGGCTGCTCTATGCCCTGGTCCTGGTGCTCTCGGCCTTGCTGCAGGACATCGCCGGCAGCCGCGGCCTTTACCTGCTCGCGCTGGCCTCGGGCCTGACCGATGTCGATGCCATCACGTTATCCTCGCTTCGCATGTTCGGCATGGAAAAACTCGATGCCGCGCAGACTGTCACCGCGATCACGCTGGCCACGCTGTCCAACCTCGCCTTCAAGACGGGCTTGGTGATCGTGATTGGTGGTGCCGCCTTGGCGCGCTTCACCCTGCCGGGCTTTCTTGCCATTGCCGCCGGGCTGGTCGGCGGCCTGTTTCTGATGGGCTGACCATGATCACCGTCACCGCACAACGCCCGCCGGCCGTGGCCGGTATGTTTTATCCCGACGATCCCGCCGTCCTGCGCGACGAACTGGCAAGTTGCCTGTCGGTCGCCGCAGCGTCAGCGCCGACTTCCGCAGGCATGCTCAAAGCCCTGATCGTGCCGCACGCCGGTTATGTCTATTCCGGTGGTACCGCCGGCAAGGCCTATGCGCTGCTCGCCCCACTAGCCGAGCGCATCCGTCGCGTGGTGCTGTTGGGGCCCTGCCATCGCGTGGCAGTGAATGCCCTCGCCGCACCCACTGTGCAGGCTTTCGCCACGCCCCTGGGCAGCGTTCCGCTCGACCGCGCCGCGCTGGATTCGCTGGACGGCCTGCCGCAGGTGGTCGCCAACGATGCCGCCCATGCCCAGGAGCACTCGCTGGAAGTGCAGCTGCCCTTCCTGCAAACGGTGCTGGGCGATTTCACGCTGGTGCCGTTGGCGGTTGGCCGCACTGGCGCACGCGAGGTTGCCGAGGTCATCGACCGTCTCTGGGGCGGGGCGGAAACCCTGATCGTGATCAGCTCAGACCTCTCGCATTTCCATGCCTATGCCGAGGCGCGGAAAATCGACGGCGAAACCGCGAACCACATCCTGGCTCTGGAGCAGCTGACCAGCTTCGACCAGGCCTGCGGCGCCCTGCCGATCAACGGCCTGCTCGCCGTCGCACAGCGTCGCGGACTGCGCATCGAGCGCATTGCCCAGTGCAATTCGGGCGATACCGCCGGCGACAAGTCGCGCGTGGTCGGCTATGCCAGCTTTGCGCTGCACGAACCGGCTGCCGTGGCGGCCTACGATCCCGGCCCGGCGCTGCTGGCGCGGGCGCGCAACGCCATCGCCGGCCAGCTCAAACAGGCATTGTGGCCCGAGCCCGGGCATCCGGCCTTGGCCGAGGCCGGCGCGACCTTTGTCACGCTGACGCAGAACGGTGCACTGCGTGGCTGCATCGGCTCACTCCAGGCACACAGGCCGCTCGACCAGGATGTCCGCGCCAACGCCGTCGCCGCCGCCTTCCGCGATCCCCGCTTTGCCCCCCTGACGGCCGAGGAGCTGCCGCGCACGCGGGTCGAGGTTTCGCTGCTGACGGCGCCACAGCCCATGCGCTTCTCCGATGAAGCCGATGCCCTTCGCCAGTTGCGCCCGCATGTGGATGGCGTGATCTTCATCGCCGGAAATCGTCGCAGCACTTTCCTCCCGCAGGTCTGGGAGCAACTGCCCGAGCCGCGCCAGTTCATGGCCCACCTCAAACAAAAGGCCGGGTTGCCCGCCGACTACTGGGGGCCGGATGTCCAGCTTCAACGCTACGAGGTGCGCAAATGGAAAGAAGCCACGCCCCATTGACCGGCACTCCCGCGCGCTGGTGGCATGCGCTGGACGACGGTCGCATCCAGTGCGACCTCTGCCCGCGCGAGTGCAAGCTGCACGAAGGCCAGCGCGCCGCCTGCTTCGTGCGCGCCATGCAGGGCGGCAAGCTGATCCTCACTACCTACGGGCGCAGCTCGGGCTTCTGCATCGATCCGATCGAGAAGAAGCCGCTCAACAACTTCTACCCCGGCAGCAGCATCCTCTCCTTCGGCACGGCCGGCTGCAACCTGGCCTGCAAGTTCTGCCAGAACTGGGATATCTCGAAATCGCGCGACATGGACCGCCTGATGGACGACGCCACCCCCGAAACCATCGCCCGCGCCGCGAAGCAGACCGGCGCGCAGAGCGTGGCCTTCACCTACAACGACCCCGTGATCTTTGCCGAATACGCGATGGACACAGCCGACGCCTGCCATGCGCTGGGCATCAAGACCGTCGCCGTCACCGCCGGCTACATGCACCTGGCGCCGGCGCGCGAGTTCTACGCCAAGATGGATGCCGCCAACATCGACCTCAAGGCCTTCAG
The DNA here is from genome assembly GCA_903908065.1 of uncultured beta proteobacterium. Classification (GTDB taxonomy): domain Bacteria; phylum Pseudomonadota; class Gammaproteobacteria; order Burkholderiales; family Rhodocyclaceae; genus Sulfuritalea. The sequence continues at coordinate 128,116 of CAIVQO010000022.1, read as the reverse complement.
CGACGAGTTCTACGACAAGCTCTGCGGCGCGCGGTTGCAGGCCGTGCTCGACCTGATCGCCCTGGTACACCACGAAACCGATTGCTGGGTCGAACTGACCACCCTGCTGATCCCCGGCAAGAACGATTCCGACGCCGAACTCAAGTCACTCGCCGCCTGGGTGGCAAAGGAACTCGGACCCGACGTCCCCGTCCATTTCAGCGCCTTCCACCCGGACTGGAAGATGAGCGACATTCCCGCCACGCCGCCCGCCACGCTGGCGCGCGCCCGGCGCATCGCCATGGACGCCGGCCTGCGCTACGTCTACACCGGCAATGTGCACGACAAGGCGGGGGATGCCACGCACTGCCCCGGCTGCGGCAAGGTGGTGATCCAGCGCGACTGGTACAACATCCTCGCCTATGCGCTGGACGACGGCGGACATTGCCGCCACTGCGGCACGGCCATCGCCGGGCGCTACGCAAAGTTCGGCACGCCCTTTGGCGCGCGGCGCATACCGGTGCGGCTGCACGCCGGCGGCTAAAGAATATCGTCTGAGCGGCGCAATCGTCGGCGTGTCGGCGGCGCCGACTTTTCAAACGTCAGAACATCACCCCAGCCGTCGTTGCGGCTGAGGCTCATCCGTTACGCTATGCTCCTCGACACCGTCCAGAGCGAGCTCACCCTCAACGCCTACTTCCTCCCGCCCGCAGGCGCCATCCTTGCGTACGCCGCACTGGCCGCTCTTGCAGCTGCCCGGTGCGGCAACCTCGATGCCATCTTCGCCCATGTTTCGCAGCAGCGCATAGATCGCACCGACGGCGCCGGCAAGCAGTGCGAGGGATATTAAAACAGCGAGCATGGACGAAATCCTGAAATCAATTGAACGCCAACTATATCGCGCCGAAGTTCCGCAAGCCAAGCCGATGCGCGGCAAAGTCGGCGCTGGGGACGCCCCGAAGGAAGTCCTCTTAGGGGACGCGGCGTGGTCCGTATAATTCGCAGCCCCAGCTCCTGATCGTCCGATGAAGTCCTTGTTGTCCCTGCCCGGCCTGCCCAAGCCCGGCCAACGCCTCGCCCTGCCAGCCTATGCGCCCTCCGCCGATGCGCTGGCGCTGTCCCGTCTCGCCCAGCCGGGGCAGTTGCTGGCGGTGGTCACGGCCAGTCCGCTGGAGGCGCAGCGTCTGGCCGAGGAAATCGCCTGGCTGCACGCCGGCCTGCGGGTGCATCTGCTGCCGGATTGGGAAACCCTGCCCTACGACAGCTTCTCGCCGCACCAGGACCTGGTGTCCGAGCGGCTGGCGACGCTGCACGCGGTATCGCGCAACGAATGCGAAGTCCTGATTGCCGCCGCCTCGACTGCCGTGACGCGGCTGGCGCCACCCGGCTTCCTCGCCGGCCATACCTTCTTCATGAAGAAGGGCGAGCGCCTGCAGCTCGACAAGCTGCGCGCGCAACTCACGCTCGCTGGCTACCAGCACGTGACGCAAGTGGTGGCTGCCGGCGAATACAGCGTGCGCGGCGGGCTGGTCGACCTGTTCCCGATGGGCACCCAGCTGCCTTACCGCATTGAACTGTTCGACGACGAGATCGAGACCATCCGCAGCTTCGACGTCGATAGCCAGCGCAGCCTTTACCCGGTGCCCGAGATCCGCCTGTTGCCGGCGCGCGAATTCCCTGCCGGCGATGCCGGCCGCACGGTGTTCCGCCAGCGCTTCCGCGAAGCCTTCGAGGGCGACGCCTCGCGCATAGCTTTGTATAAGGATGTCTCCAACGGCATCCTGCCCGCCGGCATCGAGTACTACCTGCCGCTGTTCTTCGAGAGCACCGGCACGCTGTTCGACTACCTGCCGCCCGAGGCCGTGCTGGCGCTGCACGGCGACGTCGCCGCGGCAATTGCCGAGTTCTGGGCCGACACGCAAGGCCGCCACAAGATGCTGGGCGGCGATCGCTCGCGCCCCGTGCTGCCCCCCGGCGACCTGTTCCTGCGCGACGAGGAGTTCTTTACCGCCGCCAATTCGCTGCCTCAGTTTCAGCTCAAGGGAAAAGTCGGCGCTGGTGACACGCCGCAGCCGGTAACCCCCTTGCCACCGCTGGCGGTGGACCGCAAGGCCGACGACCCGCTGGCCAATCTGCGCAGCTTTCTCGGAGGCTTTGCCGGCCGCGTACTGTTGCTGGCGGAATCGCCCGGACGCCGCCAGACCCTGGCCGACTACCTCGCCGAATACGGCATGCTGCCGGCCCCCTGCGCCGACTTCAGCACATTCCTCACGGCCGATGAGCGCTTCATGCTCGGCGTCGGCCCGCTCTCCGGCGGCATGGTGCTGGACGAGATTGCCATCGTCACCGAGAACGAACTGTACGCCGCCACGGCGCGTCCGCGCGGCAGGAGGACCGACGCCCGCCGCGCCAACCTCGAAGGCTGGCTGCGCGACCTCTCGGAACTGAAGATCGGCGACCCGGTGGTGCACGAAGCGCACGGCATCGGCCGCTATCTCGGCCTGGTACACATGAATTTCGGCGAGGGTGATACCGAGCTGCTGCACCTCGAATATGCCAATGGCGCCAAGCTCTACGTGCCGGTGGCGCAACTGCAGGTGATCTCGCGATATAGCGGCGCCGATCCCGAGTCCGTGCAGCTGCATACCCTCGGCTCCGGCCAGTGGGAAAAGGCCAAGAAGAAGGCCGCCGAACAAGTACACGACACCGCCGCCGAACTGCTGCACCTCTACGCCCAGCGCGCCGCGCGCGAAGGCCACAAATTCGACTTCAAACAGCACGACCTGGAAGCCTTTGCCGACGGCTTCGGCTTTGAGGAAACCCCCGACCAGCAGGCCGCCATCAACGCGGTGGTCGAGGACATGAAATCCGGCAAACCGATGGACCGACTGGTCTGTGGCGACGTCGGCTTCGGCAAGACCGAGGTCGCCATGCGCGCCGCCTTTGTCGCCGTCTCCGACGGCAAGCAGGTGGCCATCCTCTGCCCGACCACCCTGCTGGCCGAACAGCACTACCAGAACTTCGCCGACCGCTTCGCCAACTGGCCGGTGAAGGTGGCCGAGATCTCGCGCTTTAAGTCGGCCAAGGAACAGGACGAGGCTGTCGCCCTGCTCGCGGCCGGCAAGATCGACATCCTGATCGGCACCCACCGCCTGTTGCAACCGGACGTCAAGTTCGAGCGCCTCGGGCTGGTAATCATCGACGAGGAGCACCGCTTCGGCGTGCGCCAGAAGGAAGCGCTCAAGACCCTGCGCGCCTCGGTGGATGTGCTGACCCTGACCGCGACGCCAATCCCGCGCACCCTGGGCTTGTCGCTGGAAGGCCTGCGCGATTTTTCGGTGATCGCCACCCCGCCGCAGAAGCGCCTGGCCATCAAGACCTTCGTCACCAAGTGGTCCAATGGCCAGGTTCGCGAAGCCTGCCTGCGCGAATTCAAGCGCGGCGGCCAGGTGTACTTCCTGCACAACGAAGTCGACACCATCGCCAACATGAAGGAACGCCTCGAAGCCCTGCTGCCCGAGGCACGCATCGTGGTCGGCCACGGCCAGCTGCCGGAGCGCGAGCTGGAGCGCGTGATGCGCGAATTCACCCAGCAGAAGCACAACCTGCTGCTGTGCTCGACCATCATCGAGACCGGTATCGACAACCCGCATGCCAACACCATCATCATCAACCGCGCCGACAAGTTCGGCCTCGCGCAGCTGCACCAGCTGCGCGGTCGCGTCGGCCGCAGCCACCATCAGGCCTATGCCTACCTGCTGACCCACGAGGACGCCAAGCCGACGGCGCAGGCCAAGCGCCGGCTCGAAGCGATCCAGGCCATGGAGGAGCTCGGCTCGGGCTTCTTCCTCGCCATGCACGACCTCGAAATCCGCGGCGCCGGCGAAGTGCTGGGCGAATCGCAAAGCGGCGAGATCCACGAAGTCGGCTTCGCCATGTACACCAACATGCTGAATGCCGCAGTGCGCGCCCTCAAGGCCGGCGAGAAGATTCCCGACCTGACGCAGCCGCTGGCCATCACCTCGGAAATCAACCTGCGCGTGCCGGCGCTGCTGACCAACGACTACTGCCCCGACGTGCATGAGCGCCTGACACTGTACAAGCGCCTGGCCAACTGCGACAACGAGGATGACCTGCGCGCGATGCAGGAAGAATTGATCGACCGCTACGGCGAAATGCCGGTACAGACCCTGGCCCTGATGGAAACCCACCGCCTGCGCCTGGCAGGCCGGCCGCTTGGCCTGGCCAAGCTCGACGCAGGTCCGGCCGCAATCCAGGTGCAGTTCGTGCCCAACCCGCCGATCGACCCGACCGACATCATCCTGCTGATCCAGTCCGACCGCAGCTTCAAGCTCGCCGGCCCCGACAAACTGACCTGGCACAAGGCGACACCCGCATTGCCGGAGCGTGTAGCGGCGGTGAAGGAACTGTTCCGGCGGCTGAAGCGCTGATGGAATTCATAGCTTCGGCAAAGCAGAAGATGGCATCCCTGGCCGCCGGCGCTGGCAGCACGGTACAGTCGGCAACTATCTTGACGCTGGCCCCCTCGAACCGTAATATTGCGATATGGCTATCACGATATGGGTACCCATATGAAGACTACCATCGAGATTTCTCCTCCGCTCCTGAACCAGGCACGCAAGCTCGCAACGCAGCAGGGCACCACCTTGCGCGCACTGGTCGAGGAAGGCTTGCGCAAAGTCGTCAGCGAAAAGCGCCGCCCCGAAGGCTTCCGGCTGCGCCGCGCCAGCTTCAAGGGCAAGGGGCTGCAACCACAGGTGGCGGGCGCCGGCTGGGACAGATTGCGTGAAATGGCGTACGAGGACCACGGCGGATGATCGCCGTCGATACCAACCTGCTGGTCTACGCCCATCGCGAGGACTCGCCCTTTCACCAGCGCGCCACAGAATGCATCGCTGGCCTGGCCGAGGAAAGGACGAGTTGGGCGATCCCGTGGCCCTGTCTGCACGAGTTTTTTGCCATCGTCACCCATCCGCGCATCTATGCCCCGCCGACGCCGCGGGAGCGTGCCCTCGACCAGATCGACGCCTGGCTCGAATCACCATCGCTGCTCCTGCTTTCCGAAACCGATTCGCATTGGTCCGAGCTGCGTGCGCTGATCGATGGTGCCCAACTTGCCGGCGCACTGGTCCATGATGCCCGGATCGCGGCGCTGTGCCTGCAGCACGGGGTACAAACACTTTGGTCGGCAGACCGCGACTTCGGCCGCTTTCCCAAACTTTCCGTCACCAACCCACTGATTGCCTGAACATGCAGCAAACCGAAAACCTCAATATCGACGCCTTCGACCTTCTGCCCACGCCGGAGGAAGTCCATACCCGCCTGCCCTTGTCTGACGCCGCCGCGGAAACCGTGCTGGCCGGACGCCGCGGCCTGGAGAAGATTCTCGACGGCAGCGACCCGCGCATTTTTGTCGTGGTTGGCCCCTGCTCCATCCATGACCCCGTGGCCGGCATCGACTATGCACGCCGCCTGAAGGCACTGGCCGACGAAGTCGCCGACACGCTGCTGCTGGTGATGCGGGTGTATTTCGAGAAACCGCGCACCTCTACCGGCTGGAAGGGCTACATCAACGATCCGCGCATGGATGATTCCTTCCACATCGAGGAAGGCCTGCACAAGGCGCGCGAATTCCTGTTGGCCGTAAATGAATTGGGCCTGCCGGCCGGCACGGAGGCGCTCGACCCGATCGCGCCGCAGTACCTAGGCGACCTGATCGCGTGGACCGCGATCGGGGCCCGCACCTCGGAATCGCAGACCCACCGCGAGATGTCATCCGGATTATCGACGCCGGTCGGCTTCAAGAACGGCACCGACGGCTCGCTCGATGCCGCCGTGAATGCCATTATCTCGGCCTCCAGTCCGCACAGCTTCCTCGGCATCAACATGCAGGGCCGCTCCTGTGTGGTGCGCACCAACGGCAACCGCTACGGCCACTTGGTGCTGCGCGGCGGCGGCGGCCGGCCCAACTACGATACGGTGAGCGTCGCCATGGCGGAAGCCGCGCTGAAGAGGGCCAAGCTCGCCAACAAGCTGGTGGTCGATTGCTCCCATGCCAACAGCTACAAGAACCCGGAGTTGCAGCCGCTGGTGATGCAGGACTGCATCAACCAGGTGGTCGCCCAGCGCAAGTCCGGCCACGGCTCGATTGTCGGCCTGATGATCGAGAGCTTCATCGAGGCGGGCAACCAGCCGATCCCGGCCGATCTGTCGCAGTTGAAATACGGTTGTTCGGTCACCGATGCCTGCGTCGACTGGGCAAACACGGAAACCATGATCCGCGACGCGGCCGCCGCGCTGCGCGGCGCGAAAACCTGAGATTGCGAGAAAACCATGAGCCTGATCCGTCCCTTCCGCGGCCTGCGCCCCGCCCCCGGCCGCGCCGGCGAAGTTGCCGCACCTCCGTATGACGTGCTGTCGAGCGACGAGGCCCGCAACCGTGCCGCCGGCAAGCCCTGGTCCTTCCTGCACATATCCAAGCCGGAAATCGACCTCGACCGGAACGTCGACATCTATTCGCCCGAGGTATATGCCAAGGCCGCCGAGAACCTGAAAAAGATGCTCGATGCCGGCATCCTGGTACGCGACGACCAACCCTGCTACTACGCCTATCGCCTGACCATGGGCGCTCACGTGCAGACCGGGCTGGTGGTCGCCGCCAATGTGGCCGATTACGACAGCAACCGCATCCGCAAGCACGAGTTCACGCGGCCGGACAAGGAAGACGACCGCGTGCGCCAGATCGAGGCGCTCAACGCCCAGACCGGACCGGTGCTGCTGGCCTACCCTTCGTCGGCGACCGCCGATGAGCTGATCGCCGGCATCGCCAGCGGTGAAGCGGAGGCCGATGTGACCGCCGACGATGGCATACGCCACCAGATCTGGGTGCTGCGCGACCCGGCCAAAATCGCTGCCATCAGCCGTTGCTTCGACGACATGAAGGCGCTCTACATTGCCGACGGCCATCATCGTTCCGCAGCTGCCTCGCGCGTTGCCGCCGCTCGCCACAAGGCGGGCGTCGAGCAGTCAGCCGACAGCTTCCTTGCCGTGGTCTACCCGCAGGACCAGATGAAGATTCTCGACTACAACCGCGTGGTAAAGGACCTGCACGGGCTCGATGAAGCCGAACTGCTGCAGCGCCTGGGCCAGGATTTCAGCGTTGAGGACAGCGCTACCCGGGTGCATCCGGCCCGCAGCGGCGAATTCGGCATGTATCTCGCGGGCCGCTGGCGCAAGCTGACGATCAAGCTCGAGCGGGTACCGCAAGACCCGGTGGATAGCCTCGACGTCTCGTTGCTGTCCGACTATGTGCTGGGTCCGCTGCTGGGCATCGCTGACCTGCGCCGCGACAAGCGCATCGATTTCGTCGGCGGCATACGCGGCCTGGCGGAACTGGAAAAGCGCGTCGACTCGGGCGAGATGGCGGTGGCCTTTGCGCTGCATCCCACGCGCATGAACCAGTTGATGGCCGTGGCCGACAGTAACGAGGTGATGCCCCCCAAATCGACCTGGTTCGAGCCCAAGCTGGCCGATGGCCTGGTGTCGCACGTACTCGATTAAGCCGCTGCGACGAAGACGCTGACATGCTCATGGCCAGCGTGATAGGCGGCATTTTGGGGCTTGCATTCCTCGGCTTGTGGTTGGCCAGGCGTGTGCCGGGTAGCTGGCTGGCGGCGCTTGGCTGGATGCTCTACGCGCCGTACGAATACCTGATGCATCTCCGCGTGCTGTGTTCGGGTGAGTGCAATATCCGCGTCGACCTGCTGCTGCTCTGGCCGTTTCTGCTATTCACGACCCTCGCCGTACCGACCCGATACCTGATGGCACGTTTGCGCGAACGCCGGTAGCCATTTCAGGCCCGAATTCGCCGCTCGCGGAGACCGAATGCCCAAAGAAAAAGGCAACCCGCGGGTTGCCTTTTTTGCGCCGTGAAAAAATTATTTCTTGGCGGCGGGCTTCTTCGCGGCCGGCTTCTTGGCTGCGGGCTTGGCGGCGGCCTTCTTGGCCGGAGCAGCCTTCTTGGCGGCCGGCTTCTTGCCAGCCACGGCGGCCTTCAGCCCGGCGCCAGCGGTGAACTTCGGCACGGCCTTGGCGGCGATCTTCAGGGGGGCGCCGGTCTTCGGGTTCTTGCCGGTGCGGGCGGAGCGCATCACCGACTTGAAGGTGCCGAAGCCGATCAATGCCACCGGGTTGCCCTTGGCGATAACGGAGGTGATCACGTCGGTCAGCGCATCGATCGCCTTGTTGACTGCCGCTTTGGAAAGTTCGGCACGCTCGGCAACGGCATCGATCAGTTCGGTCTTGTTCATCAGAATCCCCTTTGGTTTGGAAAGGCGCATTGAAACACTAATCGCGCCGCGGAAGCAAGCCCTGTGGGCATCTTCGATGAAAATATTTTGCGCGAAAGAAACACGCGTCGAATCACATGCCCTTCACCGCGTAGACCGCCGGCAGGTTGCGCCAGGCGCCCTTGACGTCCATGCCATAACCAAAGACATAACGGTTCGGCAAGCGCAGACCAATAAAGTCGGCGGCCACCGGCTTGGTGCGACCGAGGTCCTTCTCCGCGAACACGGCGCTCAATACCTCCTGCGCGCCTTGCTCACGCAAGCGCTGCACGATGGCGGCCATGGTCACGCCTTCGTCGAGGATGTCGTCCAACACGAGCACGGTGCGCCCGGCGACCGGCAGGCGTGGCTCGACCAGCCAGTTCAGCCGACCGCCGACGGTTACATCGCCATAGCGAGTGACATGCAGGTAATCGAAATCGAGCGGGAAGGCGAGTTGCGGCAGCAGCTGGCCGGTGAACACCACGGCCCCGCCCATCACCGCCAGCACCAGCGGATTGGCATCGGCCAGGCGCGATGTGATTTCAGCGGCGACGCGCCGTACCGCCAGCGCCGACTCCTGTTCAGAAAACAGCAGGTCGGCTTCGTCAAGAATGGTCCGGGCTTCGGCGGGAGTCATGGCATCTTCTTCAGCATGGCAGCGAAGTCGGCGCCGACCTCGGGATGGCGCAGGCCGAAGGCCACCGTGGCTTCGAGATAGCCCAGCTTGGCGCCGCAGTCGTAGCGCTTTCCCTGATAGCGATAGGCCAGCACCTGCTCTTCGGCCAGCAGCGCGGCAATGCCATCGGTCAGCTGGATTTCGCCGCCCGACCCCTTGCCGATGTGCGCCAGGTGATGAAAGATGCGCGGCGTCAGCACATAGCGTCCGACCACGCCCAGGGTCGATGGCGCCTCTTCCGGCTTGGGCTTTTCGACGATGCGCTGGATCTCCTCGATGCGCTCCGAGATCGCCTTGCTGTCCACAATGCCGTAGGACTTGGTTTCCTTGCGCGCCACCTGTTGCACGCCGATCACCGAACTTTCATGGCTGGCATAGACGTCGACCATCTGTTTCATCACCGGCGGATCGTTGTCCAGCAGGTCGTCGGCGAGGATCACCGCAAAGGGTTCGTCGCCCACGGCCGGATAGGCACAAAGCACGGCATGCCCCAATCCGAGCGCCTCGGGCTGGCGGATATAGATGCAGTTGATGTTCTTCGGAATCATGTTGCGCACGAAGTCCAGCAGCTCGGACTTGCCGCGATGCTCTAGCTCGCTTTCCAGTTCGTAGGCCTTGTCGAAGTGGTCCTCGATCGCGCGCTTGGAGCGGCCGGTGACGAAGATCATGTCGGTAATGCCGGCGGCAACCGCTTCTTCAACGGCATACTGGATCAGCGGCTTGTCCACGATGGGCATCATTTCCTTCGGGCTAGCCTTGGTCGCCGGCAGGAAACGCGTGCCCAGCCCAGCGACCGGAAAGACTGCCTTGGTAACCTTTTTCATGCGTTTATCAACTCCCTGAACTGTGTTTCGTCGAGGATGGCGAGACCCAGTGCCTGCGCCTTCTCCAGCTTGGAGCCGGCTTCGGTACCGGCCACCACGTAATCGGTCTTTTTCGAAACGGAACCAGCCACTTTGCCGCCGAGCGCCTCGATCATGTCCTTGGCCTCGTCCCGGCTCAACGTTGGCAAGGTGCCGGTGAGGACGAAGGTCTTGCCTGAAATTGGCGAGCTGACCACGGCCGCTGCCTCGCCTTCGACCCAATGCACCCCGGCAGCGCGCAACTGTTCGATGACTTCGACATTATGCGGCTCGGCGAAGAAGCGGGCAATCGAGGCCGCCACCACCGGGCCGACATCGGGCACCTGTTGCAGGCGATCCATGTCGGCCTGCATCAGGGCATCTAGGCTGCCGAAGAAGCGCGCCAGGTCCTTCGCGGTTGCCTCGCCGACATTGCGGATGCCAAGGGCGAAAATGAAGCGCGCCAGCGTGGTCTGCTTGCTTTTGCCGATCGCCGCCAGCAGATTGGCGGCAGATTTCTCGGCCATGCGCTCCAGGTTGGCCATCGCCAGCAGGCCAAGTTTGTAGAGGTCGGCCGGGGTCTTGACGATGGCGTTATCCACCAGCTGCTCGACCAGCTTGTCGCCCAGGCCCTCGATGTCCATTGCGCGCCGACCGGCAAAATGCAGCAAGGCCTGCTTGCGCTGCGCCGGGCAGATCAGTCCGCCGGTGCACCGCGCAATCGCCTCGTCTTCAGGGCGCTCGACGGCCGAGCCGCAGACCGGGCAGGTCTTGGGCAACTCGAAGGGCGGATGCAGCGGCTCGTCGCCCAGCAGATCGCGCTTGGGCCGCCGCTCCAGCACCACCGACACCACTTCGGGAATCACGTCACCGGCCCGGCGCACGGTCACCGTGTCGCCGACGCGCACATCCTTGCGCCGCGCTTCGGTCTCGTTGTGCAGGGTTGCATTGGTCACCGTCACGCCCCCGACGAAGACCGGCGCCAGGCGCGCCACCGGGGTGATCGCCCCGGTGCGCCCCACCTGCACCTCGATGGCCTCCACGGTGGTCAGCATCTCTTCCGCGGGGTACTTGTGCGCGACTGCCCAGCGCGGCTCGCGGGTAACGAAGCCCAGGCGCTGCTGCAGTGCGAGCGAATTCACCTTGTACACCACGCCGTCGATGTCGAAGGGCAGCGCATCGCGCAACTGGCGGATGCGGGCATGGAATGCCACCAGGCCCTCGCCGCCCCGGACCACGGCGCGATGCTCGCAAACCGGCAGACCGAAGGCGGCCAGTGCATCGAGTACGTCGGCATGGCTGGCCGGCAGATCCCAGCCGGCGACATCGCCAAGCCCATAGGCGTAGAAAGAGAGCGGTCGGGCGGCACACAGGGCCGGATCAAGCTGGCGCACGCTGCCGGCGGCGCCGTTGCGCGGATTGACCAGGGCCGGTTTGCCTTGGGCGCGTTGCCTTTCGTTGTAGCGCTCGAAGTCCGCACGGCTCATGTAGGCCTCGCCGCGAACTTCGAGCAGCGCTGGTGCATTGCCGTTGAGGCGCAGCGGAATCTGGCGCACGGTACGGATGTTCTGTGTCACGTCCTCGCCGGTTTCGCCGTCGCCGCGCGTGGCTGCCTGCACCAGCACGCCGTGTTCGTAACGCAGGTTGATCGCCAGTCCGTCGAACTTGAGTTCCGCGGCATAGTCGATCGGCGGCTCGGCCTCGTCGAGCCCCAGCTCACGGCGAATACGAGCATCGAAGGCCAGTGCGCCGGAGGCCTCGGTATCGGTTTCCGTACGTATCGACAACATCGGCACGGCATGTCGCACCGGGGCAAAGCTGTCGAGGGGTTTGCCTCCGACGCGCTGGGTCGGCGAATCGGCGGTCAGCAGTTGCGGATGTTCACCTTCGATCGCCTGCAGCTCGCGGAACAGGCGGTCGTATTCGGCGTCGGGAACCGTTGGCCGATCGAGCACATAGTAGGCGTGGTTGTGCCGCTCGATCTCGCGGCGCAAGACTTCCGCCCGCGCCGCCGCTTCCGCCAGTTGCATCAGGAAAAGAGTCGCAACGCCCGCCGGCTGCCCGGATCGATGCCGCCGTCGCGCATGCGTTGTTGCAGTTCGACGATCTTGGCGCGAATCGCCGCGATCATGGCATCGGCCAGCGGCGCGCGCTGGGCATCGACCAGCACCCCGTCCATGGCGCCGGCAAGCTGACGCGAGGCGGCCAGCATGCGCTCGTAGGCGGCCTTGCCGTCGCTGACCCGCGGCACGTCGATGCTGAAGGTGACACCCGGCGTACTCATGCTGCGCAAGCTATCGGCATCGAAGCGTTCGGGGCCCAGGTTGCCCAGACTGAAGGCCTCGCCCCCCTGCTCGTCGCGCGCATGGAACAGGCCGTCGCCTTCGAGCACCATGCCAGCCGCTTCGGCCAGGCCACGCAACTTGGTGCCAGGGAAGGTGCCACCGGTGGCATCCACCACATGCAGCACGAACTGGATATCGACCCCGGCGCAGAACTGGTCCAGCGCCTGGGCATGTGCGGCCAGCTCGTCGGCATCGCGCACGGCATCAAGCGTGGCGCCGGTCTGCTGTGCCAGCGCCGCCACGCCTTCCAGAAAGCGACTGAGTTCGCCGTCGCTTACCGCGCCACGCCGGTCAACCAGTTGCAGGGCGGCGCACCACTCGCGGTGGCTGCCCGTGCTATCGGCATTGATCGCCTGCCAGGCACCGGCTTCGCCGCCGCGGGCATACCAGTTGATCGGCTTCGCGATGTCACCGCTCCAGCTGCGCTGGATGCTGTACAGGATGGGCGCCGCGATCGGCGTTGTTGCACTGAAGCGCAGGGCGCAATCAACGATCGGGTCGGTGTCGTCGGCAGGAACGGCAGCGGCCGGCGCGGCTTCGACAACGGGCGCGGCGTCAGTTTCATGATGTTCGACGTCATCCGCGACATCGATGGCCGGTTCGGCCATTTGTGGCACTGCGCTTTCCGGCACAGGATCGAAGGTCGGCTCGACGCGCTCATCACCGAAACTCGGGACCGGCGGCGCCGGCTCCCCGCTGCCGGCCAGCGCATCCGGCTTGCCGCTGGCGAAGATGCGCTCTGCCGTCTTGCGATGCTTGCGATCCTGCCAGACGTTGTAACCCCAGACCATCAGCACTCCGGCAGCGCCGGCGCCGATCAGGGCCAGGTGAAGTTCGCTCAATGCCATGTTCAGGCCACCTTCTGTTCGTCGGCGAGGCGCAGGGCCTCTTCGATATCGACTTCCACCACGCGCGACACGCCCTGCTCCTGCATGGTGACGCCGATCAGCTGTTGCGCCATTTCCATGGCGATCTTATTGTGTGAAATGAATACGAACTGGGTCTGGGTCGACATGCGCTTGACCATCTCGCAGAAGCGCACGGTATTCGAATCGTCGAGCGGGGCATCCACTTCGTCGAGCATGCAGAAGGGCGCCGGGTTGAGGTTGAAGATGGCGAACACCAGCGCAATCGCAGTCAGCGCCTTCTCGCCACCCGACAGCAGGTGGATGGTCGAATTCTTCTTGCCCGGCGGCTGGGCCATGATCTGGATGCCGGCATCGAGGATCTCGTCGCCGGTCAGGATCAGCTTCGCCTCGCCACCGCCGAAGAGTTGCGGGAAAAGCGTGCCGAAGTGGTTGTTTACGGTGTTGTAGGTCTCCTGCAACTGGTCGCGCGTTTCACGGTCGATGCGACGGATCGCATCCTCCAATGTGCCGATGGCCTCGGCCAGGTCGGTCGATTGCGCGTCGAGGAAGCCCTTGCGTTCGGTGGCTGTCGCCAGTTCTTCCAGCGCGGCCAGGTTGACCGGCCCAAGGGCTTCGATTTCCGCGGTCAGGCGGGCGATGTCGCCTTGCAGCACGCTGTCCTTCAGGCGCTCGGCGCCGCCCGCGGCAAGCTCGGCCTGGAAGGGTACTTCGTCTTCCTCACTGACGATGCGCACTTCCGCCAGGCGCTCGCGGAACTGCTCCTCGCTCATCTGCGCCGCCTGTGCCTTGAGGCGCAGATCGTTGATCCGGTCGCGCAGCGGAGTCAGGCCCTGCTCCAGGCGCAGGCGCTGTTCGTCGAGGCCACGCAGGTCGGCAGCCATGCCTTCGAGCACATTGCGCCGTTCCGCCAGCGCCGACTCCTTGACCTGGCGCGCATCCAGCGCGGCGTGCAACTGCTCCTGCAGCACGGTATCGCTGATTCCCGACACTTCGGTGCGCGCGGCCACTGTCTCGGCCTCGATGCGCTGCAACTGGCTGCTGGCAGTGGCGCCGGCACGATGGTTGTCGTCCAGCTTGGAAAGGCACTCGCGCTCGGAAAAGCCAGCTTCCTGTACCTCGCGTCCTAGCTGGGTTTCTACCGCGCGCGCATCGCGCAAGGCCATGTCCTTTTTCCGATGCAGGTCGATCGCCCGTTCGACACGCTCGCGTACCGCCGCCAATCGCTCGCGCTGCATCTCGCCGTCACCGTCGGCACGCTCGATGCGGGCGCCCTCTGCTTCCACCTGGCGCAGCAATTCGGCCAAATCGCGGTCGATCTGTGCACTGCGTTCTTCGAAGCGGGCCTGGGCCTGGGCCAGCTTAAGCGCCTCGACCTGGGCCGCGTGCAGCGCCTGTTGCGCCTCCTGGGCGCCGCGACGGGCGGCGGTCAATTGCGCCTGGAGATCGGCCAGTTCCTGCTCCACCGACTGTTGCTTCAGGCGTGCCTCGTCTTCGGCCGCGACACGCAGATCGAGTTGCGCCGCCAGTTCGTCAATTTCGCGTTGGCGCTCGATGACGCCGTGGGTGCGTGCATCCGGAACGTAGAGCGTCAGCCCGGCCGGCGTCAGCAGGTGGCCGGCGCGCGACACGCGGCGTCCAGCTGCCAGCGGCACGCTGGCAGCAATGTCATCCGCCACGGCAACGTCGGCCAGCCACTCGTCGAGCACGCCGGACCAGCGCGGATCCTCGCAGCGCACCTTGCTGCGCAGGCTGTCCGCAGCAGCCGCGGCAGCACCTGCGGGCGCATTCATCGCCAGCGTCAGGATTGCCGGCGGTGGCGAGGCCAGCGCCGCACGCAGCACCTCGGCATCGGCGGCCAGCGCCGAGAAACGCTCGCGCAGCACGGCCTCAACGGCGGTTTCCCAACCGCTTTCGACCTGGATCTGCTGCCACAGCGGTTTTGCATCGGCTAGCCCGCGCGCCTTCAGCCAGTCGCCGATCTCACCGCCCCGCGCCACCTTGGACTGCAGTTGCACCAAGGCATCGTGGCGGGCACGGGTTTCGGTAAGGCTGCGGTGGGCCGCCTGCAAGGCTTCGCGTGCGGTACGCAGGGCGGCTTCAGCAGTCGGCACCGCGGCTTGCAGCGTGGCAAGGCGGTCTTGTGCGACTTCCAGTGCTTCTGTGCCGCGCGCCTCGGCCTCCTGGGACGCCGCGAGCAAGGCCGGATCGGGGGCACCGAGCGCCTGCTTGTCCTGCTCAAGGCGGGCGCGCCGCTGGGCCAGGTTCTCCAGCGCACGCTGGGCATGGCCGCGATCGGCCTCGGCCAGGCGCAGGGCCTGCTCCGCTTCGCTCAATGCACGACGCGCTTCGGTAACTTCACCACCCGCGCTTTGCACCGCGTCTTCGCATTCCGGCAGACGTGCGGCGGCTTCTTCATGCCGCGCGGCAGCGGCAGCGACACGGGCGCGGGAGTTTTCCAGCAGGCTGTTCCAGCGTGCTGCATCCTCCGCCAACGTGGACTGCTGGGACGACCAGTGCGCGTGCTCGGCATCCAGTTGCGCGAGGCGCGTCTCCAGGCGGCTGCGCGAATCGCGCAAATGTCCAAGTTCGCTTTCCAACCGGCTGACTTCGCTGCCGGCCGCGTACATCTCGGCCTGCGCCGCATGCAAGGCGTCGGACGCGGCGTAGTGGTTCTCGCGCGCATGTTCGACGCGGGCTTCGATTTCCCGCAGCTGGGCCGTTTCGGCTTCGACGCGGGTTACCGATTCCTCGATCTGGCGGGTCAGGCGCTGGCCGTCGTTGCGCGCATCGTTGCGCTTCTTCAACCAGAGCAGGCTTTGCTTGCGCGACATTTCCTCGTGCAGCCCGCGATACTGCTGCGCCACCGTGGCCTGCGCCTGGAGATGGACAACCTGGTTCTCGAGTTCGTTGCGGATGTCGTCGACGCGGGCGATGTTTTCCCGGGCGTCCTCCAGCCGATGCTCGGTTTCGCGGCGGCGCTCCTTGTACTTGGTGACGCCTGCCGCCTCTTCGAGGAAGAAACGCAGTTCTTCCGGCTTGGCTTCGACAATGCGCGAGATCATGCCCTGGCCGATGATGGCGTAGGCACGCGGCCCAAGGCCCGTACCGAGGAAGAGGTCGATCACGTCGCGGCGACGCACGTGCAGGTTGTTGATGTAGTAACTGGAATTGCCTTCGCGGTCGAGCACGCGCTTGACCGTGATCTCGGCATACTGGCTCCACTGTCCGGCCGCACGGCCTTCGGCATTGTCGAAAAACAGCTCGACGCTGGCCCGGCTGACCTCCTTGCGGTTGCCGGAACCCTTGAAGATCACGTCCTGGATCGACTCGCCGCGCAGCTCCGAGGCCTTCGACTCGCCCAGCACCCAGCGCACGGCATCGATGATGTTGGATTTGCCGCAGCCGTTGGGGCCGACCACCCCTGCCAGCTGGCCGGGAAAAAGCACCGTGGTGGGCTCGACAAAGGACTTGAAGCCCGAGAGTTTCAGCTTGGTAAGACGCACGTGGGAGAACCGGAAATAAGGACGCAGGACTGCCCCGAGGCAGGCCCGCCATTATAATCTCTCCCGCCCTTCCTACCTGCCGTCCAGACGCATGCCCAGCCACGCAAAACAGAGCCGCAACAGCCCCCGTCCGGCAACCGCGAAAGCCGCCTCGAAGGCGCTGGAAACCTTCCCCAATCCGGCACCGCAGCGGGACTACCAGATCCACATGGAAATCCCGGAATTCACCTGCCTCTGCCCCAAGACCGGGCAGCCGGATTTCGCCGTGCTGACGCTGGACTATGTCGCCGACAAGCTTTGCGTCGAGCTGAAAAGCCTCAAGCTCTACATCTGGAGCTTCCGCGACGAAGGCCATTTCCACGAAGATGTCACGAATCGCATCCTCGACGACCTGGTGGCAGCCGTGAAACCGCGTTTCATGCGGCTTACTGCCCGCTTTTACGTGCGCGGCGGCATATTCACCAATGTGGTTGCCGAGCATCGCAAGAAGGGCTGGACCCCGCTCCCGCGCGTCGACCTGGCCGAATTCCCGGCATCCTCGAATACCCGCGGCTGAACCGACCGATCCGAAAGTCGGTGCTGGCGGTGCGGCGATCCAGCGCGCTCAGACCGGGATGAAGGGCACTTCGCGCGCCGATGGATTGCCGTCGGGGCGGACCACACGCGCATTGACCCAGGTCTTGCCAAAGCTGCTTTCGGTGACCGGCTGACCGAAACGGAAGCCTTGCAGGATGTCGCAATCCTGCGCCATCAGGAAGGACCACTGTTCGTCGGTTTCGACGCCTTCGGCAATGATCTGCAGGCCCAGGGCCTGGGCCATGCGCACGGCGGCAATCACCAGTGCACGATCGCTGCGGTCTTCCGACACGTCGTTGATGAAGCTGCGGTCGATCTTTACGGTATGGAAGGGGAACTCGCGCAGGTAGCTGAGCGAGGAATACCCGGTGCCGAAGTCGTCCATCGACAGGCGGACACCGAGACCATGCAGTTCCTCGAGGATGGCGCGCACCTCGGCCTGGTTGCGCAGCAGCAGGCCTTCCGTGATTTCGATTTCGAGTTGCTGGGCAGGCACATCGAATTCCCGCAGGCATTCGCGGATCATATCGACGAAGCCGTTGCTGCGAAATTGGCGTGGCGAAACATTCACCGCCATGACGAAACTGTCCTGCTGCAGGCGCCATCGCGCCAACGTGGCACAGGCCTCGCGCAGCACCCAGCGCCCGAGGTCGACAATCAAGCCGTTCTGCTCGGCGACCGGGATGAAGGTGGACGGCTGGACCTCGCCCAGCTCCGGACTGCTCCAGCGCAACAAGGCCTCGGCACCGATGATGCACCCGTTGTCGGCGCGTACCAGCGGGTGGTAGACGACATGCAGTTCCTGGCGCTCCAGGGCGCCACGCAGGCAACGACCGATCTCCAGCCGTTGCAGCGAGAGATCGTGGATCGAACGGTTGTAGAAGCGATACATGTTGCGGCCGGAATCCTTGGCCTCGTACATTGCCAGATCGGCATTTCGCATAAGCACCATGGGATCGGTGCCGTCGTCCGGATAAATCGCGATGCCGATGCTGGGCGACGTGGTCAATTCACGTTCATCGACGACAAACGGCGCGACAAATGCGGCAATCATCTTTTCCGCGACGGCGGCGGCTTCGTCGCCGTGGGTCAGGCCGCCAGCCACGATGAGGAACTCGTCGCCCCCCAGCCGCGCCACCACGTCCTCGCCGCGCACCGCCGCAGAAAGGCGTTGCGCCACCTGGCGCAGCAGGGCATCGCCGGTGGCGTGACCAAGCGTGTCATTGACCTCCTTGAAGTTGTCGAGGTCGAGGTACATCGCGCCTACCTTGCCGCCGTCGCGCCGGGCGCGGCTCACCGCCTGGATCAGGCGGTCGTTGGCCAGGACCCGGTTGGGCAGCCCGGTGAGCAGGTCGTAATGGGCCTGATAGGTGATCTTTTCCATCTGCGAGCGCTGCTCGGTGATGTCTTCGCAGGAAAGCAGCAAATGGGTCGGGCGGCCCTTTTCGTCATGCACCGCCGCGAGGCGCAAGCGCTCCCAATAGGCACTGTCGCCGCGCCGGCTGGGTTGCTCGATCTCCCAGATGCTGCCGGACGCGGCAACCCTCAGTGCGTTGTCGGCGTCGAGCGGATCGGCGGTGCGCATCACCTCGATCAGCGGCTGTTCGATCAGGTCGTCGGGGTTGCGTCCGGTGATGCGACTGTAGGCCGGATTGACGAATTCGACCACGCCGCCGATCCGGGCGATCAGGATGCCGACCGGATTCTGCTCCACCACCTGGGAAAAACGGACCAGGCGTCGATTGGCGCCCTTCAGGTCGGCGGTGCGTTCGGCCACGCGCTGTTCCAGCTCGATCTGCGAGGCGCGAAGCGCCGCTTCGCGCGTCAACACCTGTTGCCGCATGCTGCCGAAGGCCTCGGCCAGGTCGCCGATCTCGTCGTGGCGGGCAATT
This sequence comes from uncultured beta proteobacterium, assembly GCA_903908065.1. Classification (GTDB taxonomy): domain Bacteria; phylum Pseudomonadota; class Gammaproteobacteria; order Burkholderiales; family Rhodocyclaceae; genus Sulfuritalea. Next base: position 109,083 of record CAIVQO010000022.1, on the reverse strand, counting down.
GCAATGGTACCGCTCTCCTCCCCGGCCGCAAGCCGACGCGCATGTTCATGCAGGATGCCGATGCGGCGCACCACGGTCTGCCCCGAATAGGCCAGGCCGGCGAATATCACCATGCCCCCCAGCAGCACCAGCCAGAGGAATTCCCGGCGCTGCGTCTGCTGCTCCTGGGCCGCCTTCTGGTAGGCCTGGTCGGCAGCGGACTCGGTCTGCTCCGCCACTTCGGTAAGCAGGGCCTGAATCGAAAGATAGGGGATATGCGAACCGCTGGCGGTGATGCCGCGCACGCCGGCAAGGTCCATTTCCGCAGCCAGCCGAGCCTGCTGATCGAGGCGCGATCGATATTCGCGCCAATGGCCGGCGAGGCGCTGCGCCGCATTCAGCGACTGCTTGCCCAGTACGACCGAAAAAGCGCCGATCTCGCGGTCCAGAATGGCGATTTCTCCCCGCAAGCGGGTAACCTGCGATTGCAGGGCAAACACGTCTTCCAGATGCCCCAGCTCCAGTTCCATGTTGCGCAGGTTGCCAACCCTTGCCTGCAAGCCGTGCAGCCGCGCCAGCGGGCGAACATGCCGCTCCAGCGTATCCACCAGGCGCTCGGTCGACTGCTCCAGCATCCGGTTGCCGGTGAATAGCAGCGTCAGGACCAGCAGCCCTGCCCCGGCAAAGCCGAGCAGCAACTGCTGCAACAGGCCGAAGCGGGACGGAAGTTTCACTACTTGCTCGCCTTCGATCCTGCTTCGGATACGCCCAGGCCCTCGTTGAAGGTCTTCAGCCAGGACGACAGCTTTTCACGTCCATGGCGCTGGGTGATCCTGTCCCATTCCTGCGCCGTGCGGCGCATGGCTTCGGCAGCGGACTGCTTCCCGCCAGCCGCCAGCCAGAGATTCTGGTCGAGGACATCGAGATAGTCGCCGTCGCCGGGCAGGCCGGTGCCCGGCGAAACCGCCGCATCCCACTCACGGGCAAACACTGCGAGCGCATCCGCGGTGTAAAGCTCACGTATCCTTGCGTCATTGAGGTGGTTCCAGCGGAAAGGATCGGTAAATCCTCCCTTGACGCCAACCGTCCGCACGGAAATGTCTGGATCCGTGAGCCACATCGTGAACAAAAACGCCAGTTTGCGTTGCGCACCGCGAGTCGATACCACCAGGTTGTTGCCGTAGATCGGCACATTGCGACGCACCAGGGTCTTGCCCTGCAGGGTTCCCGGAATCGGGGCGGTCATGAACTTGCCCCGCACCGAGGAGCTGGCCGAGTTTAGTAGTTTCGCTCCGGCCACCGTGAATATCGAGGCAAAGGCCTTGCCCTGCATGAATAGCGGCATGGTGTAGCTGTAGTCCTTGCCGTCGGCAAGGATGTCGGCCGGCGAATGGCGCATCACCCGGATATAGCTCTCGGTGGCGGCGATGCCGGCCGGCGAATCGATCTGCGCCTTGAGCTTGTCGTCGAACAGGCGCGGCATCTGCTCGGCCTGGCTGTAATAGCGCGGCATCCAGAACATCCATCCGCCGGCGCGTTCACGCTGCTCGGCGACGCCATGCAAGCCCTGCTGCGGACGATGGAAAAAGCTCACCAGCTGATCGTATTCCTGCCACGTCTTGGGCACCGCCAGCTCGCGCCCGAAGGCCTTGCGAAATGCTGCCTTTTCCACCGGGCTTTCAAGCAGGTCGCGCCGCAAATACATCAACATCACGTCGCCGTCGGCGGGTATCGCCACCAGCCGATCGCCGAAATAGCCTTGCAGCCGCGGCCGGATATAGCCGGTCGGCGGCTTGCCGTCGATGCTGAATCCGTATTGCTTGGCCAGCGGCAACAGGTCTTCGACCAGGCCCTGATCCAACAGGTCAGGAAATTCGTTGGTCCGGGCAACCGTCAGATCGATGTCCGGGTTAGCCTTCAGGTTCAACAGCGCCGGCTGTTGCGGGATCACGCGCGCGGTGATCATGACGCCGGTGCGCTGTTCCCACTCCTGCTGCAACTCCAGCGCCGGCCCCAGCAGCGCCGCAATGTTGCCCGACTTGAAGGCCACCTTGATCACCGCGTCGCGGCGAACTTCACCGGAAGCGATCATGGCATTTGCCGCCGCTATTGCGCGCTCTGCCTGTTCGCCAGCGATGACCGGCGATGCGCACAGCATCGATGCCAGGCACAGCGTGCCGGCGAGTTGACGAGCCCACTGGCGTTTCACCATTCTTGTTCTCCCTTTCGCGCCGGGGTCACCGCACGTCGCGTGATTTTATGAGATGGCGCCGGTAGCAAGCAAGGAAGGATTCCCGCCTGGAATTCCCATTTTTGAGAAGAATCCGGGCCGCCAGGGCCAGGTGAAATGCTCAGCGCGTCGCGTTGGCGAGATGAAGCGCAAGAACGAAAAAAATGGTTCCGGCACACCGGTCGAGCCAGATCGCCAGCGCCGGCTGGCGCTGCAGGCGATCACCGATACCGCCCGCAAACCAGCCAAGGCTGCCGAAGATCAGAACCGTTTGCGCGGCGAACAGGGCGCCAAGCACCACCATCTGCAACCAGACCGGGCCGCGCCCCGGATCGACGAACTGCGGCAGGAAGGCGATGAAGAACAGTGCCACCTTCGGGTTGATGACATTGGCGATGAATCCGCGACGCATGTGGGCGGTGATCGGTTCCACCGCGCCGTCATCGAGCTTGATCAGGGTGGCTTTGCCGGCAAAGCGCCAGGACATGACACCGATATAGACCAGATAGGCGGCACCCGCCATCTTGAGCACGGTGAACGTACCTTCCGAGGCCATCACCACTGCGCCGATGCCCAAGGCCGCCCACAAGGTATGCATGAAACATCCCAGCGCACAGCCGAGGCCGAAACCGATGCCCGCACGCTGGCCGCGGCTGATGCCGACCGACAGCACCATCAGGTTGTCGGGGCCCGGCGCAATGGTGATCAAGGCCGAAGCGGCAAGAAAGGCCAGCAGGACTTCAATGGTCAGCATGTCGATCCGATCTGCGTAGTGTGCCGAAACTCAAAGTCCGGCCATGGCCAGATATTTCATTTCCAGGTACTCCTCGATGCCGTGGCGGGAACCCTCGCGCCCGAGGCCTGACTGCTTGACGCCGCCGAAGGGCGCCACTTCGTTGGATATCATCCCAGAGTTGACCCCGACCATGCCATAGTCCAGGGCCTCGGCGACGCGCCAGGCGCGGGCGATGTCGCGGCTATAGAAATAGGCGGCAAGACCGAATTCGGTGTCGTTGGCCATGCGCACCGCCTCCGCCTCGTCCTTGAAGCCATAGATCGGCGCCACCGGGCCAAAGATTTCCTCGCGCGCGATGCGCATTGTCGTGCGCGCACCGGTCAATACGGTTGGCTCGAAAAAGGTGCCGCCACGTGCATGACGCTTGCCGCCACAGACCACGCGGGCACCACCGGAAACCGCATCGGCCAGCAGTTCCTCGACCTTGGCCAAGGCCGGCGCATCGATCAACGGGCCCTGGGTCACGCCCTCTTCCGTACCGGCACCAAGCTTCAGCCCGGCGACGGCGGCCGCGAGTTTTTCGGCAAACACCTGCTGCACGCTCTCCTGCACCAGGAAACGATTGGCACAGACGCAGGTCTGTCCGGCATTGCGATACTTGGAGATCATGGCGCCGGCGACCGCGGCGTCGAGGTCGGCATCCTCGAACACGATGAAGGGGGCATTGCCGCCGAGCTCGAGCGACATTTTCTTGATCGTCGGCGCACACTGCGCCATCAGCAAGCGACCGATCTCCGTGGACCCGGTGAAGGACAGCTTGAGCACCTTCGGATTCGAGGTCAGTTCACCTCCGATCGGCACCGGGTCGCCCGTGACGATGTTGAGCACACCGGGCGGAATCCCGGCCTGCTGACCCAGCCAGGCCAGCGCGAGAGCTGAAAGCGGCGTCTGCTCTGCCGGCTTGACCACCATGGTGCAGCCGGCGGCCAGTGCCGGCGCGGCCTTGCGCGTGATCATCGCGGCAGGAAAATTCCACGGCGTGATCGCTGCACACACGCCCACTGGCTGCTTGATCACCACCAGGCGCCGATCCGGCAAGGGCGAAGGAATCACTTCGCCATAGACCCGGCGCGCTTCCTCGGCGAACCATTCGATGAAGGATGCGGCATAGGCAATCTCTCCGCGGGCCTCGGCCAGCGGCTTGCCCTGCTCGGCGGTCATCAGTTGTGCCAGGTCTTCCTGGTTCTCCATCATCAACTCAAACCAGCGCTTGAGTATCCGTGCCCGCTCGGCGGCGGTCTTGCTGCGCCAGGGGATAAAGGCGGCCTGCGCCGCCTCGATGGCGCGCCGGGTTTCGGCAGCGCCGAAATTTGGCACACGCCCGACCAATTCTCCGCTGGCCGGATTGCTCACGTCCAGCCTAGTCGTGCCAGCCGTCATCCATTCGCCGCCAATCAGGCAGGCATCGCGCAGAAGTTCAGGGTTCTTCATGATAGACTCGGTGAGGATGGAGTAAGCGGGGCTGCATTATCGCGGAAAGCGGCCGCCAGTTTCAGCGCCGCATTGCGCAGCAGGGCGGTATCGCCACCAATGGCAATGAAGCTGGCTCCGAGGCGCCGATATTTTTCCGCCAAGGCCGGGTCGGTAACGAATATCCCCGCCGCCTTGCCGGACGCCGCTATCTTTTGCAATGCGAACTCGATCGCCGCACGGACCTCCGGATGACCGGAGTCGCCAAGGTGGCCGAGAGAGGCGGCAAGGTCGGCAGGTCCAATGAAGACGGCATCGACCCCGGCCACTGAAGCAATCTGGTCGACGTTTTCCAGCCCACGCCGGGTCTCAACCTGTACCACCAGGCAAGTCTCGGCATCGGCATGGGCAACGTAATCCTTGATGCCGTTCCAGCGCGAGGCGCGCACGATCGATGCCGCCACGCCGCGAATGCCTGCCGGCGGATAGCGCACTGCCCGCACCAGGGCCTCGGCCTGGGCCGCATCGTCGACCATGGGCGCAAGGATGGTCTGCGCACCGACATCAAGATATTGCTTGATCAGGTTCGGATCATGGCTGCTGGGGCGCACCCCAACCGACACCGGATACGGCGCCATCGCCTGCAACTGGGCCAGCACCTGGGCGGGGTCATTGGGCGCATGCTCGGCGTCGATCAGCAGCCAGTCGAATCCAGCACCGGCCAGAATTTCCGCGCTGGTCGGGCTGCACAGGCCGAGAAACAGTCCGACCTGCCAGCGCCCTTCGTGCAGCCCCTGCTTGAAGCGGTTTAAAGGCATTTCCATGACGCCCTACTCCAGTCCGAGGCCTTGGTCCCAATAGGGCTCGGGGCCGAGGCGGGTCGCCAGGAAATCGACGAAGGCACGCACCCGCCGCGGCACGAAACGATGTCCCGGGAATACTGCGCACATGTCGAGACGCGGGGTGCCATAAGCCCGCAGGATGGGCACCAGGCTGCCCTGGCGCAGGGCGTCGGCAACCATGAAGGTCGGCTGGTAGGCGATTCCCATGTCGCGCAAGGCGGCTTCGAGCAGGACATTGCCATTGTTGGCGGTCAGCGGACCGCCAATTTCAACCGCGCGCGGCTGGCCATCGATGATGAAATTCCAGGTGCTGCGCGACGCCAGCGAATACGCCAGGCAGGCATGCTGCGCCAGTTCTTCGGGGTGAGCCGGCTCACCGTGCCGACGCAGGTAACCAGGCGACGCGACGACGGCAAAGCGACAGGCAGTCAAGCGCCTCGCCACCGTCGTATCGGGCAGCCGATCGGTGATGCGCAAGGCGAGATCCATGCCCTCCTCGATCAGATTCACCCGCCGGTCGTTGAAATCGACATCGATATGGATGTCAGGATGCCGCTGCGAAAAGTCCAGGATCAGCGGTGTCAGGTGCAGCAGACCGAAACTCAGTGGCACAGTAGTGCGGATGACCCCGCGCAGGGTCTGCCCCTCACCGGCCAGGTCGCCTTCCGCGGCGTCGACCCGATCGAGGATTTCGCGGCATTGCTCAAGGTAGGTCGCGCCCGCGGAGGTCAGCGAAAGCCTGCGGGTACTGCGCGCCATCAGCTTGACACCGAGGTGGGACTCGAGCGCGGCGATCTGGCGCGTGACGGCGGACCGCGCAACGTTCATCTGATCGGCCACGGCGGTGAAACTGCCTGCTTCGGCTACCCTTACGAATACTTGCATCGCCGCCAAACGATCCATGGAAACCTCTCTGCCGCAAAAATTTCAGCTACCGGGCATTGTATGGGGAACGCTGCCTTAAAATTCCGCTCAAAACTTCTTTCCACGGAGATCCTCATGAAACGACTGCTTGCCCTGCTCTGCGCCACCGTCATCGCCTCCTTCGGACTTGCAGGTTCCGCCCTGGCGGCCGAACCTCAGGCCGGACGCGAATTCAAGCCGATCAACCCGCCCTTGGCGAGCCCCAAGGACAAAATCGAAGTCGTCGAATTCTTCTCCTACGGCTGTCCCCATTGCAGCGATTTCCATCCCATCATCGGCAAATGGGCGGCCAATCTGCCCAAGGATGTGAGCTTTCGTCGGGTTCCGGTGAGCTTCGGTCGTGCCGAGTGGGCACGCCTGTCGAAGATCTTCTACTCCCTCGAAGCCACTGGTGACCTGGCCAAGCTGGATACCGCCGTATTCATTGCCCTGCACGAGCAGCGTGTGACGTTCAAGACCGATGACGCCGTTTTTGCCTGGGTGGCGAGCAAAGGCGCCGATGCCAAGCGCTTCGCCGACGCCTTCAACGGTTTCTCGATGCAAAGCAAGGTTCAGCGCGCCGACCAGGACGCCACCGCAGCCAAAATCGGCGGCGTACCCTCGCTCGCGGTTGACGGCAAGTACCTGATCAACAATGAGGCTGCCAGCAGTTACGAGGACTTGTTGCGGATCACGGATGCCGTCATTGCCAAGGCACGCCAGGATCGCAAGGGCAAGTAAGGCTTGCCTACCCTTCGCTTACACTTCTCCGCTCGCGGCCTGATTGGCGCCACCGGGCTGACGGCGTTCGGTCTGGTTGCCGGCGGCGTGGTTCTGGCGCAAACCATGAACCTCGCCGCCTGCCCGCTGTGCGTCCTGCAACGCATGTTGTACCTGTTGCTCGCGCTGGAAGCGGCGCTTTCCCTGGGATTCGCCCGCACGCCAATGACATCGCGAATCGCGGCTTTGCCGATGCTGGCCACCGCGCTCACCGGCGCCGGCATCGCCGCCTACCAGACCTGGCTGCAACGCTTTGCCAAGGGGGTGAGCTGCACGGCTGAACAACCCTGGTGGGAGCACTTCGTGAATTGGGCCGGCAGCCAGTGGCCCTTGCTGTTCGAGGCCTCGGGCCTGTGTTCGGAAGCCGGCTGGCGATTGCTCGGGCTTTCGATTGCCGAATGGTCGCTGGCGGCATTTGCCGCCATGAGCCTGGCAATGTTGTCTGTAGTCCTGAAGCGTCAGGGAGTCTGATCCCAGAGCGCGCAAGGCTTGGTCGCCACGTTGCCAGCGCCGACTTTCGTACCCGGGAGCAAGCTTCGGATCACCGTATCAAGGCATGCTGGAGGGCATATTGGGTCAGACCGGCATTGGTCGCAATGCCCATCTTGCGAAGGATGCGGCTGCGATAGGTACTGATGGTGGTCGGGCTGCGCGACATCGATTCGGCGATTTCCGAGATCGCCTTGCCCGCGGAAAGCAGGCAGAACACCTGGTATTCGCGTTCCGATAGCCGCTCGTGCGGCAGGCCTTCCCGGTGGCCGCTGACATCGAGGGCCAGCCACTCGGCTAGCGCCGGGCTGATGTACTTACGCCCCCGTTGCAAGGTGGTGATCGCCTTCAGCAGTTCGTCAGGCGCCGCCTCCTTGCTCAGGTAACCGCTGGCGCCCAGTTTCAGCGCCCGCACCGCCATATGTTCTTCCGGCTGTATGCTCATGATCAGCACCATCAGGGACGGCCGATGTCGCACCGATTCCTGCAGTACGACAAAGCCATTCTGGTCGGGCAGGTTCAGATCGAGGATCATCAAGTCGACTTCGGCATCCTGGCGGCGCAGGATTTCGATCGCCGAGCTGGCGTTGGTCGCCTCAAAGCAGACATCCAGCGACGGATCTGCCGCCAGCATCAAACGAATTCCCTGACGTACCACAGGGTGGTCGTCAACCAGCATAATTTTCATTGTGTGGGCTCCTGGGTCTCAACAGGCTTGGCATGCGCCAACGGAATGACAATCGCAATTCGGGTACCCGAGGCTTCCCCATCGGTACTGGCTGGGCCGATGTCAATGATACCTCCCCAGCGCTCAAGGCGCTCGCGCATGCCAAGCAGTCCTAGCGACGGCCTCGCCTGATCGCGCACGTCCATCCCCCGACCATCGTCCTTCACCTCGAGATGAACGGCGCTATCAGTCACCTCAAGGATTGCGTCCACTCGCCGCGCCCGGGCGTGGCGTGAAATATTCGTCAGCAACTCCTGGAAGATTCGGAACAGGTCAGTGGCCATTTCAGATGGCAGATCCAGCTCGCCCTCGGGAAGATCCACGCTGCAACGAACATTCATGCGCCGCGCGAAATCCTGCGCCTGCCACTCGATGGCAGCAACCAGGCCCAGCGAATCCAGCACGCTGGGGCGTAACTCCCATGAAATGACGCGCACCACCCTGACCAACTCATCGATCTGGCCAGCGATCGGTCGGCCGACATCGCCTGGAATCACACGCGCGACTTCATATTTCAAGCTGGTCAGGCGTTGGCCGAGTTCATCGTGGATTTCGTGGGAAATGCGTGTTCTCTCCTCCTCGCGGACGGCGCGCATCCGTGCCGAAAGCGAGCGCAGGTCCTCCACCAGTTGCTCCAGGCGCAGCGACTGCGCTCGCATCTGTTCGTCACGTCGAATGAGCGAATCCAGCATCAGGTTGAAGGCTTCCGCCATCTTCCCGACCTCGTCGCCAAAATCTGCCACCGGACGCGGAAGATTCTCCAACGCCGACTCGGCGCGCGCCTGATTGGCCACGCCCGTGGCCACCCCGATCAGATCATTGAGCGGCGCAACAATCGAACGCACAATGCGGGTGAACAAGGCCAACCCAAGGAAAAACCCGATTCCCAGCAGAAACAGCAATGCGAGTGCCAACTGGATGAATCCCTGGATTTCCTGGCTGAGATCCACCAGGATCAAGACGTGTCCACGCACCTGCCCGCGATGAGTAATCGGTGCGCGGATCAGCATTTCTCGAAACCCCACCTGCACCTGGTCCACACCCATGCGCTCGATCAGCCGCCACGGATCGTCTGGCACATCCAGATAACGGACCACGGTTAGCGGAAAATCGGGGGCGATCGGCACTATCGCTGCCCACCGCAGGCCTTCGAGATCCTTGATCGCAGCAAGGTTCTCACGCAGGACCAAAACGTCGCCAAACATCAGCGCGGCAGAGCTCTGGGTTGCCACGACATTGACCATGGCCAGCGAGGACTGACGCATTTCGCCGCGCTCCCACTGGAAAAAGTACACCAGACCACCAATCCAGATCAACAGCAACAGGCTTGCCAGCAGCAACTTGTAAGCCCGAAGAAGGCGGTTCAGCAGGGTATGGCGTCGACTGAGCATCAGTAAACCCGCCGCGCCAGTTGCAGCAGCCTGGAATTGATATCCAGACCAACGGCGCGGATAGCCGTGAGGTTTACGTCGAACCCGAATCGACCACCGCCGGTCGCCACCAGACTCAGGGCCGCACCCAGCGGAGCACCGCCGTCGAACTCGGTGATGATCAGCAGGGGGTGCTTCGCACCCGCAGCAAGCACTGCCGGAAGTTTGGCGGCATTTGCCGAATCGAGGAAGAGCACCTGGCACACATGAAGCTCGCCCAGTGTCTTGAGGCGACGCACAATGAGTGCCGGGGCATGTTGAGCCACGTCCTTTAGGTAGGTCAACGGATCCGCCTCATGACCGCTTTCGAGACTGCATACGATGATGCTGGATGGGTTACCAGGCCAACGCGTGAATTGGACGAAGTTACTGATAAATCCCGCCTTCAATCGCTCCTCGGCCAGAATTTCGCTGGCAGATGAAATGTCCGCAACGGCAATCGCAGCCAAAATGCCTAGGAATCGCATCAAGCGGTGCATTTGCCCAGCCGATCCTCAGAAGGTCCAGCGCAAGCGCGCCGAAAGCGTGCGCCCATCCTGGATGACCAAAGGCATTGGCGACTGCTGGACACCGGGGAAGTTATTGCTGAACTCGGTTCCGACGACGTTGCCGAAGTTCCGGTCGAACAAATTGCTTATCTTCAACTGCCACTCAAGTTCGCGGCTGAGTATTCCGCCCAACGCGAGGTGCACGACCGAATGCCCTCCGACTTTGGCACCTGTGCGATTGACCTGCCCGGAATCGGTGGTCCTGGCACCGGTGTAATAAGCTTCGAGGCCGAGGCGCAAGCCGGCATTCAAAGGTTGATCGATAAGCATTTTGGCCAGATGGCGCGGCGCATTCGCCAAGTCAGCACCGCTTTCATGTCGCACCGATTGCCACGCAATACTGCTACGCCATATTGCCGTCCCTAGTTGTCCACGGCCGTAAAGCTCCAGCCCCTTCGCCTCGACACGCCCTACGTTGTGGTGTTGTTGCAGATTGCTGCCGGCATTGCGTTCGATAGTGATCAGATCTTCGAGGCGTGTCCGATACAACGACCCCCCCATACCTGAAGCGGCATCGAAATCATGGCTGAATCCGAGTTCGGCAGTGCGGCTTCGTTCTGACCGGAGGTCCGGATTGGCGATGTTGGTGCCGGAGAAGGCGTAATCCGTCTCATAGGCGTTCGGTGGCCGAAACGCTGAGCCGGCAATCGCCTTGATCACGGTTCGCAGAGCGGGACGATAAATCAAGGCAAAGCGCGGACTCAAATGACGGTAGCTCCCATTGCCATGCACTTGATCGAAGCGCAGGCCGGCAGACAAGGTGACACGTTCTCCCAGCGCCATGTCGTCCTGAACGAATAAACCGACGGCACTCCTCGGCGTATTGCTGTTGAGAGACGAACTGAACTGTCGACGCGTCCCATCGCGCCTCAGCGATAGTCCGGCCAACCAGGTATGCCCAGCCCAAGCCCGGCTGGTCAGACTGACTTCCCCACCCAGGCTGCGCGCCTCCATGCCATCAGGTTGATCCGTTCCGCTGTAGAACCAGTGGCCGTCGTAGCGGACATCCATCACGTGGGCGCTGAAATTCAGGCTCGACATCGGGTCGATCTGATGCTCAAAGCGAAGATTGCCCTGCAGGCGTCGATCCCGTACCTGGCTGCCCGGATGACCCAGATCGATGCCGAAGGGGCCACCTGGCACGCCCTTTAGTCGTTCGTGCAAGATAAGCGCGGCGGCAAAACCACCACGGCGAAATTGGGCAAACAGGCGATCGTTGGCTTCATGGTCCAGCCCGCGGCTCCATGCATTGGCCGCGCCAGATTGGTAACTTTCGAAATACAGGTCGCGACCCCGACTCCGTTCGCGGGCGATCGACAGCAAGCCGTCGTTGCCCGACGAATCGCGCCATCCGGCTGTGCCAACGGCGTCGACACCGCCGCCCTCGGCAATATTCAGATGCAGGCGATGTCCGGTACCCGCACCAGTTCGAGTAACCACATTGACCACCGCGAGAATTGCGTTGCCGCCGTACATCACTGATCCGGCACCGGGTACGTACTCGATCCGATCGACCAGGCTAATGTCGAGCGGGAACTCCGATCCGACGGAGGCCTGATCGTAAATGCTGTCATTGATCGGATGGCCGTCGATCATCAGTAAAACCCGGCTGGTGAAGTCGCCAGGACGACCGAAGCCGCGCACCCCCATGTAACTGTAACTGCGGTCGTACGAGAGATGCACGCCATTGAGCGACGCCAAAGCCTCGCCGACATTACGCCAGCCAAAAACCCGAATCTCCGCCGCCGAAATCACGCTGACCATGGACGGCGCTTCCGCAGGGGACTGCGGGCGCCTGGCGGCGCTGCTGACCTTCATTTCCAGCAGGTCTTCAAGCCGCAGCGCATCCTCCGCGACGGCCGGCGCCCCTGCGATGGCTGAAGCTAACGCCAAACACCCAAGAACGACCCATCGTCGTTCGCGGCAAAGTGCGTTCATTGTCCCCTGGCTCCCAATATCGGCAATTCATGCCGTCCAACATATCTTCTTGTAATCGTTGATCAAATCGAATGCAATAGTCTATTGTCTATGAATATATCGTAATTCGACTACACAAAACGCAGGACAAGGATTCGAAGCGCCTCCGTCAGGGCGCCCAGTTAATTCGCCGATTTGGCAACTTCAGAACTATGAGACCGCTAATTAACGGCTATATCCCTCAGGTTTACCTGATGGCAGAAACAAAATGCCTTCACCACAATGTCGTTTATCGACTACCCTTCATCAAGATCCGGACATCCCATCGTGCCCCTCCCATTCTGGCCAAAGTCAGCGATGTATGAGCGCCCGAAGCGCTTCAAGGGCTTCAGCTTGATCGAACTCCTTGTCGCCATGTCGGTTTTGGCCATCCTTCTGGCTATCGCCATCCCCGGCTACAAAGACTACATGATCCGGGCCAACAAGTCGGCGGTAAAGGCGGTAATGCTCGAAGTGTCCAGTCGCCAGGAGCAATTCCTGATGACGACCGGAGCCTACGGCACCTTGACGCAATTAACCTATACGGTGCCTGCCGAAGTCAGCGCCGTCTTCGACATCACCCTGACGACGGGAACGAACTCCGGATCCAGCATCACGGCACTGCAGGGCTTGCCCACATTCACCATCACTGCAAGCGGCAAGTCCGGAACCATTCAGGCCGGACACCCGGCCGCAGGTGCCTCAACCCAACTGTCGATCAACCAGTTCGGCCTCAAGTTGCCGCTCAACGAATGGTAGCCATCCGCCGCCGGGCTGACGGATTCACGCTGATCGAACTGATGGTTGCAATTGCCATCGCCGGAACACTGATGGCGATAGGCGTTCCGGGCATCAAAAGCCTCCTTAACACCCAGAAAATGAAATCGGCCACCTTCGACCTGGTCACCACAGCCATGCAAGCGCGTAGCGAGGCCATCAAATGGAGCGGCGCCTCGTCATCATCGATTTCCATCGTTGCCCCATCCAATAATTTCAGCAATGGCTGGTGCATTGTCTTTACCAGTTCCACGACCTGTAGCACCAGCGCCCCGGGTGACGGTGTCATGCAGGTGATCAAACCCACCACAGGCGTCACCTACGCCTATCAGGGCACTGCAGCACCCATCATTTTCACGCGCACGGGACGCCTTTCCGGCGGTGTGTCGATCACCCTGTTGGTGACTGACACCGACGGAGTGGCGACACCACGCTGCGTCACCTTCGACACCAACGGAAATGCGAGGGTCCGGGTCATGGCAGCAGGAACGACAACATGTTCATGAAACGCCTCAATTCTCACACCAGCCAGAACGGCTTCTCCCTGCTTGAAGTCATCCTGACCATGGCCATACTGGCCATCGGTCTCCTGGGCTTGGCCGGGTTGCAGGCGCGCGCCCTAAATGCGGAAGCGGATTCGTTCTCCCGCGCACAGGCCATGATGCTGGCAAACGACATGGCCGATCGAATGAATTCGAACCTGGCGGAGGTAAAAACCAGCACCTCGGCCGCGACCGGTTACAACCAGCAGACCTCCGGCAATGTCAAGACGGTGTTCGGAACCGGATATACCAATGACTGCGTCACGGTGGCAAACAATACCCAGGCATTGCAGGCGAGCTGCTGCGCCGCCAAGACATCGATAGCGGCACGCGATCTGTGCGAATGGGATCTCGCCCTGAAAGGCATTGGCGAGGCCCTCGGAACCACCAAGGTAGGTGGCATGACCGGTGCCCGAGCCTGTGTATTCAATACCGGCACCACCGGCATTTTCCAGATTGACGTGATCTGGCAAGGCCGCGATATCGGTGTGGTGCCAAGCGACAACAGTTGCGGTTCGACCGCAATTACCTCACGACGCAGCGGCGTCAGCCGCGTCATCCGCGTCGCCGACCTGGATGGAACCTGACCCAAATGATCGACGCTCGACCCAATATGATTGCGTCCCGCGGCTTCAGCCTGATGGAGCTTATGGTCGCAATGGCCATCGCCATGACCTTGCTTGCGGCGCTTTCCTCGGTTTTCAGTCAGTCGATCTCGGCGCGCGAAAAAATCGACCTCGAAGGCCAGAAAATCGAAACCGCCCGCTATTCGCTGGACACCTTGGCGGAAGATATCCGCCTTGCCGGTTTTTATGGGACCCTGGCACCCTCGTTGTCGGGCGCCACGCTTGTCAATGGCGCAACACCAACCGACTGGAAATATGCCGATCCCTGTTCCACTGCAAGCGGCAATCAGCCGGGATGGGACTCATCCACCAATCCGATCCAGGTCCCGTTTGCGATCTTCGGCTACGAAGCCCATGGTACAGGATCGCTACCATCAGCCTTGACCGCCTGCCTTGACAACTACAAGACAGGCACTGACGTATTCATGATTCGTCGCGCCAGCACCTCCACGGTAACCGTGGGCGGCACCGGCTACATCGCGGGAGAACCCTATCTTCAAGTATCCACCTGCCCGGATGGCGCCGTTGATGCCCTCCCGGCGCAGCCTCCCCCGTTCATCAGCAAATCCACCACCACCAGCACCGACTACAACCTGCATTCGCTGGGCTGCACACCAACCACACCCGGTGCCAATGCCCCGGTGCGCAAGTTGCTGACCCGGATTTACTACGTATCGCGTTGCGACGACTGCACCAACAACCTCGACAACGATACTTCCACGACCGGTGATGGCGTTCCGACGCTCAAAATGCTCGAACTCGGCATACCCACAAGTGGTGGAACCACCATGGCGATGAACCTGCGCACCATCGCACCGGGCGTCGATAACATGCATCTTGAGTATGGTATCGATACCGACGATAACGGCTCGATCGACGCTTGGGTAGTGTCCAACGAAGATCCACGTCAGACTGGCTCCACCGGCACACCCGTCACCGGGATGCGTCTCGACGGCAGCACGGAGAATCGCTGGGAGGACGTGATGGCAATCAAGCTCTTCATGGTCACCCGGGATGGAAAAAAAACCACCGGCTACACCGACACCAAGTCTTTTGTCCTAGGCACCCGATCGGTCGCCGCGACGGGGGACTCTTTCCACCGCAAGCTGATGTCCTCGACCATAAAACTGGTCAACCTCGCTAGTCGCAGGGAGGCACCATGACCAGGATACGCGTTGACCAGCGCGGCATTGTGCTGATCCTGAGCCTCATCATGCTGATGGTACTGACCTTGATTGCAGTGTCGGCCATCCGCCTGTCGACGGTGAATCTGCGCAGCGTGGCCAATGCGCAGTCGCGCACCGAGGCCATGTCCACCGCCCAACGCACCATCGAGTTGCTGCTGTCGACCAATTTCACCGAAAACATTGCCGGTACAGCCACTACGCTCACGGTAAGCGAGGGCGGGAAGAACTATTCGGTCGTCGTTGCTCGCCCCTGTGTAGTCCGGACGGTTCCCGTTCAAAACACTGCACTCGACGTAACCCGCGCCGACGACTTGAAGTGCCTGGACACCAGCACCAACCCGTTCTCGGCATGCGCTGACACCATCTGGCAACTTCAGGCCACGGCAAGTTCCGGCTGGTTTGGTGCCAACGTATCCATCACTCAGGGCACAGGCATTCGAATGGATAACGGTGCCGCCAGTGCCTACACCAACGACTCGTCCTATCGCTGCTCCGGAATCTGACCAGCCGGAAATCAAGGCAGGAGAAATCTCATGAAACCCAATTTGCGCAAGATCATCAGCGCTGCAGCGGTCGCCACTGCCTTGCTTTCGCCCCAGTTGCGCGCGGACGACATCGACCTTTATACCGGCGGCGCTGCGGTGACCGGCTCCAATCCCAACGTGCTGATCGTGCTTGACAACTCCACCAACTGGGCGTCGGCAGCGCAACACTGGGATTCAGGAAAGCAAGGGGAGGCGGAACTTGAAGCCATGTCCGAAATAATTGGCACCCTCGGCGACACCGTTAACGTCGGATTGCTGATGGCAGCCGGATCAAACGGCGGCTACGTACGATTCTCGGTACGCACGATGGACAGCACCAACAAGACCGCCTTCCAGAACATGCTTAACACCATGAAGGCGAACTTCGGCAATGATGGCGACAACGATGACAAAGTCAATGCGGCGTCCATCGTCTACGACAGTATGCTGAATGCTGCGTATCGCTACTTCAACGGCTTTGCCCGTTTCGGCACTACCGACCTGCCCTCTGGAAGCCAGTTGGACCTGCGCGACTATGCAGGCAGCACAGTGAGCCTGACCAAAATGCCAGCGGGCGCTCTGGCCGGCAATTCGCTTTCGAGTTCGACGACGACCACCTACTCCAGGCCGGGATCGGCCGCAGACGGCTGCGCCAAGAACTACATCATTTTCATCGGCAACGGCTATCCCAACCAGTCTGGGGCGACCACGGACCTCAGGGACGCCGCCGGCCTCGCCGGCATTACGGACGCCGCGACGCTGACCAGCATCACCACGGCGGTTTCCGGTGGCAGCGCGCGCCTGGCCGACGAATGGACCCGCTTCATGTACACCTACGGCGTCAAGTCCACTGTTGACGATCCGAAGAGCACGACCACTCCCAAAGCCAAACTGACCAACAAGATATCGACCTTCACCATCGATGTTTGCAAGGATGCCTGCGAAGCCGATCAGGCGACCCTGCTCAAGAGCATGGCCAATGTCGGTGGCGGTCACTACTACAAATCGACCAGCAAGACCGAAATCAAGAATGCGCTGGCGCGAATTTTTTCCGAGATCCAGGCCGTCAACAGCGTATTCGCCTCGGCCACCCTTCCAATTTCGGTGAATACCCAGGGTACCTTCGAAAACCAGGTCTATATCGGCGTCTTCCGTCCCGACGGCGGCGCCCAGCCGCGCTGGCTGGGCAATCTGAAAGAGTACAAATTCGGCCGTTACTGCGATGTCAATCGTGACGGCAAGGCAACGATCGACACCACACGAACATTGGTCAATGGTTTGATACCGGCCATCCTGACGGGAAGTGCGACCGGCGCCGTCACCGGAACATTCACCGGATCGATCACCAACCAGGCGGGAACCACCTCCGCAGTAACCGGCACGGTTACCGGGACAATCAGCGGAAGTTACAGTGCGACACTTGCCGCCACCTTCGGCACATCTGCGGGCGATACGCAGAATCCGGCCGCTGACCGCGGATCGGGAACGGTCACCGGATCCGTTACCGACGCGTCGAGTCGAACCTCCACATTCACCGGCGTACTCAATGGCACCGCGTCGCTAACGGGAGGGAAGACTGCAACCGACGAGCGCATTGGGGACGACGTACCGGCCCCGGATTGCGGAAGCGATGCCAGCGGCAAAATTCCGCTGAGCCTCTTCCTCGGCGACAAGAACGGCTACCGCGCAATCGATGAGGACGGCAACACCGGCTTCATTGACTTCTCGGCAAAAAGCTACTGGACTGCGGCATCCTCGTACTGGAACTTCCGTCCGGAGGAACCTGCAGGAAGCAGCGACTCTCCCGACGGACCGAGTGTCGAACGCGGTGCTGCCGCTTTCCGCCTGCGAAACCAGTGGAGCGCCTCGCCGGCAACCAACCAGAGCGACGGGCGCAACATCTATACCTGCCTTAGCGGCTGCCTGAATGCCACACGGATAGAGGCGGACTACGATACGGGCGACAATGACGAAACCAACCTCGCGCTAAGCTCGCACTACTTCACCACTGCCAATTCGGCGGTAACGACCGCGCTGGCTGCCCCGAGCAATGCCGCGGTCAGCGTTTCCCTGGCTCGCGTCGGCAACACCGTCACGGCGACCGCATCATCGCATAGCTTCAATACCGGCGATGCTGTCGCGATCAGCGGTGCAACGCAAAGCGAATACAACAGCCCGACTGGCGGCTCCTTTACGGTAACCAAGCTCTCCTCGACCCAATTCACATATAGCGTGACGGAAACTCCTGCGACCACGGGTTCGGGAACGGTCGCGCTGGCCTCCAACACCACCACCGTATCCTCGATCGCGCTTTCATCTGCCACGGCGGGCGACTGCACCAGCGGCGCCTGCAAACCGGGCAAGACGGTGACGGCCACCATGGTCACGGCCGCCGCACCAAGCGATCCGGTGAATGTCGCGGGTACCAACAAGACCTATCTTGATGTTGCCGGCAAGGCACTGGCGTCCGGCGACGGAACCACCACGGTTACCTTCTCCACCAGCACGCCGGCCGCCCCGGCCGGCGCTACCGACCTGAAGGCAGGCGTCACTTCGGGTACCTGGATCGAAACGGGCCTCACCGGCGCGTTCGATGCGACCAATAACCGGTTCACGGTAACCAAGACCTCCGGCAACTACCCGAATTCATTGAAGCTTCTTGGCACCGGGGCATCCGTCATCATCAGCAGCGCCACCGAGCCGAAATACAACGGTACCTGGCAGCTTGCGATCAATGCCGGCAACACGGTAATGACATTCACCTACGTCACCTACAGCGGCTGCAATCCATGTACCGGTGCAACGGCCACGACGCCGGGTGCTTCCGATACCTTCACCTTCACGCGGACGACCGGCAGCACCACGGTAACCGGCACCCGCTCATCGAACAACCTGGTTGGCGGCAGTGCGTTGAGCGCAGGCATGACCGTCAGCATTTCCGGCGCCACCGGCTATAACGGCAACCACGTACTCGACGCCGCCGACAATGCCGCCAAGACCTTTACCTTCAGCGACAACGTCACCTTGTCACCGGCCACGCCGGCCACCGGCACCATTTCAGCCGTGGCCGCGGGATCCACCGGTGGTCCGACCACGACCAATCTGATCAACTGGACCCGTGGCAAGGATCTCTGGGAAGACGAGAACATCAACGGGTCCCTGACCGACGTCCGTGCCAGCATTCACGGCGACGTACTGCATGGCCGACCGGCGGTGGTGAATTTCGGCGGCAACATTGGCATCTATGCCTTTTATGGCGCCAACGACGGTTTCCTTCGCGCGGTCCATGGTGGCTTATCGAGCATCGACGGGGAGGAAAAATGGGCTTTCATTCCCGAAGAGTTCATGACTTACACCAAGCTGGCCCGCATGTACCAGAACAGCCCCCTGATCCGCTTCCCCAACTCGCAATGCACCACCTCGCCTTCGCCTACCGCCCGCACTTATTTCTGGGATGGCGTCACCGCGGCCTACCAGAGCGCAGACACGGTCTATTACGCGAGCACGCCGTCGCTTACCGATGCAGCGACGGAACCGACGGCCGGCTGCTTCACGGCAGGTACCTGCTTCAAGCGCCCGAAGCGGTCCTGGATCGTCGCCAGCATGCGGCGTGGCGGCCGCGCGATTTACGCAATCGACGTCAGCGTGCCGGACAAGCCACGATTCATGTGGCGGGTAAGCAATACCATGACCGGATTTTCCGAGCTCGCGCAGACATGGTCGGAACCCAAATTCTCCAAACTCAAGGGGACCTTCAGTCGCTCGGGCGGATGGTCGGCCGTCACGAACCCGCTGGTCGTGGTGTTTGGCGCTGGCTATGACGATGCGCAGGACGATAAACCAGCCGGCAGCTACGTGACTCCGACCAAGGGTCGTGGCGTGTTCGTGGTCGACGCCGAATCCGGCCAGCTGATCCAGTTCCTGCAACCGCCGTCGGGCGTTACCGGCTACAGCTTTGCCGCGGACGTCAATGTGCTCGACCTTAACAATGACGGATTCCTGGACCGCATATACGCTGCGGATACCAATGCCAACATGTATCGTTTCGATACCGTTCAAAGCGTGACCAATGTAGCAAGTTCTACCTATTGGAAGCGCTACCACATTGCTGAACTCGGCGACACCAACAACAACGGCGGCAACAACGCACGCAAATTCATGTTCCAGCCGGAGGTATTGCCCTTCACCTACGCCGGGACGGCAAAGGCCCTCGTACTCATAGGCAGCGGCAATCGTGAAAAGCCGCTGCCGAATTTCGAAACCAACGGGGCTTCGCGACAACTTGTGTGTAAAACCAGCCCGGGGCCTTTCTACAGCGACACCTATTACCCGCCCTACAGCGGTTCCGGCGATGACAACAGCTACAAGGTAAACGACCGCTTCTTCGGTCTGATCGACGCCGTCCAGTCTGGCGCCACCGAGTCAACGGTAAACGCTGACCCGATTCTCCTGGGCGACTTGACCTGGGTGAATCAGGACCCGAATTCGCTGACGGCCTACAGCCTTTCAGGCAGCGACCGGGGCTGGCAGATTCTGCTGCGGAACGACCCCGATGGCAGCACCGCCAGCAGTCTGTCCGAAGAGAAAACGGTCAATGCGGCGCGAGTAGTTGCCGGTACGGTGTTCTTTGGCACCAACTCGCCTGTGGTGCCAAATCCCAGTGCCGGCATCTGCTCGAATCTCGGCGAAGCTTTGGGCTATGCGGTCGATCCTTTCACCGGACTCCCTGCAATCAATCGCGATGGTTCGGTAAACGGTTCCGGCGATGCAACGCTCACCGCAACCGACTATGCAACCAAGTTTGTCGGCGGTGGCCTGCCACCGACCGTCACCAGCGGAGTTGTCACCATCGGCGGCACCCCCTACCGCTTCGTCATCGGATCGGGCAGCACCAGCCTGACATCGGCCTCTTCCATCGGCGGTGCCAAGGTGACCCTGAGCCTTACCGGAACGCGTACCAAACTCTACTGGTCCTATGGGGCAGATTGACGGCACATGAACCCCGGTATGGTGATCCATGTCGACATCGATACTCCTTCCCTCAAGACCCTATCTTTGGCCGGCAACGACATTCGTCCCGCCTGCCGGGCCTGCACATGGTGAGGACAATGATGCGATTCTCCAACGGAGCAGGGTCTCCGATCAGGATCAGCGCAATCCCCCTAGGGAATCGCGCCTGGCAGGTGCGGTCGTCGCGTCGCTGATGCTGCACCTTGGTCTGGCGATACTCGTCTCCTCAAGCGTGACCTATAAGGTGGTCAGGGACGTCGCCCCCCAGCCTCTAACAGTTACGTTGGCGCAGGCTCCCTCCGAGGTCCGTCAGATCGCCGATGTGCCTGTGTCAACACCCCGCCCTATCGCACCACCGATCCAAAGTGCAAAAACAGGCGCCGTGCAGCAGCCGGCCCGTTTTCTGATTGATCCAGACCTGTTAGTGCTTGAAGAAATTCCAACCACCTTCCCGGGCAGCATCTCGCTACGACTCAATGTCACAGCCCAGGGCACGGTTGAACGGGTGACGGTAGTACGCGCCGATCCGGTGCCCAAGGAGTTGCTCGATGGTTTGATCGAGCGCTTCGGAAAGGCGAAACTGTCTCCCGCCATGGTAGGCTCGGAACCAACAGCGAGCAGCGTCGAAGTTACGATCCGGGTCGATCCACCGGTACAGTATTTCGATCCCGCACGCTGATCGGCGGCTGCATCGCCGTGTCGCCAGCGCCGACTTTCAGCGCTTCTGTCCGATCATTCGCTGGTAGAGCGCAATCGACTCCCCAACAATGCCACGACGGAAGGCGAGTACGCAAACCACGAAGATCGCGCCCATGATCACGGTGACGAGGGAGCCGACCTTGTCCGCCAGTTCGTTCTGCAGGGTAACGATCACCGTGGCGCCGACCACCGGCCCGAAAACCGTGCCCATTCCACCTAGCAAGGTCATCAGCACCACTTCGCCCGAGGTGTGCCAGTGGGCGTCGGTCAGCGTGGCGAACTTGAATACCAGGGTCTTCGTGGCGCCGGCCAGCCCCGCAAGTCCGGCTGAAAGCACGAAGGCCAGCAGCTTGTATTTTGCGACATCGTAGCCGAGCGATATCGCGCGCGGCTCGTTTTCGCGAATGGCCTTGAGGATCTGGCCGAAAGGTGAATGGATGGTGCGCTGAATCAGCCAAAACGACGACGCGAAAATGGCAACCACCAGGTAATAGAGATTCACGTCATCGGCCAGGTCGACGCCGAACAGAGTGCCACGCGGCACCCCCTGCAAGCCATCCTCGCCACCCGTAAAAGGCGCCTGCAGAAAAAAGAAGAACATCATCTGCGCCAGCGCCAGTGTAATCATCGCAAAGTAGATTCCCTGGCGACGAATCGCCAGGCTGCCGATCACCCAGCCCAGCAGGGCCGAGGCGCCTGCGCCAAGCAGGATGCCGACCAGGGTCGGCACCTCCCATACCTTCAGCGCATGGCCCGTAACATAGGCTGCACTGCCGAGAAACACGGCATGCCCGAAGGACAGCAAGCCCGTGTAGCCAAGCAGCAGGTTGAAGGCGCAGGCGAACAGCGCGAAGCACAGAACCTTCATCACCAGTATGGGATAGATGAAGGTCGGTGCCAGCAGCAGCAGGCCGAGGCCGATCAGGTAGGCGACCTGCACGGAACGGCTCATTTCTCCCTCCCGAACAGGCCGGCCGGACGGATCATCAGGACCACCGCCATAATCATGAACACCACCGTGGCACTGGCTTCCGGCCAGAACACCTTGGTCAGGCCCTCAATGATGCCCAGCCCCAAACCGGTGATCACCGAGCCGAGAATGGACCCCATGCCGCCGATCACCACCACGGCGAACACCACGATGATCAGGTTGGAACCCATCAGGGGGCCGATCTGCGTCGCCGGGGCCGCCAGCACGCCGGCCAGGCCGGCCAGCCCGACGCCAAAACCATAGGTCAGCATCACCATCAGCGGCACGTTGATGCCGAACGCCTGGGTGAGCTGGGCGTTTTCCGTAGCCGCCCGAAGATAGGCGCCAAGACGAGTCTTTTCGATCATGTACCAGGTGGCCAGGCAAACCGTGAGCGACGCGACGATGACCCAGGCGCGGTACTTCGGCAGCATCATGAACCCAAGGTTGAAGGCACCGGCGAACTCCTCGGGTATCGAATAGGGCTGTCCGGCGACGCCGTAGAGGTCGCGAAAGAAACCCTCGATGATTAACGCCAGGCCGAAGGTCAGCAACAGGCCATAGAGGTGATCCAGCTTGTACAGCCATTGCAGCATCAGGCGCTCGATCAGGATGCCGACAATGCCGACGCCGATTGGCGCCAGCAAAAGGCTCCACCAATACCCCACCCCCAGGTATTCGAGCCCCATCCAGGTAAACATCGCCCCGGCCATGTATAGCGCGCCATGGGCGAAGTTGATGATGTTCAGCATGCCGAAGATCACGGCCAGTCCCAGGCTCAGCATGGCGTAAAACGAGCCATTCACCAGCCCTAGCATGAGCTGGCCAAACAGGGCCTGGATGGGAACGCCGAAGATCTCGGTCATGCCGTCATCATCCGATCGCGCTTACTTCTTGACCGCCGCGCAGCGCGACAGCGACATCGGCTGGAAGGCCTGGTCGCCAGGGATCACCTGCTTGATATGGTAATAGTCCCAGGGTTCCTTGGACTCGGCCGGCTTCTTCACCTCGACCAGGTACATGTCGTGCAACATGCGGCCGTCCTCGCGGATCTTGCCGTTCTTGGCGAAGGGATCATTGATCGGGGTTTCGCGCATCTTCTTCATCACCGTGGCCGTGTCATCGGTCCCGGTGGCCTGCACCGCCTTGAGGTAATGCATGACTGCAGAATAGGCTCCGGCTGGCAGCATGTTGGGCATCTTCTTGTGCTTGCTGAAGAAGCGGCGGCTCCATTCGCGCGTCTCGTTGTTCAGGTTCCAGTAGAAGCCCTCGGTGAACATCATGCCCTGGGTGGTCTGCAGGCCAAGCGCATGAATGTCGACGATGGTGGTGAGCAGGCCAACCACTGTCTGGTTCTTGGTCAATCCAAATTCATTGGCCGCCTTGATCGAGTTGATGGTATCGCCGCCCGCGTTGGCCAAACCCACTACCTTGGCCTTGGAGGCCTGGGCCTGGAGCAGGAAGGACGAGAAGTCCGAGGCGTTGAGCGGATGCTTGACCGCACCCAGCACCTTGCCGCCGTTCGCCGTCACGGCATTGGCGGTATCCTTTTCCAGCGAATGGCCGAAGGCGTAATCGGCGGTAAGGAAGAACCAGGAGTCCTTGCCCTGTTTGGTGACCGCGCGGCCGGGACCGTTGGCCAGCGCATAGGTGTCATAGACGTAGTGGATCACGTTGTTCGGCGCACAATCCTCGTTGGTCAGACGGGTCGACGCGGCACCGGCGTTCATCATGATTTTGTTCTTTTCGGTGGTGACCTTGGCCACCGCCAGTGCCACAGCCGAATTCAACACGTCGGTGACCATATCCACGCCCTGCGTGTCATACCACTCGCGCACCTTGTTGGAGCCGACGTCGGCCTTGTTCTGGTGGTCGGCGGAAACCAGTTCGATCTTGAATTTCGGCTTGAATTGCGCCTTGAAATCCTCGATCGCCATTTCGGCCGCAACCACCGAACCCTTGCCGCCGAGATCGGAGTACACGCCCGACATGTCGGTGAGGACGCCGATCTTGACCACATCGCCGGAAACCTTGCCGGCTTGCGCCAGCACCGACCCGGCCGCCGGTAGAAGCAGTGTGGAGATGGCCAGGGCCAGTAGTTTGCGTTTCATCATGGTGTTTCCTCCGTTATGAAAAAGTTCGGGGTGTTGGGTCACACGCCGAGGTACTCCTGCAACAAATCCTGCTTTTGCTCGATTTCGTTCTGGGCTATTTCCGCCATCACCTGGCCGTGCTCGACGATGAACATGCGGTCGGCGAGCGGCGCGGCAAAGCGGAAATTCTGCTCGACCAGGACGATGGTGTAGTCGCGCTGCTTGAGCTTGCGTATCACCTCCCCGAGCTTCTGGACGATGACCGGGGCCAGTCCCTCCGAAATCTCGTCGAGCAGCAGCAACCTTGCTCCGGTGCGCAGAACGCGGGCCATCGCCAGCATCTGCTGCTCGCCCCCGGAAAGACGCGTGCCCTGGCTGTTGCGCCGCTCCTTGAGGTTGGGGAACATCTCGTAAATTTCGTCGAGCGAGAGCCCGCCGCTGCCGACCTGCGGCGGTAGCAGCAGATTTTCCTCGCAGCTCAGGCTGGCATAAATGCCCCGCTCCTCTGGGCAGTAACCAACGCCCAGCTGGGCAATGCGATGGGTCGCCATGCCGATCACCTCGCGTCCATTGAGCATGATCGAACCGGTCCGCCGCCCGGTCAGGCCGAGTATTGCTCTCAGCGTGGTGGTGCGTCCGGCCCCATTGCGCCCCAGCAGCGAAATGCATTCGCCCCGCCGCACCGTGAAATCCATGCCGTGAAGCACATGCGACTCGCCATAGAAGGCGTGCAGGTCGGAAACGCGGAGGTATTCCGTAGCGCTCATCTCAGTGCCCTGCCGGCGATGCCAGCTCGGTGACCTCGGTACCCATGTAGGCTTCGATCACCAGCGGATTGGCCGCCACCTCGGCATAGGGACCTTCGGCCAGCACGGCGCCGCGGGCCAGTACGGTCAGCGTATCCGAAATGCCGGCCACCACTTTCATGTTGTGCTCGACCATTAGGATGGTGCGATTGGCCGAAACCTTCTTGATCAGCTGCATCACCCGGTCGACGTCCTCATGACCCATGCCCTGGGTCGGTTCATCGAGCAGCATCAATTCGGGATCAAGCGCCAGGGTGGTGGCGATTTCCAGCGCACGTTTGCGCCCATAGGGCATTTCAACCGTGACCATCCCGGCGTATTCCTCGAGTCCAACGGCGGCGAGAAGCTCCATGGCGCGCCCGTTGAGGGCATCGAGGCTGCGTTCGGATTTCCAGAAATGAAAACTGGTACCGAGCTTGCGTTGCAGGGCCACGCGCACGTTTTCCAGCACCGTCAGGTGCGGAAACACGGCGGAGATCTGGAAGGAGCGCACGATGCCACGGCGCGCAATCTTTTCCGGCGACTCGTGAGTGATGTCGCTGCCGTTGAAGTGTATGGTTCCGCGCGTAGGCTCGAGGAACTTGGTCAGCAGGTTGAAGCAGGTGGTTTTGCCGGCACCATTGGGGCCGATCAGTGCATGAATATGACCACGCCTTACCCGGAGATTCACGTCATTGACGGCCACAAAGCCGCGAAATTCCTTGACC
Organism: uncultured beta proteobacterium; assembly: GCA_903908065.1. Lineage (GTDB taxonomy): Bacteria > Pseudomonadota > Gammaproteobacteria > Burkholderiales > Rhodocyclaceae > Sulfuritalea. Next base: position 83,052 of record CAIVQO010000022.1, on the reverse strand, counting down.
AGTCCGGTCGTTTCCAGGATGCAGTCTTCCGCCATCAAGCTCTTTTCAATTCAATCGCTGCGGGGTGGTTACGCCGGGTAGCGGCGCATATCGTTATGCGGCCGATTATGCTGCGCCGTGACCGATTGCGCAAGGAAGCGCCGCAACATCGATTCCCTTGCGCCAACGGCTGCCCGAGACCCCGCGCTTGGACTACACTGTTCGCTCGGCCATGGCTGGAAAACGCAGATGAGAACAGCCTTCAGGAACTTGCTTGCCACAAGCGTGTTTTTTGGCGTCGGCATGTCCATGCCCCATGCCCAACCTGTCATTCCTGGATCGACGGCGTTCTGCCTGTATGAGGTGCCACTCGACGAAAGCGGCAAGCGACGCTGGATTAACCTAGGCATCGTCCAGTATGTCGAGGCCTCGGCGCGAGAAGTCAAGGTGGTCTACGGCGCCGGGGCCTTTGGTGCCGGTCACGAGGCACGGATTCCGGTATCAAGCATGGAAGAGGCGCAGACAGTGCTGGAAAAATTGCGCCGCGTTGCTGCCGCCTGTCGCTGATCCGCGAATTGGCCGCCTGTGGCCCTCAAACCGTACGATCGAGATCCGGCTCGCCGCAGTTGCGCAGGATCGCCTCGCGCGTTGCATCGCGTAAATTCACGACTGCTGACCAGCCCCTTCCCCCTGCCGCGATTGGATCACCGAAAACTATCCTGACCCTGCCGCGGCGTGGCAGCCAGGTCTGATCGCGCAGGACCGCGCGGGTGCCGGCCAGGGCCACCGGAATGATCGGCAGGCTATTTTCGACGGCAAGCTGGAATGCCCCCAGGCGAAATGAACGCAAACCTTCCCGCGGTGTGAAGGTGCCCTCGGCGAAGAACAGCAGCGGCCCCTCCCTCGATGTTTCAACCAGGCGTTGCAGGTCGGCCACGCCTTGGCGCGCATCGAAGCGTTCGACGAACAAGGTGCCCAGGCGGCCGAGCAGCCAGGCCAGCCAAGGACTTTCCGACAATTCCTGTTTGGCGACGAAGCGCAGTGGATACGGCAATGTCGCGAGCAGGAGGAAGACATCGATGTAGCTGGCGTGATTGGCGACATATACCGCCGGCCCGGACGGCAGTGCATCCCTGCCCCGCACGTCCAGCCGTATTCCTGCCAGGGCAGCCCAGAGGCGTGTCAGTCTGGCGGCGCCATGCCAGCGCAGCGCGGCATCGGGGAGAAGGGCGCAGGCCAAAGCTAGCGGCAAGAACAGCAGGGCCAGGCCCCAAGCGTAAATGCCGAAGAGCATTTCAAGGCTGCGCGCCAGACCTTGCAGGCCGGCGGCAATCGACAGCCGTAGCAGTTGCCGCCAAGGCGCGCGCCCCCGACCCAGCTTGCCGGCGACATAGGCATCGCGCGTCGCGGCACGCCGAATCTTTCCGCTCGAAGTCTTCAGCACCGACTGAGGGGGCGCAAGCACAACATCGTCCGGCGGAGTACCCAGCAGTTCAACCGCAAGTGCCGTAATCTGGCTAACCAACAGCTCGTGCTGTGCGCGTCCATTCGGACGGTATTCGGCCACCGCCACCAACCGTTCGGTACCTTCCCCCACGGCAGGGACACCGAATACGGCGACACAACCGCGACGGACGCCCTCCAGGCTGCCGATGGCCTCTTCCAATTCGTAGGGGTAAAGGTTGCGACCGCCCCGAATGATCATGTCCTTGAGCCGTCCGGTAAGCACGATGTCGCCATCGGCCAGATAACCCAGGTCGCCGGAATCCAGCCAGCCATCGCGGATCAGGCCTGCCGTGGCCTCGGCGTTTCGGTAGTAGCCGCGCGTCGCCGAAGGCCCGCGAAATTCGATGCGACCGACCCGGCGCGGAGGCATTTCGACACCGTCCTCGTCGACCACGCGCAGCTCATGCCCGGGCAAGGGAATGCCGCAGGCAACCAGGGCAACGGCGTTCTCATCGCCTGCCGCGGCAGGGCGCGCCTCACCGGCGGCTAGCGCCTCGCGCTGCACATGGTCGATTACCGGGCCGCGACCGGGCGGCCCCACCGCCAGCCCGACGGAACATTCCGCCAGGCCATAGACCGGCGCCAGCGCCTCGCTGCGAAACCCGTAGGGACGAAAGGCGGCCGCAAAACGCGCCAGGGTATCCGCACCCACCGGCTCGGCACCATTCGCGGCATAGCGCCAGGAAGAAAGGTCCAGCCCCTGCAGTCGCTGTGGATCGGCATGGCGAAGGCATACCTCGAATGCAAAATTCGGGGCCGCCGTTACCGTACCGTGATGGGCATGGATGGCCCACAACCAGCGCTCCGGGCGGGCGAGAAAATCCAGTGGCGACATCAAGACCAGCGGGCAGGCATGGTAGAGACTGCCGAGCCAGGCGCCGATCAGCCCCATGTCGTGATACAGCGGCAGCCAGCTCACCACCACGTCGTCCGGCTTGAGCGCCACCGCCTGCCCCCATGCGCGGATATTCGCCAGCAGGTTGCCGTGATCCAGCGTCACCCCCTTGGGGCTGCCCGTCGAGCCCGAGGTGTATTGCAAAAAGGCAATTTCATTCGCGATGCCGCGATGATCGTTTGCCACCGCGGCGCCGCCACTTTCACGGCACAGTTCCTCGGGGGTGGTCACCACGCGCAGGCTGGGCACCAGGCCGGAAAGGATATGGGCGACCAGCCGCGCCGCATCGAAACTCACCAGCGCAACCGCTTCGCAATTTTGCAGGATTCCGGCCTGACGGCGCAGGTGGTCTTCGACCTGCCCGGGCCGGGTCGGGGGATAAATCGGCACTGGCACCGCACCGACCAGCAAAATGCCATAGAAGGACTGGAAAAACTCCAGGCCGGTCGGCAGCATCAGGGCGACGAAATCCCCTGCCCTGACGCCCCGGTCGCGCAGGCCGGCTGCGACGTGCCGGGCCTTGGACAGCAGTTCGGCATAGGTAAAGGCCACGGTTTCGCGCGCGCTGCGTTGGAACAGGACATGGGTACGTGCCGGGTGGCGTTGTGCATGCCAGTGCAATACATCAACCAGGGTGTTCGCATCCCGCGGCGTATCGGCGTCGATTGCCTCGGCTGCCAGGTGGTGGTCGTGAGGCAGGATGTCGGGATCGTTCGCGCCGCCACCCGAAATCGCCTCAAGCAAGTCGCGCACCGTCTCGGCACTGCCCAGCAAATCCTCGCCCAGTCGTACGGCGAAGGCCGACTCGATGCGCGCGAGCAGTTCCACGCGGGCCAGGCTGTCGAGACCGAGATCCTTGTCCAGTCGGCTGTCAAGCCGGGCCTTTGCGGCAAAGCCCGGGCGTAATTCAGCAACCAGGGCATCGACCAGCCCCAGCAGTTTCGATGACCGCTCTGCCACGGCCGCCTGCGTCGTCACCTCGATCGCCGTGGCACCAGCGCCGACTTTCAGGGCGTTAACGATGCTTCCATTCCGGTTTGCGCTTTTCCATGAAAGCATCGATGCCGGCGCCGGCATCCTCGGCCATCATGTTGCAGGCCATGGTCTCGGATGCCAGCTGGTAAGCCCCCTCGAGGCCCATTTCCATCTGCCGGTAAAACATCTGCTTGCCCATGCCCACTGCCACGGCGGATTTGGCGATGATCGAATCGCTCAGCTTCTTCACCTCGGCATCGAGCTGATCAAGCGCCACCACCCGATTGATCAGGCCACGGCGCTGCGCTTCTGCGGCATCGATGAATTCGCCAGTGAGCAGCATTTCCATTGCCTGCTTGCGCCCCATGGCACGGCCCAGCGCGACGGAAGGCGTCGAGCAGAACAACCCGAGGTTGATCCCCGAAACGGCGAATTTGGCCTCCTGCGCGGCAACGGCCAGGTCGCACATGGCCACCAACTGGCACCCCGCCGCCGTGGCGATGCCATGTACCCGGGCGATCACCGGCTGCGGCATCTCGACCAGGGTCATCATCATGCGCCCGCACTGCTTGAACAGCTTTTGCATGTAGGCCTTGCCGTGGTTGGCGCGCATCTGCTTGAGGTCATGGCCGGAACAGAAAGCTTTGCCGGCACCGGAGATGACCACCACGCGCACCGATGCATCCGTGGCGATGGCATTGAGCGCCGCCTGCAATTCGCTCAGCAGTTCCTCCGACAGGGAATTGAACTGCCCGGGGCGGTTCAGCGTCAGCCGTGCCACGCCTTCGCTGTTTTCGCGCAAAAGGATCGGCAACGTGGTTTCGTTGGGTGCATTCATTCGTGTTTCCTCCCGATGGATGGTGGCTACTCGATCGCCGCGGTCGACTTGGCTTTCTCGCGCAGCACGAACTTCTGAATCTTGCCGGTCGAAGTCTTGGGCAAGGCCTCGAAGATGAATTTCTTCGGCACCTTGAAACGCGCCATGCGCTCGCGGCAGAACTCGGTCAACTCTTCGGCCGTGACCGTGGCCCCTTCGCGCAGTTCGATGAAGGCACACGGCACCTCGCCCCATTTCGGATCTGGGGTCGCCACCACCGCAGCCGCCATCACCGCCGGATGGCGATACAGAGTGTCCTCGACTTCAATCGAGGAAATGTTCTCGCCGCCAGAGATGATCACGTCCTTGCTGCGATCCTTAATCTTGACATAGCCGTCAGGTTGCATCACGGCGAGGTCGCCAGTGTGGTACCAGCCGCAACGGAAGGCTTCCTCGGTGGCCTTCGGGTTCTTGAGATAGCCCTTCATCACGATGTTGCCGCGGAACATGATCTCGCCCATGGTCTGGTCATCCCAGGGCACTGGCAGCATGGTCTCCGGGTCCATCACGGTAATGCCTTCCTGGCAGTGGTAGCGCACGCCCTGGCGACCGTTGAGCCTTACCTGCTCATCGAGCGGTAGTTCAAGCCAGGCATCGTGCTTGGCGCAGACCGAGGCCGGGCCGTAGGTCTCGGTCAGGCCATAGACATGGGTGATGTTGAACCCGATCTTGCCCATGCCCTCGATCACCGCCGCCGGCGGTGGCGCGGCGGCGACCAGCGCCGAGACCTTGTGGTCGATGCCCTCGCGCCAGGCCGCCGGAGCACTGACCAGCATCGAATGCACGATCGGCGCACCGCAGTAGTGACTGACCTTGTGCTCGCGAATGGCATCGAGGATCAGCTTGGGATCGACCCGGCGCAGGCAGACGTTGGTGCCGGAATTCGCCGCCACGGTCCAGGGGAAGCACCAGCCATTGCAATGGAACATCGGCAGGGTCCACAAATACACCGCCTGTGGCGGCATGCCCCAGGAAACGATGTTGGACAGCGCATTGAGGTAGGCGCCGCGATGGTGATACACCACGCCCTTGGGATTGCCGGTGGTGCCCGAGGTGTAATTGAGGGAGATCGCATCCCATTCGTCGTCTGGAGTCTTCCACGCGTAGTCCGCCCTTCCACTGGCTATGAAGGCTTCGTACTCCACGGTGCCCAGACGTTCTCCCGGTCCGCCATACTCCGCATCATCGACGTCGACCACCAGGATTCCGCGTCCGAGTACCGCGAGAGCAGCTTTTACGGTCGCCGAGTATTCGCAGTCGGTAATCAGCACCTTGGCTTCGCCGTGGTTCAGCATGAAGGCGATCGACTCGGCATCCAACCGGGTGTTCAGCGTATTCAGCACTGCGCCGGTCATCGGCACCCCGAAATGGCACTCGAACATTTCCGGCGTGTTGTTGAGCATCGCCGCCACCGTATCGCCAGCGCCGATTCCCTGGGCCGCCAGGGCCGAGGCCAGGCGGCGCGCACGCTCATATTCCTGGCGCCAGGTATAGCGCCGCGCACCGTGGATGGTCGCCACATGCTCGGGATAAATGTAGGCGGAACGCTCGATGAAGCTCAGCGGCGTCAGCGGAACATAGTTTGCGGGATTCTTGTCCAGCCCGCTGGCGTACGGATTGCTCATGCACTCGGTCCTTTACGTGTGGTTTCAGTTGCGGCAGCGCGCGACGACGGCCGGCTTGTCGCGCACGAGATCGTTGGTCCATGCGGCGATTTCTTCGGCCACCGCCAGGGCTGCTTCGCGTGCGGCACCCGCGCCGCCACGGGCATCGGCGCTGGAGGCAGGCCGTTCCAGCCGGAACGCGCGCCGCGCCAGCATATCGCTCCCGTGCGCCGGCAACAAGGCCGCGTGCAGCTCAATGCGCACCTGGCTGCTCTGCGGGCCGTCGAAGCGCTGCTCCAGTTCATCGAGCACAAGTTGAAGGCGACAGCCTGCGCCCGCGGTATCCGCACTTGCCACTGATTGATGACGCCTGAGCAGGTTTTCCAACAGTTCCGCCGGGGGCGCGGCCCAGCGGCTTTCGCTATAGAACTGGCGGCGCAGCGGGTCGGAATAAGCCAGCCGGTAATGCATGGCTCCCGTGGCCAGCCAGGAGGCGCCTTGCACATCAATTGCAGCCACTGGCAAGCGCCAGCCATTCGGGCCTGGCGCAACACCCCCAAAATCATAGCGTTGCGGCTCTCCAACGCCCGGTGCCATGCTGCAGGCGCTAAGCACCGCCACCGCAAGCAGCGTCCCCATCCTGCTCATTGCTTTCCTCCCATCGGTGCCGGCGCGACAAATCCGGCCTCACCCGGCCCTGCGACCACGCCCTGGCGTCCGAACAGCAGCATCTGCGGATTGCTTTCCAGGTTATCGAGAATCCGCGAGAGTTGTCGCGAACTGCCTGCCAACTCGTCGATCAAAGCGTTTGCCCGCGGCAAGGTGTTGGCGTTCAATTCATCCCCGGTCGTGCCCGCAACCTGTTCCACGCGACGCGCCAGCGAATTCATGGTTCTAAGCACTTCCCGCATCTCGACGGCAAGCGGCGCCGTGTCTCCGGCCGTCTTTTCGACGTGCGCCAGAATCTGGCGCAGGCTGCGCAGATTGCGTTCCGACAGTGCCTCGCGCAGGGACGCCATGACCAGTGGCATTTCACGCAAACCCTCCGACGCCAGCGCCAGGTTTTCCATGGTGCGCGACAGGTTCTTCACGTTACGGTCGTCGAGCAGCTGACCTAGCCGGATCGAAACCGCGCTGATCTGGCTGACGATATCGCCCGCTTTTTCGCCCAGCGTGTCGAGCAAGGTCGGCTTCATCGCCAGCCGGGCCGGCTCCGTATTGTGAGATATCAGCGGCTCGGCAGATGAACCGTCATCCTCGATCAACACGTAGGCGAGACCGGTAACGCCCTGATAGCCAAGCGTGGCGGTGCTGCCCTTGGTAAGCTTGTATCGGCTGTCAATGTTGATCCGGACCAGCAGCACGCGAGCGTCCTTCGGGTCGGGTTCGATCGACTCGACCTTGCCGGCCCGAATCCCCCGGTAACGCACCTGGGCCTGGACATTGAGCCCGGTGACATTCCGCCGCGTCTCCAGCAGATAGCTGGTGGTCGAATCGTCGCTCTGCCCAAGCCACCAGATCGCGACCGCCGCCGCAATCCCGAGCAGGATGGTGAATACCCCGGCGGCGAGTGCATGTGCTCGGTTTTCCATGATGATCCCAGTTCAGAAAACAATGTGCCCGGAGTGATGCAAGGCCCGAACACTGCGCTCGGAAAGGAAAAAATTGCGAATGAACGGGTGATCGATATGCATGATCTCCTCTGCCAATCCGTAGGCCAGAATGCGTTGTTCCGCCAGCACGGCAACGCGGGTCGATAGTGCCGCCAGTGTATCGAGGTCATGAGTCACCAGCATCACCGTGAGCCCGAGCTCTTCGCTCAACATGCGGATCAGCCGCACGAAACAGTCGGAGCGGTCAGGATCGAGGCCGGCCGTCGGCTCATCGAGCAACAGCAACTCTGGCTCCAGCGCCAGCGCCCGTGCCAGGGCGACACGCTTGACCATTCCTCCGGAAAGTTCCGCCGGCATCAGGCGGCCATGGCGCGGCAGCAACTCGACCATGGAAAGCTTAAGCATCACCAGATCGTGGATCGCATCTTCGTCATAGCGTTTGAGTTCGCGCAAGGGGAAGGCGATGTTGTCGAAGACATTGAAGGCAGAAAACAGCGCGCCATGCTGGAAAAGGACGCCGAAGCGCTGCCGCAGCGCACGTTCGCGCGCCACCCCGCCACCAAACAGCGGCTCGCCGAACAATTCGATGCTGCCTCGATTGGGCAACAGCAAGCCGATGATCTGCCGCAGCAGCGTCGTCTTGCCGCTGCCGGAACCGCCGACTAGCGAAACGAGCTCGCCGCGTGCCACCTCGAGGTTGAGCCCGTTATGGACCCATACGTCGCCAAAACGAGTGGCGAGGTCCTGGATGCGAATGACTGGAACGCTCATCGACTACCCCGGCAGGCCAATGCGGCGTGTGGCAATGGCGAATATCGCATCGAGGATGATCACCACGGTGATCGCCGTCACCACCGATGCGGTGGTATTCGCTGACAGGCTTTCGGTGTTTGGCCGCACCCGGAGGCCAAAATGGCAGGCCACGAGGGCAATGAACATCCCAAATACCGCCCCCTTGGCGAGGCCGATCCAGAGGTTGGCGGCCGGGACCACGCGCGGCAACGTCTGGAAAAAGAAGCCGTAGGAAATGTCCAGCTGGATCTGCGCCGAAACCATGCCGCCGATCAGCGCGATCGCGGTACTCCAAAGCACCAGCAGCGGCAGCGCCACAGTAAGCGCCACCACCTTGGGGAACACCAGCCGCAAGCCGCGCTGCACCCCCATGGTCGCCAGCGCATCGATCTCCTCGGTGACGCGCATGACACCGAGTTGCGCCGTCATCGCCGAGCCCGAGCGACCAGCCACGAGGATGGCCACCAGTACCGGACCAAGCTCGCGCACGATGCCGAGGCCGATGATATTTACAATGAATATATCGGCGCCGAATTGCTTCAATTGCAGCGCCGAGAGGTAGGAAAGTACGACGCCGATCAGGAAGCCGACCAAGGCGGTGACCGGCATCGCCCTCACCCCGCTTTTGTAGAGGTTCGCGGAAATTTCGCGCTTCGGCAGGTCGGCCGGAAAGCGCAGGGCGTGGATCAGGTTAAGTGAAAACTGCCCCACCAGCGCCATGAAGTCGAGCAGGTGTCGGGTCACGCCGATTCCTGCTGAGCCCAGGACCATGACGCCATGCAATGGCGACAAGGGCGGATGTACCGCACGCGGTTCGTGATCTGCGGCATCGATGCGTTCGAAGACGCGACGATGTTCCGGGCGGATCAGCAGAAGTTCGGGGAACGCACGACCCCACGCACGCCATAAGAGCATGGCCCCGGCACTGTCGATGGCCTCCAGCTCGGTACAGTCCCAGGTGTGCTGGCGCGTGGCGGCACGGCTCAGATCCGCCTCCAGTTCGTGCGCGCGCAGCGAGGTGGTGGCCAGGGTCCAGCGTCCGGACAGACGCACCATTCCGGCGCCTTGCTGGTCGGTCAGCTCGATGCTGGCAACGGACATCGGCATTGGGAATCGAGGCAGGAGGTCAAGGATCCGAAGCTGCGCCGGATTCTACCGACGCCCGCTGACGACGCGCCAGCCACTACGCCAACCTTCTGCCACGCATTCAATCATGGTGTTCGACCCTGAGTTCGCCACCAATGCCTGTCCATTGCAACGCCTCGTCATCGAGGGCCGCCGCGGTAAGCGGCAGCTCGTTTCGATAAGCCGCGCCTAGCCGCAGCAGAAATCCGTTGCGGGTAAAGCCGGCGACGCAAGGAGGTGGCGGCTGGTCGTCGCGCGAACGATGCAAGAGTACGGCGATGCGCAAGCAGAAGATCAGCGTCCATTCCGGCGCTTCGCCGCGCAGGGGTTGGGCGCGCTCCAGTTTTCCGCGATGCGCCAGCACCAGGCGCGAAAGGCGCCCCTGGTCGCGTCGCGAAAAACCCGGCATGTCGGCGTTACCTATGATGTAGGCACTGTGCTTGTGATAGCTGGAATGGGCGATCGAAATGCCCACCTCGTGCAGCCGGGCGGCCCAGACCATGAACTGCGCATCCGGATGATCCGCCTGCCGGCTGCCCGGCACCAGCTGGTGCAGTAAATTGAGGGCGGTATGCGCGACTCGCGCGGCCTGGCGTCGATCGACGTCATAGCGCTGCATGAAGCGATTGACCGTAAGCTCGCGCAAATCATCGTGATGATGGCGCCCGAGCAGGTCATACAGCACGCCTAGCCGCAAGGCGCCCTCGGAAAAGGCCATGCGGTCAAGCCCGAACTCCTTGAAAACGGCGGACATGATTGCCAGACCGCCCGGCAGCACAGGAATCCGGTCCGGGCGCAAACCTTCCAGTTTGAGCCGTCCGACGCTGCCGGCATCGATCAGGGCCACCCGCAGCTTCTCCATGCCTTCCCGCGTCAGGCCGTGATCGGACCACCCATTCAATTCAAGCAAATCGACAATTGCCTTGGCGGTGCCCGAGGAACCGATAGCCTCGTCCCAACCGGTCTCGCGAAACTCATGGACGATGGTTTGCAACTCGCGCCGGGCAGCAAGTTCGGCTTCCTTGAAGCTGCGCTTATCAACCTTGCCATCGGGAAAAAAGCGCAGGCTGAAGCTGACGCACCCCATGTAGAGCGACTCAAGTCGGATCGGGTCGAGGTTCTGGCCGATGATGAACTCGGTCGAACCGCCGCCGATATCGACCACCAGTTGTCGTTTTTCCGGTTGCGCCAGGGTATGGGCAACGCCAAGGTAAATCAGCCTTGCCTCTTCCCGCCCGGCGATCACCTCGATCGAAAAACCGAGCGCGGCTTCGGCCTTTTCCAGGAACTGGGCACTGTTCTTCGCCACGCGCAGGGTGTTGGTGGCTACGGCACGGACGGCGCCGGGATCGAATCCGCGAAGCCGCTCGGCAAAACGGGCCAGGGCATCGACACCGCGCGCCTGGGCATCGGCATCCAGGCGTTTGTCGGCCTTGAGTCCGGCGGCAAGACGCACCGGTTCCTTAAGTCCATCGAGCGGATAGATCTGGTTGGCGACGATCCGGCCTACCTGGAGGCGGAAGCTGTTGGAGCCGAGATCCACCGCGGCGATCAGTTCGTAGGCCATGCCCGGATTCTAACCTCTGAGCACTCTTTGATCCCCGTCATGAAACGGCAATCGAAGTGTCACATAATCGAAAGATCGCACAACAGAAGAATGACCATGTCTGCATCCCGCAGCTTTGCCGCCGAACATTTTCTGAATCGCGAACTCTCGCTGCTCGCTTTCAACCGCCGCGTCCTCGCCCAGGCCGCCGATACCCGCGTTCCCCTGCTGGAGCGACTGCGCTTCCTCTGCATTGTCTCGTCGAACCTGGACGAATTCTTCGAGATACGCGTTGCCGGCCTCAAGGAACAGATCAAGTTCGGCAGCCACAGTGTCGGCGCCGATGGCATGGCCCCGCACGAGGTGTTTCGCCGCGTAACCGAACAGGCGCACGACCTCATCCGCGAGCAATACGCGCTCCTCAACGACGTCATCCTGCCCGAACTGGAAACCGAAGGCATTGCTTTCCTGCGACGCAGCCTTTGGTCCGCAGAACAGCGCGAGTGGATCCGCGAGCATTTCCTCAACGAGGTGATGCCGGTATTGACGCCAATCGGGCTCGATCCCTCGCACCCCTTCCCGCGGGTACTCAACAAAAGCCTCAATTTCGCGGTCGAGCTTGAAGGCACCGATGCCTTCGGTCGCAACTCCGGTGCCGCCATCGTTCAGGCGCCGCGCGCCTTGCCGCGGGTGATCCGCCTGCCCCGAAAGTTGAGCGGCGTCGATCATGGCTTCGTGTTCCTATCCTCCGTGCTCCATGCCTATGTTGGCGAACTGTTCAGCGGCATGAATGTGCTCGGCTGCTACCAGTTCCGCGTCACGCGCAATTCCGACCTGTTTGTCGATGACGAAGAAGTAAAGAACCTGCGCATTGCGCTTCAGGGCGAACTGCCGCAGCGGCATTTTGGCGACGCCGTGCGCCTCGAGGTTGCCGACAACTGCTCCGAGGTGATGACCGAATTCCTGTTGCAGCAGTTCAGCCTCGAGCGCAGCGATTTGTACCGGGTACCTGGCATCGTCAATCTGGTGCGCCTGATGTCGGTACCGGACCAGATCGACCGTCCCGACCTGATGTATCCGCCTTTCCAGCCCGGCCTGCCGAAGGTGCTGACCAAGCGTTACGACATCTTCGAGAGCATCCGCAAGCAGGACATCTTGATGCACCATCCATTCCAGTCCTTTTCGCCGGTAATCCAGCTGTTGGAGCAGGCGGCCGACGATCCGCTGGTGGTGGCGATCAAGATGACGGTATATCGCACCGGCACCGACTCGGTGCTGATGGAGCACCTGCTGCGCGCGGCGGTCAAGGGCAAGGAAGTCACCGTGGTGGTCGAGCTGATGGCCCGCTTCGACGAAGAGGCGAACCTGTCGATCGCCTCCCGCCTGGAGGAAGTCGGAGCCCACGTGGTCTACGGCGTGGTCGGCTACAAAACCCACGCCAAGATGCTGATGGTGCTGCGTCGCGAAGACCATGGCTACCGCCGTTACGTGCATCTCGGCACCGGCAACTACCATCCTCGCACCACCCGTTTCTATACCGACTTCGGCCTGCTGACCGCCAGTCCGGAAATCGGTGACGACGTCAACGAGGTATTCAAACAGCTTACCGGTCTTGGCAAGGCGAGCGCATTGAAGCACCTCTGGCAAGCACCCTTCTCGCTGCACCGGAACATGCTGGCAGCCATTCACGGCGAAATCGAGGCGGCACAATCGGGCAAGCCGGCGCGCATCATCGCCAAGATGAACTCCCTGCTCGAACCGGAAATCATCAATGCGCTCTATGAAGCCAGTGCCGCAGGCGTCACCATCGACCTGATCGTGCGCGGCGTATGCTCCCTGCGTCCCGGCGTGAAGGGACTCTCCGACAATATCCGCGTACGTTCAGTGGTCGGACGTTTCCTGGAGCACCACCGGATTTTTTATTTCCATGCCAATGGCAAGCAGGCAATATACCTGTCGAGCGCGGACTGGATGGAGCGGAATTTTTTCCGCCGCATCGAGATTTGCTTCCCGGTACTGGAACCCAAACTAAAGCGACGCGTACTCAAGGAAGGACTGAAACCTTACCTGACCGACACGGCCCAGGCCTGGGAAATGGACGGCAACGGCGACTACCGGGTCAAGACCTCGCGTCGCGCCCGCATTTGCGCCCAGGAGTTGCTGCTGGCGGACATGTGCGTCGGCGCGATCAACGTAGCGTAACGCGCGTCAATACGTTGGCCAGGCTGTCGGCGACATTGGCGCCCAGCTGTTTGGCAAACTTTTCCGCGAAGTTCTGCTTGACCGTGAAGTCGCGCACTTCCGCCGCGTTAATCACGTCGCGCGCCACGCTCTCCACCGATCCATAACCGTCGGCCAGGCCCAGCTCGATGCTCTTGGCCCCGCTCCACATCAGGCCGGAAAACATTTCCGGGGTTTCCTTCAGGCGCTTGCCGCGCCCCTTGCGCACCACGTCGATGAACTGCTGGTGGATTTCCCCCAGCATTTGCTTGGCATGATCCTTGTGGCTTTCGTTCTGCGGCGAGAAGGGATCAAGGAAACCCTTGCTTTCGCCGGCGGTCAGCAGGCGACGCTCGACGCCAAGCTTGTCCATCGCTCCGGTAAAGCCAAATCCGTCCATCAGCACACCGATCGAACCGACGATACTGGCCTTGTCCACAAAAATCTTGTCAGCCGCCGCCGCCACGTAATACCCGCCGGAGGCACAGACGTCCTCGACCACGACATGCAGCGGTATCGCCGGGTACTTGGCGCGCAGACGGCGCATTTCATCATTGATGATGCCGGATTGCACCGGACTGCCTCCCGGGCTGTTGATGCGCAGGATCACGCCTGCCGTGTGCTTGTCCTCGAAGGCCGCCTGCAAGGCGCTGATCACATGTTCGGCGTTGGCATCGCCCTTGGCCTTGATCACGCCGCTGAGATCGACTAGAGCCGTGTATTTTGTGCCATCGGCAACGTGCTCGCCTTTGCCGAGATCAAGCGCCACCACCAGCAGCAGGGCAAGGTAGCCGAAGCCCAGCAGTTTGAAAAAAATTCCCCAGCGACGTCCGCGCTTCTGCTCGGCCAGCGCCTCCAGCGCCAGTTTTTCGAGCACCTTGCGCTCCCAATTCACTTCGTTGCCGTCAGACACCTTGCCCACCTTCCTCGTGCAGTACTACCCAACCATCGATTTCACCCACGGCAACTACAGCCAGTCCCTCGCCGTGACAGCGTCCGCTCAGGCAATGCCCGGTATCCGGCGCGTACAGCGCGCCATGGGTGGCGCAAATCAAGTATAAGCCTGAAGTATCGAAGAACTTTCCTTCCTGCCAATCGAGTTTGACGGGCAGATGGCTACACCGGTTGAGGTAGGCATGCACCCGCCCTTGATGGCGTACCGCGAAGGCCGGGAATTCCTCGCCATCACGCTTGACGGTGAACCGCAAGCCTTCCCCGCCGTCGAGCAGCTCGCTACTGGCGCAAAGACGGGTCGGGCTCATGCCTGTTGCCGCAGCCATTGCGCCAGTTCCTCTACGTTGGCGGCACAAAACAAGGGAACCTCGGCCTCAAGGCTGGCACGCGGATGGGCGCCATACGCAACGCCGAGCGCAGCGACCCCGGCGTTGCGCGCCATCAGGAGATCGTGCGTGGTATCGCCGATCATCAGGGTTGCCTCAGGCGCGACGCCGAACTCGGTCATCAGTTCTTCCAGCATTTGTGGATGTGGTTTGGAATGGCACTCATCGGCACACCGTGAGGCATGGAAGCGTGGTCCGAGGCCACTGACATCGAATGCGCGATTCAGCCCGACCCGCGTTTTCCCGGTAGCCACCGCCAGCATGTATCCGGCGTCCGCCAGTTCGTCGATCAGCGCCTCGGCGCCGTCAAACAGCAGCAGATCCTGGTCCTGCGCCAGATAGTGGTGCCGGTAGCGCAGCGCCACGTCCTGATAGCGTTCAGCCGGCAGGTCAGGCAGCGCGTGGCGCAACGCATCGATCAAGCCGAGCCCGATGATGTGGCGGGCACGTTCATCGCTGGGGGGATCGATCCCGAGATCAGCAGCCGCGGCCTTGATGCTGTTCACGATGGCACCGGTGGAATCCATCAAGGTGCCATCCCAATCGAAAACAATCAGTTCAAAGCGCCTGCCCATAGTCCCTTTTCTCATTTCGTTCCAGTTGCCCGATGAAGGCCTTCAACTCGGTGGGCAGGGGAGAATTCAATTCAATCGGCACGCCGCTCAACGGATGTCGCAACGCCAATTTCGCCGCATGCAGGAACATGCGTCCGAGCCCCGCCTTCTGCAAGGCCTTGTTCAATGCGAAATCACCGTATTTGTCGTCACCGGCGATCGGAAAGCCCAGATGGGCAAGGTGCACCCGGATCTGATGGGTGCGTCCGGTCCTGAGCTCGACTTCGACCAGGCTGAAATTCTCCCAGCGCGCGACCAGCCTGACGATCGAATGCGCTGCCTTGCCATCGGCGGCGACACTTACCCGCCGTTCGCCGTCGGACGTGAGGTATTTGTGCAGGGGCAGGCGTACATGCTGCAACTCGTTACGCCAGGCACCTTTGATCAGGGCCAGGTAGCGCTTGTTGATCCCGCCGTCGCGAAACATGTCGTGGAGCTTGGTCAGCGCCATGCGTTTCTTGGCCACCACCAGCAGACCGGAAGTCTCCCGATCGAGGCGATGTGCCAGTTCCAGGAACTTAGCCAGGGGTCGGGCGCGACGCAGCTGTTCGATGACACCGAACGAGACTCCGCTCCCCCCATGCACCGCCGTCCCGGCCGGCTTGTCGACCACGATCAGCGCTTCATCCTCGTAGGCAACATCAAAATCCCGCGCCGGAACAGCCGCTTGCACTGGCTTCTCGGCAATGCGGATGGGAGGGATACGCAGCGAGTCGCCGGCCCGGAGCCGGTATTCGGCACTGACGCGGCCCTTGTTTACCCGCACTTCGCCGCTGCGCAGGATGCGATAGACATGGCTTTTCGGCACTCCCTTGGCAATTTTCAACAGGAAGTTGTCGATACGCTGCCCGTCGGCCTCGTCGCCAACCTCAAGCCAGGTAACCGAATCTTTGCTTAAGTCCTTCATTTCCAATATACTGGCCGCTTGGTTAGCCGTCCCGCGACGGTGTGCCCGACGGCCCGAAGTGGCGTCGGTGGCACGGTACGCGGGATGTTGCCGCCGCTGGCGCCGCCGCCCTAACGGGCATGGTGAGAGCCAAAACGGCAAGGGCATGCAAAACACCGCCTCCGGAATTACAAACCGTCCGGCGATGCTGCCAGCCGACCGCAGGGTGTTTCGCTCGCCCGATAGAGCGATACTACTTGATTGCGCGCAACACACGGATTAGGGCACAGATTGCCGGCCGCTGAAAGATTCAGCGGCCGCTTTACCGAAGACAAGTCGAAGAACAACGTTTGCAAGGTTCCATCAAGGCAACATGACACTGCCGCAGCACCCGCAAACCCAAGGCATAGCCGCCGCGTCCTGACGCCGGCAGCGTGCCGCTTGTCGTGCCCTTCCGCCGTGTAGCGCGCGGGAGCACACATGAAACGCATGCTTTTCAATGCAACGCAGGCCGAGGAACTCCGCGTTGCGATCGTCGATGGTCAGAAACTGATCGACCTCGACATCGAATCGGCCAACAAGGAACAGCGCAAAAGCAATATCTACAAGGCTGTCATTACCCGCATCGAGCCCAGCCTCGAAGCCGCCTTCGTCGATTACGGCGCCGAGCGCCACGGCTTCCTGCCGTTCAAGGAAATCTCGCGCAGCTATTTCAAGCCCGGTGTCGACGTCGCCAAGGCGCGTATCCAGGACGTTCTGTCCAACGGCCAGGAACTCATCGTCCAGGTCGAGAAAGACGAGCGCGGCAACAAGGGCGCCGCACTGACCACCTATGTCTCGCTGGCCGGCCGCTACCTGGTGCTGATGCCCAACAATCCCCGTGGTGGTGGCGTTTCACGCCGCGTCGAAGGTGAGGACCGCCAGGAACTGCGCGAGGTCATGGACCAGCTCGTGGTGCCGCAGGGCGCCAGCCTGATCGCGCGTACCGCCGGCATCGGCCGCAACCTCGAAGAGCTGCAATGGGACCTCAACTACCTGCTGCAGCTTTGGACCGCCATCGATGGCGCGGCCAAGGCCCAGGGGGGCGCCTTCCTGATCTATCAGGAGTCGAGCCTGGTGATTCGCGCCATCCGCGACTACTTCCACGCCGAAATCGGCGAGATCCTGATCGACACTGACGACATCTACGAGCAGGCCCAGCAGTTCATGAGCCACGTGATGCCGGCGACGGTGAATCGCGTCAAGCGCTACCACGACGACGTGCCGCTGTTCTCGCGTTTCCAGATCGAGCACCAGATCGAGTCGGCCTATTCGCGCCAGGTCACCCTGCCCTCGGGCGGCGCCATCGTCATCGACCATACCGAAGCGCTAGTTTCGGTCGACGTCAACTCCGGGCGCGCCACCAAGGGCAGCGACATCGAGGAAACCGCCTTCCGCACCAATTGCGAAGCCGCCGACGAAATTGCCCGCCAACTGCGCCTGCGCGACCTCGGCGGCCTGATCGTGATCGACTTCATCGACATGGAGTCGACCAAGAACCAGCGCGAAGTCGAAAATCGCCTGCGCGACGCCCTGCGCCACGACCGCGCCCGCGTCCAGACCGGCAAGATCAGCCGCTTCGGCCTGCTTGAATTGAGCCGCCAGCGCCTACGCCCGGCGCTCGCTGAAACCAGCTATATCACCTGCCCGCGCTGCACCGGCACCGGCCATATCCGCTCCACCGAGTCCGCTGCGCTGCACATCCTGCGCATCCTCGAAGAAGAAGCCATGAAGGAAAACACCGGCGCCCTGCACTGCCAGGTTCCGGTCGATGTCGGAACCTTCCTGCTCAACGAGAAACGAGTGGATATCTCGCGCATCGAGATGCGCCACCGCGTCAACCTGGTGATCGTGCCGAATCGCCATCTGGAAACGCCGGCCCACGAAATCGTGCGCCTGCGTCACGATCAGCTCAATGCCGAAGGCACCGTGCTGGCCAGCTACCAGATGGCTGAAAAACCAGCCGAGGAAGCGTACCAGCCGCCGTCCGCGCAAACCGGAGAGGCCAAGCCCGCCCGCGCCGAAGCTGCCGTGAGGGGCATCACGCCAGACCAGCCGGCGCCCATCGTCGAGCCCAAGCCGGCACCCGCTGCGGCACCGCAGACCGTTGCCGCCAACGAAGGCGGATTCTTCAGCCGCCTGTTCTCCTTCCTCACCGGCAGCAAGAAGGAGGAAGCGCCAGTTGCCAGTGAAGTCAAACCTGCCACTCCGCAGCGGCGGGAAGGCAGCCGCGACGGCAACCGCGATCGCAACGGTCGCGGACGCGACCGCGACCGCAACGGACGGCGAGACAACCGCGACGGTCGTGACAACCGCGACGAGCGCAAATCCGAACCCCGTCCGCAGCAAGGCAAACGCGAGGACCAGCCGCAAGCCGAGGGAAATCGCAAACCCCGCGAACCGCGAAATGAACAGCGCGATGGTGACAAGAATCGCGAGCCGCGCGAGCCGAAAGAGCAGCAACTGCGGGAACCACGCCCGCCGCGCGAACCCCGCGAACCCCGTGAGCCACGCCCGCCGCGCAATGCCGATGCCGCTGGTCAGAATCAAACCGCAGGCGACAACGCAAACGGTTTGAGGAACCCGGCCCCGAATGGGGACGGCCAGGCTGCCGACGGCGAGTCCCGTGGCGGTCGTCGCGGACGGCGCGGCCGTGGTCGCGGCCGTGGCGGCGACGAGAGCCCGCAACTCGATGCGGGTATGGCGGCAACGGTAGCAGAGAGCGCCGCCGATCCCCAGCCCCCTGCGCCCGCACCTGCCCAGGAAGCCCCCACGGCTCCGGTGGCCCCTCCAGTGGCCCATTGGTTCCCGACGCCGATTCAAGTCGCGCCGGCACCAACGCCAGTTGTGGAACCCGCGGTACCCGCCGAACCTGTCGTGGTTACGGTAGTCGCCGTGTCACCAGCGCCGACTCCCGTGATTGAGGAAGCTCCGGTCGCTCCCGTGGTCGAGCCGATCCAGGTCGTCGCGGCCGCGCCGGCAGCACCCGTGCCCGCCGCTGATCCTATCGTGGTACCCGCCGCACCAGTGCCAGCGCCGGTCGATCTCTCCGCTTCGCTGCAACAAGCCGGATTGGTCATGATAGAAACAAGTAGCGCCACGCCACGCGAACAGCCGCAACCGGAGGCCCCCAAGCTTGGCCGCAAGCCACGCCAGGCCCAGGTCGTTGCCGCGGAACCGCTGCAAATGGTGGAAACGCGACGCGACTGACCGTTCACCGCAGCAAAGAAACGGGCGCCAAAGGCGCCCGTTTCTATTTCAGCGGTCCGAGTTTGCGTAGCAGACCATGTGCTGCGTCCTCGACCAGATCGAGAACGAGTTCGAAGCCGTCGGCTCCACCGTAGTAGGGGTCAGGAACCTCGCCACCGCCTTCACTGCTGAATTCCAGAAAGAGCCTCAGTTTGTGTGCCTGTTCGCGGGGACAAACCCGCCGCAGCGACTC
Organism: uncultured beta proteobacterium; assembly: GCA_903908065.1. Classification (GTDB taxonomy): domain Bacteria; phylum Pseudomonadota; class Gammaproteobacteria; order Burkholderiales; family Rhodocyclaceae; genus Sulfuritalea. Next base: position 63,599 of record CAIVQO010000022.1, on the reverse strand, counting down.
GAGGTGGTCGGCTCCCATCGCCAGCAGCAGGTCGAAGTTCACAAAATCAAAATCGGTGACGCGTCGCGCGCGCTGGGTGCTCAAGTCGTAACCGCGTGCCTTCGCCGCCCGTTGGGTCCGCGCATCGGGAGCTTCGCCGACATGGTAGGCGTGCGTCCCGGCCGAGTCGAACTCAAAGCGCTGCCCCATGCCAAGCCGTTCGGCAACGGAACGTGCCACGCCCTCTGCGGTGGGGGATCTGCAGATGTTTCCGGTACACACGAAAAGAATTCGTAGCTGACTCAATCGACCTCCGTCTCGCTCACACAACGATTCGAGGGAACCGCTCGCTCACTTGCATCCCCATGTCAATAAATCGCATCCGTCGGGTTAGACTCAGGGCCATTCTACGAAAAGACGCGACGTGGCCTGGACCGGTAAAAATCAGGAACTGCGAGGCTATGCCCCCGACGGCTTGATCGCCTGCACCTCATGCGATTGCCTCCATCGCATCGTCGACGTTCCGGCCGGCGGCAAGGCCTGCTGTCGGCGCTGTGGCGCCGTGATCTACCGTTACCTGCCCCACGGCCTCGACCATGCCGCCGCGTTGTACCTGGCCGCCTTCATTCTCCTGCTCCTGTCCAACACGTTTCCCTTCGTCGCGCTCCAGTATGGCGATCGCATCGAACAAAGCCTGCTGATCTCGGGTGGCTTCGCCCTGCAACAAGCCGGGATGGGCGAAATCGGCCTTCTGGTGCTGCTGACAAGCGTGGTCTTCCCCTTCCTGACCATACTGGCGATGCTTTACCTCCTGCTGCCGCTGCGCCTCGGCCGGCGCCCGCCGCATATGACGAAGGTTTGGCAACTGGTTCGCCTTCTGAGCCCCTGGAGCCTGATCGGTGTGTTCATGCTCGGCCTGCTGGTTTCCGTGGTCAAGCTTCAGGATCTGGCGATGATCATCCCCGGCGTCGCATTCTATGCCTTCGTCGGGCTGCTTGTCGTCTCGTCTGCGGCAGCGGCCAGCTTCGATCCTGCGGTACTCTGGCCACGCCAGGGACCGGTGCCGGAGTCCGGCATCGGCAACATCGGCAACGCGAGCGCCGCCAGCCTTGGCTACGCTGCCTGTCCCACCTGCGAGCTTCTGGTGAAACTGCCGGCCAGCGGACGAGGCAAGTGCCCGCGCTGCGATTCCCGGATTGACGGCATGCGCTACCGCAACAGTCTCTCCCAAACCGCCGCCCTGCTGGCGTCCGCCGCGCTGCTTCTGGTGCCGGCCAACCTGTATCCGGTGATGACGGTCACCCGCCTGGGACAGGGCGAACCCAGCACCATCGTCGCCGGCGTCATCCACCTGATCGAAGACGGAGCCTGGCCCCTGGGGCTGCTGGTACTGTTCGCCAGCTTCGTCGTGCCCATCACAAAGATTGTCGCGCTTGCGTTCCTCCTCGTCACCGTCCGGCACGGCACCACGTCGCGCCTCCGGGATCGCACCCACCTGTACCATTTCACGGAAGCCATCGGCGCCTGGTCGATGGTCGACATCTTTCTTGTCGGCATCATGGTGGCCCTGGTTCGCATGGACGGTTTGGCAACCGTATATCCTGGCATCGGAGCCAGCTTTTTCGGCGCCGCGGTGGTTCTCACGATGATGGCCGCGCACGCCTTCGACCCGCGCCTTATCTGGGACCATGCCGAGCCGCAGTCTCCCCGGGCGCAGGGGATGCCCGCATGAACGAACCCATAGTCCGCGAGCGCAGCGGCCTGTCGCTGGTCTGGATCATCCCGGTGCTGACCGCGATCATCGGCGCGTGGCTGATCCTCCATACCCTGACCGATCAGGGGCCCCTGGTAACGATTACGTTCCGCACCGCCGATGGCATCGAGGTCGAGAAAACGCGGATCAAGTACAAGAGCCTGAGCATAGGCATCGTCGAAAGCGTGCGCTTCAGCCCGGATTTTTCCCGCGTCGAGGTCCTCGCCCGACTGAAAAAGGACGCGGCCCATTTCCTGCGTCGGGATTCCCGCTTCTGGGTGGTCAGGCCCACGCTCAGCGCGCGCGGCATATCCGGCCTCGGTACGCTGATGTCGGGTACCTATATCGAAATAGAACCAGGACAAGGGGCCCCGCAAACCCTGTTTGTCGGACTGGAGTCACCGCCTGTGGTCCATTCCGACACTGCCGGCAAGCAGGTCACCCTTTTGGCGCGGCAACTCGGTTCGCTGGACCGCGGATCGCCGATCTACTATCAGGGAATCGTCGCCGGCGAGGTTCTGGGTCACGAAATGGCGAATGATTTCCGCAACGTCCTGATCCACGCCTTCGTCAAAGCCCCCTTCGACGGCCTGGTGCGGAGCAATTCCCGCTTCTGGACCGACAGCGGCATCGACCTGACCGTGGGACCCGATGGGCTTCGCCTCAAGACCGAGTCCCTGCAATCGCTTCTGTTCGGCGGAATCGCCTTCGATACCCCCGACCTGCATGATGGTGGCGTCGAGGATATCGGCGGACTCATCTTCACCTTGCACGACGATCTCAAGTCGATCAAGGATCAGGCCTACACCAGCAAGCTGCGCTACGTGCTTTACTTCGAGGACTCCCTGCGCGGCCTGACCGTCGGTGCGCCCGTCGAATTCAAGGGCATCAAGGTCGGCACCGTGCTCGACGTCAAGCTCGAATACGACGACTCCAAATCCGCCTTTCGCATCCCCGTGCTGATCGAACTCGAGCCGGAACGCATCGCCACCCGCGGCGACCGCATGAAGCGCGCACCGCGCGAATCCTTCCAGAACCTGGTCAAGAAGGGCCTGCGTGCCCGCTTGCAGGCAGGCAACCTGCTGACCGGGCAGTTGTTCGTCGACCTGGTGATGCAGCCCAAGGCGCCGCTGCGGCTGGTCAATGCGGGCCATGCCGATCCCGAGCTGCCGACCATGCGCGGCGGCGGATTCGAACAGATCGTCGCTTCTGCATCGGGCATCCTGGAACAGCTGGAAAAGGTGGACTACGCGGCCTTGGGCGCCGACCTGCAGGGAACGCTCAAGGGCGCCAACGCAATGACGAACGGCCCGCAGATGCAGGTGGCGCTATCCGACCTGGCTGCATCCCTGGCCAGCGTGCGCGGCATCCTGCGTACCCTGGACGCCCGGGCCGAGCCCATCGCCACCAATCTGGAACAGGCATTGGCCGCGGCACGTGATGCCCTCGACAAGTCGAAGAAGACCATGACCCTGGTCGACGCGGCGATCGCCCCGGATGCGCCGATGCATCAGCACTCGCTAAGGCTGATGCAGGAACTCTCGACCACGGCGCGTTCGCTGCGGCACCTTGTCGATATGCTGGAACGCAATCCGCAAGCCCTGCTGCTGGGCAAGACCCCGGCGAAGGAACTGGAGCAGAAATGATGGCCCGCGTGCATTCGATCATCGCGATCCTGATCGCCGTCCTCGGCCTCAGCGGATGCCTTGGCAGCGCGCCAAGTACCCGCCTTTACCAGCTTGAGTCCATCGCAGACAAGGCTGGAACGGAAGCGAACGGCCGCGCACCGACGCTGCTTGTTCGCGAAGTCCGCCTTCCCAACTACCTCGACCGTCCCCAGATCGTCACCCGCGGTGCAGGCTACCGCCTGCACATCGCCGAATTCGATCAGTGGGGCGGCGACCTGCGGGAAGACATGACGCGAGTCCTGGTCCAGAACCTTGGCCGCGCACTCGGTAGCCAGCAGGTATTTGCCGCGCCGGTCGACATTGCCCTGCGGCCCGACTATCGCCTGGAAGTGGAGGTACTTCGCTTCGAGCGCGACGCCGACGGCCAGGTTCGGCTGCACGCCCGCTGGTGGCTTGCGCGCGGCGCCGACCTGAGTCTGCTGGCCACCACCGAGTCGACGTTTTCCCGCGCAAGTGCCAGCGACTCCTATCCGGACCTGGTCGCCTCCATGAACATGGTCTACGCCGAACTGGCCCATGCAATCGCAGCAAGCATTCGCAAGCTGGGCGGCGCATGAAGTGGATAGTTCTCCTCCTCCCCTTCATCCTGGCGAGCGCAGGCGTCGCCAGCGAACTGAACGGACCTGCCCTGGTAGCGCAATCCCTGCAACGTCATGCGCCGCCCAACGATGTTTTCGAGGAACATGCGATGATCATGACCGACCGTCTGGGCCATTACAGCCTGCGCACGACTCGTTACTACGCCCAGCGCGACGATACGGCGTCGCGCCAGCTGTACCTTGTCGAGTTTCCGGCCGAACTGAAAGGGGCCGCATTGCGCGTGGACCGCAACAACAATGACGGCAGCCGTCGTGGCCCGGCGCCATCCACTCCTGTGTTCGGCTCGAATTTTCTGGTTGCCGATCTCGAAGGCGAGCGGTCCGGGGATTTCCGCTACGTGCGCGAAGGCGACCTTGTCCTCGAACGGATTCCGCATTTCGTGGTTCGCGCCGAACCGACCACCGAATCCGTTACGCGGGCGACCGGCTACCATGACCGGCGCATCTACCTGCGCAAGGACAATCTCTTCGTCAGCCGCATCGAATATTTCGACGCCAAAGGTCGCCTGGCTCGCCGTCTCGCCTTTCGCGATCCACGCCCGGATGCGCTGGGCATCTGGCGCGCAGCAATGATGCTGATGGAGGATATGCGCGATGGCCGGCGCACCCTGCTGAAAGTGGAACGTCGTGTGCATTCGCCCGATTACATCCCGGCCGGGGTCCTCGACGGATCGCTGGCACGGCAATGAACAACGAGTCCATCCACCTGCCGCGCATCCTGAGCCTCGGAATCCGTCGCCCGGGACACAGCCTGTTCGTCCTGTTCCTGATCAGCATCATTGCCTTGCTGGGAACCCTCTGGGTAAAAACCGACACCAGCCTGGCCCGGATGATTCGGCAGGATGGCATCGAACGCCAGACTTACCTGCATGTAGCCCGCGAATTCGGCTCCGACCAGCGCAGCTTCGTCTATGTCCGCGACGACGCCCTGTGGACGCCGGCAAAGCTCGCCGCCCTTGAGCAACTGCACGAGGAGCTGCGTCGCCTGCCATTCGTCGAACGCATCGACGATGTTTTCACGCTGCCGACGGTGGTCGGCATTGACGGTCAACTCTACGCCCAGCCCTTGCTGCCCGCAGCTCCGAGTGACGAGGCGGCTGCCAGTCGGTCGCGCAAGCTCGCGCTCGAAAGTCCGCTCGCCGCGCGCAATGTGGTCAGCGAAGACGGCAAAGCCGTCGCCATCGGAATCGCCATTCGCGAGAAATTCGTCGGTTCCGACGTGGAAGGCGTTGGCGAGCGTCTGGAGGCGGTATTGAATCCGGCACGCGCCCAGTTCGCCACGGTGTTGCACATCGGGCCGTCGCCGGTCGAAGCGGCAATGCAGCAGGGATTGCAGACCGATCTCAAGCTACTGTTGCCGGCGGCCGGACTGTCTGCCGCATTGGTCGTGGCCATGCTCTGCGGCAGCCTCGGCGCTGCACTGCTCGCCCTGGCGGTAGGCACACTGACCCTGCTCTGGACACTGGGCATGATGGGCTTTGCAGGCATTCCGCTGACCCTGATGACGGCCACCTTGCCGGTGATGTCCCTGGTCCTCGTCACCATCAAGATGATCCGCATGAGCTATCGCGCCACGCCCGACGCCGCGCCCGATGGCGAGCTCACGGCCCTGCCCGATCACGAACAACTCAGGGAATTCATGGCCGGCAACTTTGGCGTTCCCTTCCTTGCCACTGTACTCGCCATGACCTTGGGCTTTTCGCTCAATGTATTCACCGAAATCCAGCCGATCCGCGAATTCGGCCTGGTCGTCGCGTTTTCAACCCTCGCCAGCGGCGTGGTCTCGATCCTCCTGATACCGGCACTGTATGCCCGTTACGGCGACCGGCAGATACGCTTCCGGCGCTCTGCCGCCATCGATTTTGTTGCCCAGCTGGCGTCTCGCGCGATCGGCAAATTGCGTCACCGAGCCACGGCCTGGACTGTGGTCCTCGCAGCCATCCTCGGCAGCGGACTGATTCAGCAGACCGGAGAGCTGCGTATCAGCACCGAACCTCTGGGTTTCTTTCGCACCAATCATCCGCTACTGGAAACCGCGGACCGCATGCATCGCGACCTTGCCGGGGCGAATGTCTTCTACATCACGCTCGATGCCAACTCGACCGGCGCCTTCCGCGATCCCGCCAACCTGAAGCGGATCGCGGACATCCAGGCTTTCATCGCCAAACAGCCTGTATTCGATCGCAGCTTTTCGCTGGCCGACCTCATCGCCCTGGCCAACCAGGAAGCCACCGGCGGCCGCACCGATTCCTATGGGGTACCCCCCTCGAGGAAGCTGGTCGGACAATACCTGATGCTCTATCCGCCCCAGGTTTTGGAGCCTTTCGTCAGTCACGACATGCGGCGCGCCAACATCGTGGTACGCCACAACATCCGCGAGTCTTCGCTACTGAACCAGCATATTCACGAATTGCAGCAGGCGGTATCGAGCTATGCGGGCCCTACCATGGTGACGGCCGTGGTCGGCGAGAACCTGCTGATCAATGCCCCCGCCCAGCGCCTGCTGATCGACCTGGCGAAGGTCTCCGCCGCAATACTGATTATTGTCTTCATCGGGGTGGCGCTGACCTACACATCGATCAAGGGCGGCATCATCGCGCTGATGCCCAGCGTGCTCCCCATGGTCATCATCCTCGGCGGCATGCGGATCTTCGAGATTCCGGTCAACACCACGACCATCCTTATCGCAGTGATTATCATGAGCGTCTCCATCGATGGCACGCTTCACCTGTTTTCCCGCTACAGCGAACTCTGCCGCCGCACCCATGACTATCGCAATGCCGTGGTGGAAACGCTGAACAGCGAAGCCGCGCCGATGACCGCGATATGCCTGGCCCTGGCCGTCATCTTCGGAACTCTGGCCTTGTCGGACTTTGCCTTGATCGCCCAGTTCGGCGCATTGGCCGCCGCAGCGATGGCGGTCGCCCTGTTCGCCAACCTGTTGGTGACGCCGCTGGTGATGTCGCGCATCCGCTTGGTGGGCCTGTATGAAATCCTCGCCATGTCCATGGATCGCGACACCCTGGCGGCAAGCCCGCTGTTCCGCGGCATGAGCAACTACCAGATACGCAAGACCATCCTCATTTCGGAACTCTGCAAGTTCCAGGATGGACAATGCCTGATCGAACAGGGCACGCAGGGCCGCAGCATGTATCTAGTGATCAGCGGACAGCTCGAAGTCGTGCGCCGCGATGACGGCCGCAGCCGCCGCCAGGCCTTGCTCGGGCCGGGCGAGATTTTCGGCGAAATCGGCTTCGTCAATTCCACCTATCGGACCGCCGACGTCCGCGCCCTGGGCGACGTCGCCACCTTGCGCTTCGACTACGACCGCCTTGAGAGCGACCTGCTGTTCTTCCCGCGGATCATGGCCAAGCTGAATTTCAATATCAGCGGCATCCTTGGTCGGCGCCTGGCGGAGGTCGTCGAGGAATCGCAATCTGCCGGCGCCTCAGTGACGGCGGCCCCGACCAGCCCATCACAGGGTTCCTGAGGAAAAGCCTAGGCGGCATCTCCAGGCGCATCGTGCGCCTCGCCGCCAAACGCCAGCTGCTTGAGACGGAAGAGTTCGTCGCGGGCAGCGGCCGCCTCTTCGAATTCCAGGTTTTTGGCGTGCTCCTGCATCGCCTTCTCCAGACGCCGAATTTCCTTCGCCATCTGCTTTTCGCTCATCGCCTCGTACTTCGCCTGTTCCTGCGCCGCCTTGAGTTCCCGCACCGCCGTGTCCGCGTCATAAACACCGTCGATGATGTCCTTGATCCGCTTCTTGACGCCGACCGGGGTAATGCCGTGCTCGGCATTGTGGGCCAGCTGCTTGCCGCGCCTACGCTCGGTCTCGGCCAGCGCGCGCTTGATCGAATCGGTCACCGTATCGGCATAGAGGATGGCCGTGCCGTTCAGGTGGCGCGCAGCGCGGCCAATTGTCTGAATCAATGAACGCGTCGAACGCAGGAAGCCCTCCTTGTCAGCATCGAGGATGGCGACCAGCGACACCTCGGGGATATCCAGACCTTCGCGCAGCAGATTGATACCGACCAGCACGTCGAACTCGCCCAGGCGCAGGTCGCGGATGATCTCGACACGCTCCACGGTGTCGATGTCCGAATGCAGGTAACGCACCTTGATGCCGTTGTCCGCCAGGTATTCGGTCAGTTGCTCGGCCAGGCGCTTGGTCAAGGTGGTCACCAGCACGCGCTCGCCGGCGGCGATGCGTTGCTTGCCTTCACTCAGCAGGCCGTCCACCTGGCTGCTCGCGGGACAAATCTGTACCACGGGATCGACCAGGCCGGTCGGGCGCACCACCTGCTCCACCACCTGCCCCTGGTGCTTTTCTTCGTAGTCGGCGGGCGTCGCCGAGACGAACACGGTTTGCGGCATCAGGCGCTCGAATTCCTCGAACTTGAGCGGTCGGTTGTCCAGCGCCGAAGGTAGCCGAAAACCATAGTCGACCAGATTCTCCTTGCGCGAGCGGTCGCCCTTGTACATCCCGCCGACCTGCGGGATGGTGACGTGGGATTCATCGACGAACATGATCGCGTCGCCCGGCAGGTAGTCGTAGAGCGTCGGCGGCGGCTCGCCGGCCTGGCGGCCGGAAAGGTGGCGGGAATAGTTCTCGATGCCCTTGCAGAACCCAAGTTGGTCGAGCATTTCCAGATCAAAGCGGGTGCGCTGCTCGATGCGCTGGCACTCGACCAGCTTCTGGTGGGCCTGGAAGAATTCGATGCGCTCGCGCAACTCGGTCTTGATCTTCTCGATCGCCTGCAATACCGTAGCGCGCGGCGTGACGTAATGGCTCGAGGGGAACACGGTGAAGCGGCCGAGCTTCTGGCGCGTGTGACCGGTCAGGGGGTCGAACACCGTGAGCCCCTCGATCTCGTCGTCGAACAGGCTGATGCGCACCGCGTGCTCGGCGTTTTCCGCTGGAAATACGTCGATCACGTCGCCGCGCACACGATACACACCGCGCTTGAAGTCGATTTCGTTGCGTTCGTACTGCATCTCGGTCAGGCGCTTGATGATTTCGCGCTGGCCGACTTTTTCGCCCTGCTTCAGGTGCAGGATCATGCTGTGGTAATCGACCGGATCGCCAATGCCGTAGATCGCCGACACGGTACACACGATCACCACGTCGCGCCGCTCGAGCAGGCTCTTGGTGGCGGACAGGCGCATCTGCTCGATGTGCTCGTTGATCGAGGAATCCTTCTCGATGAACAGGTCGCGCGAAGGCACGTAGGCCTCGGGCTGGTAGTAGTCGTAGTAGGAAACGAAATACTCGACCGCGTTCTCCGGGAAGAATTCGCGGAACTCGGAGTACAGCTGCGCCGCCAGGGTCTTGTTCGGTGCCAGCACCAGCGCCGGCCGGCCGAGGCGGGCAATGACGTTGGCCATGGTGTAGGTCTTGCCCGAGCCGGTGACGCCGAGCAGGGTCTGGAAGGAGAGGCCGTCGTTGAAGCCCTCGGTCAGCAGGCGGATTGCCTCCGGCTGGTCGCCGGCCGGCGGAAACGGCTGGTGCAGGCGCCACGGGCTGCCTGGAAACTCGACCACCCTGCCCTTCAGTTCATGTATTTCCGCCACGACCTACTCTCTTGTTTATTTATGGAAACCCGCTGAATTCCTGATGAAAGTCGGACCGCCAATCAGGTATTATTGCGCGCTTTGCGCTGCAACATAAATTCGCCGTAGCGCCAGCGCCGACTCTTCCATTCATACCGTATCCGGAGTTTCCATGTCCTCACTCTTCGCCGCCGTCGAAATGGCCCCCCGCGACCCCATCCTGGGCCTCAACGAAGCTTTCAATGCCGACAGCAATCCGGCCAAGGTCAATCTTGGCGTCGGCGTGTATTTCGGCGACGACGGCAAGATTCCGCTGCTGGGCGCCGTCAAGGCCGCGGAAAAGGCCCGCCTGGAAACCCAGCCGGCGCGCGGCTACCAGCCGATCGAGGGCATCGCCGCCTACAACAACGCGGTGCAGAACCTGCTCTTCGGCAAGGATTCCGAACTGCTCGCCGCCGGCCGTGCCATCACCTGCGAATGCCTGGGCGGCACGGGCGCGCTCAAGGTCGGCGCCGACTACCTGAAGCGCCTGCTGCCCGAGGCCAAGGTGTATATCAGCGACCCGAGCTGGGAAAACCATCGCGCCCTCTTCGAATCCGCCGGTTTCACGGTGGAGAACTATGCCTACTACGATGCCGCCACGCGCGGTGTCGATTTCGCCGGCATGAAGGCGGCGCTGGACGCCATGCCGGCCAAGTCCGTCGTCGTCCTCCACGCCTGTTGCCATAACCCCACCGGCGCCGATCTCTCCGCCGCGCAATGGCAGGAAGTTGTCGCACTGGTCAAGCAGCGCGACCTGGTGGCCTTCATCGACATGGCCTACCAGGGCTTCGCCGAAGGCATCAAGCCCGATGCTGTGGCGCTCGACCTGTTCGCCGCCAGCGGACTGCAATTCCTGGTTTCCAGCAGCTTCAGCAAGTCTTTTTCCCTCTATGGCGAACGCGTCGGCGCGCTGACCATCGTCACCGCCGGCAAGGATGAATCGGCGCGCGTGCTGTCCCAGGTCAAACGCGTGATCCGCACCAACTACAGCAACCCGCCGACCCACGGCGGTGCGGTGGTGGCCGCCGTGCTCTCCAGCCCTGAGCTGCGCCAGCAGTGGGAAGACGAACTCGCCGGCATGCGTGATCGTATCCGCGCCATGCGCCTGAGCCTGGTCGACAAGCTGACCGCCAATGGCGCCGCCGGCTTCGACTTCATCAAGGTCCAACGCGGCATGTTCAGCTATACCGGCCTCACCGCCGCCCAGGTCGAGCGCCTGAAGAACGAATTCGGCATCTACGCCGTCAGTACCGGCCGCATCTGCGTCGCCGCACTCAACACGCGCAACATCGACTACGTCGCCAAGGCCATCGCCACGGTGATCAAATAGGGCATTTGTATTGCGGTGCGGGACGGAAGTCCTTATAATTCGCCCCGCTTCAATTCCTCGATAGCTCAGTCGGTAGAGCGCCGGACTGTTAATCCGTAGGTCCCTGGTTCGAGCCCAGGTCGAGGAGCCACCCAATCCGACGACGGGCACCTCCAATGAGGTGCCCGTTTTCATTTTCCCGCTACGAAGGTTTTTCCATCGTGCGTAATGGCTTTCAACGCCGGATTTATTCGGGCATCCAGCCGCTGCTGGGCGATCTGGCGCATATCGCCCGGCGCTGGCGCATCGCTATCGCCCTGGCGCGCAGCCGCGAGATCAGTGCCGCGTTTCGCGAACGCCTGATGATGGTGGTCACCGCCGTCAATCGTTGCCGGCATTGCGCCCATGGCCATGCCTATTTGGCCTCGCTGGCGGGCATACCGAAGGCAGAGATCGAGGCCCTGCTTGCGCTCGACCTCGGCCATGCCCCTGCGGAGGAGATACCGGCCCTGCTCCACGCCATCCGATGGGCTGAAAACGACGGCGCGCCGCTGCAGGAGCCTGAAACCGCACTGCACGCGAACTATGGCGCCGCAGCCGCCGGCCAGATCGAAATGGCCATTCATCTGATCCACGTCGGGAATCGCCTGGGCAACAGCTTTGACTACCTGTTGGGGCGGGTCAGCGGCGGTCGCCTGGGCTGGCTTGAAAGCGAACGACGCGCCACCCGGGCGGGCGAAATCAAAACGTGAGCCCGCACGCCAACGGTAGCGATCCGATCGCCGGAGTGTGATGCGGTAGTAATATCTCCCCTTCGCGGCGTCGCACTCCCGAAGCCGATTGAGATTGCGCCGACAACATCGGATTCCGAACGCTAGAATTCCGCTTCCTTCGTTTCATCGACACAGAAAGGTCATCCATTACTATGAACCTCATGCAGGGCAAGACAGCCCGTTTCGTGCCCGTCGTACTGGGCGTGCTGGCCCTCATTTTCGCGGCCGTCGCCGCCATGTTCGTCGGCCAGGTCGGTGACCTGGAGGCCTCCCTCGCCGAAGCCCAGGCCAACGCCAGCAAGGCCCAGCAGGATGCCCAGGCCGCCAAGAAAAAGGCTGACGATGCGCTGAAGGCCGCCAATACGAAACTCGCCGCCCTGGAAGCCGAACGCGCAGAGGCTGAGAAGCTGAAAAAGCTGCTTGCCAGCGTCGAGCCGCAGATCGCCCCGGCGCTCGAAGCCGCCAGCAGGGTTCGCGTCGGCAAGCCCGACGCCCGTGCCGCCGGACTGGTCGGCCTCGGCCTGATCGGCCAGGTGGCCAACGGCACCAAGCATGAGGCCGCGCTGCAATCCCTCGATCGCGCCCTTGCCATCGATCCGGCCAACTGTGCCGCAATCCATGCGGTCAACCTTGGCGGCGCCAAGAAGATCGACGTGACTCCGGAATGCGCGGCGCTCTTGCCGGCACCTGCTCCAGCCCCTGCCGCGGCAGCCGCCGCATCCCCCGCCCCGGCCAAGGATGCCAAACCGGCCGACGCAAAGCCTGCCGAGGCGAAACCCGCCGAAGCCAAACCCGCAGCGGATGCCAAGCCCACCGCCGAGGCGAAGCCAAACGCTCCGGCCGCCGCCGCACCTGCCAAGAACTGATCCACCAGCGGAGCGCGAGGAGGGGCTCGCCCCTCCCCGCTTCCCGTAAGGATGTTCGACCCAAGTTTCTCGGTGCGCGATGTCGCGGTCGGCGGCACGCAACTGCACCTGCACCTGCGCGAAAACCCCGGCAAGCCCGCCCTGCTGCTGATCCACGGCTACCCGGAAACGCATGCCATGTGGCACCGCGTGGCGCCCTTGCTGGCCCCGCATTTCACGCTGGTGATGCCCGACCTGCGCGGCTACGGCGATTCCGGCAAGCCGCCGTCGCTGCCCGAAGCCGCCAATCAGTCCAAGCGCGAAATGGCCCGCGACATGGCCGAGCTGATGACCGCACTGGGTCACCCGCGCTTCCACGTTGCCGGCCACGATCGCGGTGCCCGCGTCACGCACCGCCTCTGCCTCGACCATGCCGATCGCATCCTGTCGGCCTGCGTCATGGACATCGCGCCGACTGCGACTACCTTCGCCCTGACCGACCAGGCGCTGGCCACGGCCTATTTCCACTGGTTTTTCCTGATCCAGGCGCCCCCCCTGCCCGAGCGCATGATCGCGCCCGACCCGGCAAGCTGGCTCAAGGGTTGCCTGTCGCGCTGGAGCATGGGTAACGAACAGGCCTTCGACCCGGACGTGGTGGCCGACTACGTGCGCTGCTTTTCCGACCCGGAGGCGATCCGCGCCAGCTGCGACGATTACCGCGCCGCCGCCGGCATCGACCTGCGCCACGATGCCGAAGATGCCGACAAGCGCATCGAGTGCCCGCTGCTGGTGCTCTGGGGCGGGCGCGGCTTCGTCGGCCGCAGCTATGACGTGCTCGCCCTGTGGCGCGAAAAGGCACGCCATGTCAGTGGCAAGGCCTTCGACTGCGGGCATTTCCTGCCCGAAGAAGCGCCGGGCGACGTCGTCGACGAGTTGCTGCGATTCTTCAGCGCCGGTAATCCGGAATAACTGCCAGCGCACGAGAGTATGCTTTCCGAGTCCTGTGCCGGAAAGCAGCCATGTCGCGCCCCCGCCTCGCCACCGTGAATAGCCCGACCCGCGCCGCGACCGGATATTGGGATGGCTATGCCTAAATCGGGCCACCCCAATCCGGAGTTGGCCAAGCCGCGCATCGCACGCGGCGGCGGGCCGATGCCGACGCACGTGAGCTACGTCTTCGCCGACAGCGACGGCCGCTACCGATTGCAGATCCACGAGCGCGGAGCGATGCGCTCGCAGCTGGGCTTCCACCGCGAACTGGTCTGCGCCGACACGCTGGAATACGACGCGCAGATGGAGTTCCTGATCGAGAAGCGCGTGCCCTTCATGGTCGGCCACATGAGCCCCGGTGCCTCGGACGATGCCTTCTTCTGGCTCAAGGGAAAAGGCCGGCGCATCGATTACCTGGAAATTGCCTTCGGCGGCAAAACCGAGTGGGAAGTGCGCGAGATCTTCGAGGACGCGAAGGAATGGCGTGGCGTCAAGTTGAAGGAGCTGCTGTTGCCGGAGATCGATCTCTTCGCACCCGAGAACCGGCCGCAGGTGCAGCGCCCGGAACCGCCCACACCGCCGCCCGAGCCGACGCCGTACACAACGGCACCGGAGCCGGAAACGACTCCGCCACCGCCACCGCCGTCGCCAGCGGTGGAATCCGATCCGGCAGCGGCACCCGAACCGGAGCTGCCGCCAGCCGAACAGGAGCCACCGCCCCCTGCACCGCCGCCAGAGCCATCACCGGAACCGCCGCCAGAGCCGCCGCCGGAACCGCCACCCACAATACCAGCGCCCCCAGGGCCATCGCCGGAGGCAAGCGCTCTGCCGCGCGAAACCGCGGCCCTGCCCGGCCGGCGGTGGGTCGAGTATGGCTCTGCCGCCATCCCTTTGCTGGTTCTCATCTGGTCGCTGAGCGACTTCCTCGGGCCCGGGCCGATCATGGTCCATTCCGATCTCGGCGACATGATCTTTCCATCCATACTGGCCGCACTGGCAGGCGCACTGGTCTATGCCGCGCCCTGGTTCATCGTCTTCCCGCGTTACTTTCCGCGCTGGACCCAGCGTCTGGAACTGCTGGCCATATCGTTCCTGATCGGCCTGCTCATCGCGCTGTGCGAACTCTTCCTGTTCAATGTCCACCACGACACCGCGCCACTCATCGAGTTGCAGACCACGATCAATGCCAAGACCATCTTCAAGGGCAAGAACGGTCGCCATCCACCGGAATTCTGGACTTATCACCTGACGGTCGCCCCCTGGCCCGGCACCAGCGAGGAACAGCACCTGCGGGTCAGCCGTGCGGCATGGGAAACCCTGGAGCCCGGCAAGCGCATTGCCTTTCGCGCCCATCCGGGAAGGCTGGGCTGGGCCTGGTACACGGTGGCAGAGCTGGAAGCGCCGAATTTCCTGATCGTGCTGCAGCACTAGGGAAAATTCTTCAGCCGCCCTTGCCCTGCTGCCGACGCTTGAAGGCCGGGTTCTGCTTGAGGAATCGGCGCACGTTCTCCGCCTCGTCCCGCGCCAGGCGTTCCATGAGCTCGGGCGGCAGCGAAGGGTTGGCCGCCAGCCAGGTACGGTCGAGATCGTTGGCGCTCGCCGCAATCTCGCGCATCAGTTCAACCGGCAGCGCCGGGTTCATGGCGAAGGCGACCTTGTTGGCCTCGCCGCCGCGGTACATGGCGACGATCACCTCGACGGGCAGCGCCGGATTGCGCGCCAGATACTCGTTCATCGTCGCATAGCGGCCTGCGACGCGCAGCGCCAGCAGGCGCTCGGGCGGCGTGCGCGGATTGCCGGCCGCGCCCCAGCGCACCTCCTCGTCCGGGTCCGCCGACAGGCGCAGGATCATTTCCTGCGGAATGCCGGGATGGCGCGCCAACAGGTGACGCACGGCGGTATCGCGGAAGCCCTCCAGCCGCGCCGCTTCCTCCGCCGCCAGCGGCTGGCGCTCGGCCAGGCGTGAAATGGTGGCGGATGGAACGCCCTGCTTTTCCAGAAACTGCTGGGCGCGCAACTCGTACATGGGCGGCGCATTGCAGGCTGCCACCAAACACAGCGCCGCCAGCCACGACGCGAGGCGACCCCACCGGCTACCAGAAGTCGGCGCTGGCGATACGGCGCTAATCACCGCCTAAGCCTTCAGGTCCTCGACTCGGAATGGCAGGCGCCCCGGATACTTGCCCGTCGCCGCACCGACGGCGTTGGCCACCGCGGGCGCCAGGGGCGGCACGCCCGGCTCGCCGATGCCGGTGGGATCGGCCGGCGAAGGCAGGATATGCACCTCGACCTTCGGCATTTCGTTGATGCGCAGGATCGGATAGCCGTCGAAATTGCCGGCCGTCACCACGCCGTCCTTGAGTGCGATCTCGCCATACAGCACGGCGGAAAGGGCAAAGCCCACGGCGCCCTCGACCTGGGCGCGGACGTTGTCCGGATTGACGGCGATGCCGCAATCGACGGCGCAGACCACGCGGTCGACTTTCAGCGCACCGTCGGCGGCCAGCGTCACCTCGGCGACTTGCGCGACATAGGACTGGAAGGATTCATGCACCGCCACGCCGCGGCCGCGCCGCGTGCCTGCCTTGCCCGACGCCAGGGGCTTGTCCCAGCCTGCCTTCTCGGCCGCCAGGCGCAGCACGGCGGCATGGCGCGGATGCTTGCTCAGCAGTTCGAGGCGCAGCGCCACCGGGTCCCTGCCCATCGCCCTCGCCACCTGATCGAGGAAAACCTCGGTCGAGTACGCGGTATGCGAGGAGCCTACCGAGCGCCACCATAGCACCGGCACGGCGATGTCCTCGGGCGTGTGCAGGTCGACGCGCAGGTTGGGGATGGCATAGGGTAGGTTGGCCGCGCCCTCGACCGAGACCGCGTCGATGCCGTTCTTGACCATGCCCTCGAAGGGCGAGCCCTTGAGGATGGACTGCCCCACTAGGCGATGACGCCAGCCGGCGAGCCGGCCTTCGGCATCGATCGCGGCTTCCAGCGCGTGGTGGAACATGGGCCGGTAGTAGCCGCCGCGCATGTCGTCCTCGCGCAGCCAGACCAGCTTTACTGGCGCCCGGCCGTTGATGGCCTTGACGATGTTCGCCGCCTCGACCACATAGTCGGACTTGACGTTGGCGCGCCGGCCGAAGCTGCCGCCAGCGTAGAGCATGTTGATCTTCACCTGCTCGACCTTGAGCCCGAACACGGCTGCCAGCGCATGCTGGTCGCCGGTATGCAACTGTTCGCCGTTCCACACCTCGCAGCCTTTGGCCGTGCGCTGCACCACGCAGTTCATCGGCTCCATGGCGGCATGGGCCAGGTAGGGAAAGTCGAACTCGGCGCGCAGCACCCTGGCCGCCTTGGCAAAGGCGGCGTCGGCATCGCCCGCGTTGTGCGCGACCAGGCCTGGCTTCTTCGCTAGTTCGCGGTATTTCGCCAGGATCTCGTCGCTGCCCAGCTTGAAGGCCTTGCTCTCGTCCCAGTCGAGCTTGAGCGCATCGCGCCCCTTCTTCGCCGCCCAGGTGTCGTTCGCCAGCACCGCCACCCCGGAGGGAATCTGGACCACCTCGACCACGCCCTTGACGCGCTTCGCCGCAGTGGCGTCGACGCCGCGCAGCACGGCGCCGAAGCGCGGTGGGTGGGCGACGACGGCGACCAGCATGCCCGGCAGCTGCACGTCCTGGGTGAACAACGCCTTGCCATTCACCTTGTCGGCGCTGTCCTTGCGCGGCGCATGACGGCCGACCAGGCGGAACTCGGACGGCTTCTTCAGCGCCACGTCGATCAGCAGCTTTTCCTGCGCCGCCGCCTCCGCCAGTTCGCCGAAGCGGGCACGGCGTTTCGAGGCGGCATGGCTGACGACGCCATCGCGCATCGTGATCTCGGCGCCCGGAACCTGCCAGCGCTTTGCGGCCGCCGCTACCAGCATGGCACGCGCGGTTGCACCGGCGGCGCGCAACTGGCCCCAGGAATTGGCTATCGCCGTGCTGCCGCCCGTGCCCTGGGCCGGGCCCCAGAACAGGTTGTTGTAGCGGCTGGCGTCGGCCGGCGCGCCCTCGACCTTCACCGTCTTCCAGTCGGCGTCGAGTTCCTCGGCGAGGATGGTGGCGAGCCCGGTGTAGGTCCCCTGCCCCATCTCCAGGTGCTTGGAGATCACCGTCACCGTGTCGTCGCTGCCGATGCGCAGGAAGGCGTTGAAACCGAAAGTCGGCGCCTGGGACACGCCGATTTTGGCGAGTGCCGCCGGCCCCAGGGGTACGGCAATGCAAAAGCCCAGCGTCAGGCCGCCCATGCCCTTGAGGAAACCGCGGCGGCTCAGGTTCTCGATGGCGGGCGCGCTCATGCCTTGCTCCCGGCCAGGTTGCGCGCGGCTTCTTGGATCGCAGCGCGAATGCGCTGGTAGGTGGCGCAGCGGCAGAGGTTGCCCGCCATCGCGTTGTCGATGTCGGCGTCGCTGGGCTTGCGATTCGTGGTCAGCAGCGCGACGGCGCTCATGATCTGGCCGGACTGGCAGTAGCCGCACTGCACCACGTCGAGCTTGCGCCAGGCGTCCTGCACGGCGCGGCCGACCTTGCCGGCGTCGATGGCCTCGACGGTGGTGATCTTGCGCCCCGCCACCGCCGACACCGTCGTCACGCAGGAGCGCGTCGGCACGCCATCGACATGCACGGTGCAGGCGCCGCACAGGGCCTGGCCGCAGCCGTACTTGGTGCCGGTGAGTTGCAGCGTGTCGCGCAGCGCCCAGAGCAGCGGCGTGTCGGGGGCGACATCGAGTTGGCGGGCTTTACCGTTGACGACCAGCGCAATCATGGAGTCCTCCTGCAGGAAATTGCGGCGGGATGATATCGAACGAACCCTAACCGCCGTCACCCACCAGCATATACGGCGCCCAGAACATCGGGTGGGCGTAGCTGAAGGCGCCGGCGGCAGTCTTGCCCATCAGCGCCAGCGACGACAAGCGCAGCGCCATGGCCCGCGACAGCGTCGGATCGGCCACCTGGCGACGAAAGGCTTCGGTGGTCAGCATCCGCGCCGATTCGGTTTCCACCGCCCAGCCGGTAACCAGCAGCGATTTTGCCCCGGCATAAAAGAAGGCGCGCCCCAGGCCGGACACCGCCTCCTGCGCGGCGCCGCCGGCAGCCGCCGTGTTGCAGGCCGAGAGCACCACCCAGTCGGCATTGAGCTTGAGGTTCAGGATCTCCTCCATGGTCAGCAGACCATCCTCGCCGTCGCCCGACAAGGCCGGGTTCGAGAGCGCCAGCGCCGGTTGATGGAGGCCGGGCAAGTCACCGCCCATCAGCCCGTGGGTCGCGAACATCACCACCCGATAAGGTGCCAGGCGCGCCTTTTTCACTTGCGCCTCGCTGGCCCGCAAGCGCAGGAAGATGTCGCGCGCCGGCATTGCGCCCAGCACATGGGCCACTTCGCCGATCTCGTCGGCCGTTTCAGGCAACGCCGAAAGCAGCTTGAAGTCGATTTCCGCTGGCGCATCGTCCCCGGCGGCAGGTGGCAAGGCAGGTTCGCCAGCCGCCACCCCGCTCCGCCGCTTCAGACCCGACCCACTGCGGGTCCCGCCGGAGGCCGCCGCAACCGGCGAAAACACCGGATCCCCGAAGCCGACGAAGGGCAGTTCCGCGCGTTGGGATTTCGCCCCACGCAGCAGCGGCAGGGCGATCGCCGCCGGCAGCTGGGATATCGCGACCTGCTTCAGCAACCACGGCGCGTCGGCCATCTCGGCATATGCCAGCTTGGCCGCCGGCGCGCGGAAGGACAAGGTGGTCAAAACGCCGAACGGCAATTGCCCCAGGCGCCCGTGCGGAATGACGATCAACTCGGATGCGCCCTTCCAGCCGGATTCGACCGGAGCCAGCAACTGGCGGTAGAGCTCGTGGGCGGTATCGAAGGGGTAGCGCGGCATGCGGCCGCTGCTTTCAGCCTCCGGGTCGAGCGATGCGCGCAATTGGACAACCTTGGCATCGATCTGCGTCGCGTCCAGCGGCACCGTGGCAAAGCCGGGCTTTCCCCGAGCCGGTATCGCCCAGACCAGGGTGCGTTCGCTGCCGGTGTAAAGCGAAACCAAGGCCTCGCCCACTCGCAGCAGCTTCTGCACCGCGTCGATGCCGACCGGCTGCGGATTCAGCAGCGACGAATAGTTCGGGAAGCGGCGCTGGATTTCGGCCTGGGACGCCGCGTGTTCGGCACGCAGGCGCGACAGGTTCGCCCGCATGTCGGCAACGATCTTGTCCTGCTCGGCGATTCGTCCCCGGGCCAGCAGATTGCCGATGGCGTCAGACAGGTTGCTGATTTCACGCTGCTGGTCCTGCTCGCGCCGTGCCAGTGCGGCCAGCTCGGGATCGGAAATGCCGGCGCGCTGGGCAAAGGCGGAAAGCGCACGCTGTACCGTGGATCCGCGCGCCAGGTCGGCCATGCGGAAGGCCTGGTCCAGCGCCTGGGCATCCCCGGCTCTGGCCTGCTCCGCCAACAGATTGATGTAGCCGTCGAGCATCCAGTTGAAACGCGCGGTGCGCAATACGCCGGCCTCGCTCGAACTGCGCTCGCCCCGGGCGATCTCCAGCACGCGCGGGACCGCCGCGTTCAGCAGCTGCATCGCCTCGTCGCGCTCGCCCGCCGCCGCCAGCGCCACGCCGAGGAAGGCACGGGCCTCCCACAAGCTCAACGCGTTTTCGTCGAAGAGGCCGCTGCGCACGGAAACTATGCGGCGCATCATGGTCACCGCTTCCTGCGCTTGCCCCATTCGGACCAGGGTATAGGCGAATTCCACCGAATACACGCCGCGATTGCCTTTTGCAGCGCCGAATTCGCGCGAGTCCGCTTCGCGTTGCCGGTGGATCGCCAGGGCCGAGCTCCAGCGATCGCGCAGCATCTCCAGCTCCGCCTGCTGTTTGCGCAAGACCAGGATCAGCAGCGACGACCCGGTACCTCTGCCTTCGACGGCCTTCAGCGCGGTGCCGATGATGGCCTCGGCCTGATCGAAGCGCCCCTGTTCCATGGCCAGCTGAGCCAGTGCCTGGTTGACGCGGTTGATGACGGCGGGACGATTGCGAAGGCTCGCTATCCGGTCGGCCGAATACCGCAGCTGCGCCGCCACCTGGCTGGCGACCGCCATTTGTCCGGTGCTCATCAGCACCCCCAGCAGGCCGCGATGGCAATCGATCACCAGGGCCTGGTCCTCGCGGTCGGGCGTCGAATCGGCGGCCGCGCGAATTGCCGTGATGCAGGCCTGCCAGGCCTGCTCCGCGGCCTCGAGATGGCCTGCCTGCGTTTCGTACTGGGCACGGGCCTTGGCCAGCCCGGCCTGCCACCAATCCTTGTTCTGCGCCCAACGTCGTGTCGCGCGCAGCTCGTCCATGTTCTGCTCGAGTTCCTTGAGCGCGGCCTTGGCTTCGTTCAGCTGGTGCAGCAGGGAATGCATCGCGACCATGCCCACCAGCACGGTATGACGTTGCGGTGGCAGCAGCTGCAGCGTGAGCTGTTGTCGCGAAATCGCCAGCGCCTTGTTGAAATCGGCCAGATCGACGGCGATCTGTCGCATCTGTTGCAAGGCGCGAAACGCGTTAGGGCCGCCCTGATCGGCCTGGGCCTGCAGTCGCTGGAGCAGGCGCGCCTGGCCTTCTTCGTCGCCTGGTTCGGCGGTCTGTTCGAATTCGGCCGGAGCCGCTGCCTGGCCGCGAGCTGCGCCGGGACCGCGCATCTGGGCGTGCGCATTGCCCGTCGGGAGACCCGAGGCAAGGGCCAGGAACAGAAGGAACGACAAGGCCGTGCGTGCCATGAGACGGCCTGCACTCATGAACCGGTCCTCAATCTGGAGTGATCAGGAAACCCGGGCGACCGAAAACCGCCCGGGTTTCCAAAAACGGCGGCTTACTTCTTGGGCGCTGCCGGCGCGTCCTGCTTCGCCTCGCTGCCTTCGGTCTTGGTCTTCGCCTGATCGTCGGCCGGCGCATTTTTCTTGACGCTGCGGGTTGCGCCACCCACGGTCTTGGTCGGCTTGCCCACCGCGGCGGGTGCCAGGCCGGCGGAAGAGTCGGCGCCGGCGGGGGCGGCATCCTTGCCAGCGGCGGCAGTGGTTTGCGCCAGGGCGGACACCGAGGCAAGAAGTGCACAGGATGCGAAGACAACAAGAGCTTTCATTGGAATCACCTTAACCACGTATGCCATTATCAATTTGACCGACTATCCGCACCAGCTGGTCGCGGGTGGCCACCAGAGTCTCCTTGAAAAATTCCGTTCCCCCGCCGGCGGAACCCGCCCCGCGCCGCGAATGGGTCGCCAGGTAGGTGGCCAGCCTGGGCAGGAGTTTGCCCAGCAGCTCCGGATTCTCGCATAGATCGAGCAGCGACAAGATGCCGATCCTGGCCTTGCTCTCGGGTTTGAAACCGCCCGGAATCGCGCCCTGCGGCTGGGTGCCGCAAATCCAGACCAGGTCGCCGCGGCCGGCGCAAAACGGGCCATCGCGGGTCGCGATGTCCACCCGTCCGTCGAGCACGAAGGCGACGTCCGCCTGCCCCGGCTGAAACACGCCGACGTCACCGGCGCTCCACACGCGGTAGGCGTTCGCCAGGCGCCGATATTCGCTCTGGTCCAGCCCCTCGAAGAGGCCGATTCCCATCTGCCGGAAGGCGTCGGCCGCCACGTCGCCCATGGTTTCGCCGGCCTTGGCCGCGGTGCGGGGCGACAAGGCCTCGCCGAAGGCCTCCCAGGTCGGAAAGCGATCAGAAGGCAGCTTGGCCAGGGCACGATTGATCGCCGCCGCCAGCCCTGGCGGCAGATCGGGGCGCAGGCTTTCGATCGGCGCGTGGGGATCGTAAAGAATGCGGAACGAAACCGCCTGCGAATCGGGGGCATCGAAAGGAAGCTGGCCGGTAAGCAGTTGATACAGCACCACGCCAAAGGAAAACATGTCGGAGCGCGACTCCAGGTTGTCGCCGCGCACCTGCTCCGGCGACATGAAGGCCGGCGAGCCGAAGTTGGCGATGGCGGATTTGTCCAGGTTGCGAAAGATCGCGCCGCCGAAGTCCGTGATGCGGATCTCGCCCGGCGCCACGCGCAGGATGTTGGCCGGCTTGATGTCGCGGTGGATCACCCCGCAGCGCGAGGCATAGCCCAGTGCAATACAGCACTTGCGCGCGATCTCGAGGACTTCTTCGAGCGGCAGGCGCTTGTCGGCCGCGGTGTAGGGCTGCAGGTCGCCGCCGCCGACGTACTCCATCACCACATAGTCGTACTCGCCATCGGCAAAGGTTTCGAAAACCGTGATCAGGTAGGGATGGAACAGCTTCCAGCTCAGGGTGGTTTCGTTGGCCACCAGGATTCGCCGATGCTCCGGGTCCTGGCCGCCCACCTCGCCGCGTATCACCTTGATCGCGACCTCCGCCGCGGAACGCTCGCTGCCGGCGATGAACACCTTGCCGCTGGCCCCCCTGCCCAACTCGCGGCCGACGACATAACCATGTGCGCGCAGCCTGGCTTCCAGTTCGGCCATTTTCATTTGGCGACCTCCCGCGCTTCCGCTGTGCGACCAAGCACATGGTGCACCTCGACCATCTCGCGCTTGCCATGCAGGCGGAATTCGCCCAGGCGCTCGACGCTGAAGCTCGCATCGAGGCAATGGCGTGTGGTTTCGCTGATCAGGATGCGGCTCGACCGGTCGCCCCGGCCGCCCTTGTCCAGCCCTTCCAGGCGCGCGGCCACGTTGACCGTGTCGCCGATCACCGTGTACTCCATGCGCTGGGTGCTGCCGATGCTGCCAGCCACCACCGGCCCGGTGTGGATGCCCATGCGCACCGCAATCGTCGGCAGGCCAGCAGCGACGAAGCCTTCGTTGAGCTTTTCGATGGCGGCGCCGAATTCGATGGCCGAGGCCACCGCGCACCGCGCGTCGGCAAAAATGTCCTCCTTGCTCAGGCGTGGAATCGGCACGCCGAACACTGCCATCACCGCATCGCCGATGAACTTGTCGATCGACCCGCCATTGCGATGGATGATGGAAACGGCCGCCTCGAAGTAGGCGTTGAGCAGGCCGGTGAGTTCCTTCGGCGACAACACCTCGGCCTTGGAGGTGAACCCGGCCAGGTCGCAAAAGAACACCGTGGCAACCATCTGCTGGGGCGCTGGCATGCCGCCGCTGTCGAGTACCTCGTCGCGCCGGTTCCAGATCTGTTCCGCAACGTCCCGCGAGAAGTAGCGGCTGAACAGGCCCATCATCTGCTTGCGCAGCTGCGACTGCGAATGCATGGCATAGGCGATGGCCCAGCCAAGGCCGCCCACCCAGGCCAGCATTGCCGGCGTCAGCGCCAGCCACCATCCGGCCTGGAACAGCACGAAATGGATGGCCGCCAGGGCCAGCAGTCCCCCCGCACCAGCCAGCAGCAGCAGCGGCAGGCGCTGCAGGCGCCAGCCCAGCGCCAGCGCCAGGGCGGCCAGCGCGAGAACCCAGGCCTGGCCGAGCGGGGCCGGAACGCTGAGAATCTGCCGCACTTCGCCCCCCGCCAGGCGCAACAGTTGGGTCACGATCTGGGCGTGGACCTCGATGCCGAAGGCTTGTCGATCGCCCACGATCCGGTTCGAGGGTACGGAAAAGAAATCCTTCACACCCTGCGCGGCCGTGCCGACGATGACCACCCGCCCCTTGAAGTTCTGTGCCCCGGCACGCCCCTCGATCACGTCGGCGACACTGAAGCGGCGGAAGCCGCCGATTTCGTCGCGGTAGTCGATCAGCAGTTGATAGCCGCCGTTGTCGACATCGTGGTACGGGCCCTCGCCGCCGGTGATCGGACGAATCGTGCGCGCGCCAAGGCGGATGCGCGTGGTATCGCCCACCCGCTCCGGCTTGATGCCCTTCGCCTCCATGGCTGCCAGAGCCAGGCGCAGGCCGAAGGAAATCTGGGTCCGGCTGGCGTCCTCGGCGAACAGCAGCGCACGCCGTGTCACGCCATCGTCATCGATCGGAATGTCGGCAAAGCCGATCTGGCTGCTGCCGCGAATGCTCTTCGGACCTTCGATGGCGGCCTGCCGTCCCGACGAGAGCTTGGATACGAAAACGACGTTGCGTCGCTTGCGCAACAGTTCCGCCAACACCTCCTCATCGCCGCCCACCGGACGATCCCGGTACAGATCGACCCCGATGGCGACGGCGCCGGCGGCCGCCACCTGCTCGATCACGGCCGCCAGCTTGTCGTCGGGCAGCGGCCAGCCGTACTTCTGCAAGTCTTCGTCGCTGGAGCCCACCAGCACCACAGGAAGTTCGCTGCGCGCCTGGCTGGTATAGGCGATAGCCGCGTCATACGCCAGCAGTTCGATGCGCTCCAGCGCGCCCAACCAGCCGGCGGCGCCGATCAGACCGCACAGGGCCAGCCAGGCCAGGGCCAGCTTGCCGGCCACGCCGGTGCGCAGGGTCTTCAAAACGGGGAGCAGGGATTTCAGCTTGGACAAGGCCAGGGTCGCTTTTACACTTAGCGGGCGATTATCGCCCAGCCGCCCGCCGCCGCGGTCAAGATTTCACGATCCCCGGCGCGGCTAGAATTAAGCACCCTCAACCCCAAGACCAAACCCATGTCCGACCTTTTCAGCCCACTCGGTTTCGGCGACCTGAACGCCCCCAACCGCATCTTCATGGCCCCGCTGACGCGCTGCCGCGCCGGCGAGGAACACATCGCCAATGCGCTGATCGCCGAGCATTACGCCCAGCGCGCCAGCGCCGGCCTGCTGATCGCCGAGGCGACCATGGCCATGGAAGGCAACTCCGCCTTCTGGCGCGAGCCGGGCATCTATGGCCCGGCCCAGGTCGCCGGCTGGAAACTGGTCACCGACGCGGTGCACGCGGCCGGCGGCCGCATCTTTCTCCAGGTCTGGCACGGCGGCCGCGCCTGCCATCCCGATCTCAACGGCGATCGCCAGCCGGTCAGCGCCAGCGCCCTGGCGATCAGCAACGACACGGTGCACACGCCCAAGGGAAAGCAGCCCTACACCGTGCCGCGCGCGCTCGACGACGGCGAAATCCCGTCCATCGTCGCCGGCTTCCGCAGCGCCTTCGAAAACGCCAAGGCTGCCGGTTTCGACGGCGTCGAAGTGCATGGCGCCAACGGCTACCTGCTCGACCAGTTCCTGCGCGACGGCGTGAACAAGCGCAGCGGTCCTTACGGCGGCCCGCGCGAGAACCGCGCCCGCCTGCTGTTCGAGGTGCTGGAGTCCGCCGCCGCGGTCTGGGGATCGGGCCGGGTCGGCCTGCGCATCTCGCCGCTCAACAGCTACAACGACATGATCGACAGCGACCCGGTCGGCCTCGCCACCTGGCTGGCGCAGCGGCTCAACGACTTCAAGCTCGCCTACCTGCACCTGATGCGCGGCGATTTCTTCGGCAAGCAACAGGGCGATGTGCTGACCCCGGTGCGCGCCAATTACAAAGGCGTGCTGGTCGGCAACATGGGCTACACGCCGGCGGAAGGCAACGCCGCAATCGCCGAAGGCAAGCTCGATGCCGTCGCCTTCGGCACTGCCTTCCTCGCCAACCCCGACCTGCCGGCGCGCATCAAGGCCGGCGCCCCGCTCAATGCACCCGACCCGAAGACCTTCTACACGCCGGGTGCGGCCGGCTACACCGACTATCCGGCATGGCAGGCCTGAAAGTCGGCGCTGGCGACACGGCGATTTTTCGGCCATGAAATTCCTGCTCGCCATCGTCTTCGCACTGATGCTGCTGCCCGGCCCGGCGCTCGCCACCCCGGGAGAAGTCCCGGTCGGCGGCGTGTTGCGCGAGGCGCGGCTCAATGGCCTCACCGTACCGGCGATCCAGCTTTCCAGCCTGCGCGGCAAGCCGCTGATCATCAACGTCTGGGCCAGTTGGTGCGGCCCCTGCCGCGCCGAGATGGCCTCGCTCGACAATCTCTCGAAGCGCTACAAGGGCAAGCCATTCAAGGTCATCGGCATTTCCACCGACGACTATCCGGAAAAGGCCTATGTCTTCCTTGAACGCGCCGGGATTTCCTTCGACAACTACATCGACGCCAAGCTGGAACTGGAAAACATGCTCGGCGCCAACCGCCTGCCGCTGACCCTGCTGATCGACGCCCAGGGCAAGGTGCTGGCCAAGCATTACGGCGCCCGCGACTGGGACAGCGCCGAAACGCGGCAGATGATCGCCAAGGCCTTCGGCCTCAAACTCTGAACACGAAAGGCACGCCCATGAGCAAACTGCGCCCGGAAATCAACATCGAGGTCCTCAACCAGCGCGGTGGCGAATACCTGCCCGGCTACCTCGGCATCCAGATGACCGAACTCGGCCAGGACTTCCTCAAGAGCCGCATGCCGGTCAAGCAACTGCATTTCGCGCCCAACAACTTCCTCCACGCCGCCAGCGTGGTGGCGCTGGCCGACACCACCTGCGGCTATGCCACGGTGGCCCACCTGCCGCAGGGCGCGCAGTCCTTCACCACCATCGAACTCAAGAGCAACCACCTCGGCACGGTGATGGAAGGCGCCATCGCCTGCCACGCCACCGCCCAGCACCTCGGGCGCAACACCCATGTCTGGGACGCCGTGGTTACCGACGAAGCCACCGGCAAGAAGATCGCCCTCTTCCGCTGCACGCAGATGATCCTATGGCCCAAGGCCTGACCCCGACGTGACGCCCATGCTCGAACTGCGCCAGATCGACCTCGCCACCGATCCGCTGGCCGCACGCTACGTCAAGGAAGAAACCGTCAGCGTCGAATTTGCACGAGAGCCCGGCGAATTGATCAGCCTCGAAGGCCCCAACCGCTACCACGCCGGCGACGCCATCATCACCGGCATCACCGGCACGCGCTGGAGCGTCGCACGCGAGCGCTTCGAACCCAAGTACGAGGCCGTGGCCCCCACGCGGATGGGCGAGGACGGCCGCTACGCGGCGCGCCCGGTGCCGGTGCTGGCGCGACAGATCCATGAGGCCTTCAGCGCCGAACGCTCGGCGGGCGGCGATCGCCTGAGCGGCAAGGCCGGCGACTGGCTGCTGCAATACGGCCCCGGCGACTACGGCGTCGCCGGGCAGGAACGCTTCGCGCAGATCTACCGCAAGCTGGCCTGAAGGGCCGGGCTAGCGCCCTTCCTTCTTCTGCCGCGCTTCGAGGAAGCGCGTGTACTTTTCCGACACCAGCGCGGCGCAGGCCGGCTGCAGCTTGTCGCGCAGGTCGTACATGCACTTCATCTGCCGCCCCTCGCCCGGCTCGATGTTGCGGCAATGCTTTTCCATGTCGGCGCGGCAGGCGGCCAGTTCGTTCTTGCCGTCGTCCTTGGCACTTGCGCCCAGCGCGACCAATGTCGCCAGGGCAAACACAAAGTTTCGAACCATTGCTTTTCTCCTATGCATTTTCGAAGCATCCTTGCTGCATCCGAATTCTTCCCGAACGCCGCCCACGATCATTTAGTTCGTGCCGGCTTTGCCTGGAAGTCGAACATTTCGAACAGGTCGCCGATCGCCGGGCGGTTGTCCGGAACGTAGGGATCCGCGACATGCGTGGGGTTTGGCAGGTTGTCGCGGGTACGGCCAGACAAGGGCTTGAGCTTCCAGTTGCGCTGGATGAATTTGTGGATGGAAGCATGGTCGTAGTACGTATGCTCGACATGCCCCTTCCGCGCCCACGGCGACACCACGAGGAGCGGGATACGGGTGCCGTCGCCGAAGAAATCGATGGCCTGCACATAACCGGAGTCGTAATACCCGCCGCCCTCGTCGTAGGTCACAAATACGGCAGTGTTCGCCCACAGGGCCGGATTGCCCTTGAGCTTTTCGACGACGCGACGCACGTAGGCCTCGAACCGTTCCGGCGAGCCGTAGTGCGGATGCCCGGTCTGCGTGATCGGCGGCGAAATGAAGGAGACCGCAGGAAGTTCGCGCTCGGCGTCGGCGAAGAAGTCGTCGTCGCTGACCAGCCGCTGCCTGGCATTCGATTCGACGACCGTCGTGACGAACGTGAGGGGATCCGTATCGGAAGTGTATTCGCCTTTGCGTACGCGTGCGCCCTCGCGACCGCCGTGATACCACTTCCAGTCGATGCCGGCCGCCGCGAGCTGGGACGCGATGGTCGGCAGCGCTTGCGGCGTCGCCATGTAGTCGCTTGCGCCTGACGGCTTGCGAGCACCGTTGTATGTATGGGGGCCGGTGTAGTTATTGACCAGATAGTAGGTATCGGCTTCACAATTGCCGCCATTGAATGCCTTGTACGGCAGCGCATCGAGGTAGCGGCGGATCGCGGCGACGCCGGGCTGCGCGTGGTCGGCACAAAGCGTGTACGATCCTGAGCGATAGCCGCTATTGCTGTACCAGTTTGCAGTTCCCGGCAGCGGATCCGGGTTTTCGACCTGGTTCTCCGGCGGCGGAACCGGCTTGCCGCCATCCAGGTATCTGGCCACGTCGCCGGTGGCGAGGAAGAAGTAATTGGGCATGGTCCCGCCCATCACGGCCTGGTGGTAGTTGTCGGCGAGGGCATATTCCCGGGCCAGCTCGCTGAAATAGGGCACGTCGCCCGCAGCCATGTTGTAGAAACCGAGCGCCTCGCTGCCGTAGTAGGTGCCCTTTCCTGGGGCGTTCCTGTCCTTGGCGCCTTCGCCGGACGTCAGCCCGGTCCATAGGAAGAGATCGTTGCGCCCGCCATTGACTTGCTGCCACATCTGGAAGAACCGATGCACCGGATTGCTGTCAGTATATTCCGCGTAGGGGCGGTAGCGCGTGATCTGGAATGGCCCTGGCGGAAGTCCCTCGGGGATCTTTTCGTCGGGAAGCTTGCGGGCTCCCTTGTCAGCCCGGGCATGGGGTCGCGGCAGGGAAGGAATCGGCTCGGTGGCGACAAAATCCACCTCATAGCGCCCCGTCGAACGGGCCGATTTTTGCAGTGCCCTCGCGAAGTTCGGACCCGGCGTCCCGTCCGCATTCACGATGCCCTGGGAGAGCAGGTTGCGAACCACCTTCCCTTCCGCTCCCCGATAGGTCGCAAACAGCGTATCGAAGCTGGTGTTTTCGCCAACCACAACAACGAGATGCTTGATCGGCGTGGTCTGAGCAAAGGCGGAAGCAGCCGTCAGCAAGACGACCAGCAGCGAAAAGATTCCAAGTGCATTACCCAAACCGACCTCCCCTGAAACCCGAAACAGGCATCTCTCATCGAACATGGCTGCGTATTTTCAGCGCAGACGATTCTAGTTCAAGGAACTGACGATCCCGGCAATCCCCTCCCGCGCCCCGACCGCCAGCCCGACGTCGCGCCGATGCGGCACTTGCGATTCGCGCGTGTTGATGCGGATCAGCGGTACGTCGAGGCCATGCACGAAGGCGCGCACAGTGGCCACCGTGCTGCCGGCGCCGACTTCTATTACAACTGGCCGTTCGACACTTCGCAGCCAACCCACCAGCCGCCGTTCCTGTTCGCGGGTACGCACCTCAACCCAGTCCCAGTCGCCGAACATCAGGATCGCCGGCCGCGCCAGGCCGCCGCACTGCGGGCAGCGCGGCATGGGTGTGAGGATGCGGCAGGAATCGGTATCAATCTCAGGCTGGAAATCTTCGGCCGGCCACAGCGCATCGCTGCAGGGTGCCAGGCATTGCAGCCAGTGAATCGAGCCGTGGCATTCGACGATACGTTCGTCGGCAAAGTCCGCGCGCTGGAACTGCCCGTCGACATTGCTGGTGAACACGAAGCCGCCGCGCGGCATGCTGGCGGCAAGCTCGCGCAGCCGGGCAAAGCCTTCGTGCGGGACGGTTTCGCGATACAGATTCAGGCGGTGGCCGTAGAAGCCCCAGGCCAGTTCCGGGTCGGCGCGGAAGGCCGCGGGTGAAGCGATCTCCTCGAAACGCAGGCGAGCGCGACCGAGCGCCGGGTAGGCGCGCCAGAAGCCTTCGGCGCCGCGAAAATCCGGCAGCCCCGAGTCGACGCCTATGCCGGCGCCGGCGGCGATCACCAGCGCGTCGGCCTGCTCGATCAGGGCAGCAGCGGCGACATAGCCTGCGCGCAGATCGTTCATGCCGCGAACTGCAGCCGCGCAAGATGGGCATAGAGCCCGTCCTGGCGCACCAGTTCATCGTGGGTGCCGGTCTCGACGATGCGCCCATGCTCCATCACCACGATGCGGTCGGCGCGCTGCACCGTCGCCAGTCGATGGGCAATCACCAGCGTGGTGCGGTGTTTCATCAGGCCTTCCAGCGCGGCCTGCACCAGGCGCTCGCTTTCGGCATCCAGCGCCGAGGTAGCTTCGTCCAGCAGCAGAATGGGCCGGTCGGCGAGCAGCGCGCGGGCTATAGCGATGCGCTGGCGCTGGCCGCCCGATAGGCGCACCCCACGTTCGCCGAGGTCGGTGTCGTAGCCCTGCGGCAAGGCGCTGACAAAGTCGTCGGCGTGTGATGCGATGCAGGCGGCGCGCACTTCCTCGGCGCTGGCCTCGGGCCGCGCATAGCGCACGTTCTCCAGCACGCTGGTGGCGAAGATCACCGCTTCCTGCGGCACCAGGGCGATGGCGCGGCGCACCGCCAGCGGGTCGGCCTCGGCCAGCGGCACGCCGTCGAGCAGCAGGCGTCCCGACTGCGGATCGTAGAAGCGCAGCAACAGCTGGAACACGGTGGTCTTGCCGGCGCCCGAGGGGCCCACCAGGGCCACCGTCTCGCCCGGCGCCACGCGCAGGCTGAAATGCTCCAGCGCCGGTGTATCGGGGCGCGAGGGATAGCGGAAGCCGAGATCCTCGAACACGATCTCGCCGCGCGGCCGCACCGGCAAGGCAACCGGCGTTGTCGGTACGGCGACCTCCGGCCGCGCATCGAGCAGTTCCAGCAGGCGTTCAGTGGCACCGGCGGCACGTTGCAGGTCGCCCCAGGATTCGGACAGCGCGCCGACCGAGCCGCCCACCAGCGCCGCATAGAAGACGAAGGCCGAGAGTTGCCCCGGCGTGATCTGCCCGGAAAGCACGTCGTGTCCGCCGACCCAGAGGATCAGAGAGATGGCGCCGAACACCAGTACCAGCACCACGGCCACCAGTGTGGCGCGGTTGCGGATGCGCGCCAGCGAAGTGTCGAAGCCGCGCTCGATGAGGGCGGCGAACTCACGGCGGTCGGCCGCCTCGTGGCCGTAGGCCTGGACGATGCGGATCTCGTGGATGGTTTCGTCGATGCGGTTGCCAAGGTCGGCCACGCGGTCCTGGCTGATGCGCGCAAAGCGCCGCACGCGGCGGCCGAACAGCACGATGGGCGTCACCACCAGCGGCACGCCGGCCAGCACCAGCAGGGTCAGCTTGAGGTTGGTGGTAAACAGCATGACCAGGCCGCCGATCAGGATCAGCAGGTTGCGCAGTGCGATCGAGAGGCTCGACCCCACCGCGTTCTCGATCAGCGTAGTGTCCGAGGTCAGACGCGAGATCACAGCGCCGGTGCGCCCGGCCTCGAAGTAGGACGGCGGCAGCGTCAGCAGATGGTCGAAGACGCGGCGGCGCAGGTCGGCGGTGACGCGTTCTCCAAGCCACGAGACGTTGTAAAAGCGCGTGTAGGTCGCCGCCGCCAGCAGGGCGATGATGGTGAACATCATCATCAGCGCACGGTCCAACCAGGCGGGATCGCCCGCCGAAAAGCCGCGGTCGATTACGGCACGCAAGCCCTGCCCAACGCCCAGCATGGCCAGCGCCGCCACCACCAGCGCAATTGCGGCAACGACGACGCGGCCACGGTAAGGCCGCAACAGGGACCAGGCGACGCGGGCGGGAGTCTCCAGGCTGGCCATGGCTATTCCGGATCGCGCGAATCGATGCAGACGGTGACCGGCCCGTCATTGACCAGGCTCACCTGCATGTCGGCGCCGAACACGCCGGTGGGTACGGGCTTGCCCAGCCCTTGCGACAGCAGTTCGACGAAGCGCTGGAACAGGGGCTGCGAGACGTCGCCGCGTGCGGCCCGGCTCCAGGACGGCCGGTTGCCCTTCTTGGTCGAGGCGTAGAGCGTGAATTGGGAAACCGCGAGGATCTCGCCGCCGGCATCGCACACGCTGCGGTTCATCACGCCCGCTTCGTCGGGGAAGATGCGCAGGGCCAGCAGCTTTTTCGCCATCCAGTCGAGGTCGGCCGCCGTGTCGGCGTCTTCGAAGCCGGCCAGCACCAGCAGGCCGCGGCCAATCGCGCCGCTTGCGCTGCCGGCCACCGTGACACAGGCCTCCGCCACACGCTGTACCACCACCCTCATGCCGCCACCTCCGCCTTGCGCCGCATCAGACTCGGACGCAGCGCCAGGCCCGCCGCCATTGCCAACAGGCCGCAGCCGAACAGCACCGGCTGCACGCCCACCCGCTGCGCCAGCTGCCCGACCATGAAACTACCGAGCGGCGCAATGCCGAGGAAGGCCATCGAGAAAATGCCCATCACGCGGCCGCGATAGGCGTCGTCCACCTCCAACTGCACCAGCGTATTGCTGCCGGCGACAAAGGCGATCACGGCGAAGCCGATCGTCATGACGATGAGGAAGCCGACGGCGAGCACGGTATTGAAGGCAAACAGCATCAGGCCGGCGGCGCCCAGCAGCATGGCGTCGGCCACGCGGCGCGGCAGGCGTTCGGTGCCCTGGCGGCTGGCGAGGTAGAGCCCGGCGAACAGGGCGCCGGCGCCGGCGCTGCCGATCAGCAGGCCATAGGTGCGCGCATCGCCGCCGTAGATCGCGTTGGCGTAAAGCGGCATCATCACCGCATAGGGCGTGAGCAGGAAGCTCAGCGCCGCCACGGCCAGCAGGCGATGGCGGATGGTGGCGTGGCCCCAGGCATAGGCCACGCCTTCGCGGAACGCCTGCCAGGCCGGCTCGCTCGACCGCCTCTGGGGACCGAGCCGCATCGCCAGCAGGGCAAGGATCACCGCCAGGTAGCTGGCGGCATTGATCACGAAGCACCAGGCCTCGCCGAAAGCCGCCACGGCAAAACCGGCCAGCGCCGGACCGACGAAGCGCGCGGTGTTCATCAGCAGCGAATTCAGCGCGATGGCGTTCGGCAGGTCTTCGCGCCTTTCCACCAACTGGGCCGAAAACGCCTGGCGCGTCGGCAGATCCACGGCATTGATGGTGCCAAGCACGAAGGCCAGTCCGATCAGCCAGCCGGGCGTCGCCTCGCCGCGCCAGGCAAGCGCCGCCAGGGCCAGCGCCTGCAAAAGGGCGGCAAATTGCGTGGCGAGCAGGATGCGGCGGCGGTCGTAGCGGTCGGTCAGCACGCCGGCGATCGGTCCGATCAGCAGGATCGGGATCTGGCTGGCGAAGCCGACCATGCCCAGCACGGCGGCCGAGTTCGACAGCCGCCAGGCCAGCCAGATCATGGCGATCTGCTGCATCCAGGTGCCGGCCAGCGAAACCAGCTGGCCGGCGAAGTAAAGGCGGTAGTTGCGCGAAGCCAGAGCGCGCGCGAACACGGCGTCGAGGAATCCCATTGCCGTGATTATCGCCGACGCGAGCATCGGGCTTGAGCCGGGTCAAGAATGCCGTGTCGCCAGCGCCGACTCCGGGCCTACAATCCTACCCCACGATGGATACCACTCTCCCCACCCGCCTGCGCACCCTGCTCGACTGCCTCGAAGCCGGCCTGGTCGAGCGCCGCCAGAGCGTGCGCCTTGCCCTGCTGGCCGCACTGGCCGGCGAACATACCTTGCTGGTCGGCCCGCCCGGCACGGCAAAGAGCGAACTGGCGCGACGGCTGCACGCGGTGTTCCGCGATGCGCGCTACTTCGAGCGCCTGCTGACCCGCTTTTCCGTGCCGGAAGAACTGTTCGGCCCGCTGTCGATCAAGGCATTGGAGGAAGACCGCTACGAACGCCACACCGCCGGCTTCCTGCCCGAGGCGTCGATTGCCTTCATCGACGAGGTCTTCAAAGCCAACAGCGCCATCCTCAACGCCCTGCTGACGCTGCTCAACGAGCGCGAGTTCGACAACGGCGCCGGGCGCCAGCGCTGTCCGCTGATCAGCGCCATCGGCGCGACCAACGAGGTGCCCGAGGACGAAGTCGGCGAAGCCTTCTTCGACCGCTTCCTGGTGCGCCTGCCGATTTCGCCTGTGAGCCAGGAAGGCTTCGGCGCCCTGCTCGCTGCCGGCAGCCTGCGCTCCTGGCAGGCGCCGCCGGAAGGCGAGCGGCTCGGCGCGACCGAGCTTGCCGCGCTGGGCCAACGCGCCGCGCTGGTCGCAATGCCGGAAGGCATCACCGCCCTGATGGCCGAGCTGCGCCGCCACCTGGCGACACTGCCGCTGGTCGTCTCCGACCGGCGCTGGGTGCGCATCGTCTGGCTGCTGCGCGTGGCGGCCGCCAGCGAAGGCCGCCGCCAAATCGACGACTGGGACCTGCTGCTGCTGCCCTGGCTGACCGCGCCCGACGCGCCGCGCCAGGCCATCGTCGCCGACTGGCTGGCGGCGCGCCTCGGCGTGCGCGAGGCCTTCGCGCCCGAGCGCCTGTCGCGCGTGGTGCAGGCCTTCGAGGCGCAGTTGCAGGCCGAGCAGGAAGCCAACGACCTCGATTACGACGAACTCGGCCGGCTGCGCTTTTCCGCCGTCGAACTCGCCGGCGAGATCGGCGATGCCAAGGGCGGTGCCTCTGCGCCCCGCATGAAGTACAGTCGGCGCCGGCGCTACGGCGAAAGCCACATCCAAGCCCGCCTGCGCCAGATCGACGAACTGCTGGCGCGCATCGCCGCCTATGCCGAGGAGATTGCCGCCCGCCGCGCTGAACTCGCCGCCTTCGCCGCCAGCAGCCTGTGGCTCAACGAAGCCCTCACCGCGCGCGCCCAGGGCTGCCTGGAGGCCACCGCCGGCGCCATCGCCGAACTCGCGGCGCGGACACGTGCCGCGCGCCAGGGCTTCGTCGACCTGCCGCGCCTCGACGCCGATGACGGCCGCGTGCCTGAACCGGTGCTGCACGACGACCTCGCGGCGTGATGACCCCGGCCAGCGGCCAAGCCCCCACCCTGCCGCCGTCCCGGCTGTTTGCCGCCGGCGAAGCGCGCCTCGCCGCGCTCGACGGGCTCGCCCGCGCGCAATGGCTGGGCAGCCTGACGAACTCTCAGGGCTGGCTCGAACCGCGCCTGGCGGCACTCGGCGAATTGCGCCGGAACTTGTCGGAAGGGCACGGCCCCGAGGCCGGTGCGCTTGACTGGCCGCCGCCACCGGTGGCCGCCGCCGTCGCCGCCGCCTTCGCCGAACTCGATCTGCCGCGCTACTGCCACGGCCAGGCCGACCTTACCGACACGGTGCTGATGAGCCTGCTGTTCCAGCTCGACCTGATCGTGGACTACGTCGACCGCGGTGCCAGCGAGTCCGAAGCGCTGGCGATGGCGATGCAGGCCTTCCGTGAAGACTGGGCCGAGCATTGCGGCGAGATCGACGAGCTGGTCGAGGTCTTCGGCATGGTGCCCGACGACTGCGAGCACAGCCGCTGGGACGAGCTGCGCGGCCTGCTGCACTCGGCCGGCTGGCAGGAGATGCTGCGCATCCGGCGCCTGATCGCGGGCCTGCCCGAATTGGTGAAGATCATCCGCGAACTCGGCCGGGCGCGGCCGACCGACGAGGACGACAGCGCCAGCCAGTCGCTGGTCGAGGTGATGGAGCAGGCCGTTGCACTGCGTGCCGAGACACGCAGCGTGCGCGTGCCGGACATGCCCGGCGAGACGCGCGGCATCCACCGCGCTGACCGCCTGGCGCGCATGCTTCCGGCCGAGGCCATGCTGCTCGGCCATCCGCGCCTGCGCCTGGTGTGGCATGCGCGCCGCGCCGAGCGCACGCTGCTGTGCTACGAAGACGACGACCGCATGACCGAGACCCGGCTGCACGAGGCGCCGGTGCTGCAGCCGCGCCCCGGCCTGATGCCAGCGAAGAAGCTGGAGCTGGGCCCGATGCTGGTCTGCGTCGATACCTCGGGCTCGATGCAGGGCGGCTCCGAAGCCGTGGCCAAGGCCGTGGTGCTGGAAGCGATGCGCGCCGCCCACGCCCGGGGCCGCGCCTGCCGCGTCTTCGCCTTCGGCGGCCCCGAGGAAGTGATCGAAATGGACCTGCCGGTAGATCGCGCTGGCATCGAGCGCGCGACACAGTTTCTCGGCCAGTCCTTCCGCGGCGGCACCGACATCTGCGCCCCGCTGGAAAAAGTAATCGCCGCCGTCGAGCAGGAACGCTGGCGCCAGGCCGACCTGCTGCTCGCCACCGACGGCGAGTTCGGAGCAACGCCGGCGCTCGCCGCGCGCCTCAACGCGGTGAAGCGCGAACTCGGCCTGCGCGTGCAGGGCGTGCTGATCGCCGACCGCGAGACGGTCGGCCTGCTCGAGATTGCCGACCACGTCTTCCCGGTGCGCGACTGGCGCCGTTTCGGCGGCAGCGACGTCGAGTCGCCGATCCACTCGCACCGGCTCACGGCGCTCTACTTTCCCGGCGCGCTGCGCAACGAGTCCACGCGCGAAGGCACGGTATCCGGCGCCGAAGCCTCGGCCGCCTTCCTCGACGGCAAACGCCAGCAGCGATGAGCTTCGCCAGCGACTACCTCGCGCAACTCGAGGCCTTCGCCGCCAGCGGGCCGCTGCCGCGCGTGCGCGCCCTGCACCTGCCGCCACCGCCCAGCGCCGAGGCCAGCGCCAACAAGGGCGAATTCTGTGCGCTGGAACTCGACGACGGCTCGCTTGGCCTGTCCTATGTGCTGCTTGACGACACGCTGGCCCGGCTGCGCGCCGCCGGCGACGGTCTGGGCCTGGCGGGCGCGGACGCGCTGGCTGTGGCGCGCCGTTACGCCAGCGCCGACTCTTTCGGCCGCACGGTCGGTTTCGCCGCCGCCAACGCCCTGACGCGCTGCCTCTACGACCGCGCCGGCTTTGCGGCGCCGGCCAGCCGCGACTCGATCGGCCAAATGGACCCGCAGGCCGGCGAGCGGATCGGCATGATCGGCCTGTTTCGCCCGCTGCTCGGCCGCGTGCTGGAAAGCGGCGCGCACCTGACGGTGGTGGAGCTGAACCCGGCCCTGGTCGGCGAAGCCGACGGCTACCGCGTCACGCTCGACGCCAGCGAGCTGGAAAGTTGCGACAAGGTGGTGTCGACCAGCACCCTGCTGCTCAACGACACGCTGGACCGGATGCTCGGGCACTGTAGTCGTGCGCGCTGGTTCGCCATGGTCGGCCCCGGCGCCGGCTGCCTGCCGGACGCGCTGTTCGCGCGCGGCGTGACGCTGATCGGCGGCAACCGGATCGACGACGGACCGGGTTTCGTCGCGGCCCTGTGCCGCGGCGAATCGACCAGCGCCTACAGCACCAAATCGGCCCTGACGCCGGAGAGCTATCCCGGCTTCGCCAACCTGCTGCAACGCGCGCGGCAGGCCTGAACATGCCGACCCTCGAACTCGTCGGCCTCGCCGTGCTGGGTGCACTGGCCTGGCTCTGGTACGACAGCGTGCATGTGCGCGAGATCGGCATCCGCGCGGCAAAGGCCGCCTGCCGCGCCGACGAACTGCTGCTGCTCGACGATACCGTGGCGATCGCCAGCCTGAGCCTCGCGCGCGACGACGAGGGTAGGTTGCGGCTGCGCCGCGCCTACGGCTTCGACTACAGCGATACCGGCGACAACCGGCGCCGCGGCAGCCTGGTGATGCTGGGCGAAGACGTGCTGGTGATCAACACCGGGCCGCGACTGGTGGTCACCCACCCGACCCAGCATTGAGGGGGGCGATCAGAAATGGGCGAACTGGTTGTGCGGCGCCCCGGTGCCCATCCGTGCGTGGATGTCGAGCGCCATCTTGCGGTCGGTATGCAGGATGTGTTCCATCAGCCACGCGGTGAGGAAGGCCAGCAGTTCATCGGCGGCGGTGTCGCTGCCGGCCAGGTGGGTGCCCCACAATTCGTTGATACGCATCACGAAGTTGTCGTGGGCGGCGCGATGGCGGGCGACATAGGATGGGTCGAGGCCAGACTCGGCCATGAAGCGTTCTTCGGTGGCGAAATGCTCGCGCACGTAGTCGCGCAGGTCGGCAAAGGCCTGTTCGAGCAGGTCGGCGCGCTGCCCCTTGGCGTCGTGCAGCCGATTGACGAGTGCAAACAGCGCCTCGTGCTGCCGGTCCACTTCGGGCAGGCCGGTAAAGAAATCGACACTCCATTGCATCACGGTCATGCCCGCCGTCTCCTCTTGCCTTGTCATCGGCATCGTCCGCCAGAGCGGCGAGGCCTGTTCAGGCGAGTATCCCGCAGCCTCCGCCCCGGCGTCAAATGCCTTGGCGCCCCCCCGCCATGAGGCGCTGCCACCGAACTGCCGCCGTGGTCTGGCTGGCTTGCCTGTGGCTCGGCGCCTGGCCAGCCACCGCCGCATGTGGGGACAGTCTGCGCGGCAAGGTGGTCGAGGTCTTCAGCGGCGACAGCCTGTTGCTCGAAGACGCCCAGGGGCGGAAGCAGCGCCTGCGCCTGTTCGCCGTTGCGGCGCCGGAATCGCGCCAGCCCCATGCCGCCGAGTCGCGGCGCGGGCTGGCCGAACTGCTGCAGGGCAAACGCGTCGCAGTCGAGTTGCAGGGCGAAGACGCCCTGGGGCGCCTGATCGGCAAGGTGCTGGTATCACCGCCCCATTGCGCCACCTGTCCGCCAAGCCGCGATGCCGCGCTGGCACAGCTCGAGGCCGGGCTGGCCTGGTGGTATCGGGAAGAGCGCCGCCAGCAAACCCTGCACGACCAGGGCTACTACGAATACGCCGAGTTCGATGCCAAAACGCGGCGTCGCGGCCTGTGGCGCGACGAGTCGCCGGTGCCGCCCTGGGAATGGCGCAAACGCCAGGGCCGGCCGGTGATGGGAACGATCGATCAGGGTCGCGCCGCCTGAAAGTAAAAGCCCGTTTCGATGATGCGTCGAAACGGGCTTTTTTCGCTTTAGCCGGATTTATTTTGCGCCCGCAAGCTGTGTCTCAAATCGGCGCGGCCCGGTGGGGCCAAGGTCCGCAGTCAGCGGACCGGTCTTGGAAGCATTAATCGCGGAA
The DNA here is from genome assembly GCA_903908065.1 of uncultured beta proteobacterium. GTDB lineage: Bacteria > Pseudomonadota > Gammaproteobacteria > Burkholderiales > Rhodocyclaceae > Sulfuritalea. The sequence continues at coordinate 24,116 of CAIVQO010000022.1, read as the reverse complement.
ACGGTTTCAGCGCTAAGGTCCTCCGTGGGGTCGCTCCATGCTCGAAGCAATTCCACTGTATGCCTGGGCCAAGGCAAAGTCAAATCGTAAAGACCGCAACATGGGCGCAGCTTTTATGGTGTCTAATTGGCGGTTTCGCGCTTCCTGCCATGGCCCTCAAGTCGACCATCTTCAAGGCGGAACTCCAGATCGCGGACCTGGACCGCAACTACTACGCGACCCACGCGCTGACCATTGCGCGCCACCCCTCGGAAACCGACGAGCGCATGATGGTGCGCCTGCTGGCCTTCATGCTCTGCGCCGATGAAGATCTGGCCTTCGGCAAGGGCCTGTCGGCGGAAGACGAACCCGACCTCTGGCGCAAGGACCTGACCGGCGCCATCGACCTCTGGATCGAGGTCGGCCTGCCCGACGAAAAGCGCCTGCGCCGCGCCTGCGGCCGCGCCCAGCGGGTGCTCGTGCTCAGCTACGGCGGCCGGGTGGCCGAAATGTGGTGGCAGCAGAACCAGGCCGCACTACGCAAGTTGGACAAGCTTACGGTGCTCGACCTGGCGCCGGAGGAAACCACTGCGCTGGCGGCGCTGGCGCAACGCGGCATGAGCCTGCAATGCACCTTGCAGGAAAAGGAAATCTGGCTGATCGCCGGCGGCGAGAGCCTGCATATCGCGCCGCGCCCGCGCATGGCGGCCGGCGACTCCTGACGCTCAGGCGTCGGCGAGTTTGCGCAGGGCTTCGCCCAGGCCGCCCTGCACCAGTTGCACCGGCACGGCCAGCATCAGGTTCAGCGGCAGGCCGAAATCCTCCACCGCCCGCCCCTGCCCGTCGCGGCAGCAACCCGCGCCATCCGCCACCGCTTGCAGGCGTTCGCGCAGGGGCCGCAGGTCCGCCGCGTAGCCGATGATGGGTTTGCCCAGCGCCAAGGCATAGCCGATTTCGACGCAGGTACCCGAATCCGGCTCGTCGCCGCGAAAAGGATTCAAGTTTGCCAGCACCGCGTCGGCCTCGGCCAGCAGGCGCAGGTTGTTGCGATAAATCGCGTCGGCGGCGGAAAGGCCCTCATCCAGCGGCACCAGCGCCTGATGCCCGGCGGCCGCGCACTGCGCCTGCGCCTGCACCGCCCATTGCTTTGCGTCGGAGCGAAACACGTCGGGACCGGCGAGGTAAAGCTTCATGCAGGACGCAAGCGGATCACTCGCGGTTCTCTTCCTGGCCGAGCATCATCAGGTCGTAGATGACCTTGGGCGTGCCGGGCAGTTGCGCCAGGTGCACCGCGGTCATGCCATCCAGGCGCGCGATGTCCATGTCGGCGCCCACGGCCAGCAGCAGTTCCACCGGGCCGGCCTGGCCGTGCAGCACGGCGGTGATCAGCGGCGTGTTGCCGTCTTCGTCCTGCGGGTCAATTTCGCAGCCGGCGCTGACCAGCGTGGCGGCAAGGTTGGTGTGGCCGTTGGCCGCCGCCGCGTGCAAGGGCCGCTCGCGGCGCGGCCCCAGCACTTCCAGGTGGGTGCCGGCCTCGGTCATCACGCGCGTCGCCGCCACGCAGCCGAGTTTGGCCGCGACATACAAGGGCGGGCCGTCGCGCGACAGCATCGCCTCGGTAAGGCTGATATTGACCCAGTCGGCCGGGGTGAGTTCGGGTGTCGCCATCAGCCCAGCGTCTTGCCAAGGAATTCCATCATGCGATCCCAGGCCTGGTTCGCGCAAGCGGCGTCATACACCTCGCCGCGCCGTTCGTTGAAGAAGGCATGGTCGGCCTCATAGCGGTAAAGCTCCGGTGTATTGCCGGCGCCGCGCATGGCGGCATCCAGGCTGTCGACAGCGGCCGGGGTACACCAGTCGTCCTTGCTGGCGAAATGTCCCTGGAATGGAATCCGGATCTTGACCGGGTCGGCGAAGTCGGCAGGCGGAATGCCGTAGAAGCAGACCCCGGCGGCAAGGTTCGGTACATGCACGGCGGCAGCAATGGTCAGCGCGCCACCCATGCAAAAGCCCATCGCGGCGACCTTGCCACCCAGTCCCCTGAGGTGATCGACGGCACCGCGAATGTCCTGGTGGGTGGCGCCGGGAAAATCCAGGCCGTTCATCAGGTGGCTGGCCTCATCGGGCTGCTGGGTCACCCGCCCCTTGAACAGGTCCGGCGCCAGCGCGTTGTAACCGGCCCGGGCGAAGCGGTCGGCGATGCCGCAGATCTGGTCGTTGAGCCCCCACCATTCCTGGATCACCACCACGCCTGGCTTTCCCTGCCCGGCGCTGGCAAGGTAGCCGCGACAGGCGCTGCCGTCGGGCCGTTTGAAGTCGATCATCTGTCCCATGTCGCTTGCCTCCGAGATTGAGAGAGCGGAATTTACCGGAAATCACGAAGCATCGCCCTCGTATAATGCCGGCTCGCTTTCCCGCAGAAAAATCCAGTGAATTCCGACCTCAACCTGCTCCAGCCTTACCCTTTCGAAAAGCTGCGCCAGCTGTTTGCCGGCGTGGTGCCAGCGCCGACTTTCAAGGAAATCAAGCTTTCGATCGGCGAGCCGCAGCACGAAACGCCGCCCTTCATCAAAAAGGCGCTGGCCGACAACCTGGCCGGCCTGGCCAACTACCCAAGCACCCAGGGCGGTGAGGCCTTGCGCCAGGCCATTGCCGCCTGGATCGGCCGCCGCTATGGCGTGCCCACGCCCGATGCGGCGACCCAGGTGCTGCCGGTGAATGGCTCGCGCGAAGCCCTGTTCGCCTTCGCCCAGACCGTGATCGACCGCCGCCGGGGCGCGCCCAAGGTGGTCTGCCCGAATCCCTTCTACCAAATCTACGAAGGCGCGGCCCTGCTTGCCGGAGCGCAGCCGATTTACCTGAATACCCTGCCGCGCAACAATTTCGCGATGGACTGGAGCGAATTGCCGGAAGCGACCTGGCGCGAGGTGCAACTGGTCTACGTCTGCTCGCCGGGCAATCCCACTGGCAAGGTGATGGGGCTCGACGACTGGAAGGCGCTGTTCGAACTGTCGGATCGCCATGGCTTCGTGATTGCCTCCGACGAGTGCTATTCCGAAATCCATTTCGACGAAACCCATCCCCCACTAGGCGGCCTTGCGGCCGCGGCGCAACTCGGACGCGGCGATTACCGCAACCTGGTGATGTTCTCCAGCCTGTCCAAGCGCTCCAACGTGCCCGGCCTGCGTTCGGGTTTCGTGGCCGGCGATGCCGCCATCCTCAAGAATTTCCTGCTCTACCGCACCTACCACGGCAGCGCCATGAGCCCCTCGGTGCAGTCGGCCAGCATTGCGGCCTGGAACGACGAGGCCCATGTGCGCGACAACCGCCGCATGTACGCCGAGAAATTCCAGGAAGTGACGCCGCTGATCGCGCGCCACCTCGACTGCCGCATTCCCGACGCCGGCTTCTACCTGTGGGCGCGCACGCCGATCGCCGACACCGATTTCGCGCGCGAGCTGCTGCGGCAGAAGAACGTCGTCGTGCTGCCCGGCAGCTACCTGGCGCGCGACAAAGCCGGCATCAATCCCGGCGCCGGGTATGTGCGCATCGCCTTGGTCGCCGGCCACGAGGAATGCCGCGACGCCGCCCAGCGCATCAACGATTTCTGTCTTTCCATTTGAGGCCAACATCATGTCCGAACTCCAGCAAATCATCGAACAGGCGTGGGAAGACCGCGCCAGCCTGAGCCCCAGCGCCGCCCCGGCGCGCATCCGCGACGCCGTCGGCCACGTGCTCGGCGAGCTTGACGCCGGTAGCCTGCGCGTCGCCGAGAAGATCGACGGTGACTGGGTCACACACCAGTGGATCAAGAAGGCGGTACTGCTCTCCTTCCGCCTCGAGGACAACGTACTGATGGACGGCGGCGCCCAGCGCTGGTACGACAAGGTGCCGACCAAGTTCGCCCAGTACGACGCCCAGCAATTCCAGAAAGGCGGCTTCCGCGTGGTGCCTGGCGCCGTCGTCCGTCGTGGCTCCTACATCGCCCCCAGCGCGGTTCTGATGCCGAGCTTCGTCAATATCGGCGGCTATGTCGGCGAAGGCACCATGGTGGACACCTGGGTAACCGTCGGTTCGTGCGCACAGATCGGCAAAAACGTGCACCTCTCGGGCGGCGTCGGCATCGGCGGCGTGCTGGAACCTTTGCAGGCCAACCCGACCATCATCGGCGACAACTGTTTCGTCGGCGCCCGCTCGGAGGTGGTCGAAGGCGTCATCGTCGAGGACAACTGCGTGATATCGATGGGCGTCTTCATCGGCCAGAGCACCAAGATCCTCGATCGCGCCACCGGCGAGATCATCTACGGCCGCGTCCCCGCCGGCTCGGTGGTGGTGAGCGGCAACCTGCCGTCCAAGGATGGCAGCTACAGCCTCTATTGCGCCGTGATCGTGAAGAAGGTGGACGCGCAGACCCGTTCCAAGACCAGCATCAACGAACTGCTGCGCGACTGATTTCGCAGCCATAGGCAGAGAGGAGACACCATGGGCACGATGCAGCGACTGTTCCAGTTGATGGCCGAGAAAAAGGCCTCCGACCTCTTCGTCTCGGTCGGCTCGCCGATCAACATCAAGATCAACGGCAATGCCGTGCCGATCAACCAGACCATCATGGATTCGGCGACCATCATGGGGCTGTTCGGCGAGGTGCTGACCGAAAAGCAGATGAACGAGTTCATCGAGGAGCTCGAATTCAACGGCGCCTACAACATGCCCGGCACCGGCAACTTCCGCCTCTCCTGCTTCCGCCAGAAGGGTTCGCCGGCCATGGTGGTGCGCTACATCCCCGCCGACATCCCGGCCTTCGAGACCCTGCACCTGCCGCCGGTGCTGACCGAAGTCATCATGGAAAAACGCGGCCTGATCCTGATGGTCGGCGCCACGGGTTCCGGCAAGTCGACCACCCTGACCTCGATGCTCGACTTCCGCAACGCGCGCAAGGCGGGCCACATCCTGACCCTGGAAGACCCGGTCGAATTCATCTTCCAGAACAAGAAGTCGATCGTGAACCAGCGCGAGGTCGGCTCCGACACCAAGGCCTTCCACATCGCGCTGAAGAACGCCCTGCGCCAGGCACCGGACGTGATCTTCATCGGCGAGATCCGCGACAAGGACACCATGAGCCAGTCCATCGCCTACGCCCAATCCGGCCACCTCTGCATCGCCACGCTTCACGCCAACAACAGCTACCACGCGATGAGCCGCATCATCAGCTTCTACCCGCTGGAAAACCGTCCGGCCCTGCTCTCCGACCTTGGCGTGACGCTGAAGTGCGTGATCTCGCAACGCCTGGTGAAGAAGCCCGACGGCGGCCGCGCTCCGGCGGTGGAAGTCCTGCTCAACTCGCGCTACATCGCCGAGCTGATCGAAAAGGGCGAACTCGGCGAAATCAAGGACGCCATGGAAAAGTCCATGGTGCCGGGCAGCCAGACCTTCGAACAGTGCCTCTACCAGCTCTACGCCTCAGGCATCATCACCCTGGAAGAAGCGCTGAACAACGCCGACTCGGCCAACAACCTGCAGCAGGTGATCAACAACGCCGCCGCGCCCGCGCCGGCCAGCGGCGACAAGCCGGCGCAGGACATGACCAAATCGGTGGCGCCCGGTTCCTTCAGCGAATTCAAGCTGGACATGCCCGCCGAATGAGCGTGCTCGACAAAGTCCAGGCTCTGATCGCCCGGCCGTCGGTCACGCCGGACGATGCCGGTTGCCTGGAACTGGTCGGTTCCTGGCTGGCCCCCCTCGGCTTCACGCTCGAACGCATCGACGCCGGTGGCGTCTCCAACCTCTGGGCGCGGCAGGGAACCACGGGACGGTTGATCTGCTTTGCCGGCCACACCGACGTGGTGCCCACCGGGCCGCTGGAGAAATGGACGTCGCCGCCCTTCGAACCGACGATTCGCGACGGTGTGCTCTACGGTCGCGGCGCGGCGGACATGAAGTCCTCGATCGCCGCCTGCGTGACGGCCATGGAAAACCTGATACGTCGCCGTACCACCAGCGCCGACTCCCACTCCCTCGCCCTCCTGCTGACCTCCGATGAGGAGGGCGACGCCATCGACGGCACGGTACGCGTGGTCGAGGCGCTCAAGGCGCGGGGCGAAACCATTGACTTCTGCATCGTCGGCGAGCCGACCTGCGTTGCTACGCTGGGCGACACCATGAAGAACGGCCGTCGCGGTTCGCTCTCGGCCAAGCTCACGGTGCGCGGCGTGCAGGGCCACGTCGCCTACCCCGAACAGGTGCGCAACCCGGTACATCAGGCAGCGCCCGCCCTGGCGGAACTGACGGCCACGCGCTGGGACGAAGGCAACGACTACTTCCCGCCGACCAGCTTCCAGATCTCCAACGCCCATGCCGGCACCGGTGCCGGCAATGTCGTGCCGGGGACCTTCGTGATCGACTTCAACTTCCGCTTCTCCACCGCCAGTACGGTCGAGGGCCTGCAGGCGCGCGTCCATGCCCTGCTCGACCGCCACGAACTGGAATACGACATTGCCTGGACCCTGGGCGCCAAGCCCTTCCTGACGCCGCGCGGCGAACTTTGCGACGCGCTCACGGCGGCCGTCGCCACCACCAATGGCGTCCCGACGCAACTGTCCACCACCGGCGGCACCTCGGACGGCCGTTTCATCGCCGACATCTGCCCGCAATTGGTCGAATTCGGCCCTGTCAATGCCAGCATCCACAAGATCGACGAATGCATCGCCGTCGCCGACCTGGAGCCGCTGGCAAGGATCTACGAACTGACTTTCGAGAAATTGCTTAGCCAATGATCAACAGCGCCACCGAGGAACTCGTCACCATCCGCGATTGGCTGCGCTGGGCCGTCAGCCGCTTCAACGACGCGGGCCTGCACTACGGCCACGGCACCGACAATGCTTGGGACGAAGCCGTCTGGATCGTACTCGCCACCCTGCACCTGCCGCGCGATACCCTCGAACCCTTCCTCGACGCCCGCCTCACCCATGCCGAGCGGCTGACCCTGCTGGATCGCCTGCAGCAACGCGTGGCGCAGCGCCTGCCGGCAGCCTACCTGCTGGGCGAAGCCTGGCTGGGCGACTTCCGCTTCCAGGTCGACCCGCGCGTGATCGTGCCGCGTTCCTACTTTGCGGAACTGCTGGAAGACGGCTTCGCGCCCTGGATCGAAGACCCGGACGAGGTCAGCGCGGCGCTGGACTTGTGTACCGGTTCGGGCTGCCTCGCCATCGTCATGGCGCACGCCTTCCCCAACGCCACCATCGATGCGATTGACATTTCGCCGCAGGCGCTCGATGTCGCCCGCCAGAACATCGCCGACTATGGCCTTGGCGAACGCGTACAGGCCGTCGAATCCGACCTGTTCGCGACGGTAAAAAAGAAGCGCTACGACCTGATCATCTGCAATCCGCCCTACGTCACCACCGCGGCGATGGACGCCCTGCCCGCCGAATACCGCCACGAACCTTCACTGGCGCTGGCGGCCGGGACGGACGGCCTGGACGTGGTGCGACGCATCCTGGCCCAGGCGCACAAGCACCTGACGCCAGGCGGCGTGCTGGCCGTCGAGGTTGGCCACAACCAGGATCTCGTTACCGCTGCCTTCCCCGACCTGCCTGCGGTCTGGCTCGACACTGCGAACGCGGAAGGCAAGGTTTTCGTGCTGACGCGCGAAGACCTGTCCGCGGCGTCGGGACGCGGCGCCTGACCCGATGCCGTAGCGGCCGGTGGCCCCGACCGACGCTTGCTCGGTAGCGGCCGCTACCGTTCCCCAGCCAATGTTTGAAATATAATCTATCGCGTGTTGCGGACGGCTGCGGCTTCGGAGGGGAAGCCTGGCTGACGCCTCAATGCCCGCGGCCCGCAGCCGGCCGAAGCCGGTCCTTTATTGCGAAAGGCGTGTCCGTGAAATCCCCTCAAACTCCCGCGCCGAAAACGCTTCGCGGAGATTTTCTCGGACCACTGACGGCATCGATGGTCAGCATTCCGGTCGAGGCCAATTACGGGGTGATCGCACTGGCTCCCCTCGGCCCGTCCTATCTTGCCTTCGGGGCCGTGGCGGCGATCTATTGCTCGATCATCACCACGCTGACCGGTGCCATCTTCAAGACCCGCGTCGGCCTGCTCGGCGGCACGCGCCCGGCGCTGGTACTGGGGATTGCAGCGCTGATCGCCGGACTGGCAAATCGCTTCCGCAGCGGCGACGAGCCGGATGTCCCTCTGGTGCTGGCGTTCACCATGCTGACGCTGTTCATGACCGGCATTGCCCAACTCGCTCTGGGCCTCGCCCGCATCGGCCGCATTGTGAAATACCTGCCTTACCCGGTCCTGGCCGGCTTCATCAACGGCGCCGCGCTGCTGATCCTCCTGTCCGCCTTGCGCCCGATGATCGGCATGCCGGCCGGCCCGTCCCTCACAGGCTTCATGACCGACCTCGCGGGCGTCAGTCCATGGACGCTGCTGGTGAGCCTGTTTACCCTCTTCGTCGCCTTGAGTCCGCCGCGCCTTTCGGTGAAGGTTCCACCGCTGCTGATCGCCCTGCTGGCAGGCACCGCGCTTCACCTCCTGCTCACTCTGTTCATCGAACCCGGGCGCCTGAGCGGCTCGCTCGGCCACCTCGAACCGCGCCTGCCGGATCTCGATGTCCTGCGCAGCTTTGGCCGCATCGCCGCCGATCCGGACCTGCGCGAGATCGTGCCAACCCTGATCTTGCCAGCAATCGGGCTGGCCATCCTGGCCACCGTGGAAACCCTGCTCACCGCCTCGGTGGTCGACGGCATGCTGCACAGCCGCCACCAGGCCGATCGCGAATTGCTGGTGCAGGGTGCCGGCAATGCCATCGCCGCCTGCTTCGGCGGATTGACCAGCGCCGCCGGACTGGCGCGCTGTACCAACAACGTACGCGGCGGTGCCCACACCCGCCTTTCGGCCCTGGTCTACGCCGGCATCGGCATGCTCATGCTGGCCGGAGTATCGCTGATCGGCCGACTTCCCCTCGCGGTAATGGGCGGGCTCATCTGCGCCGTCGCCTGGATCATGATCGACGAGTGGAGCAAGCGCGTGCCGGTACAGCTGCTGACCCGCGAACGCTTGACACGTGCCCAGCGCCGAACGCTGCTGGCCAATTACCTGGTCATGCTCTCGGTGGTGGCCATCGCCGCCGTAACGAACCTGATTACCGCCGTCTTCTTCGGGGTGCTGGCGGCAATGTTCCTTTTTGTCCGGCGCAACAGCGGCAGCATCATCAATCGCGAGCTGCACGGCGATACCCACCGCTCCCTGCGACAGCGCAGCCTCTCGCGCATGCGCGAACTGGAACGCGAAGGCTGGCGCATCGTGCTGCTCGAGCTCAAGGGGGCGCTGTTCTTCGGCACGGCCGACCAACTTTCGCGTGAAGCCGAACGCGTCGCCGCCAAGGCCGATTACCTGATCCTGGATTTTCGCCACGCCACGGACATCGACGTCACCGGCCTGCGTATCCTGCAGCAAGCCGCCGTCCGCGTGCACGCCAACAATTGCCGCCTGCTGTTCGCGGCGATTCGACCGCTCGGCACCCGCGGCCGCATGCTGAGCTCGGCCGGCATTGAAAAGCTGGTGCCCCAGCGCTTCTGGTTCGACTCGGCCGATGCCGCGATGGAATGGGCCGAAGACGACCTGCTCGATCGCTTTGACCTGCCCGAACCGCGGGAGCGACTGCTTGAAGTGGCAGAAACACAGCTTGGCCGCGGCCTCGCCCGCACCGAACTGGCCATCCTCGAATCGCGGCTCCTGCAAATCGAATTCGCGCCTGGCGAACCGGTGTTTCGCAGCGGCGAAAAAGCCGACGGCCTTTTCGTGCTGCGTCGAGGATGTGTCAGCGTCACCGTGCAGGGTAACCAGGGCCGCCGCCGGCTCGCCTCTTTCGCCCAGAGGGTGATATTCGGCGAACTCGGCCTGCTCGATGGCGGACCGAGGTCCGCGGATGTGGTCGCCGACGAGGGGTCGGTCGCGCTCAAGCTGACACGCAAGGCCTTCGAGGAAATCCGCGCCGACAACCCCGAACTTGCCGCCAAGCTGCTGTTCAACCTCGGCGTCGAAATCGCCGTTCGCCTGCGCTACAGCAACCGGGAAATCCAGGCCGGTCAAGCCTGATGGACGAGGCCGGCTAAGTGCGATCCATCGGCATCCAGGAAAAGCCGATGCGCATGTAATCGGCGCCTTCCTCGATCAGTTCCATCAGCCGAATGTGGCGCGGATGTTCGCCAGCCATGATTTCGCACAGTTCGCCGATCCATATCTGCTGCCGCTCGACCAACATCACCGGGCGATCATGGGCTTTGACCGTGTCAGGCAGCAACAGGGCCCGCATGTAGTGGTAGCGGAAGCCGCCACTCGATGTTTCCCAGTTTTCGGCCTGGTGGGTCTCGTTGCCGATCACACGCAAATGGGTGGCGATCGGCCGCTTCGACATGATCCACAGACCACAATGAACGCGACCGAACTCCGGCGCGTCGACCCGCCGAATGATGCCGACCCACCATGGCGACTTCTCGTCCACACGGATGCCGCAAAGCACGCCGGGCTCGGCCCAGCCACCCAGGCCCTGCGGAATATCGACGCCAACACCCCATTCGCTCTGGTCGCGCATGGTCCAGATCTCGGGCTCGGAATCCGGTGTTTCGGCCGCCAGCTGTACGCCGGAGTGTTGGCGCTGCCTGAGGTTGAGTTCTTCGTCGATCGCCACGCCCGAACCGGCTTCCAGCGTCGCCACGCGCGGCGCCACCGAACCGAAACCATGGGCGATCGTCACCGGACTGGAAGTCGAGACCCGCGCAAAGTGTCGTTTGGGCGGATTGGCGCCAAGGTAGATCAGCAGATGGCGTATGACACTGACAATCTGCGCCTGAGTGAACTCGGGGCCGAAGCGCGCTTCCTCTGCCAGCAGGTCCTTGGCGACCAGCGCCTCAATCTCCTCCAGCTTGGGCAAGGCCGGGCCTCCACCGAAATAGCGCAGGCCGGGGGCCGGGGTCATCGCAGTGGCATGCTGCCGGGGAGACAGGCGCCCGGCCAGGTCGAGCACGAAGTTGCACCCTGTCGCAGCCTCCTTCGACCAGACAAATGAAATGGCGAAGCGTTCGAGGATGCGCCCGGCCAGTTCGACCTGCTCCGGTGGCATCTCGTGCAATGCGGCCAGGCTCATGCCGGCCATGCGCAGCAATTCGGCGCGAATCGTCGAACGTACCTCGCGTTCGTGCACAGCAAACGGAATCTCGTCGAGCTGGCGCTTTTCCGCATAGGCGAACAAGCGGAAGGGCACGACCCAGAGATCCTCGCCGGAACCGATGTAGCGCATCTGCCGCGTCCGCTCCGCCCGCTCGCAGGCGCGGATCGCCCGCGCAATGGCCAGTCCAAGGTACTTGTCGAAGGCGGCCGCGCCGGGTTGTCCGGACTCGTGGTCGAGCACGCAGCGCTCATACCCCTCCGCCAGCGCCTGCCAGTAGCCATGTAGCGACTCATAGATCTTCCGCTGTTCCTGGTCGCGCTTATGGATGTGGCGCAGGTACTCCTGAAACACCTCGGCCGCGACCCGGCTGCCGGCAGCCTCGATCTCGCTGACGATCAGGAAGCGGTCGTCGCAGGAAAAGCCGTCGGCGCCAGCCAGCGAATTGCCCCAGGTGCCGATCTCGACCAGTGCCGCGGCCGGATCGGATGCATCAACCGAACCCAGCAGATCGCGCGCCTTGCCGACCGTATTCATCGGATGGTCCGGCTTGTGCGAGAACAGCTTTCCAAGTTCGAACATCGGACCGCTCCCAGACGGATATCGGTTCCATTTTAGTCCGCAGGCCGCAGGAAATCGGGCGTGGCGAAGGCTGGTTTTCCGGCGCGCCTATTTTTCGCCGAAGCGCCGCGAATGGAGGCCCGCGCAGGCCGGCGGACAGGCATCCTCGCCGACGAAGCCTACTGCCGGCTGGCCAAACCCCTCTCGGGCGCGCCACCCCGGCCCCTTGAGGAAGAGGTTGGTGAACATGCCACCGGGATCGTAGACGGCGCGGGGGCGACCGGGAAATCGCGCGTCCCAATCGCGCTGGATATCCGCAGTGTTCTTGTACCAGGCCACCTTGCTCGCGTAGCGCTTGAGGCTCTGCCAGCGCCAGCCTTCTGCACTCGACTCCGGCCAGACCTGGTCGCCGTGGCGAATATTCCAGTCCGGTGCGATGCTCCAGGCCTCATGCCCGACGACGTCGCCGAAGATGTAGAGCTTGCCGCCGACAATCTCGAACTCGCTCGGGTCGCTGCCGAGTTTCAGTGCGAACGCGGCGCCCGAGGCGCAGAAGCCGCCATACTGCGGCTCGTACTTTTCCGGCGCCGCATCGAACAACTGCTTGTTGGCGACGCTAGCGAAATAGTAGGTCCGCTCCGGCAGCGTGCTCTTGATCGTCGGATCACCGTAGGTCGGCTTGCCGAGAGTGAAATACGCCACCGGATCGTGGCCGAGCAGCATGACCTCCTCGCGTTGCGAGTTCCTCATCGTCGCATACGGCGTGCCGCAGCCCTGCAGCAGAATGAGCAGTAGCAGCATTGCGCCGAGGACCTCCAGGCGCCGCAAAATCATGGTTCGCATGCTCAGCTTCCACCTCATTCGTCATGCGTCAGCCTGCCGCTGACAAAATCGTAGTCCGCGCGGGAATCCGGCCCGCGATGGCCATAAAAGCGCGCCCGGGCAGAATTAAGGTCCGCCGAATAGCCAAGCCTGAGTACCGGCTCCATGTCCTCGCGGTTAATCAGGGATCCGGGCAGCCGCGGCAGGTAGTTGGGCACCAGTTCGGCAAGCTGCGCCGGATAGCGACCCTGCTCGGCGCGGAACTTCAGTACCGCCGGACGCACCGCCGGCAGATCGACTTCGCGCGCCTTCGTCAGCTCGATCAGATCCCGATTGGCGTTCTGGAACCAGTAGCGGCCGCCAACTATCAGCCCCACCACGAGCACCAGACCCAGCGCCACACCCAGCGAGCCCCTGCCCGCCGATCCTGCCACCCGGGATTCCACCGGAGGCACCGCGGGGGCGGCCAACAGCCAGCGCCGGGCCAATACCAGCAGCGGCAGGATAAAGCCAAGGGCGATGCCCGCCGTCGGCAGCAACGCAATCAGGCTCGCGCCGGCCGCGACCGCATCGACCAGGGTGCTGCCCAGCCCGAACAGTCCGGCTGCGCCCAAACCCAGCGCAAGCATGCCAAAACCGCGACGTATCCAGAGGCCGATATGGTCCATGCCGGTCTAGGGCTTGCGCGCAACGATGCCGATCAAGGCGGAACGGCCGCTGTGGCCGCGTCCTTCGCTGATATCTTCTTCGTATTCGGTCAACTCCTCGATCAGCCAGTCACCGAAGGATGCTCGCAAGATTTCAGGCGTGTAGAGGTTTTCCAGAACACCGGGGCCGCCAGTGCCATAGTCGAGCTGCTTCGGCGTGTAGCCCTGCAGCAGGATACGGCCGCCGCGCCGGGTCAGCTGTTTCATCGCGGCAAACTGACGCTGCCGCTCCTCAGACCCGGTGAACTGGATGAATATGCCGATCACCCAATCGTAAAGCCCATGCATCGGCGGCGGCGGCCAGTCTGCCGCGAGCATGTCGGCCACCTCGAACGCGATATTCACGCCGCGCCCGGCGGCCAGGCGACGTGCTTTTTCCACAGCGACCGCAGAAATCTCTATCGCCGTTACGTCCAGACCCTGCTCCGCCAACCAGACCGAATTTCGCCCTTCGCCGTCGGCCACGCAAAGCGCATTGTGACCATTGCGCAGCAGCTCGACGCGATGGGCGAGGAAGCGATTGGGTTCGGTACCAAAGAGATAATCCTCGCCTGCGTCGCGGTAACGCAGGTTCCATCGGCTCAATTGGTCCATTTCGGTCCCGGTCGGCAATGTGCAAAGGCGGCCATCTTAAACCCTGACTCGGCCCTGTCTCGGCAAGCGCTTGCCGGTACCGCCACTTTTTGACGGCGCCCCACCGCACGCTACAAGCCCAGCGGAATCCGGTCAGCGGACGTTCAGCTCTTCGCGATGGCCGAAGCCCCGGGAATTGTCGATGAAATACATTCGGGCCGGCCGCAGTCGGTACCAGCTGACGCGGGCAAAGGCCTCGGCAATGGCCGGAGGAATCATCGCCAGAGGCCCGGCGATGGGAAACTTCTCCGCATACGCGGCGCGGGCGCGCGCGGCATCCTCTCCGTGCAGCTGTTCGCCCTGGCCTTCGAGCTGCACGCCTTTAATCTGCTGCCAGTCGCTGTAGTCCTCCTGTATCGTCGCCGCACAGCGGCTGTCGTGCGCCAAGTTGGCACCATGGCGTGATTTCGGCGAGCTAAGAAAGATCAGGGCGCCATCGACCCAGGCATAAAACACAGCGGCGGCCCAGGGGCCCTCCGGGCCCTGCGTCGCCAAGGTCATGACATGGTGGCTCGCCAGATAGGCAGCCGGCTCGGGGGCCAATTGAGCCACTGTCAGAGGGGGCTGTTGGCAGCGTGCTCGAAGGATTCCAGTGCCGGATCGACCGGCTGATCCTTGCCTTCGTGCAGGCGCTTGAGGCGATAGGCCAGCTGCGGCCGCGTAATACCCAACATCCGCGCCGCTGAGGAAAGATTGCCGCGCGCCTTGTCGACCGCTGTTTCCAGCAGCATGGCCTCGACCTGGTCGAGCGTCAGCGCACCGTTAAACACAGCCTCGCGCAAATCCTTCCCGGTTTCCCAGCAATTCACGTCGAGCCCGCCGGCGTGGTCAAGCCCGAACTCGGGCGGCTGCATGTCGCTGCAGGACATGAACAGGTGGCTGACTTCGATGCGCGTGCCGCTCGGGGCCAGGATCACGCCGCGCTCGACCGCATTCTGCAGCTCCCGGATGTTGCCGGGCCAGGCATAGGAGAGCAAGGCGCGCTTGGCCTTGTCCGTAAAGCCGCGCAGCTTCTTGCCGTGGATGGCCGAGTGCTTGGCAAGGAAGTGCTTGGCCAGTAGTGGGATATCCTGCTTGCGCTCGCGCAAGGGAGGTATGACGATCTGGTAGGCATTGAGCCGGTAGAAGAGGTCGGAACGGAAACGCCCCTCCTTGACCAGCTCCTGTAAGTTGGCGTTAGTGGCCGCCACCACACGGACATTGATCTTGCGTGTTTTCTGGTCACCGAGCCGCTCGATCTCGCCTTCCTGCAGCACGCGCAGCAGTTTGGCCTGAGCCGAGGCCGGCAAGTCGCCAATCTCGTCGAGGAACAGTGTGCTGCCATCGGCGCGCTCGAAGCGGCCGGGGCGCGACACCAGTGCCCCGGTGTAGGCGCCCTTCTCGACGCCGAACAGTTCCGATTCCACCAGCTCGTGGGGGATCGCCGCGCAATTCACGGCGATGAAGGATTTGCCACTGCGCACGCTCATTTCATGCAGGCTGCGGGCAAACACCTCTTTGCCGACACCGGTTTCGCCACGCAACAGCACGCTGATATGGCTGCCCGCGGCCTGTTTGAGCAGGTCGTAGGCGGCACGGAAGCCGGGCGAGGCCCCCGTCACGTCTTCCGGCAACTGATCGCGGTCGCCTATCGACGAACGCAGTTGCACCACCTGGGTCTGCAAATCGATCAGCTGGTCGGCGATGGATTGGCCGTTGAAATAGCGCATCTGCTGTTCGGCATCGTCCCACTCCTCGGCCGGCTTGCCGACGATCCGGCAGTTGTTGTGGCCCATGCCGGTGCACTCGACTTCCTTGTAAAGGATGGTGCGCCCCATGAAGGCAGAGGTGTAACCGCAGGCATAGCCAATCTGGGTCCAGCACACGGGCTCGCTGTGGATGCCGTAGTGGTGGCGATGCCACTGGCCTTCCCAGGAATGTTCCCAGAGGAACTCGGCGTAAAACTGGCCGGCGTGGCGGTTGAGTTCGAGCTTGATCGGGGTGACGCGGACGATGCCTTCCAGGGTATGCAGTTGCGGGCCGGTCATGAAGGCTTCGAGGTCGCTCGAATCCTCGGCACGGGTGCGCGCCAATTCGGCATCGCGCACGCCGGAGGCATAACCCATGCGCGTCAGCAGGCCGCGCGCGCGTTCCATGCCAAGCGTGTCGATAAGCTCCTTGCGCAGCGCCGCCTGGGCTTCGGCATGCACCAGCAGCATGCGATGCTCGTGCAGCCAGATCTGCCCGGTCTCGGCGCAAAAATGCACGCGAGCGCGCAAATCCTCGCTGTTGGTCCTGCCGACGCTGCGGAGCTTGGTCATTGCCGCACTCTCACTCTCCTCCTTGCGACTCGCCCTTTTACATGGCCATGCTGCGCCGCGCCTTGATGGAAGTCAAACGGTCGACAAGCCCTGCCCTGGCTTTCGAGCATCACCGACACTGATCGAAACATCAAAACAAGGCAGCCGGCTGCCGGAAATTTGATCATTTGATCAAGCGCCGATTTTCCGCGCCGGAATCGCCGTGGTGCCAGCGCCGACTTTCGAATGGCATTTTTGTTGCGCCTGCATATGCGCTGCAAACCGTTTTCCACGCTGAAGGCCTAGTCGTTCCTGCCGCGGTGCAAAAACGAATGTGGCATCGCAGCAGACACGACTGGCGCGGCGCTTGCCTTAGGAGAACTGCTCCGGCCGCATGACCGGGACCGATCAACCGCAGGCTCAGAACAATTCCGAGGAGACACTCAATGAAGTTTCCAGTTCCGCATGACGTGAAAGCCGCCACCATTCCCGGTACCGAAGGCTGGGAGAGGATGTATCCGTACCAGTACCAGTTCGTCACCGACGACCCGGAGCGCAACCAGTACGAGAAGGAGACCTTCTGGTTCTACGATGGACTGCACTACCCCGAGCCGCTATATCCCTTCGACACGATCTGGGACGAAGCCTGGTTCCTTGCGCTGTCACAGTTCAACAACCGGATCTTCCAGGTGCCGCCGGTGCGTGGTGTCGATCATCGCATGATCAACGGCTATGTCTATATCTCGCCGGTACCGGTCAAGGACGGCGCCGAGATCGGCAGCCGCGTGCCCAACTTCATGGAACGGGCCGGCTACTACTACAAGAACTGGGATGCGCTGGAGGCCAAGTGGAAGACCAAGATGGAGGCCACCATCAAGCAGCTCGAGGAGCTGAAGATCGAAGCGCTCCCCGAGCTGGAAGACATTTCGGTGGTGAATGACGCCGTCGGCGAATCCAAGGGCTACCACCTGATCAAGAACTACGACGACTTGATCAACCTCGGCATCAAGTGCTGGCAGTACCACTTCGAGTTCCTCAACCTCGGCTATGCGGCCTATGTCTTCTTCATGGACTTCGCGCAGAAGCTGTTTCCCTCGATCCCGCTGCAGCGCATTACGCAAATGATCTCCGGCATCGACGTGATCATGTACAAGCCCGACGACGAGCTCAAGGAGCTGGCGAAGAAGGCTGTGGCGCTGGGCGTCGATGGCGCCGTAGTCGGCAACCGCGACTGGGTCGCCGTCAAGCTGGCGGTGGAAAAACTGCCCAAGGGCGCCGAATGGCTGGCTGCCTTCGAGAAAGCACGTTACCCCTGGTTCAACATCTCCACCGGCACCGGCTGGTTCCATACCGACCGCAGCTGGAACGACATGCTGGACATCCCGCTTTCGGGAATCCAGACCTACATCGGCAAGATTCGCTCAGGCACCAACATCGACCGTCCGGTCGAAGAAGTGCGTGCCGAGCGTGACCGCATCACCGCCGAATACCGTGCGCTGATCACCAACGAAGCCGATCTGAAGCAGTTCGACGAGTTGCTGGGCTGCGCCAAGACCGTGTTCCCGTACGTCGAGAACCACCTGTTCTACGTCGAGCACTGGTTCCATTCGGTGTTCTGGAACAAGATGCGCGAGGTCGCCGCGATCATGAAGGATCACGGCATCATCAAGGACATCGAAGACATCTGGTATCTGCGCCGCGACGAGATCAAGCAGGCGCTGTGGGATGTGGTCACCGCCTGGGCCACCGGCGTCAAGCCACGCGGCAGCTTCACCTGGCCGCCGGAAATCGAATGGCGCAAGGGCGTCATGGAAAAGTTCCGCCAGTGGAGCGCGCCACCCGCGATCGGCATCGCCCCCGAGGTTATCCAGGAGCCGTTCACCATCGTGCTCTGGGGGGTCACCAACAAGTCGCTGTCCGACTGGGCCTCGGTTCAGGAGGCCGGCGACCCCGACAGCATCACCGAGCTCAAGGGCTTTGCCGGCAGCCCCGGCATCGTCGAAGGCAAGGCGCGGGTCTGCCGCAGTGCACAGGACATTCGCGACCTGATGGAAGGTGAAATCCTCGTGGCGCCGACCACTTCGCCCTCGTGGGCCCCGGCCTTTGCCAAGATCAAGGCTTGCGTCACCGACGTCGGCGGGGTCATGAGCCATGCCGCCATCGTCTGCCGCGAATACGGCATGCCGGCGGTGGTGGGCACCGGGCATTCGACCAAGGTGATCAAGACTGGAATGATGTTGCGGGTCGACGGTTCCTCGGGCGCCATCACCATCTCGCGGTAAGCGCAGGAAAGGCAGACAGCCATGGGCAGCGTTTCGGCAAGCGAGGAAATCCGCATGGGTGCCAGGATGAATGGCAGTACACCCATCGTGTGCTGGTTCGAAGAGGTCAATAAGGACTCGGTACCTCTGGTGGGGGGCAAATGCTCCTCGCTGGGGGAACTCATCAACGCGGGAGTGCGCGTGCCGCCGGGCTTCGCATTGACCACGCACGGCTATGCGCAGTTCATGCGCGACGCCGGCATCCAGTCGGAGATCACCGCCCTGCTGGCGGGCCTCGATCATCAGGACATGGACAAGCTGGAGGAAGCCTCGCGCGTGATCCGCGAGATGATCGAGTCGCGCCCGATGTCCATCGAACTGGAGGACCTGATTGCCGAGTCCTACCGCAAGTTGTCTGTCCGCAGTTGCATTCCGGCGGTCCCGGTCGCGGTGCGCTCCAGCGCCACGGCCGAGGACCTGCCCGGCGCCAGTTTTGCCGGGCAGCAGGACACCTACCTCTGGATCCGCGGCGTCGATAGCGTGATGCACCACGTGCGGCGCTGCATTTCCAGCCTCTACACGGGGCGGGCCATTGCCTATCGCATGAAGATGGGTTTTCCCCACGAACAGGTGGCGATCAGCGTCGGCGTGCAGAAGATGGCCAATTCCTTCACCGCCGGCGTGATGTTCACCATCCATCCGACCAACGGCGACCGCTCGGTGATCGTCATCGATTCGAACTTCGGCTTTGGCGAATCGGTGGTCTCGGGCGAGGTAACGCCCGACCATTTCGTAGTCAACAAGGTCGCGCTGGACATCCTCGAACGCAACATCTCGACCAAGACGGTGGCCTACACCGTCGATCCGCGCGAACAGAAGTCGGTCGCCACCGAAGTGCCATTCGAGCGGCAAAACGTGCAATCGATCATCGACGACGAGATCACTGAACTGGCCTGGATGGGCAAGAAGATCGAGCAGCACTACGGTCGGCCGATGGATATCGAATGGGCCATCGACAAGGACCTGCCGGCGGGCGGAAACATTTTCATCCTGCAGGCGCGGCCGGAAACCATCTGGAGCGACAAGCCCAAGGCACCGGCCAGCAGTGGCGCCATGTCGGCCATGGACTTCATCGTTTCCAGCCTGATTGCCGGCAAGAAAGTCAGCTAGGAGCCCAGCCATGATCGTCAGAAACTGGATGCAACCAAATCCCATCGTGGTCAGCGGCGACACGCTGTTGTCCGAGGCCAAGCGCATTCTCACCGAGCACAACCTGCACGGCCTGCCGGTGGTGGATGGCGGACGCCTGCGCGGCCTCATCACCCGCGCCAACTGCCTGCGTGCCGCGCATTTCGCCCTCCGCACGCAGAACACCGACGAACTCAATTTTTTCTCGACGCGCCTCAAGGTCAAGGACCTGATGGTGCGCAACCCGGCCACCATCGATGCCAACGACACCATGGAGCATTGCCTGCAGCTCGGCCAGGAACTCGGCGTCGCGCAGTTGCCGGTGATGGATGCCGACCAGGTGGTCGGCATCATTTCCGCCAATGAAATCTTCTCCCTCGCCGCCCATTTCCTCGGCGCCTGGGAAAAACGCAGCGGCGTGACCCTGGCGCCGATCGACCTGAAACCGGGCGTGATCGGCAGGATCAGCGACCTCTGCGAGGCCGCCGGCGCCCAGGTACAGGCGATCTATCCCCTCGGCAAACCCGAGGACGTCAATCCGCAGGAGCACCACCGCAAGCGCGTGATCATCCGTTTCCACTGCGAAAACACCCGAAACGTGGTCAAGGCCCTCGAAGACGCCGGATTCCCGGTCATCGAGTCGGTCCAGGCCCACCACTGAGCGACCCGACGAATTTCCCACAAAGGAGTCTTGCCCCATGGACTTGAGGTACTTCATCAACCAGTGCGAAGCTGCCAACGAACTGAAGCGGGTGTCCGCCGAGGTCGAGTGGAACCTGGAAATCTCCCACGTCTCGAAGCTGACCGAGGAGAAAAAGGGCCCCGCCCTGCTGTTCGAGAACGTCAAGGGTTATACCTCGCCCGTATTCACCGGCGCCTTCGCCACCACCAAGCGCCTGGCGATCATGCTCGGCCTGCCGCACCACCTGTCGATGTGCGAGTCGGCCCAGGCCTGGATGAAAAAGACGATCACTTCCGAAGGCCTGATCAAGGCCAATGAGGTGAAGGACGGCCCGGTGTTGGAAAACATCATTTCCGGCGACAAGGTCGACCTCAACATGTTCCCGGTGCCGAAGTTCTTCCCGCTCGACGGCGGGCGCTACATCGGCACCATGGTCTTCGTCGTGCTGCGCGATCCCGAGACCGGAGAGACCAACCTCGGCACCTATCGCATGCAGATGCTCGATGAGAAGACCTGCGGCGTGCAGATCCTGCCCGGCAAGCGCGGTGAGCGCATCATGAAGAAGTACGCCAAGCTGGGCAAGAAGATGCCTGCCGCCGCCGTGATCGGCTGCGACCCGCTGATCTTCATGGCCGGCACGCTGATGCACAAGGGCGCCAACGACTTCGACATCACCGGCACGGTGCGCGGCCAGCCCGCAGAATTCCTCATGGCACCGCTGACCGGCCTGCCGATTCCCGCCGGCGCCGAGATCGTGCTTGAAGGCGAGATCGATCCCAACAACTTCCGCCTCGAAGGCCCGTTCGCGGAATACACCGGCTACTACACCGACGAACTGCACAAGCCCATCCCCAAGCCGGCGCTGGAAGTGAAGCAGATCCTCCATCGCAACAACCCGGTGCTGTGGGCCACCGGCCAGGGCCGCCCGGTCACCGACGTGCACATGCTGCTCGCCTTCACCCGCACGGCAACATTGTGGACCGAGCTGGAAAAGATGAAGATCCCCGGCGTGCAGTCGGTCTGCGTACTGCCTGAATCCGCCGGCCGCTTCTGGGCCGTGGTCTCGATCAAGCAGGCCTATCCCGGCCATTCGCGCCAGGTAGCCGACGCGGTCATCGGCAGCAATACCGGTTCCTACGGCATCAAGGGCGTGATCACGGTGGACGAGGACATCATGGCCGACGACCTGCAGCGCGTGATGTGGGCGCTTTCCTGCCGCTACGACCCGCTGCGCGGCACCGAGATCATCAAGCGCGGTCGCAGCACCCCGCTCGACCCGGCGCTCGATCCCGACTCGAACAAGCTGATCACCTCGCGCATCCTGATGGACGCCTGCATTCCCTATGAGTGGAAGCAGAAACCGGTCGAGGCGCGCATGGACGAGGAGATGCTGGCGAAGATCAAGGGCCGCTGGACCGAGTACGGGATCGATTGAGGACCAAGGACATGGACAAGGCAAAAGACATCAAGTTGTGCATCCTCGACGTCGATGGCGTGATGACCGACGGCCGCATCGTGATCGACGACAACGGCGTCGAGACACGGAATTTCGACATCAAGGACGGCATGGGCGTGGTGGTGATGATGATGAGCGGCGTCGAAGTGGCCATCATCACCTCGAAGAAATCCGGCGCCGTGCGCCACCGCGCCGAGGAACTCAAGATCAAGCGCTTCCACGAAGGCATCAAGAAGAAGACCGAGCCCTACGAGGCGATGCTCGCCGAAATGGGCATCACCGACGCACAGGTGGCCTACGTCGGCGACGACCTGGTGGATCTGTCGATGATGAAGCGGGTCGGCCTGCCCATCGCCGTGAATGACGCCGTCGAAGACGTGAAGAAGCACGCCGCCTACGTCACCCAGGCGCGCGGTGGCCACGGCGCGGTGCGCGAAGTGGCCGAAATGATCCTCAAGGCCCAGGACAAGTGGGACAAGGTTCTGGCGAAAGTGGGCTGAGGAGACAACCATGAATTCAACCCAGGAGCACAAACACGTGTCGAAGATATCCGCACCCAGAAGCAACCGCGAATTCATCGAAGCCTGCGTCCAGGCCGGCGATGCCGTTCGCATCAAGCAGGAAGTGGATTGGGAAAACGAGGCCGGCGCCATCGTGCGCCGTGCCTGCGAACTCGGCGCCGCAGCGCCTTTCATGGAGAAAATCAAGGACTACCCTGGTTTCAGCTACTTCGGCGCGCCGCTATCCACCTACCGGCGCATGGCCATCTCGCTGGGCATGGACCCTGCGTCCAGCCTGCCGGAAATCGGCAAGGAGTATTTGAAGCGCACCAACAGCGAGCCGATCGCACCGGTGGTCATCGACCGCAAGGATGCGCCCTGCAAGGAGAACATCCTGATGGGCGCCGACGTCGACCTGTGCAAGCTGCCGGTGCCGCTGGTCCATGACGGCGACGGTGGGCGCTATGTCGGCACCTGGCATGCGGTGGTGACCAAGCACCCGGTGCGAGGCGACGTGAACTGGGGTATGTATCGGCAGATGATGTTCGATTCGCGAACCATGTCCGGCGCGGTCTTCCCCTTCTCCGACCTCGGCAAGCAACTCTCGGAGTACTACCTGCCGCGGGGAATTTCCTGCCCCTTCGCCACCGCCATCGGCCTTTCACCGCTGGCGGCGATGGCGGCCTGCGCGCCCTCGCCGATCCCGGAACCGGAGTTGGTCGGCATGCTCTCCGGCGAGCCGGCGCGACTGGTCAAGTGCGAGACCAACGACCTCGAAGTGCCGGCCGACGCAGAAATCATCATCGAAGGTGAAATCTGCCCCGACTACAAGGTCGAGGAAGGCCCCTTCGGCGAATACACCGGCTACCGCACCAGCCCGCGCGACTTCCGCGTCACCTTCCGCGTGAACTGCATCACCTACCGCAACAACGCGACGATGACGATTTCCAACATGGGCGTGCCGCAGGACGAGGGCCAGTTGCTGCGCTCCTTCTCGCTCGGGCTCGAACTGGAAAAGCTGCTCAGGAGCCAGGGCATCCCGGTCACCGGCGTGTACATGCACCCGCGCTCGACGCACCACATGATGATCGTCGGCGTCAAGCCGACCTACTCCGGCATCGCCCAGCAGATCGCCCAGCTGGCCTTCGGCTCCAAGCTCGGCCCCTGGTTCCATATGGTGATGGTGGTCGATGACCAGACCGACATCTACAACTGGGACGAGGTCTATCACGCCTTCTGCACCCGCTGCCATCCGGAAAACGGCATCCACGTCTATCGCAACACCACCGGCACGCCGCTGTATCCCTTCGCCACGCCGCACGAGCGAAAGTATTCGATCGGCTCGAAAGTGCTGTTCGACTGCCTGTGGCCGGTGGACTGGGACAAGACCAACGACGTGCCGACCCTGGTCAGTTTCAAGAACGTGTATCCGAAGGACATCCAGGAGCGGGTCTTGGCGAACTGGACGGCCTACGGCTATCCCCAGGTGAAATAAGGAGACATTGCGATGAACCAATGGGAAGTTTTCGTGATGGACATGTCCGAGCTGGCCGAGGGCAAGGACATCGAAATCAGCATTCGCACCCTCAACCCGGGCATGCACAAATACACCTACCAGCATGTACGCGCCCAGGTATCGAGCGCCCTCGACAAATTCCCGGACCAGCTGCAGGTTCGTATGGGACGCGGCCAGCTCAGCGCGGCGAAGTTCTCGATCAAGGTGATTGAGGAAATCCGGCGCCTGCCGCCGCAATACGCATAATCAGGGAGGAACGGAGCGGCGGTGGCGCCGCGCTGGTGCCGCGCTGGTGCCGTAGTGCCACCGCCGACTTTGTCCAATCATGAGTTACCGGGATTTGCGTGCTTTCCTCG
>CAIVQO010000021.1 GCA_903908065.1 uncultured beta proteobacterium | reverse complement strand
TCCTCAATGGCAGGCCGTGGCACATGAACCGGCACCGGCGACCGGAATGCCGATGCCGGGCGGGCGCGAGGGTGCGGCGGCGAGCAGTTCCGGCAGCTGGCGCGCATAGGTGCTCCAGTCCTTGAGCCCCTCGATGCTGCCGAGGTACTCGCCGTCGCGCAGGGCCAGCAGTGCCGGCCAGAAGCGGATGCCGTAGCGCGCGGCGAGCTTGCGCGCCGCCTCCGGCGCCAGCAGCGCGACGCGCACTTCGCTGCCTGCCTGCTTCAAAGCCTCGGGCAGGATGATGGTTAGGTCCCAGGTCTCCGGCACCTTGGCCGGGTCCTCGGCGAACAGGGCAACGGCCGGCCCCGGCGCAGCGGCAAACGCCGCCCACGCCACGGCATCGGGCAAGTGGTAGCCATAGCGCGAGGCGAGGAAGGCATAGCGCTCGGCGAGGCGATCGAGGTAGGGGGAGTGGTTCACAGGAAGCCTCCTTGTGGGGATTTTGGCCGGAGGAATTCCGGCAGTTGGGGTTCGCGGTCGATCAGGTCGGCAAACGCCGCACGGATGACGTCGTCGTTGTCGGCGCCACTGTTCAGGATGGATTCGAGGGCCAGCAGGGCCTCCTCGATCTGCGCCGCACGCTCGGCATCGATCACTTCGCGCGCCGCGCCGAGGAAGCCCAGCACCCACTGCCCCGGCGCCAGCGGCCCGGTCAGCAGGGTATCGAGGCGCTCGACGCCATTGCGCCCTTCGCACAGCGCCGTAGTTCCTCCGTCGGAACCTTCCATCCGGATTACCTGCATGGGCGTGGCGAGGCACATGCTCAGGCCGCCATGAAGCGATCATCGCCGATGCGACTGGCGGCCTCGGCGGAGGGGCGCCCGGCTTCATACGAGGTCATGGCCAGCGCGTCTCCGGAATCCGCCGTCTCGCCAGCGCCGACTTTCGACTCCCGTGCTTCGACGGCGAAGCCCCAGTCGCGCAGTTGCGCCACGGCCATCTCCACCGCGTCATCCAGCCGCGCCTTGACCACATCGCGCAGGCTGCCGCCGTAGTCTTCGAGCTCCTCCGGCTGCACGCCGATCAACAGCAGCTCGTTCGGCAGCTGGCCGGTGAGGTCGGCCGCGGCGATGACTTCCTGGAAGCCGGTTTGGTGCAGGCTCATCTTCTTTGCGCCCATGAAGCGCGGCACGGCGTCGCCCTCGACGCGCTTCATGGTTCCCGGCGGCAGGCCGTAGTCGATGGCGTCGAACACGATCAGGCGTTGTGCGCCCTGCACGTAGGGCAGCAGGTAGAGGCCCTGGGTGCCGCCATCCATCACCGTCACGCCCTCGGGCACCCGCCATTCGGCGGCCAAGCGCTCGACGCAGCGTACGCCGAAGCCCTCGTCGGCCCAGAGCAGGTTTCCGATGCCGAGCACCAGCACCTCGCAACGCGGATCGTCCAGATCGCTCATGGCTTATTCCCGGAAAGTGCGCTGGCCGCTGATCATGGTGCTGATCATGGTCTGGCGGCTCATCACGTCTTCGCGCACGGCGGCATACACATGCAGGATGACGAAGGTGACAATGCCCCACATGCCTAGGTGGTGCCAGCTGTGCACCGCCTGGCTGCCGCCCAGCAGCGGAATCACCCAGCCGAACATCCGGCCCTGCCAGCTGCCCAGGCCCATGCCTTCGCCATACAGCGCGAAGCCGGTGCAGATCATCAGCACGGCCGCCACGGTGACGAAGAGGAACATGAACAGATGCCCCATCGGGTTGTGACCGACGTACTTGTAGGGCTGCTTTTCAAGGAACAGGTACCAGCGCAACTCGCGCAGCAGCCCGGCCCACCACTTGGCATTGGTCACTGGCAGGTAGAACATCTCCCGCGCATGGTGGTTGCCGACGAAGGCCCAGTAGATACGGACCAGGAAGCCGATGGCAAACACGTAGGCGGCGGCGAAATGGGCAAAGCGGATGTAGCCCATCAGGAACTGCTCGGAGGCCTCGCCCGGGGTACTGGGCAGGGGACTGCCGATCAGGTAGCCGCTGGTGGCGAGGATCAGAATGCACAGGGCATTGATCCAGTGCCACAGGCGCACCGGGATTTCATACACATACACCGTCCGCCCGGCAGCGGTCTGCGGATCGTTGTCGAGCTCGGCGGCTGCGGTATTGAGGTCCATGGATGCTTCCTCCGTGATTTAGCGGATCTTGACCGAGGTCATTTCCTGGCCGTCCGGGCTCATCACGTGCGTCGAGCAGGCCAGGCAGGGATCGAAGGAATGCAGGGTGCGCAGGATCTCCAAGGGTTCGTCGGCCTTGGCCAGCGGTGTGTTCATCAGGCTGGCCTCGTAGGCACCGATCTGGCCCTTGTGGTCGCGCGGACTGCCGTTCCAGGTGGTCGGCACCACGCACTGGTAGTTGTCGATCTTGGTGTCCTTGATCTTGATCCAGTGGCCCAGCGCACCGCGCGGCGCCTCGGTGAAGCCGGCGCCCTTGGCTTCCTTGGGCCAGGTGGTGGGTTCCCATTTCTCGACGTTGGCGGTGGCCGAATCGCCGGCCTTGATGTTGGCGATCAGCTTGTCCAGCTGCTTCACCTGCAGGTCGGCGCAGTACAGCGTCTCGATGCCGCGCGCCGCGGTGCGGCCGAGGGTCGAGAACAGCGCGGTGACCGGCACGTCGAGCTTCTTCAGCACGCCGTCGATGGTTTCCTTGATGAAGGGGAACTGCTTGGGCTGCACGTAGCCCAGTACCATGCGCGAGAGGCAGCCGACTTCCATGGCGTTGCCGCGCCAGCGCGGCGCCTTGATCCAGGAATACTTGGCCGACTCGTCGAGGTTCTCGATCTTGGTTCGCGTGCCCTTGAAGTTGGGGCCCTCGGGCTTGTAGTTCGGCTCGGTGACGCCATCGAAGGGATGCAGGCCCTTGGATTCATCGGCGTACTTGTACCAGGAGTGGGTGACAAATTCCTGGATCTGCTCGGGATCCTTGAGGTCGACCTCGTGGATCTTGTCCAGCTTGCCGCCGATGATGGCGCCGCGCGGCAGCAGCAGGTTGCCGGGCGAGTAATCGTTCGCGCGCTCCGGCATGTCGCCGTAGGACAGCAGCGCCTGCGACGACAACCCGCCACCATAGAGCCAGCCCTTGTAGAAGGACGCGATGGCCAGCAGGTCGGGAATGTACACCTGCTCGACGAACTCCTTGCAGCGATCGACGATGCTCTTGACCAGGTTGAGGCGCTCCATGTTGATCGCACCCACCGCGCCGGTGTCATGCACGTTGATGGCGCAGGGCACGCCGCCCACCAGCCAGTTCGGATGCGGGTTCTTGCCGCCGAAGATGGTGTGGATCTTGACGATCTCCTTCTGGAAATCCAGCGCTTCGAGGTAGTGCGCCACCGCCATCAGGTTGGCTTCCGGCGGCAGCTTGTAAGCCGGGTTGCCCCAGTAGGCATTAGAGAAGGGCCCGAGCTGGCCGGATTCGACGAACTTCTTGAGGCGATTTTGCAGGTCGCGGAAATAGCCCGGCGAGGACAGCGGCCAGTTGGAGATCGACTGCGCGAGTTCCGAGGTCCGCTTCGGGTCGGCCTTGAGCGCCGAGACCACATCCACCCAGTCCAGCGCATGCAGGTGGTAGAAGTGCACCAGGTGGTCATGCACGTAAAGGTTGAGTTGCATCAGGTTGCGGATGGTGTTGGCGTTCTCCGGAATCTTGATGCTCAGCGCATCCTCCACGGCGCGCACCGAGGTCAGCGCATGGGTACCGGTGCACACGCCGCAGATGCGCTCGGTGAAGGCCCAGGCGTCACGCGGGTCGCGGCCCTTGAGGATCACCTCGAGGCCGCGCCACATGGTGCCGGTGGACACCGCGTTGCGGATCACGTTCTGGCTGTCGAGGTTTACTTCGACGCGCAGGTGGCCTTCGATGCGACAGATGGGGTCGACGACGACGCGCTTGCCCGAGTTGTCCAGCTTGAATCCTTGCGTTTCGTAGGCACCCATTACTTTTCTCCCGTTACGGTTTCAGTCTTCTTCGCCTTCTTCAGCGCCGAGGCCGCGGCATGCACCGCGACCGCCGCGCCAGCCACCGCCGCGGCCGTGCCGCCCACCTTGTCGGCGTTCTGCTCGACGCCGAACTGCTTGATGTCGGTGACGCGGTCGTAGAAGGTGCCCTTGTCCCAAAAGCCGTCCTCGGAACAGCCGATGCAGCCATGGCCTGACTGGATCGGGAAGGACACGCCATCGTTCCAGCGCACCGTCGAGCAGGCGTTGTAGGTGGTCGGGCCCTTGCAGCCCATCTTGTAGAGGCAGTAGCCCTTGCGCGCCGCGTCGTCGTCCCACTTCTCGACGAACTGGCCGGCGTCGAAATGCGGCCGGCGATAGCACTTGTCATGGATGCGCTGGCCGTAGAACATCTTCGGCCGCCCCTGGCGGTCGAGCTCCGGCAGTCGGTCGAAGGTCAGTAGGTAGGTCACCACGCCGGTCATCACTTCGGCGATCGGCGGGCAGCCCGGCACCTTGACGATCGGCTTGCCGGAGATCACCTTGTCGATCGGCGTCGCCCGTGTCGGATTCGGCTTTGCGGCCTGCACGCAGCCGTAGGAAGCGCAGGCGCCCCAGGCGATCACCGCCTTGGCATCGGCCGCGGTTTCCTTGAGGATCTCGACGAAGGGACGGCCGCCCTCGATGCAGTACATGCCATCTTCATTGAGCGGAGGATTGCCCTCGACGGCTAGGATGTAGTTGCCCTTGTACTTCTTCTTGATCTCTTCGAGCTGCTTCTCGGCCTGGTGGCCCGCCGCCGCCATCAGCGTGACGTGGTAATCGAGCGAGAGCATCGACAGGATCACGTCCTTGGTCAGCGGGTGCGCGGAACGGATGAACGACTCGGAACAGCAGGTGCACTCCAGGCCTTCGAGCCAGATCACCGGCGTGCGCGGCTTGGTCTCCATCGCATGGGCGATCTTCTGCGCGTAGGCGCTGTCGAGCCCGAGCGAGGTCGCCGTCAGGGAGCAGAACTTGAGAAAGCTGCGCCGGCTTATGCCCTGGCGCCGCAACACGTCGTAGAAAGTTTCGGTCATCGCGGTCTCCGTCGGTTGTTGTTGCTGTGGAGACCTGATAGCAAGCCACGGGCCAGCCCCGTGAAATCTCGATTATTTAGCTTTCAATCAATGTGTTGAGCAAAACGACTGCGAGCCAGGGCGGATCGCAGGCGGTTAGCGAGTAATCGCGCCGGCGCACCGTGATTCCCCTTTAACGGGGAACACGAAATTCGCAGCGAAACGATCATCGGGGCGTCGCCACTGTCGAACGTCGAAGCGTTAGGCCATGGACAGCCCGCACGTAAGCAGGCGTATCGCCCGCGCGGGTCAGGCAGCCTGCATCAACGACCGTCGCCGCTCGCCAGTTGCAGATATTCCCTCAAGGCGTCCGAGCGGGACAGGTCGATCGAGATACGGCAAACCTCGGTGTCGGGATTCCACTCAACTTCGCCAATCCTCAGCAGCGAGTCCTCCACTCCCTGCGGATCGACGTAGAGGAGCGCAGTCGTGGGAATGTCCTCGAAGAGCCTGCGCGCTGCGCAATCGACGCGGCCCTCATGGGTGCGCAAGGCCGGTGAATCCAGCAGATTCCCTTCGAAGTAAATCAGCGCAAGGCCGCCCGGATTGGGCTTGCCGACGATCCCCGATCCCGGCGCGATGTGCATTCCAAGCGAACCGCCCTGGCGCAGTATGTAAATGTTGGCGACGTTCGTCGGCTTATCGCTCATGCTGCCCTCAATGGTGAACACTATTTGTTCGGCTCACCGGCGCGGCGTCAACCCCGCATCGCGCCAAGATCACCGTGGCACCCGCGCCGACTTTCGACATTTCGTCCGCTCCGGTCTTGTTCCGCTGGCATTCCGCGAAACGCCGACCGCAAGCTTAACCCACCGCCAGCACGGACCGTTCATTAAGCGGGCCATTTCGCGCCACCAAGCACGTGCTGGCGGAATCGCAATGCGATGTGCCGGTCACCAGCCACCCGCCCGAGGCGCCTGAAGCATCATCCTGATTGCATTGGTCAATGGAACGTCCCTCAAGCGATGTCTTGTTAGATATGCCGCACCGCCCCCTGGGCATCAATGCCTCGCGCAGAAAGGTGTATCAGCGTGCACCCAGCACCTTGACCACCTCCCCGACGCTATGCGCTTCGGGTGCCAGCATATGCAGCCCGTGGCCGACCAGGCCGAGTCCGATCGCGGTGAGCAGGAAAGGTAGCGCAGTACGACGCAGCGCGCTTTCCAGCCAGTGGCGTGTCTGCAGGCCGCGCATGCGGCGGTAGAGACTGGCCGAGAGCGCGCCGTCGACCAGCAGTTCGGCGAACAGGGCCGGCGCCAGGTAGATCACGTAAAGCGAGGCGAGCAGCAGCACGGCGATGAGCGCCGCCACTAACAGGATCAGCGCCAGCGGGATGGCACCTTCGTCGGCGCCGCCGACGGCCTCGCCCACTGCTTCGCCGAGACTGCCGACACCGTCGCCGCCGACATCGGACAGCGCGGGTGAAGGCAGGCTGTCGTCGAACTGGAAGGACGAGGACGCACCGCCGCCGCCAAAGTTGCCGCCCCCCGCCGATATATCGGGCACATCGACGCATTCGACCGGCGTTGCCCCGCTGCCACCACTGCCGCCAGACGAGAAGTCGGGCACGTCAAGCGAACCATCCACCCAATCGTCGGCGCGGGTGCGCAGCCAGAGCCAGAGCAGGATCAGGAAAGCACCATAGGCCGCGCCGGTGGCCAGCGGATACCTGACGCCCATGGCATCGACACCGGCATGCAGCATCAGAACGGATGCGAATAACCCCGCCAGGCCGGTCAAACCCACCAGCAGCGACATCTGCAGGCGCGGATAGCCGTCGGCATCGAGGCGCGCCATCAGGCGCCGGATCTCCTTCCCGCGGCTGAAGCGCTGCGGTTGCTGCGCCGCGCGCGCGGGAGCGGGAACTCACGAGGCTCAGAGATTGTTCCGCACGTAGTCCGCGAAGCGCCTGTCGCGCGTGGCGATGTGGCGGTCGACAAAGTCCAGTGTCTCGGTGGCGCGCCCCGCCACCAGCGCCGATTCGCCGCGCCGGTGCTTCGCGGCAACGTCGCGCAGGGCGTCAAGAATCTGGGAATGGTCCTCGACGTGGTCCTCGTAATCGTCGTAACTCTTCATGCGCATCAGCAGTTCTTCCGAGGCGAAATGCGCTTCGCTGTAGTCGATCAGCCGCTGCAGTATCTCGCCAACCAGGTCCGGATCGCCGCTACCGCCGGCCGCCCGGCACAACTCGCGCAACAGGCCTAGCTGAATTTCGTGTTCGCGCCCAATGTCGGCATTGGCGGCGGCATTGAATTCGGATATCCCACTCATCGCTGAAACCTTTCCGGTCAGGGTGCAATCTTGCGTTTGAGGAATCGCGCCACCGGCCGCGGCAGGCCATCGAGGGAGCCGAGGATGTGCGGCAGCAGCTTGAGCTTGAGGCCAGCCAGCGAGGGCGGCACCATGGCTTCGATCAGGTGCGGGCCGGGCGTGGCCAGGGCCTGTTCCAGCGCACGGGTGAATTCCTCGGCGGACTCGGCGCGCACCGAGTGCACGCCCATGCCCTGCCCCAGCTGCGCAAAGTTCAGCACCGGTCCGTGCAGGTCGAGCTGGCTTTTCGCTTTCGGCCCGGCCTGCTCGGCACCGACGCGGTTGAGTTCGACGTTGAGCACCGAATACGAGGCGTTGTTGAATATGACGGTGGTGACATTGAGCTGCTCGCGCGCCATAGTCCATAGCGCCTGCAGCGTGTACATCGACGAACCGTCGCCGATCAGCGCCAGCACCGGACGGCTCGGGCAGGCAATGGCGGCGCCCACGGCGTTGGGCAAGCCCTGACCGATGGCGCCGCCGGTCAGTGTGATCAGGTCGTGGCGCGGCGCGCCGGCGGTGAACTTGCCCAGCATCAGGCCGGAGGTGATGGCCTCGTCGATGAGGATGGCATTCTCGGGCAGCAGGTGGCCCACCGCCTTGCACACCTTCTCTGCCGTCAGCCTGGCGCCACGCGGGCGGCCCGGCCGGGCGGGTTTGGCCTGCACCGGTGCGCAAGAGTCGGCGCCCACGGCACGGCAAAGTGCCTGCAAACTGGCAGCGGCATCCTGCGCCGGGCTGGCCAGCTCGTGCAAGGTACAGGTGTCGGGCACCAGGTAGCTTTTCTTGCCCGGGTAGGCGAAGAAGGACACTGGCGCCTTGGCGTCGACCAGCACCAGGTGGTCGAGCTCGCGCAGTTGCACGCTCGCCAGTTCGGCCAGGTAGGCGATGCGCTCCACCGGCGGCAGGCCGGCGCCGCGTTCCAGGCGCGTGGGAAAGACCTCGCAATGCAGCCTGGCGCCGGTCTTCGCCGCGATGCGCCCCGCCGCCATCAGCGCCGGCTCGCGCAGCGCGTTGTTGCCGAGTAGAAAAGCCACGCGTCGGCCGGATTGGAGGACGGCGGCGAGCGTATCGATGGTGGCCTGGTCGGCCACCGGCGCAGCGGCGACGGCGCGCGCTGGCTCAGGCTCCCCGCCCTCGCCCCAGGACACGTCGGCCGGCAGGATCAGTGTGGCGACCTGAGCGGGGTGCGCGCGCGCTGCCGCCACAGCATCGGCCGCATCCCTGCCGAGATCGGCGGTGCTTTTCGAGGTGCGCACGAAACCGGGCGAAACATTGCGCGCCACGGTCTCGATATCGGATTGCAGCTGCGCATCCAGCGGCACATGGTAGGTGGCATGGTCGCCGACGATATTGATCACCGGGACCTTGCCCTTGCGCGCGTTGTGCAGGTTGGCCAGGCCGTTGCCGAGGCCGCAGCCCAGGTGCAGCAGCGTGGCGGCTGGTTTGCCTGCCATGCGCGCGTAACCGTCGGCGGCACCGGTGGCCACGCCCTCGAACAGGCAAAGCACGGCACGCAGCTGCGGCGCGGAGTCAAGCGCGGCGACGAAATGCATTTCGCTGGTGCCGGGATTGGTAAAGCAAACCTCGACCCCGGTATCAACCAGGGTACGCACCAGCGCATGGGCTCCATTCATCTGTGGTCCTCTCGACATGACGTCCGTCTTCACGGGACGTGCCGACAAGCTTAACCCAAGGCGAGGAAGCGGCGGCGGGAGAGCGAAGGTTCGTCGGGAAGAGTTTCTGTTGCTGCCTTTGCGGCCTGCCCAGGTACAGTGAGCAGCGCCACCAACGAGGCGCGGGCGGTCAGGCTGGCTTCGTGCTGGGTGGCAAAGCGATCCATGGGTGAGAACAGCGGGCAGCTCTGGTACTCGCCGAGTTCCGGCTCCTGGCTGCCGAGGAAGGCGAAGTCGCCGGCAGGAAAGCGCACAAAGCGGCGCTTGTTGTCGCCGGTGGCGACCCAGCCGTGATCGCTGCCGGGCAGCAGCAACAGGCTCATGCACCAAGGCGTGACCACCACGCCCAGCCAGTGGCCCTGCCAGCGCTGAAAGTCGATCGCCTCGACCGAGAGCGCCGCATTGAGGATGGGCACGTCGGCCATCTGTTCGCGCTGGATGCGGAAGAAGGCCTCTTCGACGGCATCGGCGGGATTGTCGGACGCGAAGCGAACGCTCATGCGGCGACGCCCAGCGCGCGCGCATCGCCGCCCTGCTCCATCACTTCGCGCATCAAATCGAGCGCTTCCAGCGCGCGCTCGCGTTCGACCTTCTCGAAGGCGAAGCCGCCGGCCTGGATCAGCAGGTAATCACCCACCGCGAGTTCCTCGTCCATCAGCAGCAGACTTGCCTCGCGGACATGGCCAAAGCACTCGACGACAGCAACGCCATCACGCAGTTCGACGATCCGCGAGGGCGCGGCGAGGCACATCTCAGGCGGCCTTCCTCAAGGCTTCGAGGGCGTAGCCGCGGTCGAGCAATTCCTCGGCAGCCATCGCCGCCAGGGCGGGCACCTTTTGCGCGATCAGCGGCGTCATCTCGAGGCCGAGTTCCAGCGAACTGAATTCGACGCCAAGCACGACGATCTCCTGCGGCATGGTGCCCAGCAGTTCCAGGCTGGCGAGCACGTCGGGCAGCGCGATCTGGTGCGGCGACAGCTTGTGGCGGAAGAACACCGGGATTTCGTCGCCGGCGATCTTCACCAGTGTGCCGGGAGCGGCGCCGGTCTTGACCACGTCGAGCACGACCAGGAAATCGAGGTTCGACAAGTCCTCGATCATCTCCATGCCCGAGGTGCCGCCGTCGATCGCCAGCACGTTCTCCGGTAGCGTCCAGCCGGCCTGCAGCGCCTCCACCGCACGCACGCCGGCCGCCTCGTCGCTGAGGATGATATTGCCGACGCCGAGCACCACAGCGCGCATGCTCAAACCGCCTTCACGCTGATTGCTGTATTGCTTTCCTTGTCGGTCAGGTGGATCGCGCAGGCGATGCAAGGATCGAAAGAATGCACGGTGCGCAGCACTTCCAGCGGCTTTTCGGCATCGGCGATCGGCGTGTTGAGCAGCGAGGCCTCGTAGGGTCCGGGCTCGTCCTTCTCGTTCCGCGGGCAGGCGTTCCAAGTCGAGGGCACGACGCACTGGTAGTTCTTGA
The DNA here is from genome assembly GCA_903908065.1 of uncultured beta proteobacterium. GTDB lineage: Bacteria > Pseudomonadota > Gammaproteobacteria > Burkholderiales > Rhodocyclaceae > Sulfuritalea. Next base: position 21,314 of record CAIVQO010000021.1, on the reverse strand, counting down.
TCTTGCCGTTGTCGATCACCACCCAGTGCGACAGCGCGCCGCGCGGCGCCTCGTGGAAGCCGACGCCCATCACCTCGTCCTTGGGGAACTTGGGCGGGTTAAAGGTCTTGGTGTCGCCCTTGCCGATGTTGCCGACCAGCGCCGACCACTGCTCGCCCAACATGTCGACCTGCACCGCGCAGGAAATGGCGCGCGCGGCGTGGCGGCCGATGGTGGAGTGCATGGCATCCAGCCCGACCTTGGTCTTGGCCAACGCCGAGACCGTGTCGAGCGCGGCGGTGGCGTACTTCTTGGTCGGCTCGTGGCCGGCGGCGAACATGTTGAGCACGCGCGCCAGCGGCCCGACCTGGGCCACCTTGCCGTAGAAGGTTGGTGACTTGAGCCAGGAATACTTGGCGTCGTCCTTGAAGTCGGTGTAGTTGGGCTTGGTCTCGCCCTTGTAGGGGTGCAGCGCGCCGCCCTTGGAATAGTCGTACCAGGAATGCTTGACCGATTCTTCGACGCCCTTGGTGAAATACTCGTCGCCGAAGGACTTGATCGGCTTGAACTTGGACACGTCGCCGCCCTCGATGAAGCCGCCGGGCAGCGCGAACTGTGTGCCCTTGGTGTCCATCGGAATGTCCGGCACAGCGAGGTAGTTGGTGACACCGGCGCCAATCTTGGTCCAGTCGGCGTAAAAAGCGCCCACGGCCGCGACGTCGATCAGGTAGACGTTCTTGACGAAGTCGGCCAGCTCGTCGATGAACCCCTTGATCGCCATCAGGCGCTCGACGGTAAGCACCGCCTGCGAATCGGTGGCGATCGGGTTGGCGACGCCACCCACCGCAACGTTCTGGATGTGCGGGGTCTTGGCGCCGAGGATCGAGACGATCTTGTTGGCTTTGCGCTGCACTTCCAGCGCTTGCAGGTAGTGGGCCACGGCCATCAGGTTCACCTCGGGCGAGAGCTTCATCGCCGGATGGCCCCAGTAGCCGTTGGTGAAGATGCCGAGTTGGCCACCATTGACGAAATGCTTGAGGCGCTCATGTACACGCCGCATTTCGTGCTTGCTGTTGAGGTGCCAGGACGACAGGCTCTCGCCCAGCTTGGCCGCCTCGTCCGGATTGGCCTTCAGCGCCGAAGTGACATCGACCCAGTCGAGCGCCGAGAGGTGGTAGAAGTGCACGATCTGGTCATGCACCGAATGCGCCAAGATGATCAGGTTGCGGATGAACTGGGCGTTCAGCGGCACTTCCATCTGCAGGGCGTTCTCCACCGCGCGCACCGAGGTGATGGCATGCACCGTGGTGCACACGCCGCAAATACGCTGGGTGATAGCCCAGGCGTCGCGCGGGTCGCGACCGAGCAGGATCAGTTCGACGCCGCGCCACATCTGGCCGGAGGACCAGGCCTTCTTGACACGGCCGCCGTCGACATCCACGTCGATGCGCAGGTGGCCTTCGATGCGGGTGATGGGATCAATCGTTACGCGCTTGGACATTTTTTCTCTCCATCCTTCAGTGAGCGGCCTGCGCATCTTCCCGGGGCAGGACCGGGAAGCGGCGGGTGATGATGATGTAACCGAGAACCTCAAGACCGAACATGCCGGCGGTGACCAGCACCTCGGCGAAGGTCGGGAAATAGCTGAAGCCGCCGGCATCGCCGACATTGGTTTCGTAGCCGATCAGGAAGCCGTTGAGGCGCAGCATGGCACCGCCCAGCATCAACAGCACGCCGGCAAGGAACAGGCGCGCCGGATTGCGGCGGTTCGACTCGGCGCCGATCAGGATCAGTGGCGCGATGAAGCTCAGCATCTCGATCCAGAAGCACAGCGCCTCGACTGAAGGCACGAAGGCCTTGCCAATGGCACCACGCACGACCAGGTCGCCGACGCGCACGGCCAGATACACGGCGAGGAAGCTGAGCATGATCTTGGCCAGCGGCGTCAGCAAGTGTCCTTCGATCTTGCGCCGGTAGGCGGTAGAGGTCAGGCAGGATTCGAACAGCACCACGGCGTAGCCCATGGTGATGGCGCTTAGCAGGTACAGGGCCGGTTGGATCGGGGTTTGCCACAGCGGATGGATCTGCACGCCGAGAACCACCAGCAGCGTGCCCAGCGAGGACTGGTGCATCATCGGCAGCACGGTACCCAGGGCAATGAGGAAGAACATCGCGCGGCTGACCTTCTTCTTCGCTTCGGCCATGCCCAGCTGCTCCATGACCACCGGCGAGAACTCCAGCCACATGACGATGATGTAGAGCGTGATGCAGACCGCCACCTCGAACATCACCGAGTTCGGGTTGAAAGACCAGGGGTTGAACATTTGCCAGACATTCCACCAGCGACCAAGATCGAAGATCACCCCGGCGCCGGCCAGGGTGTAGCCGAACAGGCTGGCCAGCAGGGCCGGCCGCACCAGCGGGTGGTATTCACCGCGGTTGAAGATGTACACCAGCATCGCCACCGAAAAGCCACCGCAGGCGAAGGCCGAACCGATCACCACGTCGACCACCACCCAGATGCCCCAGGGATACCCATCGTTGAGCGCAGTCACGGCGCCGAGGCCAAAGAGGAAGCGCACCACCAGAATGGCGACCATCAGCGCGACCAGCACGCCGCAGGTCAGGGTGACGGCATTGACCAGGTTGCCGCCAACTGGGACCGGTGCCGCATGATTGTGATTGGCCATGGTTAGCTCCCCTCCTTGCCGGATTCGTCATCCTCCGGCTTGACATTGCGCTTGGCGATAAAGGTCATCGCCCCCAGCACGGCGAAGGGCATTAGCATTCCGCCATAGAGCGTGTGCTGGATGGTTTCCGACATCGCCGCCGCGGCATCGGGCGGCAGGTCGGGCATGCCGAGCTTCTGGAAATTCACGCCCGAGAGCTTTAGCACCTGGGTGCCGCCGTATTCCTTTTCGCCATACACGTGCTGCAGGTAGTTGCCGGCCACCGCCTCGTAGGTCTGGTCGGGCTCGTCGCGCCAGCCGTGGCGGTTCATCGCGCCCTTGCCTTCCGGCTTGCCGCCCAGGGCTTTCATTTGCGCGTGGCGCAGATGGCCGCGCGGCACCTTCATCGGCTGGCCGGGCTTGTGTGCCAGGCGGCGTTTGGCTTCGGCCAACAGGTCCTCGGTGCGGCCGAAGAGCGTGGCGCCGGTCGGGCAGACCTCGGCACAGGCCGAGTAGTGGCCATCCTTGTGGCGATGGCGGCATAGCTCGCACTTGCCGATGCGGCCTGTGGGCGAGTCGTACTGGTACTTGGGAATGCCGAAGGGGCAGGCAGCGACGCAGTAACGGCAGCCGATGCACTTGTCGGGGTTGTAGCCGACGATGCCGGTCTCCGGATCCTTGGTCATTGCCGACACCGGGCAAGCGGAGACGCAGGACGGGTCACCGCAATGCATGCAGGACGTCTTCATGAAGGCGAAGCCGTTCACCTCCTGATCCTTGGCATCCATGGTGCCGTTGCGGTACATCTTGATCAGGTTGAAGGTGTAGCCCGAGGTATCGAGCGGCGTATCCCACAGGTGATCGAGCGTGGAAAACTCGGCCGGGTTGTTGTTGGCCGTCTTGCAGGCGGCGACGCATGCCTTGCACCCGACGCAGAGCGTCGAGTCGTAGAGCAGGCCCATCGCCTCGGGCGGACGGGGACGGGTTTCGCGCGCGGCGGCGGGAGCGGAGGCGACACATGCCGTCGCTGCCGCACCGCCCGCGAGCACCCCTTTGAGGAAGTCGCGCCGGGAGCCCATGATCAGGCTCCGACCTTGTCGCCGGTTTTCTGCGACGCGGCCTTGGCCCGTTCCGCCTCTTCAGCGGCATGGGAGAGGCCAAGGTTGCGCGTCAGCATCACCGCCGCGCCGGCAGCAGCGCCGGCCACCGCCGCCACGGCGGCCGCCGAAGCGAAGCTCGCGGCCTTGCCCTGCTCTTCGATGATGCGCGGATATTGCAGCGGCGGCGTGACGTTGAGCATCTTCGCCACCTGGTGAATGGGTTTGGTGAAGCCGACACCCTTCTCGCTGCAGCCGATGCAGGGATGGCCGCAGCCCACCGGCCAGTTGTTCTCGCCGGCATCGCCAAAGCCCAGGGTCGAGCAGTTGGCGTAGGTCTCGGGGCCCTTGCAGCCGAGCTTGTAGAGGCAGTAGCCCTGGCGGTGGCCGGAATCGCCGAACTCCATGGCGAAGCGGCCGGCGTCGAAGTGGGCGCGGCGTTCGCAGTTTTCGTGAATCAGACGCGAGTAGGCAAACTTCGGGCGGCCCAGCTTGTCGAGCTCGGGCAGCTTGCCGAAGGTCAGGAAATGCACCACGGCGGCGAGGAAGTTGTAGGGGTTGGGCGGGCAGCCGGGAATGGTCATCACCGGCTTGCCGAGGATTTCGGCGACGCCGGCCGAACCCGTGGGGCTGGAGTCGGCGCCTGAAATCGAGGGGATGGTCGAAGGCATGCCACCCCAGGAGGCGCAGGAGCCGATGGCGATCACAGCCGCAGCATCGGCCGCGCATTCCTTGAGCAGGTCGATCGCGGTATGGCCGCCGATCTTGCAGTAGATGCCGTTGGCCTTGGTCGGGATGGCGCCTTCCACGACCAGCACGTACTTGCCCTTGTTGGCTTTCATCGCCGCCTTGCGCGCGTCTTCGGCCTGGCGCCCGGCGGCAGCCATCAGCGTCTCGTGGTAGTCGAGCGAGATCACGTCGAGGATCAGCTTCTCCAGGGTCGGGTGTTCGGCGCGCAACAGCGACTCCGAGCAACCCGTGCACTCCTGAAAGTGCAGCCAGATCACGGAAGGCCGCTTGGCGGCTTCGACCGCCTTGGCCACCGCGGCTTCGGCGCCGGCCGGAAGGCCGAGGGTGGCCGCCACCGTGGCACAGAACTGCAGGAATTCGCGGCGCGGCATTTGCAGGCGCTGCTCGACTTCCTGCAATGCGCTGCGCCCGGTGTCGAAAAAGTCGTTGATGTTGCCCATGTCTGCTGTCCCCCTGGATGCCAGGCCGGCATCGACCTGATTGAGAACAGCTAACGCAAGTACTGCGCCAACAATGACTTAGTGCGTTCCGACCTTAAGTTTCAGTCGCTTGCAAAGATTTGATTTCCACCTAAAGCATTTAGTTCGGATAGCAGCTTACCGATTAACTAACCACCCTACCGGAGAAAGGAAAGCAGCAGGCCCACCACGGCGCTTGCGCCGATCACCTTCATGATGTCGGCTTTGTACTTCCAAAGCGCTATCCAGGAAGCGATGGCGATCACCACTCCAACGATGTCGAAGGGCCCGGCAAAGGGCGCCGCCTCGGTGGCCAGGGGCCAGAAGGTATGCCAGGCAAAGAAAGCCGCCAGGTTGAGGATCACGCCCACTACGGCAGCGGTGATGCCGGTCAGCGGCGCCGTGAATTTCAGTTCGCCACGCGTGGCTTCCACCAGCGGTCCGCCGGCAACAATGAACAGGAAACTGGGCAGGAAGGTAAAGAAGGTGGCCACCGCCGCGCCGGCAAGGCCGGCCGCTACCGGGCTGGCAGCGACGGCCTTGCTTACGCCGCCGACATAACCAACCCAGGTCACGATCATGATCAGCGGCCCCGGCGTGGTCTCGCCCAGGGCCAGGCCATCCATCATCTGCGGACCGGTGAGCCAGCCGTAGTGCTCCACCCCACCCTGATACACATAGGGCAGCACGGCGTAGGCACCGCCAATGGTGAGGAAGGCCGCTTTGGTAAAGAAATCGCCCATGTGCAGCAAATCGGGCTCGCCACGTAGTGAAAGCATCGCCAAGGCCCAGACGGCAACGAAAGCAGTAATGGTGAGGCCGAGCTTGCGCCAGGAAAAGCCCGCATGCGGCGGGGGCGGCGTGTCGTCGTCGATCACGGCCGGGCCATATTGCTTGTGCGCGGCGCCATGTCCGCCGCCGGCCGCGAACTTGTCCGGCATCAGCTTGCCACCGATGGCGCCAAGGACGCCGGCGGCGAGCACGATCCACGGAAAATCGATCTTAAAGAAAAAGATACCTACGAAGGCCGACGCCGCAATCGCCAGCAGCACGCCATTCCTGATCGAGCGCGAGCCGATCCGCCAGGCCGCAAATACCACCACCGCGACCACAGCCGGCTTGATGCCATAGAAGATGCCCTGCACTGAGGGCATGTCGCCGAATGCGAGATAGATCCCAGCCAGCAGGGACAACAAAAAAAATGCCGGCATAAAAAACAGCAGTCCGGCCAGCAGCCCGCCGCGCAGCCCGTGCAGCAGCCAGCCGGTATAGATCGCCAGCTGGCAGGCCTCGGGTCCCGGCAGCACCATGCAGTAGTTGAGCGCATGCAGGAAGCGGTGTTCGGAAATCCAGCGCCGGCGTTCGACCAGATCCTGGTGCATGATCGAAATCTGCCCCGCCGGACCGCCGAAGCTGATGAAACCGAGCTTGAGCCAGAAGCGCAGCGCCTCGATCAAAGTCGGCGCCGCCGGTACGGCGACGACGGGGGCAGCAAACCCGTCAGTCATTGCGCTTCTCCTGCTGAAAGCTGGTGTACAGGCCGTCGAAAACGCGTGTGGCCTCGATCAGCAGTTTGTCGTCGTCGGCCGCCGTAGCCCGCAAGCCCGCCAGCAGTGCCTCGATGCCCACCGCCTCGGCCACCGGCACGCCACCGACGTCGAGACAATGAACGATGGCGCCGATACGCCGCAGCGCTGGGTCGCGGTCGAGACCAAAACTCGCGGCCAAGACTTCGAAGGTGACGCGTCCATCGACATGGCTGAAGGCCGCGCCATCGAAGTCGAATCCCAGCGCGGACTTTGGACACTTCTTCGGGCTGTCGAGCCAGATGAATTTGGCCTTGCGGTCAATGAAGCGGCGAATCAGCCAGGACGAAGCCATTCGGTCCACCCACAGGTTTTTGCGCGTGGCCCAGGTCCTGCCCTGAAAGTCGGCGCTGGGGAGACGGCGGATACGGCCCGGCGAGCTTGCCGGTTCGCCGCCCGCCGTCGCTTCCAGCGCGGCCAGCGCCTCCTGCGCCTGACGACGCGCCTCGCCGGGAAAAAAATCGATCGCGACCACGGCAGCAAGTTCGCGGCGCAAGCGCCGCACCGCATTCACCTCGCGTGCATCGACGGCATCGAACGCCTGCATCAACTCGGCGTAGGCCGCGGTGCGATCGAACAAGTCCACGAGATGGGCCTGTTGCACGGTATCGCGTCCATCGAGCCGGTAGATGTCCGCCGTACCGCTTACCAAGCGCGCTTCGTTGGCAATGCCGTCGAGTGCCTCGGCCTTGTCGGCAAGGGCTGGCAGCAGATACACGCCGTCGCGCAAGCTTGCGCACCCCAGGGCGCGCAAGCCTCGCCAGATGCGCATGCGACCGGCACTGGCCTTGGCGGGCAGGCTCAGGAACAGGACAAGGAAGCCGGCATCATTCATTTTGTTAACTTTATAACACTTCTCGTTACTATGCTTCACCGTTTGTAGGAATGTCGGAAGGTTCCTACACCGGCGTGAATTTATTCTCGTTGCAACCCAGTTTTTCCTCATGCCATACCAATTCCGCGGCAATTGATTGACGCAGATCAACGGAACCTGGGGCTGACTTATTAGCATCTGCCGATATTATTTCTGCATGATCAGGGAGAATAAAAATGGCAACGGCACAGCTGCTTCAATGGTCCGAGAACCTGCGGATCGGTATCCGGGAGATCGACGATCAGCACAAGGCATTGATCGCCATGATCAATGAACTGCATCAGGCGATCGTGGCTCGCAATGCCAAAGACATCGCCCGGGAAATCCTCGACCGGCTGGCCGACTACCCGCTCACCTACTTCCGCGACGAGGAAGGACTGATGCAGCGCAGCGGCTACTCGGCGCTCGAGAGCCACCGCGAGCAGCATGAAGACCTGATCCGGCGAATCGGCGAACTGCGCAACCAGTTCGATGCCGGCAACAGCAAGATCACCTTCGAGCTGATGTTCATCCTCAAGCAGTGGCTGACCCGGCACGTCAATGAGAGCGATCGACGTTTCGGCGCCTACATGATGGCTACCCCCTGAGGTCAATTACCTAAATACATTGTTTTCTTTCAGTTGGATACACGACCTCATCGACCAGCGCCGGCATTGGCAACCATTTGACTCATGTCAATATGCACCGCAACAATCCGTCTAGCATTGATATGTTTAAGCTCGTGAAATCCATTACGAAAGTTATACAAGAACCAGACTTGGGCAAGGGATGCGCCCTGCAATGGGCCGTGGCTGATTCGAATGCCGTGGCTGTCCGGATTCGATTCAGCAAATAGGAGAGCAATATGGCAACCGAAAAACTCTTGGAGTGGAGTGACAGTTACAAGGTAGGAATCCAGGAAGTCGACGAGCAGCACAAGGAACTGGTGGGCATGCTCAACGCGCTGCACCAGGCCATCGTCGAACACCATGCCAAGGAAGCCTCGCGCAAGATCCTCGACCAGTTGGCGGATTACACGCGTACCCACTTCCTGCTGGAAGAAAGCCTGATGCGCGTCACCCACTACTCGGGGTTCGAGGCCCACAAGCAACAGCATGAAGAGCTGATCCGCCAGGTCATCGACCTCCAGCACAAGCTCGATAGCGGCGGCGCCACCATCACCTTCGAACTGCTCCACTTCCTCAAGGTTTGGCTGGCACAGCACATCAACGAAACCGACAAGCGTTTCGGCGCGTTCTTCAATCAGAACAGCAACCTGCAAGCCTATTCAAGCTGGTCCGAAGAAGTCAGCACGACCATGAAGAAAAAGGCCTGGTGGAAGTTCTGGTAAACACCGCGACCCGACGACGCCGGGCAACCGGCGTCGCCTATTGGCGTTGCCCCCTGGCATAGCCAGGAAAATCCTCCGGCCACAGGGGGTGGCTGTAGATATTCCCCTGGATTTCATTGCACCCGGCCCGGCAGATGAAGTGCAGCTGATCCAGTTCCTCGACCCCTTCGGCGATGGCACGCATGTTCAGTGAGTTGGCGATGCCGATCACGGCGCGCGTCATCGCCGCGCCTTCCTCATTGACGCAGCAATCGGTAACGAAACCGCGGTCGATCTTCAGCTTGTCGACACGGAAGCGCTTGAGGTAGGCCAGGCTGGAATAGCCGGTGCCAAAATCATCGATGGCCACCGAGGCGCCGATGGACTTGAGCCCGCGGATGACCTCCTGCATCAACATGCTGTCCTCGATCAGGATCGACTCGGTCAGCTCCACTTGGATGCAGTTCGGTTCGATTCCCGCCGCGCGGGTTGCCCGCAACAGGGTGTCGACAATGTCCGACCGATAGATCTGGACACCGGAGACATTGACGGCGATCTGGCTCTCCAGGCCCTCGCGTTGCCAGCGCGCCGCCTGTTCACAAGCCTCGGCCACCACCCAGTCGCCAAGCTGGACGATCAGGCCGTTCTCCTCCGCGATCGGGATGAATTCGATGGGCGGGATCGGATTGGCGCCCGCGGGGTGCCAGCGCAACAGGGCCTCGGCGCCGAACACCTTTCCGCTGTCGGCATAGACCTGGGGCTGGTAGGCAAGGCGAAACTCGCGTGTCGCCATCGCGCCGCGCATCCGGTTCGCAAGGTCGAGCCGGCGTCGCGCCAGTTCATCCATGGACTGCTGGAAGAAGCTGAAGGTACCCCGCGCATGCTCTTTCGAGGCATACATCGCCGTATCGGCCTTCTGCATCAACAGGTCGAAATCCTCGCCGTCGCGCGGCGCCGTGGCAATGCCGATCGAAACCGAGGTATTCAGGACGTGTTCGCCGATTTCGAAGGGGCGCGCAATCGAATCGATAATCTTTTCGGCCACCTTCGCCGCCGCGTCGGACCCATCGATGTTGCGCAGGATCAGGATGAATTCGTCGCCACCCTGGCGGCTGAGCGTGTCGGATTCGCGCAGGATGGCTTTCAGCCGGCGCACCACGGCCACCAGCAACTCGTCGCCGACGCGATGCCCGAGCGAATCGTTGATGCGCTTGAAATAGTCGAGGTCGAGGAACATGAAGGCCACCGCGCCGCCCCAGCGGCGCAGATGGTCTATCGCGCCGTTGAAACGATCACGCAGCAATACCCGGTTGGGCAGGCCCGTCAGGGTGTCGTGGTGCGCCAGGTACTGGATGCGCTCCTGTGCCTGCTTGCGTTCCGAGATGTCGGAAAACGAGCCGATGTAGTTCGCCACGCGGCCTTCGTCGTCACGCACGGTCGAAATCGCCAGCCATTTGGGATAGACCTCGCCGTTCTTGCGCCGATCCCAGACCTCGCCTTCCCACGCCCCGTTGGCCGCCAGCGCCTGCCACATGGACTCGAAAAAGGCCGCGTCATGGCGGTCGGACTTCATCACGCTGGGCGAACAGCCAAGCACCTCCTCCCGTGCATACCCGGTAATCCGGCAAAACGCCTGGTTCACATTGACGATGATGCCAGCCGGGTCGGTGATCATCAGGGCTTCCGAGGCATGGGCAAACACCCGCTCGGCCAGCGCCAGCTGGGCCTGCTGGCGCACGCGCTCGGTAATGTCCGTGTACACCCAGATCGTGCCCTCGCTGACCCGAGCCTGGTCGATCGGCCGTCCAGTGAGCATGATCCAGATCGAGGAGCCGTCGCGCCGGCGCATTTCATGTTCGGCCTGGGCCGACCCCGAGGCCTCCAGATCCGCATACATGGCGCCGACCTGCAGCCATTGCTGGTCGGTGGCATACAACCCCCTTGTCGAGCGGCCCTCCAGGTCTGCCGGGCTGTCGAAGCCGAACATATCCGCCATGCGCCGGTTGCAGCTGACGATCACGCGCTGGCGCACCCAGATGATGCCGACGTGGGCGTTGTCGAAAATCAGGCGCTGTTCGGCCAGCAATCGCGCCAGCTCCGCTTCCGCCCGCTTGCGCTCGGTGATGTCGGTATAGGAGGTCACGAATCCGCCATCGGGCAGCGGCGTACCGCGCACCTCGAGCACCGATCCGTCCGGTCGCGATCGCTCAAAGCAGTGCGGCTCCTGGCGCCTGGCCAGGTCCATGGCCGCCGCGACGTAGGCGTCGACATCGACGGCGCCATACTCCCCCCGCTCGGCATTGAAACGTATCAGTCGCTCCAGCGGCACCGGCGTTTCAGCCAAAAGCTCAGGCGGGAAATCCAGCGTGCGACGGCAACGCTCGTTGTAGCGGATGATGTTCATCGCCGCGTCGAAGACGGCGATCCCGCTCGGGAAGTGCTCGATGATGGTGTTCTGGATGCCGTGCTCGCGTTCCAGGGCGGCATCTGCGCGCCGGCGCGCCGAAACGTCCTGCAGCATTTCGATGGCGCCGACCACGGCGCCGGTGGCATCGCGCAGAGGCGCCGCCGTGAAGTACAGCCAGGTGCCCTGCGCACCCATTTCGGGGAAAAAATCTTCCGCCTCGTAGCAGCCGGGGACCAGCTGCGATCGGCGGTACTTGTCGCGATAGTAGGTGTCGATTCCGGTATCGAGTTCGCCGGACACCACCAGGTCCGCCATGACCGGGCGCGGCTTGGGATAAAACGGCAGCCACTGGTCGCGCGTACCCACCATGCGCGACGCCGGATGGCCGAGGACGACTTCGCAGGCGCGGTTCCAGTGGGTGATGCGGTGGCTCGCATCGATGACGAAAGTCGGTACGGGCAGCCCCGCAAGGATGTCGCCGATCCGCTCGATCGAAATCGATGCCGCCTCCGACGTCGTCCGCGGGCTGCCGACCTGCATACCCTCGCCTCCTCCCGACGGTATCGCCCTACGGCGGCGATACCCGGTTTGCATCACCTGTCGGCGATGGTACTACAAGTCTTTTAAACTTGAATGAACTACGTCACGCTGCCTTGTAGGTATCCAGCTTGATACCTTCGCGGGCCATGGCCGAGGCCACCGGCGCCTGCTCCGCGACACGCTCGACATACGCCTTGTACGCCGGCATGGACGCCGGGTCGATGCCGGCGAAACCGCCCCAGCGCATGAAGGTCAGGGCGTAGAAATCGGCGAAGGACAGTTTCTCGCCGAGCAGCCAGGGCGATGCATGCGCGATCATCGACTGGATGCGCTCCATGTGTTCGCGGAACTTGCCGACCGCCAACTGGCGCACATCGGCCTGGGCCGCCTCGCCCTCGGCGAAGTTGGCGGGTTTGAAGACGTGGGTGAAAGTGGGGTGCACGGAGTTGTTCATCCAGGCCAGGGTCGACATGGCTTGCGCCCGTTCCCAGCTTCCGGTCGGCAGCAGTCCGGCCTGCGGAAAGCGTTGATCGAGGTAATCGCAGATGGCGACGATCTGGGTCAGCGGCTTGCCATCCTCGACCAGTACCGGCACCAGGCCGAGGGGATTCATGGCCAGGTACTCCGGCGTGCGCTGCTCGCCCTTGTGCAGCTTGACGCTTTGCGTTTCGAAATCGGTGCCGGTGGCAGCCTTGATCACTTCAAGGGCGGCATGCGGCACGAAGGAACAGGCACCGGGGCCGTAGTACAGCTTCATCATGTTGTTCTCCTCTGTAATGGGGGGCGAATCCAGCCCTGCATTCTCGCACGTGGCCCGCTCAGGCCAGCGGTTCGAACAGCACGTCGAGATCGCTGGCGGTGAGCAGGTTGCCACCTGTTGCGGCGCTAGCGCCCTGGCGCATCAACTGGTCGGCCAGGCCACGCTTGCGGTCCTGCAGGGCGAGAATTTTTTCTTCCACGGTACCCTGCGTCATCAGCTTGTACACGAACACCGGCTTGTCCTGGCCGATGCGGTGGGCGCGTGCCGTGGCCTGCTCCTCGACCGCCGGGTTCCACCAGGGATCGTAGTGGATCACGGTGTCGGCGGCGGTCAAGTTGAGGCCGGTGCCGCCAGCCTTGAGGCTGATCAGGAACAGCGGCACGCGACCTTTCTGGAAGTCGGCGATCGGCGTCTCCCGGTCGCGGGTCTGGCCGGTCAGCTTGGCAAAGGGAATGCCGAGCTTTTCCAGCTCGGTCTCGATCAGCGCCAGCATCGAAGTGAATTGCGAGAACAGCAGCACCTTGCGCCCTTCGTCGAGCAGTTCGACCAGCATTTCCATCAGCGTGGCCAGCTTGGCCGAGTGTGCATACCCCTTCTTCACCAGCGCCTCGGCCGCGGGCAAGCGCACCAGGCGCGGATCGCAACAGATCTGGCGCAACTTGAGCAGGGCATCGAAAATCATGATCTGGCTGCGGCCCACGCCCTGCTCCACCAGTGCGTGGCGCAGCTTGCGGTCGAAGGCAACGCGCAGCGACTCGTACAGGTCACGCTGCCCGCCTTCGATCTCGACCCAGCGCACCATCTCGGTTCGCGGCGGCAAGTCCTTGAGCACCTGTTCCTTGGTCCGTCGCAGCAGGAAGGGGCGCACTCGTTCGCTGAGGCGGTTGCGCATTTCCTCGTCGCCGAGCTTTTCGATCGGCGTCCGATACACCTGGGTGAAGCGCTTGCCGTTGCCCAGCAAGCCCGGCATCAGGTAATCGAACTGGGCCCAGAGTTCGCCAAGGTGGTTCTCCAGCGGCGTGCCGGTCAGCGACAGGCGATGGCGCGATTTCAGCAGGCGCGCCACCTGGTGGGATTGCGCCTTGGGATTCTTGATGAACTGCGCTTCGTCCATCACCAGCAGGTGCCAGTCCTGCGCCAGCAGGGTCTCGCGGTCGCGCACCAGCAGCGGGTAGGTGGTCAGCACCAGGTCGGCGCCGGGTATATCGGCGAAGCGTTCGGCCCGATCCTTGCCGTGCAGCGTCAATACCTTCAGTTCGGGCGTGAATTGCGCCGCCTCGTTGCGCCAGTTGGCCATCAGGCTGGTGGTCGCCACCACCAGGCTGGGCCGGTCGGCGCGGCCGGAGGCCTTTTCCAGGTGCAGGTGGGCCAGGGTCTGCACCGTCTTGCCCAGCCCCATGTCATCGGCGAGGATGCCGGCGAGGCCGTACTCGCGCAGGAATTGCAGCCAGTCGAGGCCGTCCTGCTGGTAGGGCCGCAAAGTCGCCAGGAAACCGGGTGCCGGCGGCCTATGGTCGATGCCGCGGAAATCGCGCAGGCGGTGGCCCAGCCGCCGCAGTTCCTCACCGCCTATCCATTGCGTCGGCAAGGCATCGAGACCGGCCAACGTCGCCGCGTGATGGCGCGCCAGGCGCGGCCGTTCGTCGTCGAGGAATTCCAGTAAGGGCAACAGCCAGGCCTTGAGGCGCCCGGCGGGCACCGGCAGGATGCGCCGCTCGTCGATCGCAACCGGGAAGTTCTGCCCGTCCTCCAAACCGCGCACCAGGCCGGCCAGATCCGGTTCCTCGCGCAGCAATCGCATCAGGGGTGCCACAAGGCTGACCCGCTCGCCACCCACGCGCACGCCGAGATCGAGGTCGAACCAGTCGCTGCCGACGCTCTCCTCGACCGCCACGAACCAGTCCTCGGCCTGGGCGATGGTGTAGGGGAAATCATCGGCAAACTCGATGCCGACCCCCTCGGCTTCCAGGGCGGGAATGCCCTGATTAAGGAAATCCAGCCAGCCGACGACATCATTGCGCCGCGGCAGCAAAGCCTCCTGTTCGCCTTGCGCCAGCAGTTGCGCGCCGAAGCGATCGCGCCAGCTCGCGAGGCCTGCGGCATGGATCAGGCGCCAGCACCGCGCCTCGGTCTCGACATCCCGCTGCAGGGTCTGCCAGCGATCGCCAATGCGCTGGCGCAGGAACGGCGGCGCCGACTGCACCGCGGTCACGCTGACACCTTCCGGATAATCGAACCAGGGGCGTATCAGCGCCATGTTCTCCTGCAGGCGTCCACCGCCCGGATGACGGAAGCCGCCGCGGGTCAATACCAGGCGCAGCGCCGGCGTGCCGGCGGGCGCAGCGTCGGGCATCTGCGGCAGCGGCAGGGCAGCTCCCTGCTCGCCCAAGAGTCGCGGCAACTGCTGCCGCACCAGCAGCACATCGGCCTCATTAAGCGGCGGCGCGCGCAGAAGCTGTTCGAGGACGGATGGGGGAACGGCGCTTTTCAGTTCGCCGAGGCGGCCATTTTCGGCGTCGAGGTAAAACGCGGGCTGGGTCGCCACGACCTTGAAATTCGCCGGCAGCTCAAGGCTCAGCTGCTGAAGTCCCTGGGCGTCATGCGTCCATTGCCAGACGGCCTCGCACGGCGGCCCGGCCTGCAGCGACGTTTCGATCAGCCCGTCAAGCTGCAACCGGCCGGTGGCCAAGGCCAGCCGCAGCAGCAGTGATCCCGTTTCACCGACCAGGTCGACCGCATCGCTGTAGAAGTAGCCGCCACCGCTTTGCAGCGCGAGGAACAGGCGCAAGGGGGCAATGTCGGCGTCGGTGACTAGGCTGCGGTGGGTACGGCTGCCGACCAGGTCATACGGCTGCGGCCGGTAGGCTGTTGGCTTGCCGTAGCCGCCCCGTTTCAGCGGCCGGCTGCGCGCAACGCGCAGGTTGGGCGGATCACCCGGGTGCAGCAGATAGACCACGCGTACCGCAGTCTCCTTGTCGCGTGCCGGCGGGGCGACGCGCGCACCCAGTTCGCTCAGCCACTCGCGTGCCGCAGCGCCGGGCACCGGGAACTCGGCATCGGCCGGCATTGTGGGGTGATCGGAACGCTGCGGAATGCTACCCATCTTGTCGAGCGTGAGCAGCACTGCGACCACGTGCTTGCAGTCCTCCTCGACCGGACACATGCAAACGCCCTCGATATCGCTGATCTCACCCTGACGATCGCGGTTCAGCCAGAGGGCCACGCCATAGGGTTCCGCCAAAGTCCCCTGCACCAGCGCCTCGACGTGAATCTCGCCCGGCTGTTCGCGCACCGACTTGATGGTCACCCGCGCCTCGGCCGCGTAATTGCGGCCGCGCTGCAAGGTTACCGCGCTGAAATTGCCCCCCGC
Source organism: uncultured beta proteobacterium (assembly GCA_903908065.1). Taxonomy (GTDB): domain Bacteria; phylum Pseudomonadota; class Gammaproteobacteria; order Burkholderiales; family Rhodocyclaceae; genus Sulfuritalea. Next base: position 5,515 of record CAIVQO010000021.1, on the reverse strand, counting down.
GATGTCGAGCAGGCGGCTGGCGGAAGCGGAAGTTCGAGGCATGCGTGCGGTTTTTTGGGCAAAGGGGTCGAAGTTAGCACAAGCCACCGCACCTGTCCCCTTTGCCGACCTCGAATTGCCGGTGTGGAAAGACAAATCGCCGTACGAGCAGCGCCGACTTTCCGGTTCCTGGTAACGCGGCATTACCCACAAGGTGATTACCGAGTAACCGGGCGGACCCCGGATGGAATCTTCAAGCTATTGGTTTTTCTGCGTTTAGCCATTCGGACGCGCAAGGCATGGAACTTGTATGAGGAATCACATAGACTTCATACATTTCTCGAGGCGTATCCCATGGAATTGCCGAACGAATGGTTTGCCCTGCTTGCCCTGGTGTTCATGCTGGGGGCGAAACACGGTCTCGACGCCGACCATCTTGCGACGATCGACGGGCTGACCCGGCATAACCTGCGCCTGGCTCCGCACCGGGCCCGCTGGTGCGGCACCCTGTTTTCGCTGGGCCACGGCGGCATCGTGATGGCCATCGCCGTCGGCGTCGGTCTGGCCTCCGAGCAATGGCAGGTACCCTCCTGGATGGAGGATGTCGGCACCTGGATCTCGATCGCCTTCCTGACGCTGCTCGGCGTGCTCAACCTGCGCGCGGTGTTGCTGGCCCCGGGCGGCGACATGGTCGCCACCATCGGCATCAAGGCCGGCCTGCTGCGCCGCATGCAGGCCACCAGTCATCCGCTGGCAATAGCCGCCGTCGGCGCGCTGTTCGCGCTGTCCTTCGATACCCTGAGCCAGGCAGCGTTGTTCGCCATCACCGCCACGCAACATGGCGGGCTTGAACACACGGCCATGCTCGGCATCGCCTTCACCCTGGGCATGCTGGTAGCGGACGGTGCCAACGGATTCTGGATCGCCCGTTTGCTGCGCCGCGCCGATCGGCGCGCCCGCGTTGCTTCGCGGGTGATGGGCCTGATGGTGGCGGCGATCAGCTTCGCGGTTGCGGGATTTGGCCTCGCGCGCTGGCTGAATGCGGACATCTCCGCCTGGTACGAAGGCAAGGAACTCGCCGTCGGCGCATCGGTGGTGGCCTTGCTTGCGGCCTCCTTCCTGGCCGGCAACCTGCTGGCACGCGACACTCCCGCCAACCCCAGCACGGCCTGATCAGTCCAGTTCGACCAGCCCGCGCGGCGTTTTCAGATAGGCCACCAATTCCGGCCCGGCGCCGGGATGCAGGTCGAGGTGGCGTTCCAGCCCCAGTGCGGCAAGGCCCTCGCGCACGTGCACGGGCGCCGGGTGGAAGCCCTCCAGCTTCATCAAGCGGCAGCCGGATTCGGGCAGGCGCTGCGCGGGATGGAGGGGAAGATCCCACTGGATCAGGCTGGGCAGCAGGCCGTCGCCCGGCAGGCGTCCGTCGGCCGGCACCGTGATGCGCCAGCGGAAATCGCCGCGTTCCATGGCCAGGATTTCGCCGGGATCGTGGCGGCAGTTCGACCGCGCGTATTCGATGTCGTCGCAGCGAGCCACCCAGTGGATCAGGCGCGGTCGGTCCGACGCCAAGGCCGGCGCATCCAGCCCGAACCAGCGCGGCCTGCCCGGTGCGGGCGCCTCCGGATCCACGGCAATCAGTTCGAGATAGAAGCCTTCACCCAGGCCCAGCAGGCGGTTGTGGGTTCCCATCCGCACATGCCTGCCGCCGGGTGTCAGAGCGACGCCCAACCGCTCCGCCAGCCAGGCGGCGCCGGCATCGAGGTCGCGTGCGGCGAGGACGAGGTGATCGGGGACGGCCAAGGCCGGATTCAAGTCCTGGGCTTCAGATGCAGGTGGCCGTGGCCGCTGCCGGCCGGCCGGTAGCCGTGGCCGTGGGTTCGCCCGGCATCGACCTCGACGTCGATCAGGTTGAGCTGGCCGTGGCGCACGCCGCGTTCGGCGATCAACGCGTCGGCAAAGCTGCGTACGGCCGCCGTCGGCCCGCGCAGCACCACGCTTTCCAGGCAATTTTCGTGGTCGAGGTGGGCGTGCATGGTGGCCACCGTCAGATCGTGCTGACCATGCTGCAGCGAGGTCAGCCGTTCCGCCAGGTCGCGCTCGTGGTGGTTGTACACGTAGGACAGGTTGGCGACGCAGTGGCTTGCCTCGCCCCGTTGGCGGCGGGCAGCTTCAAGGTGGGCGCGCAGCAGGTCGCGCACCGCTTCGGAACGGTTCTTGTAGCCACGCTCGCCGATCAGGCGATCGAATTCCGCCGCCAGGTCCGCATCGAGCGAAATGGTGATGCGCTCCATGTCACTGCGACCCCGTGATTTCCAGCACCTTCTCCACTACGCCGCCGCGCTTTAACTTTTCCAGCCGATGTTCGCGCTCGGTGCGCACCACGCTGCTCAGGTAGGCCAGGTTGCGATCGATGGACTCCTGGTAGAAGTTGCGATCGGCCCCGGTCTGCTGGCCAAAATGCCTGGCAAGGATCACCGACATGCCTTGCAGGTCCTTGTCCAGGCGGCCTTTGGTCATGTTGTAGAAAGCCGTGGTTTTTTCCAGCAGGTCGTGGATGTCGGCAAAGCCACCCAACCGGGCCTCTTCGAATTCATAGTAGAGAAACAGCACCCGTTCCAAGTACTCGCGGTTGGCCATCTGGCCGATCAGGTCGGCGGTGGCCGTGGCATAGGCCGCGCGCTGCTGCTGCGGGTTGTCGAAAACGACCCAGTCGGGATGCTTGCGGTGATCGGTGAGCATGATCACCTTGGTCGTGCTGTCCAGCACCGAAGGCGGCAGATCGCTCAAATGTCGGCGTGCGAACTCGACGCCGCGCATGACATGGCTGGCGGTGAACTGGGCGCCGGTACCGCTGGCCTCATCGTCGCTCATCAGGTAACCGACGTCATGCATCAAGGCGCCGATCAGGGCCGCATCGAGGTGGTCGCCATCGACCCCCTGCCCGGCAAGGTGCAGGCCGTGCAGCATGCGTGCCGAACACAGTACTACTTCATTGGTATGGGTGCGGTTGTGGTACAGGGTCTTGAGGTTCTGGTAGCCCGGCAATCGACCGTCGAAGGCCTGGTCGAGCAGGCGGAAAGCCGCGGCAATCCGCGTCAGGTCGTGCTCGGGCGCGAAGCTGCGCACGATGCCGGCGACCTGCGCCTCGACTTCTCCGGTATCCCGGATATTGCCAAGCGCAGCGAAGGGACTGTCGTGGTTCATAACCGGGGAAGGCAAGCGAAAATCGGGCCAAATCAAGGCTGTCTATGCTAGCAGAGGCGTTTCGGAAAAATGGCCGGATCACATTAGGCGCTCAATTTTTTTCATCTCCGGCCGTTAAATATTCCCTTGCGCACCGGGCAAGCGGCCGGCGCCAGGTGTTGACCCAGAACAAGCCGGCGCAGCACGGAAAGGCTATGCTGCACTGCGAAAGCAGCAATCAAATCAAGTAGGAACCCAAAAACAACATCATGTCCGACCATCACATCATCGATCAGGTCCTGGTTCGCCATGGCCGCGACGGCAGCCGCCTGATGCAGATCCTGCGCGAAACCCAGGAAGCCTTGTCCTGGCTATCGCCGGCAACGCTGACCTACATCGCCGAGGGCATCGGCTGGCCGCGCGCCCAGGTCAGCGGCACGGCCGCCTTCTACAGCTTTTTCCACACGCGCCAGCGCGGCAAGTACTGCGTGCTGTGGTCGGACAACATCACCGACCGCATGCTGGGCAACGTCGACCTGATGGACGCCATGTGCAAGAAGCTCTGGCTCGAACCGGGGCGCGTCTCGGAAGACGGCCTGGTCAGCGTCAATACGACGTCCTGCACCGGGATGTGCGACCAGGGCCCGGCGATACTCGTCAACTACCGCGCCATCCCGCGCATGACCCAGGCCAAGCTGGGCGAAGTCGTGGCCATGATCCGCGAACAGAAGCCGGTGTCCGAGTGGCCCGCCGAGTGGTTTGCCGTCGAGGACAACATCCGCCGGAAGGGGCTGCTGCTCGACCACGGCCTGCAACCGGGCGAGGCCCTGAAGTCCGCACTGGAGCGCGGACCGGAGGCCATGCTGGCCGAGGTCAAGGCCGCCAAGCTGCGCGGCCGCGGCGGCGCCGGTTTCGGCACCGGCCTCAAGTGGGAAGCCTGCCGCAATGCGTCAGGCCACGGACCGAATCCGGCACATTACGTCGTCTGCAACGCCGACGAAGGCGAGCCCGGCACCTTCAAGGATCGCGTGCTGCTGACCACTTACGCCGACCTGGTGTTCGAGGGCATGAGCATCGCCGGCCTGGTGGTCGGCGCCCGGAAGGGCCTGCTCTACCTGCGCGGCGAATACCGCTACCTGCTGGAACCGCTGGAGTCGGCGCTGGCGGCACGGCGCGCGGCGAATCTGCTGGGCGCCAACATCCTCGGCAAAGGCTTCGACTTCGACATCGAGGTGCATCTGGGCGCCGGCGCCTATGTCTGCGGCGAAGAGTCCGCCCTGATCGAATCGCTCGAAGGCAAGCCGGGGCGACCGCGCATCCGCCCGCCCTTCCCCGTCACGCGGGGCTACCTCGACCAGCCGACGACGGTGAATAACGTCGAGACCCTGGCCGCCTCCTGCCTCATCGCCGTGCGTGGCGGCGCCTGGTACGCCGCGCACGGCACCGAGAAGTCGGCCGGCAGCAAGATCCTCTCGGTCAGCGGCGACTGCGAGCGGCCCGGCATCTACGAGTACGACTATGGCGTCACGGTGCGCCAAGTGCTCGACGACTGCGGCGCCACCGATTCGCAGGCGGTGCAGGTTTCCGGCCCCTCGGGCGTCTGTGTGTCCGCCGACGAATTCGGTCGCAAGATCGCCTTCGAGGACCTCGCCACCGCCGGCGCCTTCATGGTCTTCGACGAATCGCGCGACATGTTCGAGGTAGCGCGCAACTTTGCCCACTTCTTCGCCCACGAGTCCTGCGGCTTCTGCACCCCCTGCCGCGTCGGGACCACGCTGGTGAAAAACCTGATGGACAAGATTGCCAAGAACCACGGCTCGCCCTACGACATCAACGAACTGTTCAAGCTGCACCGGCTGATGCAGGGCGCCAGCCACTGCGGCTTGGGCAACTCGGCCTGCAACCCGGTGTTCGACACGCTGAACAAGTTCCGCCCCGCCTACGAGCGGCGCCTGAAGTCGCTCGATTACGAGCCGGCCTTCGACCTCGACGCCGCGCTGTCGCAGGCGCGACAAATGACCGGCCGCGACGATGCCGGCGCCCACCTCACCAACGAGGCCGAAGCATGAACGCGACGCAAACCTTCCAGATCGACGGCGAAGAGATCCCCTTCGCCCCCGGCCAGACCATCATGCAGGCGGCCAAGGCCGCCGGCGTGTATATCCCGCACTTGTGCTGGCATCCCGACTTCCCGGCCCACGGCTCCTGCAAGCTGTGCACGGTCAAGGTGAATGGTCGCCTGGGCTCGGCCTGCACCCTGGAGGCACAGGCCGGCGCCGAGGTCGAGAACCGCAGCGCCGAAATCGACGACAAGCGCCGCACCCTGTTGCAGATGCTGTTCGTCGAAGGCAAC
>CAIVQO010000020.1 GCA_903908065.1 uncultured beta proteobacterium | reverse complement strand
GCCGCGCCCCATAGCAGCCAGCGGCCGATCCAGACGCGGCCGCCACTACGCAACTCGCGGCCGAGGCGGCCGGCCAGCGGCACCAGCACCAGGATGGGTGTCAGCGTCGCGCCGAGGCCGAAGGCCAGGCCGTAGGCGGCGCCCTGCGCGGCGTTGCCGCTGGCAGCGGCCAGCGCCAGCAGGGACGCCAGCGGCACGCAGGGCGTGAGCGACAGCGCCGCGCCGAGGAAGAGCGGCGGCAGGCTGTCGGCGCGGCGGCGATGGATGCGCACCGGTGCAAAAGTCGGCGCTGGCGGTACGGCGCTGCAGCCCTTGCCGGCCGGTTTCGCCAGCAGCCAGAGCCCGGCGAGGATGCTGGCGCCGCCGATCACGGCGTTGCCCCAGGGGCCGCCCATGGCCTTGGCCAGGCCGATCCCGGCGGCGCCGGCGGCGGCGCCGAGCACGGTGTAGGTGCACACGCGGCCGCCGAGGAAGACGCCGGTGTGGAGGAAGGCCTCGCCCTGGCCACTGGCGCGGCCGAGTGCCCAGGTGCCCATGAAGGGCAGGCAGGTCACGGTGCAGGCCGTGAGCCCCATCGAGACGCCGAGCAGCCAGATCGCCGCCAGCGTCACCTGGCCGTTGGCGAGCGGATCAAGCATCGGCGGTGGCCGGCTTGGCGGCGTTGCGCACGAACTTCAGTGGCTTCACCGTGCCGTCGGGCAGTTCGCGCGCCACCTTGGCCTTGTAGTAGGCGCGGCTGGAGCCGAACAGCGCCAGCGGGCCCCACTTCAGCTCGATCACCTTGTCCTGCGGGCAGTACTCGACGCAGCGCCCGCACAGCGTGCAGTCCTCGTTGTAGGCCTTGCGGCCCTCGGCGGAGGAGATCTCGGGAATGTCCATCGGGCAGGCGTCGGTGCAGATATGGCAGGAGCCGCAACTGGCTCGGGTCGGTTTGGACAGGCGCATCGGCGACAGGCGCTGGAATACCGAGTTGAAAGCCAGCAGCGGGCAGATGCGGCAGAAAGGCAGGCGCAGGGCGAGGCCGCCAACCAGCATGAAGCCGATCAGCACGTTGGCCGTGGCGCCGAGGCCGAACTTCCAGCCGTCATTGATGCGCAGCGCGAGCTCTTCGGTGTTGCCGGTCAGGAGTGTCGTGGCGATGCGCGAGGGGCAGATGTCGCAGTAGGGATTGCCTAGCGAATGCGGCGTGACGCCGAGGCCGGTGAGCAGCGGCAGCAGGAAGACGAAGCCGAGCAGCACGACCCATTTCACCGGGCGGATGCGCTTGACTTCGCCGAGGTCGCCCTTTTCGAAGCGACGCACGCCGAAGCCGAAACGGCGACCGATCTTGCCCACCCATTCCTGCAAGGTGCCCAAGGGGCAAACCCAGCCGCAGAAGGCCTTGCCGATGACGAAGAAGAAGGCGAAGAAAGTGAGCAGGACCATCAGCAGCGGCAGCACCATCTGTGTGGTCAGTTGCTGTGCCTGGACCATGGCCATGCCGATGCGGTGGTGCACCTGGTGCTGGGTCGGCACCAGCACGCAATACGCGCCATTGGCCTGGTCGTAGGCGCAGGACAAGGCCGGCAGGGCACCGGTGATCTTGTCGGCGGCATAGGTGCCGACCACCACGCTGCCATAGACCGTGAGGAAGAGCATCGCCAGCTGCACCACGAAGCGGACACGCGAGAGCGTGGGAAAGAGTGTTTCAAGCATGGTCCTTGTCTCCCTGTGCCTGTTGCCGGCGGCGCAGCAGCGGTGTTGCCGCCACCATGCCGAGGATGCCGAAAGCCGCGCCCCAGCCCAAGCTGCGGCTGCGCTCGGGGTCCTGGGTGTAGCTGTAGTTGAAGGCGGTCAGGTAGCGCTTGCCGCCGTCCTCCTTTTCCGTGACGAGCACGAAGCGGCCGCGCGCGCGCGGGTCCTCGCTTTCGCCGTCGCCCTTCGGCGGCTGCTTGAAGTCGCGCGGGAACACCAGCGTGGCGATCCCATTGGCATCGGTCACGGCCTGGGTCCGGCTGCCGAATTCGGTTTCCATCGCCAGCGCCTGCCCGGCCAGGGCCTGGCCGTGGTAGCGCACCAGGAACTTCCATTTCTCCGCCTCGCGGTAGCTGCGATGTTCGCGCGGCAGCGGCGAAGGGACGATTTCCAGCTCGTGCTTGGGCGTTGCCAGCATGTCGGTGGGCCCATCGCCGGGATTGCCGAAATACCACGCGGTCGACGCGACCTTCACGAGTTCGGGACTCTCCTCACGTGCAAGCACCCAGTGGTAGTTGCCGGTTTTCGGTGCGACGGCTTCGATCCGGGCACCTTCGGCGTCGATGGCGAATTCGCGTTTGCGCGCTTCCGCCGGTCCGTCGGCGGCATAGACGGTGATGCCGCCGGCGGTGAGGCCACGTGCCGTGATCAGGGCGGCGGCGCGATCGTCCTTGACCGGTCGACCGAGCAGCAGCGGCTGTCGGGTCCATTCGCGCATGCCGCTGGGACGGCCGCCACCCGGACGTCCGCCTGGGGCAGGCGCCGCGTCGGCGGGACGGGTACCGGCCGCCGGGGCGCCGTGGTTGTGCTGTGCCAGTGCAAGGTCGGCCGCGCAGCTCAATGCAAATGAAGTCATCACTATCAGGGTTCTCATCTTCCCTCCATGCGGGATCGGATCGGATTGCTTGCTCACCACTTGCCCTCCAGAGAAAGCAGGGCGGTACGCGCGCCACGCTCGGCGCCGGCCAGTGCCCACCAGGCGGCGCCGGCGTAGGCATCCTGACGCCGTTGCGTCTCGGCGCCGAGCAGGTTCTGCAGCGACAAGCGCAGGTTGAATTTGGCATCGAGCTTCTGCAGCGCATAGGCGTCGAGCACCGTGCGCCGCCGAGTCTCGAAGGCCTGTTCGCCGGGAACCTCGGTGAGCACCCGGCCGCTGTGCTGGAAGGAAATGCCGACGCTGCGCACGCCCAGGGTCTGGTCGTAGCCGCCGCTGAGCAGGTAGCGCGGGGTTTCGCGCGCCGAACGTGAAAGCCCCAGACGCGCATCCTCGACGCGACTGCGCGGCAGGGTCAGATGGGCGCGCAGCGTGGCGCCGCGCCAGCCCAGGCTGTCGGTGCGCAGCTTGGCGTCCAGTTCCAGGCCCCAATGCCGTGCGCTGCCTTCGTTGTAGGGACGGTCGACCCAGCGCGCGCCTTCCAGCTGGGCGCGGCGCTCGGTGAAGTCCTCGGTGCGGCGCAAATACGCATTGGCGCCGAATACGCCGGCATCGCCCGGCAGGTAGCGCTCCAGCACCGCTTCGAGATTTACGCTGCGTTCCGGGCGCAGGTTGGGATTGCCGCGCCGGTCGGGCTCCAGCGGCGTATTCGCGTTGACGCTGAATACCGGCTGGTTGGTCAGTTCGGCCAGAGCCGGCGGCTTGAAGCCGGCGCCGAGCGAGGCGCGCGCCACCCATTGTTTCGCCGGTTCCCAGCGCAGCGCCAGCGAGGGCAGCAGGCGAGCGTGGTCCTGCGCCAGGCCGTCGATCTCGTAGCGCACGGCTTCGCCGCGCAGGCCGCCGGTGAGCGTCAGTACCGGCGCGACACTCCATTCGTCCTGCAGCCAAAGGCTCCGCTGGCGGTCGCGTCCGGAATGGCTCTCGGCGACGGCCAGTGCGCTGCTGGTTTGGCTTTCGTCGCGGCGGTGGTCGACCTGCTCGAAGCCCGCCGCGAGAACGTGCGCACCGGCACTCCAGTCGAGGCGGAGGGCCGCCGACAGGTCGCGTTCGTGACGGCGCATCTGCTCCAGCGAGGAGCTGACGGCGCCGGCGACGGTGAGGCCGTTGCGGCGCGCGTCGGCATGGCGGTAGCCGTCCGAAAAGGCCAGGCGGCCCGAGTACTTGATGCCCTGGCGCATCATCTCGCCATCGGCGCGCAGGCGATTGAAGACGTTCTGGCTCTTCTCGCCGTCGCGCCGCGAGCTGCTGTTGGCCGGTGTGCCGAAATCGGCGCGGGCAAAGTCGCCGGCCCCGCGTCCGAACGATCGAAACAGCACCGGCGCCAGGTTCAGGTTGTCGGCGCCGCGCTTCCAGGTCAGGCGCGGGCTGATGACGAATTCCTCGGTGCGGCGGTCGCCGTCTTCGCGGTCGTTCTGCCGCAGGCCCGTGCTGTCGCTGCGCGCGATGCTGCGCTGCGAAGGCATCTCGTGATGGTTCAATGTCACCGGCAGCAGCCAGGAAAAACCCTTGTCGCCGCCGCCTCGGGTGAAGGAGGTCTGCACCAGCGGCTGGCCTTCGCGGGTGCCGACGGCGACCTTCAGCGCGGTGGACTCGCGCGACAGCGGGCGGGCCAGGATCAGGTTGACGCTCACCGGGGCGCTGCCGCCGACTTCGGCCGAGGAGCCGCGCGTGATCTCGACCCGCAGCAACTCGGTCGATGGCAGGCGGCCGACGATGCCCTGTGCGACGCGGGCATTGGCATGCACCCGTTCGCCGTCGACCAGGATCTGTACCGAATCGCGCACCATGCCACGCGAACGCAGGGCCATCGAGCCATCGGCGCCCTGGGCGCCGGCGTCGACACCGGGCAGCTTGCCCATCACGTCGCCGATGGTCAGCGCCCCCATGGCTTCGATCTCGGGTCGACCGATGACGACCTTCTGCGTCGCCGCATGGCGCCGCTCGGACACGTCGTCGGCCGATCCGGCGGTGACCGTGACCTCCTTGAGCGTGGCCTCGGCGGCGGCGACCAGGGGCGGGGTCAGGGCCAGAATGAGGCAGGCGAGGCGCTTGCGGGGTATCGCCATCGGATCGCTGTCAGAAATTGTAGGACACGCCGGCGCGCAGCGTCAGCGGCGCGTAGCTGCCGGCATTACCCTGGCCGGCCTGGGCGGCAAGGACGTTGGCGGCGCCACCCACCGTGCTCAGCTGCACGCGGGTCGCATATTTCTTGTCGGTCAGGTTGATGGCGTGCAGCCAGAACGACCAGTCCTTATGCCGGTAGCTGCTGCGCAGGCTGTAGAGGCTGGGTCGCTTGTAGGTGCCGTTGTTGTTGGTGTTGTCGACGAAGTATTCCGAGATGTGGTCGCCTTCGAGTTCCACCAGCCAGCCTGCCGCCGGCTTGACGCCGACGCGCAGGTTGAGCTTGTGCCGCGGCGCGGCCTGGTAGGACTTGCCGGTGAAATTGAAGGTCGTTGACTTGAAGTCGGTGAACCACACACGAGAGTTGGTGTAGGTGGCACCCAGATCGAGCCAGGAAGTGGCCGCCCAGTTGAACATCGATTCGAGGCCGCGAGTCGCCAGCTGGCCGGCCGCCTCGTTGATGGTGCAGGCGGCACCACCATTCAGCGCCGCCTGTTCTGCGGCGGTACAGGTGCGGGTGGTATTGAAGCCGTTGGAACGGGCATCGAACACGGTTACGTCGTAGCGCAGTCCAGCGCCCGGAAACAGACCGCGAAATCCGATCTCCCTTGTTTCCCCGCGCTCGGGGGAAAGCACGGCACCGATCACGTTGCCGGCCGTGCCCACCGTGGCCGAATTGACCAGGCTGCCGGTGGATTGCGGGTTGAAGGTTTCGCCGTGGTTGGCCCAGACCAGGTGGTTCTTGTCGATCTCCCAGGTCGCCCCCAGACGCAGCACGTTGCCGCGTCGCGTCATGACGATGTCGCGGTTGGTCGCCGTGCGATCGTCGACGTTGTAATCGATCTTGCCGAAGCGTTCGCCGAGATGGAGGCGAAGCCTGTCCACAGGCGAGAATTCGAAGTGGACGAAAGGGGTGCTTTCCCTGGTCTTGGTCAGATTGCCCTGGCCGGTACCGGTCATGGTGCCTTGCGCCCACTGCCCGGCCTGCGCCTGGAGCGCGTTGAAGCTGTTGTTGAAGGTGGTCGAATCGGTGGATACCTCGATGGTTTCGGCACCGACATAGGCTGTCGTCTTGGCAAAGTCGAATTCCTGCCGGAACATGGCCAGCTTGGTATCGGTGACGGTGTTGGTCACCCTCACCAGGTTGGTGACCGTCGCTGCGAAGTTGACCGCGTTGCAAGTCACCGTGAGGTTGTCGCAGATTACGTTGTTGGCACCGCCCGAGCCGCCGTTGCCGTTGTTGATGCCGTCATCGAAGATGCGGGTGCGTGCCAGGGTCAGTTCCCCGCGCTCGCCGATCAGCTGCTGCAGCCTCAGCGACGTGGTCTTGTACTTGTCGATGTACTGGCCATAGGTGCCGGGCACGACCTGCTGCCAGTCATTGGCGAGGAACACGCTGCGCAGGTTGGTCCCGTTTACCGTGACATTCCTCAGTGCCGAGGCGGCCGCGCCATTGAGCGGAATCGGGCCGGCCCAGCGATAGTCGTATCGGAGTTCGCCATATCCCAGCGTCAGCTTGGTCGAGTCAGTTGGACGGACCGTGGTGCGGAACGTGACGCCGTGTTTGTCTTCGGCGGCGGCATTTTGTGCGCCGGGAGCCGTGTTCTTGCGCCAGCCGTCGTTCTCCATCTGGCTGCCGACCAGAATGAAGCCGACTCGTCCGTCGGCGAAGGATGCGCCGACATTGCCCTTGCTGCGCACAAATCCCCAACTGCCGGCTTCCTGCGTCAGGTTGCCCTTTAGGTCCTTGGGCGGCTGGCGGGAAAAGATGCTGATGGTGCCGCCAAAAGCTCCACTTGAGTAAAGGGCCGATGCTGGGCCGGTAATGACTTCGATGCGCTCGATGTCGGCGCCATCGACCTCGTCGAACACCGAGGTATTGGTCGACGTGGCGCGCATGCCGTCAATACGGTTCTCGGTATAGAGCTTGCCGCCGTCGGGGATGCGCATGTTGCGGATCATGCTGATGCCAGGCACACGCTTGCCGAGTTCAAGCAGGTTGTTCACCAGTTGCAGGTGCTCTATCTGCTGCTGGTCGACCACGGCGCCGGAGATCGGTGTGTACTCCGTCAGCTTGCCCAGCTCCGTGCGCGCCTGGACGGGTTTGTCGGCATCGCTGGATACCTTCATTTCCCTCAGCCGCGTTTCGGATTCCTGGGCATGTGCCGCGCTCGCGAGCAGCAACAGGCTGGCCGCCAGAAGCTGAGGCGACGTGCAGCGGGCGGGGCGTCGGGATTTCGGCGGATTCATGGAGGCAGCTTTCTGGACGTGATGGATTGATCGATTCGGCATGCTCAGCCCCGGGGTTCGGTGACAAAGGCAATGCGGTTGATGCCGGCTTTCTGCGCGACGGCGAGGATGTCGGCGACCTTTTCGTAGCGCGTGCCGCGGTCGGCGCGCAGGTGCAGTTCGGGATTGCGCGCCGCCGTGGCGGCGAAGTGGGCATCCAGGTCGGCGCGATGGGCCGGCGCGCCGTCGAGGAAGTAGCGCCCGTCGGCGTCCAGTGCGAGCTGGATCACTACCGGCTTGTCCTCGACCTTTTGCGAGCTGACTTGTGGCAGGTCTATGGGTACGGCCTGATGCATCGCCGGAATGGTGATGATGAAGATCACCAGCAGCACCAGCATCACATCGACCAGCGGCGTGGTGTTGATTTCCGCCATCGGCTGCGAAACGCCGCCCTCGCTGAAGGATCCGAATGCCATGACGGTCTCAGGCACCCTGCCGCGCGATGCGGGCGGCGGCCGGGGGCGAGGATGAAAAGTCGGCGCTGGCGGGACGGCGCGCACCGGTGGTGTGGTAGGCATGCAGATCGTGGGCGAAGCCGTCGAGCCGGGCCATCACCAGACGATTACCGCGGGTCAGCGCGTTGTAGGCAAGCACCGCCGGAATGGCGACGAAGAGGCCGGCCGCCGTCATGATCAACGCCTCGCCGACCGGGCCGGCCACCTTGTCGAGTACCACGCTGGTGGACCCGGACAGGGCGATCAGCGCATGGTAGATGCCCCACACCGTGCCGAACAGGCCGATGAAGGGGGCGGTGGCACCCACCGAGGCGAGGAAGGTGAGGCCGGTTTCGAGGCTGGCCTGAGCGGCCAGCATCTGGTTGCGCAGACTGCGCGTCAGCGTATCGGACAGGCTGACCCCGGCCCCCAGGCCGCTGGCGGAATCGTAGCTGTCGCGCGCGTTGCCGGCCGCCCGTGCCATGTCGGCGAAGAGGCCGGTGCGATCGGCCGCCTCGATGTCCCTTTGGCCGTCGCTCAGGTTGCGCGCCTGCCAGAAGGCTTCGGGCGCGCGGTCGCAGGCCAGGTTGATGCGCAGCTGGCGAAAGAAGCGGCCGACGATCAGTGCCCAGCTGCCGATCGAGAGCAACAGCAGGAGTATTGCCGTGGCATGGGTGACCAGATCGCCCTGCTGCCAGAAATGAGCCAGACCGAGTTGGGTGTGCATGGGGATTCAGCTTTCGAGTTGGAAGGTGATGGGAACCTGGACCCAGGCGGCAAACGCCTGTTCGCCGCGCTTTGCGGGAACGAATCGCCAGCGGCTGACGGCGTCCTCGGCGGCCTGGTCGAGGCGGGCGAAGCCGCTGGAGAGCTTGATCTCGACCTTTTCGGCCAGGCCGGCGGCGCTGACAAAGACGCGCAGCAGGACCTTGCCCTGCTCGCCGAGGCGGCGTGAGGCATGCGGGTAGACCGGCTTCGGGTTGTGCAGGTAGTCGGCGTCGAAGCGCGCGGCGGTAATCGCCACCGGTGCCGGCGCTGGCGCGACCTCAATCGGCGGCGCCTTGGCCGGCGCGGGCGGCTGCGGCGGCACGACGAAGGTCGGCGCGGCGTCGCTGACGACGTTCGAGGTCAGGAGCGGCATCTGCGGTGGCGGCTGGAGCTTCTTTGGCTTCGGCGGTTCGGTCGGCATGGGCTTGGGTAGTTCAGGCAGGATCTCGACCAGCCTGACGGCCATCGGCTGGATCGCATTCTTCAACTGCTCGGCTGGCACCACCATCGCCACCACGACGATCAGCAGCGCGTGCGCTGCCGCCGCGCCGGTGAATGAGGCGAAGGGCCGTTCGGGTCGGCCGGCGGCGGGCAGGCGAGGCAGCAGAAGTCCCATTGACGCACGGTGGTTCAGGAAAGGCGCGAATTCTGCGGGACGCACATGCGTACGACATGCGGCAAAGCGCCGCATGCGACGCCATGCCGCGCGGCAAAATGTCGCAAGGATGCGTCTTCCGGTTTGCGCTTGACCCTTGTCAAGGAAGGACTGAAAACACAGCCCGAATCGTCTGCAGTGCGACGAAATGCCGCATCCCTGGTATATGCAGCGCACCTAATATTGCATTGCACATTCAATCTTGGGAGATCACCATGGACCGACGCGACGCGCTCAAACTTTCCCTGCTGGCCGGCGCCAGCCTTGCCGCCGGCGGCGCGCAGGCACAACAGGCCTGCGCCACCGACGGCACGCCGGCGCAATTCACGCCGAAGAAGCCGGCCGACGCCAATCCGCTGGAGCGGGAATTCGAGAAATATGCCAAATGTCCCTATTGCGGCATGGATCGCAAGGAACACCATCGTGCGCGCATGCTGGTGCAATACAGCGACGACCTGGTCGACGGCGTCTGCTCGATTCACTGCCTGGGGCTGAGTCTGGGCGTAAACATCGACCGCGAGCCGAAGGCAATCTGGGGACCGGACTATGGCAGCACAGCCGAGCCGCGGCCGCTGATGCCGGTGGAAAAGCTGAGCTACCTGATCGGCGCCGACCTCAAGCACGCGATGACCAAGCGCAGCAAGCATTCCTTTGCGTCGGCCGATACGCTGAAGGAGTTCCAAGCCAAACACGGCGGCACGGTGGGCGATTTCAACGAGGCGCTGAAGCAGTCCTATCTCGACATGGCGACCGACGTGGCGATGATCCGCAAGATGCGCGAGGAACGCCGCAAGAAGATGATGGAGCAGAAGCAGGGCTAAACTGGCGCCGTGCGCTTCTTCTTCTCTCTGCTGCTCGCCATCTGGGTGGCGCTTGCTGCCGCCCAATCGCCGCCGAAGCCGGGACCGAAAGACCTTTGCCCGGTGTGCGGGATGCTGGTCTCGAAATATCCCAACTGGGTGGCGACCATCGTCTACAAGGACGGCCATGCGCACCACTTCGACGGCGCCAAGGACATGTTCAAGTTCTGGCATGACCCGGCGAAATACGCCGCCGGGCACCGGCGCGAGGACATGGCGGCGATCTGGGT
>CAIVQO010000019.1 GCA_903908065.1 uncultured beta proteobacterium | reverse complement strand
CACCGCCCGCAGGGTGGCGACACGCTGGTCGTGCTTTCGGTGATCGACAATCTGGTAAAGGGTGCCGCGGGTCAGGCGGTGCAGAACATGAACCTGATGTTCGGTCTCGACGAATGTTTGGGTCTTTCGCAAGTTCCCGTCTTGCCCTGATCCTGAGGCGGCTGCGCAGCCGCTTTGGCATCTCGGCACCGCGTGTCGCGGTGCGCACCCACGTACCCTGGTATTGGCGGGCCGCATCGGTGATATTGTTGTCGGCGGCATCTTTGGCGCTGGCCGGGTGGATTTATGACGCCGGGCGTCAGTTCGCCGGATTCGACCGCGGTGCCAGCGAGCAGGAGCTGGCCGGGATGCGCGAGCGCATCATTCGCCTGGAGGCGGATCTGGAGGGGGCGCAAAAGATAGCCAATGCCAGCGAAAGCCGGCTGCGCATCGAAAGCACGTCGCAGGAGCGGCTTGCCAAGCAGATCAGTGCCCTCGAGGAGGAGAACTCGCGACTCAAGGCAGACTTGGCGACCTTTGAAAGCCTTGCCGGAGGTCAGACGGGGAATTCGGGTCTGGCGATCAGCCGCTTGCAGATACTTCCCACCGGTGAAGGGCAATACCGGTACAGCCTGCTGCTTGCCCAGACCGGCGATAAAAAAGACAAGGAATTCAATGGGGTGATACAGCTTGTGGCGATCGTGCAGCGAGGCAGGGAGACTGTTATGATGCAGTTCCCCGCCGCCAACGATCCGGCGGCGAGCCAGTATCGGGTCAGTTTCCGGCACTTTCGGCGACTCGAAGGCAGTTTCAAGATTCCTGGCGAAGTCCGAATTCAACGTGTCGAAGCCCGCCTGCTTCAGGATGGCGTGGTCAAGGCCAATCAGAGTGTGAGCCTCTGAGGCTTGCAGGCAGAGTGGTTCAAGAGTCTGGAGAAAATATGTTTGGCAAAAAAAACAACAGCAAGCCCCAAGGGCGCATCGATAGCTTGATAGGTGCCGGCACTTCGCTGGTCGGCGACGTCACCTTTTCCGGCGGCCTTCGCGTCGACGGCGAAGTTCGGGGGGATGTACGCAGTGCGGACGGACAGCCCGCAACGCTGGTGCTCAGCGAGCATGCGCGCATCGAAGGCGAGATTTCGGTGTCCCACGTGGTGATCAACGGTACCGTCATCGGCCCGGTGCATTCCAGCGACTTTCTGGAACTTCAGCCACGAGCCAAGGTTACCGGTGACGTGGAATATGCCACGATAGAAATGCACCTTGGCGCGATTGTGCAGGGACGCTTAGTGCATCAGGGCTCGCCGGCGAAGGCGGTCGAACTCAAGCTGGCGGCGAGCAACTGACCTTTTCCCGCCTTGAAATCCTAATTAGTAGACTTATTTGATACACTATTGCGTCGAACCCCATAGGAGAACACCATGAACGCACCCACCGAAATGCCGGCGCCGCTCAATTTCACCGACAGCGCGGCCAGCAAGGTCAAGGAACTTATCGCCGAGGAAGGCAATCCGGAACTGAAGCTGAGGGTGTTCGTCACCGGCGGCGGCTGCTCGGGCTTCCAGTACGGCTTCACCTTCGATGAAGTCACCAACGAAGACGACACCGTGATGCAAAAGAACGGGGTTTCGCTGTTGATCGATCCGATGAGTTACCAATACCTCGTCGGCGCCGAAATCGACTACACCGAAGGCCTTGAGGGCTCGCAGTTCGTGATCAAGAATCCGAATGCGACCAGCACCTGCGGCTGCGGCTCTTCATTCTCGGCCTGACTTGATTCCCTCGAAGGCGCCGGAATCTCCCCGGCGCCTTTTTGTTTCCCGCACTACTCAACGCGGATAGATCGCACCGAGTACGCGTGCATGCCGCGATCCGGTTACCTCCGGCAGGTTTCCGGGCCTTCCGCACAGGGTTTGCCAGGCCAGCCAGGCAAAGGCGACCGCCTCCACGGAGTCGGCCGGTTGCCCGAACGCGTCGGTTAAATCAACAACTGCAGGCTGTAAAAGGCTGCGCAGGCGTCCCATCAGGGCGAGGTTGCGCCCACCGCCGCCGCACACCAGCACGCGCTGCGGTTTTCCGCACCAGCGGGCTATGGCTTTGGCAATCGATACCGCGCTTAATTCGAGGAGCGTCGCCTGGACATCCTCGGGCTTGTGGCCGCCCCGCAGATGCTGCTCGAGCCACGCCAGGTTGAACTCATCGCGACCGCAGCTCTTGGGAGGTGGCGCCGAAAAAAAAGGGAAGCCGAGCAATGCCTCGAGCAATTCCGGCAAAACCTTGCCGCTTGCAGCCCACCGCCCGTCCCTGTCGTAGGTGGCTCCGTCGTGGCGTTCGATCCAGGCGTCGAGCAACATGTTTCCCGGCCCGCAGTCGAAACCGCTTACGGGTAAGCCCGGGTGCAGGTTGGTCAGGTTGGCTATGCCACCGATATTGACGATCACCCGGTGTTCGCTCCGGTCCCCAAAAACCGCTGCATGATAGGCGGGTACCAGCGGCGCCCCTTGTCCGCCGGCAGCGATGTCGCGGCTGCGAAAATCGGCGACCACAGGAATCCCCGACAACTCTGCGAGCAGGGCCGGATTGTTGAGCTGGATGCTGTAGCCGCAGGCCGGTTGGTGCCGCACGGTTTGTCCGTGGCAGCCAATGGCGGCAATCTGCCCTGCAGCCAAGCCTGCCTCGGCGAGTATGCTATGCACGGCCTTCGCGTAACAGACTGCGAGCTGGTTTGCCAGTACGGCGCCGCGATGCAGTTCGTTGTCGCCCGCTGCCTGCAAGGCCAAGGCCTGGCTGCGGATATCGCTTGGGTAAGGCGTCCATCGCGCGAGGCGCGTCTGAAACGGAGTCGCGGAAAAGTCGACCAACGCGGCGTCGATGCCGTCGAGGCTGGTTCCGGACATCAGCCCGACGACCAGCGACATCTCAGTCTGCCTGGGCGAGGTTGAAGCCGCGAATTAGGTCGATGCGGGCCAGATGGGCCTCGGTGCTGGCACGGAACTGCGCAAATTGGTGCGCCTGAAGCGGCGGCGCACTGGGCAGGGCCATCGCGAGCGGATTCTGATGGACGTCATTGATGCGGAACTCGTAGTGGAGGTGGGGGCCGCTGGCAAGCCCCGTGGCACCGACGAAACCGATCACATCGCCCTGGCTGACCCGGCTGCCCTTGCGCAATCCGGCAGCGAACCCGGACAAGTGTCCGTAAAGCGTGGTGTAGCGCCCCTGATGGCGGAGGACAACCACTTTGCCGTAGCCGCCTTGCATGCCCACATACTCGACTGTGCCGTTGCCGGTCGCTTTGACCCGTGTTCCGGTTGGCGCACCGTAGTCGATGCCTTTGTGCGCACGCCACTTCTGCAACACGGGGTGGAAGCGGGCCGAAGTGAAACCGGAGGTTATGCGCGAAAACTCAAGTGGGGAGCGCAAAAAAGCCTTGCGGATGTTCTTGCCATCGGCGGTGTAGTAGCCACTGCCGTTCTCCCCGCCGGCCGGGTCGGAAAACCAGGCGGCCCGGTAGGACTTGCCGCCATTGACGAATTCGGCGGCGAGGATGCGCCCGGCGCGAATCGGGCGCCCGAGATGATTCACCGATTCGTAGATCACGGCGAAGCGGTCGCCCTTGCGCAAGTCGCGGTGGAAATCGATGTCTCCGCCAAAAATGTCGGCCATCTGGGTGGCTACCGCATCGGGGATGCCGGCTGCGTCGCTGGCGCCGAACAAGGAATGACGAATCTCTGCAGTCTTCATCACGACCACGGTTTCAAGGGCCAGCGTCTGCTCGGACGCCGTGAGGCGATTGCCTTTACGCTCGACTACCAAAGCCCTGTCTTTGCCTCCGTTCAGGGGAAAGATCAAGCTATGCAATTCACCCTGCGGACCGGTGCGGGCACTGAGATTTTTGCCAGGACTGAGCTGGCGGAACAGCGTTTGGGTGGTGGCACTGCCCTTGAGAAAACCCATTGCCTCGGGATCATCCACCCCGAGCCTACGCATCAGTTCCATGACCGTGTCGCCGCGCTGGACGCGATCTTCGCGCAGAAAGCTCTGCTCGGCTTCGCTTGTTGCCGGCAATGCCGCCAAGGTGAGTTGCTCGATCACCTGCTGGCGCGGAACGTCCTCGAAACGCGTGTCGCGAGCAGTACCGAAAGCGGCAACCATGCTAAACAGGGAAACGCCAAATACCGCAGCGCCGGCCCAGAAATGGCCCGGGCGGGCGGATCGGTAGTTATGGAGATACGCTAAAATCCCGCTCTTGTTTTTTTGCAATTGGATGGGCGGACCGGCCGTAAAGTCGGGCGAGTGTAGCAAAAAACCCCCTTCCGTCAAACGGGTAAGCACATGGTCGACATCGAATCCCAAATGGCGCTGATCAAGCGCGGCGCCGATGAATTGCTGATCGAGTCCGAACTGGTCGACAAGATCAAGTCCGGACGCCCTCTGCGGGTCAAGGCAGGGTTCGATCCGACGGCGCCGGATCTGCACCTCGGCCATACGGTGCTGATCAACAAGCTGCGGCACTTTCAGGATCTGGGGCACCACGTGATGTTCCTGATCGGCGACTTCACCGGGATGATCGGCGACCCAAGTGGCAAGAACGCGACGCGGCCGCCGCTGTCGCGCGAACAGATCCTCGAGAACGCGAACACCTACCGCGAGCAGGTGTTCAAGATTCTCGACCCGGTCAAGACCGAGGTCTGCTTCAACTCAAGCTGGTTCGAGCCCATCGGTGCCGCAGGCATGATCAAGCTGGCGGCGCGCCCCACCGGGGCGCGCAAGCTGGAGCGCGATGACTTTGCCAAACGGTATGCCAACGGCCAGCCGATCGCGATCCACGAATTCCTCTATCCGTTGTGCCAAGGCTACGACTCCGTGGCCATGAAGGCGGACATCGAGCTTGGCGGTACCGATCAGAAATTCAACCT
>CAIVQO010000018.1 GCA_903908065.1 uncultured beta proteobacterium | reverse complement strand
TGTCCGCGCCGGGTGAATTCTGATCAGGCGTGCCGATTCAATTCTGGCCAGGGGCTGTAGCTGTCTGACATGAGAGCAGCTGTGGATAAGTGTAGCGTAGTTTGGTTGGTTGCCCTCCTGCGGATAGGTTTGCTGTGGGGTAGGTTCTGAGTTGCGCGGGGAGTTACGCGGAGGGCGTAGCCCGCAGCGGAATTCCCCGCGCGGCCAATCAGAATGGCTCGGCCTCAGCGGCCGCTTTCCCCCGTTTGCTCTGTTCCCTGGCCTTGATCCGCGACTTGGCTGTGGCGGTGCTATGCCGGTAGCGATACGACTCATTACCGGTTTCGACAAGGTGGCAGTGGTGGGTCAGGCGATCGAGCAAGGCCGTTGTCATCTTGGCATCGCCAAAGACGCTGGCCCATTCAGCGAAGGTCAGATTCGTGGTGATCATCACGCTGGTGTGCTCGTACAGCTTTGAGAGCAGGTGGAACAACAGCGCACCGCCTGCCTGGCTGAAGGGCAAGTAACCGAGCTCATCCAGAATGACCAAGTCCATGCGCATCAACCCGAAGGCCAGTTTGCCGGCTTTGCCGGCGGCTTTCTCCTGCTCCAGCAGATTGACCAGATCGACCGTCGAGTAAAAGCGCACACGCTTGTTGTGCTGGGTAATGCCGGACACCCCGAGCGCAGTGGCCAGATGCGTCTTCCCGGTTCCGGTACCCCCAATGAACACCACGTTGTGACCCTGCTCCGTAAAGGACAGGTCGGCCAGTTCCGTGATCAAGCGCTGATCCACTTTGGCCTGCGCGAAATCGAAGCCCGCCAGATCGCGATGCACCGGGAACTTCGCGGAATGTAGCTGGTAACCGATTGAACGCATATGACGGTCCGTATGCTCGGACTGAAGCAAATTCTCGATGAGGCGACGAGAGGTCTGGAGGGTGAGCGAATCCCCTTGGGCCACGAAGTCATCCCAAGCACTCGCCATGCCGTGCAGGCGAAGGCTCTTGAACTCGGCGGCGATATCACGCATGGCTCACCTCCATGCGCAGGCTGTCATAGCGACCGGTATCGGCGACGGGTTCTTCGCTCACGGTGAGTTCGGTCTCGACCGGCGTTGGTGGTGGTGGCGATTTGAGCCGATGCAGGACGTTCTCGATGTGCTCAGCACTGGGATTGCCGGATTCCAGCACCAGTTCGACCGCCACCAGCACCGATTCCAGCCCATGCTTGGGGACGGCCGCCAGCACTTTGGCCATCACGCGGTCGCCGCCTTCGTGTTTGAGCAGCAGGCCGCGTAACTGCCTGAAGGGGGCCGGCATATCGGCGAAAGGGGCGCCGTTGCGTAGCGCCCCCGGCTTGCGCTCGATCAACGGAATATAGTGCTGCCAGTCGTAGCGCGTCTCGTTGCGACCGAAGCAGCGGACATGACTGGCAACCACAGCATCATTGGCGACCAAGTCGATCTGCTCGGGATAGATGCGGATGCTGACCATCTGCCCCACCAGTTCGCACGGCACCGAATAACGATTCCGATCCTCAATGACCAGGCAGGTGCTGGATACCTTGCCCAGCGTTTCGACATAACCGTCGAATGGCGTGATCATCGGCATCAGACTGGGCTGTTCTTGCTCAAGCATTTCCGCCAGGGTCAGGTCGTATTCGGGGTGCTTGAGTTCCTGCCACAGTGCCCGGCAGCGTGCCAACAGCCACAAATTGAGTTCGGTGAAGGAGCCAAAGCGCTCAGTAGCGGCGTCTTGCCAAAGTCGGCGCCGACTGTCCTGAACATTCTTCTCGACGACGCCTTTCTCCCACCCCGATGCTACGTTGCAGAAGTCCGGATCAAACAGGTAGTGCGCCGTCATCGCTGCAAAGCGCTGATTGACGATCCGCGACTTTCCCTTCTTGACCTTGTCCACCGCGGTCTTCATGTTGTCGTAGATCCCTCGGCGCGCAATGCCACCCAATGCAGCGAACGATCGCGTGTGAGCGTCGAACAGCATCTCGTGGCTTTGCATCGGATAAGCCTGAACGACAAATGCCTTGCTGAAACAGAGCTTGAGGTGCGCTGCCAGGACCTTGCGCCAGACGCCGCCGATCATCAGGTGTTCTTCGCTCCAGTCAAACTGGTGCGCCTCTCCTGGTTCGAATTGCAGCGGAACAAACGCACGGGTAACCGCGTGACCGCTACGCTCGTGCCACCCACGGATGAAGTCCGTGACCGCCGTGTAGCCCCCGGTATAGCCGTTCGCCTTGATGCTCTGGAATAGGGCCAGTGCCGTGCGCCGATTGCGACGTGGGCGATGGGCATCGGCTTTCAGTGCCCGTACAAGTTCGTCCTTGAACTCACTGAGCTTGCCGGGTTTGCTCGCCCGCTGGTACTTGGGCTCCGTTCCCAACGGGGCCTTGATCCACTTCTTTATCGTCGTTCGCGACAAACCTGTCAGTCGCGCTATTTCCGACCGGGACTTGCCATCCCGAAAAAACATCCTGCGAACTTTACCGAACATCTCCATGGTGATCACCCCTTCTCGCTCCTGAGCAAAAATTGCTCAGGTTAGGTTGAACACCCTGGCCAGTTTTAAATCGGCATACCTTCCTCAATTTGGCTGCAATTCAGCCGGTACGAACACCGAGACGTTCTTGAGCAAACCGAGGCCCATCTCCCGCCGCCGGCCATGAAACTGAAACCGAAAAATCCAGCCCTTCGCGAGGGACTCCTGAACTCGTAGGTACAGACCATTGCCATCGGAGTGCATCCCCGGCTTCGCGTTTTTGATCTCTAGCGCAGTCAGCATTTTGGCCCACCATATAGCCCACCACTTGGTAGCTACATTTTACCGGATCTTGCCGGATAGATTCGGCTGCAAGCAGCTATATTTCTATTCTTTTACATGTAGTTGCTAAAGTAATCGCACATGAAGAAAAATGGATTCGGATACACATCACGGGGACTGCGTCTCCGCCAGTCAATCGACGCGTTGCCTACTGCAAGGCGTCGAAAACGAAAGCCCGCCAAAAGCGGGCTTTCGCCTTTTCCGGCTCACCCAGTGCGCAATCGCCAGTCCACCGCGAACTGCCGCGCATCGGTGAGCCATGATGCGAAGTCGGCGCCAAAGCCTTCCGCATCGCGGCTGAACTCGGCCTCGCCGCCAACCATCGGGTTGGGCTGCCGGGCACGGCGCGACATGCGCGCCAGGACGTCGCCGATCCCCTCCAGCCGCACATAACTGGAAAACCAGTCTTCGCCGGCCATCAGGTCCAGTGCGAAATGGGCATGCGCTGGAATGTCTGCCCGCCGCGCCGCAATTCGGCGATAGGCGGAACCGCAGAACTCGGCCAAGGGCTGATCGTGCAGCTGCGCCCAGCCGCGCGCCAGCAGGTGATCGTAAAAGATGTCCACCAGCACCCCGGCATAGCGCCGGCGTTGCGGCGAAACGCGGGCGCGGCTGCGACGGAAGGCCGGGTGCATCTCGGCGTGGCTGTCGATGGCGCGATGCAATGCCACGCCGCGCGCCAGGTCGGGCGGCAGGCCCGCCGGCAGGGGGCCCTTGATCCAGTCGCCGATAACGCCGCCGACCACCAGCGCCGGGTCGTCGCCGGCCAGCAGGGCGTGGGCGAGGAAGTTCATGGGCGGGTATTATCGGCCCATGGATGAAATGCTCGAAGCCATTGAACTGCAAACCGGCGCCGAACCCCTTTACTCGGTGATCTGGATGCACGGTCTCGGCGCCGACGGCTCGGACTTCGTGCCGGTGGTACCCCACCTGGGGCTGGCCGGCGCACCCGCGATACGTTTCGTCTTCCCCAACGCACCTGAAATTCCGGTCACCTGCAACGGCGGCTATGTGATGCCGGCCTGGTACGACATCATCAGCCTCGACCCCCACACCCGCGAAGTCGATGCCGGCGGGGTGGCGAACAGCCGCGCCGCGATCCGCCGCCTGATCGAACGCGAGAACCAGCGCGGCCTGCCATGCGGACGCATATTCCTTGCCGGTTTTTCGCAGGGGGGCGCCATCGCCTACGCCACGGCGCTGACCCACGCCGAGCGACTGGCCGGCGTGATCGCCTTGTCGACCTATTTGCCGACGCCGGAGCTGGTCGAGGCGGAAGCCACGGCGGCCAACGCCGGCCTGCCGATCTTCGCCGCCCACGGCAGCGAGGACGACGTGGTCGGACTCGGCCTCGGCACGCGCGCCCGCGACCTGGTGCACGGCCGTGGCCACCCGGTAGCCTGGCACGAATACCCGATGCCGCATTCGGTCTGCATCGAGGAAATCATCGACATCGGCGCCTGGCTGCGGGCACGGATGGCCGCGATCGAGTCCGGATCGCCGTAGCGCCAGCGCCGACTTTCGGGCGACACCCGAAAACCGGCGGTTCACACCCTCGCCGACGGCAACATTAGCGGGTTCTGTTGATCCCGATCAAAACGCTCTGGTTGATTGCGGTGCACCATGCCGGGCCGAATTTGCCGTGAAGCCCGCCGCTTCGCAATTTTGCCCCCCCCAACTGGAGGAAAACGTGGCTATCAACCAACCGCCCTGCGCCGGCCCGGCCCAGGACCGACCATCCGACTGCTCGGTGCAGCCCGCATCCGCCGACCCCAAGGCGAATCCCCTGAAAACCACGCGCCGCGATTTCCTGCGCAGCGGCGGCATGCTCAGCCTGTCCTCGCTGATGGGCACGGCGGCACTCATGACCCAGTCCGACAACGCCAATGCGGCGACCGAATGGGCGGAGCATTTCCAGAAGAACTATCGCCTGATGACGCCCGAGGAAAAGAACGAGGCGCGCCTGCGGCTGGAGCGCCGCTATTCGGACGAATACGGCAAGAAGGTGGCCGTCGACACCACCGACGCCCAGCCCGGAATGCTGATGGGCTACGCGCTGAACATTCGCAAATGCATCGGCTGCCGCCGCTGCGTCCACGCCTGCGTTGCCGAGAACAACCAGTCGCGCGGCAAACGGCCCGGAGAGAAGATCGAGTGGATCCAGGTGCTGCGCATGGAGCGCGGCAAGTTCGAGCAGGAAAAGATGAACCACGGCTATCCGGAGGGCCTGGGCATCCAGGTCGGCGGCAACGCCTACACGCCCGCCGGACAGGTGCTCGAAGGCCAGTACCACTACAACCCCAAGGCGGTGCCCGAGCAGGATGCCACCTACATGCCGATCGCCTGCATGCAGTGCGAAAAGCCGCCCTGCGTCAAGGTCTGCCCGGTGCGCACCACCTATCGCGAAGGCGATGGCCCGGTAGTGATCGACTACAACTGGTGCATCGGCTGCCGCATGTGCATGGGCGCCTGCCCCTACTGGGCGCGGCGCATCAACGTCACCACCCCGGTGCTGCCGAAGGAGGAGATGAACCCGGTGACCCACTACCTCGGCAACCGTCCGCGCATGCGCGGCGTGGTCGAGAAGTGCCACTGGTGCCTGCAGCGCAGCCGCCACAACCGCTATCCGGCCTGCGTCGAAGTCTGCCCGGTCGGCGCGCGCAAGTTTGGCAACCTGCTCGACCCGGAAAGCGAAGTGAGCAAGATCCTGCAACGGAAGAACGTCTTCCGCCTCAAGGCCGAGCTCAACACCTTCCCGAAATTCTTCTACTTCTACGATTGAGGAGCGAACCGTGCAACAACTGACCCGATTCGCTGCCGACTATGTGGGCTACGTGCTCAAGGGCGGCACCAAGTTCTATGCCTGGATGGGCGTGCTGGGGCTGTTCATCGTCGGCATGCTATACGTGTTCTACCTGCAGAACACCGACGGCCTGATCGTCACCGGCATGACCAGCCAGATCCACGACGGCCTTTACTTCGCCAACCTGGTCTTCCTCGTCGGCGTTGCCGCCGGGGCAGTGACCATCGTCTTCCCGGCCTATGCCTACCACCACGAAGGCATGCACAAGGTGGCCGTGCTGGGCGAGATGCTGGCGATCACCGCGGTGATCATGGTGATGATGTTCGTCTTCGCCCACATGGGCCGGCCCGACCGGCTGTGGCACATGATCCCGATCATCGGCATCTACAACTTCCCGCACTCGATGCTGGGCTGGGACGTGCTGGTGCTGAACGGCTACCTGGTGCTTAACTTCATCTGCGGCTTCTACTACCTGTGGGTGAAGTACACCGGCGGCGAAATCAACAAGAAGTGGTTCATCCCGCTGGTCTGGGTGGCCATCGTCTGGGCGTTGTCGATCCACACCGTGACAGCCTTCCTGATCTCGACCATGCCGGCGCGTCCGATGTGGTTCCACAGCATGATGCCGATCCGCTTCATCACCACCGCGTTTGCGGCGGGCCCGGCGCTGATCATCCTGATCTTCATGATCGTGCGCAACAACACCAAGTTCTGGGTCGATGACAGCGCGATCAAGCTGCTGACCACCATCGTCACCTGGTGCCTGGGACTGGCGATCTTCCTCACCATGTCGGAAATCGTGGTCGAGCTTTATGCGCGCACCGAACACGCCAACGGCCTCTATTACCTGATGTTCGGCCTGCACGGGCTGACCAAGCTGGTGCCCTGGTTCTGGAGCTCCGTGGTGCTGATGATCGGCGCCTTCATCCTGTTCCTGATTCCTCGCTTCCGCAACGATTTCAAGCTGCTGCCGATACCCTGCGTAATGGCTTTCGCCGGCATCTGGATCGAAAAGGGCATGGGCCTGATCGTGCCCGGCTTCATCCCGACGCCTATCGGTGAAGTGGCCGAGTACTACCCGAGCTTCGTCGAAGTGATGATGACGCTGGGCATCTGGTCCTTCGGCTTCTTCATCCTGACCATCCTGTTCAAGGGCGCCATCGGCATCCTCCAGGGCGAGATCAAGTACGGCGGCCCCGTGGCCGCCGCCAAGTGAGACTGCCATCATGAGAAAGCTCGCAACCGTATCCCTGATCCTGGCCCTCTGCGGCGGCGCCTACTACGCCGTTTCCGCCGCGGAAAAGACCGCAGAGCCGCCCAAGGAAGCCGCCGCCAAGGCACCGGTCGACTGCTTCGAAAGCCGCAAGGGCGCCTCGGAAGTCACCCAGCGCGAAATCAAGCCCGGCTGGCCCAACGTCAAGTGCTCGCCCACCACCGGCGCCGCGCTCTGGTATGGCGACCCCTTCGATGGCACGGTACCGATGGGCAAGATGCCGCAGATGGACATTCCCGAAGGCCTGGCCGTGGTCAAGCCGCGCTCCGAGAAGCTGGCGCTGATGCCGATATGCGGTGTGTCCTGCCACAACGGCGTCGGTCCCAAGTTCACCCCGCCCGTCCTGCCGAAGGACAAGAAGCCGGCCCCCGTGCCGACCATGGCGGCGATGGTGCCCGACCTGGCGAACCTGCAGCACGGCCGTGGCCGCATCTGGTGCATGGACTGCCACCACACGACCCAGCGCAACAAGCTGGTCGACCACTGGGGCGACCCGATCAGTTTCGACCAACCCCAGCTGCTGTGCGGCAAGTGCCACGGCGACAAGCTGCGCGACTGGCGCGACGGCATCCACGGTAAGCGCATCGGCGAATTCGTCAGCACCGGCAAGAAGCGCTGGTTCACCTGCACCGAGTGCCACAACCCGCACAACGTGCAGGACGGCGCTCGCAACCGCGGCTTCGTTCAGCTGCAGCCGGAGCCCTCGCCCCAGCTGCCGCGGGGCATGGCCAACGCCGACCACGAGAAGCTGCATCCGATTCCGCACTGATGTCCGACACGCCGGAGAAGCCCGTCCGTGGCGACCCGACCTGGGTCGCCCCGGCGCTGACGCGCGACGAAAAGACGCGCCACGTCGGCAAGACGCCGGTCTTCTTCGGCCCGCCGCTGGCGATCCACACCGACGGCCTGAAGAACACCATGGAGATCAGCGGCCGCCTCAACCGCACCGCCGAACGCTACATGGAACTGCTCAGCCACCACGGGCTCGAACTTAGCGAGCCGGAGCGCCGCTGCATCGCCCACATCTGCAACATCGGTTTCATGTCGCCGCTGGAGATCCGCGAACTGCCTTTCGAAGTCAGCCTGACCCGCTTCGAATGCGAGGGGCTGGACAAGGCTGCGCTGGCCAAAAAACTTGAGTCGGCAAGCTTCGCCGACCTCGTTGCTGTTGTCGAATCGTTGGGATTCTGACCGTGCCAAACCGCGTCGAATGGGATCCGCGTCACAGTGTGGGCAATGCGGATCTCGATGGCCAGCACCGGGACATCATGGCCCGCTGCAACGCGCTGGGAGATTGCCTCGCTGCCCCCGATACCGACTCCGAGGCCGACCGCCGCTTCGACCAGGCTTTCGCGGAATTGATGGCGCTCGCCCGCGCCCACTTCGCCGCCGAGGAGGTCCTGCTATCGGCCAAGGGCTATGCCGGGCTGGACGACCTGCGCTACGAAGTCGAGGAGTTCGATTTCCTGGCCGACGAGATCGTCACCACCGAAAACTTCGACCGGCAGGAACTACAGTCCTTCCTCTGCCTCTGGTGGGCCGGCCACGTCGCCGGCACCGCCGCAGAGCATCGCGACTGCCTGGCAGGGTCCTCACCCACCGCAGCACCGTAGTACCGGCGCCGACTTTTACAAGCGGCGCAGCGCCTCGCGCACCAGCGGCTTCAGCGCTTCCTCGTCGGCCGTGCCGAGGCAGGCCAGGATCTCGCGTCGCATGCGCGGCTCCCAGGTCTTCTGCAGGTGGTTGGCGATGTCGGCGACGGCCTGCTCGCGATCCGGCATGGCCTCGAAGAAGGCGCCGATCTGGTTGGCCATGCTGATCAGCTTGTCGAGCTTCATGCCGCGGCCTCCGCGCGCAGCGGCTCGGTGTAGGCGACGCAGCGCTCACCACGCAGGAAACCGTACAGCGCCAGGTTGAGCTGCTGTGCCTGGCGCACTGCGGCGGCGGTCGGCGCCGAAACCGCGGCCAAGGTGCCGATGCGCAGCGCCGCAGCCTTCTGCACCATTTCCAGGCTGGCGCGGCTGGTGATGATCAGCGCGTCGACGGAGGCATCGATACCTTCGCGCACGATGGCGCCCAGTGTCTTGTCCAGCGCATTGTGGCGACCGACATCCTCGCGCACCAGGCCGACGCAACCGTCACGTGTAACGCGGCAGGCGGCATGGGCAGCGCCGGTGGCCTGCTGCAGCGCCTGCCGTGCCGGCAGCGCCGCCATGCCGGCGTAGAGCGCTTCGACCGGGAATTCCGTTCTACCCGGCAAGGGCGCGATGTCGCGCAGCACCTGCGTCAGGCTCTCGGTGCCGCACAGGCCGCAGCCGGTGCGCCCGGCCAGGCTGCGGCGGCGCTCCTTGAGGCGCATGAAATCGCCACCGGCGATCTCGATCTGCAGGGTGATGCCGTTCGCCGCCTCGGCGACCTCGATGCCGAAGATGTCGCCGCGACCGGCGACGATGCCCTCGGAAAGGCTGAAGCCGACGGCGAAATCCTCGAGGTCGGCCGGCGTCGCCAGCATCACGGCGTGGCTGATGCCGTTGTACTCGAAGGCGACGGGCACTTCCTCGGCCAGTTCATCGCTGCCCTCTCGGCCCTCGCGCCAGACGGTGCGTTGCGAACTCGTCTTCATGACCCGCGCGCCACTTGCACCGCAGTCACTTTGTACTCGGGGCAGTTGGTGGCCCAGTCGGAGTTCTCGGTGGTGATGACGTTGGCGCCCGACTCGGGGAAATGGAAGGTGGTGTAGACCACGCCCGGCGCCACGCGCTCGGTGACGGTCGCCGGCAGCACGGTGCGGCCGACGCGGCTTTCGATCGCGACGCGGTCGCCCTCGCGGATGCCGCGCTCCTCGGCATCGTGCGGGTGGATCTCCAGCCGGTCGGCGGCGTAGAAGTCGGTGTTGGCAGTACGGCGCGTCTGCGCCCCGACGTTGTATTGCGACAGAACGCGGCCCGTGGTCAGCAGCAGCGGGAAGCGGCGTGTCACCTTCTCCTCGGTCGGCACGTATTGCGTCGGCAGGAAGCGTCCCTTGCCACGGACGAAGCTATCGACGTGCATGGTCGGTGTGCCCTCGGGTGCCGCCGCGTTGCAGGGCCACTGGATCGACCCCAGGCGTTCCAGCTTGTCGTAGCTGACGCCGGCGAAGGTCGGCGTCAGGCGCGCGATCTCGTCCATGATCTCGGACGGGTGCGTGTAGGCCATCGGGTAGCCGAGCGCATTGGCGAGGTCCTGCGTCACCTCCCAGTCGGCCTTGCCGGCCAGCGGCGGCATGACGCGACGTACGCGCGAAATGCGCCGCTCGGCGTTGGTGAAGGTGCCGTCCTTCTCGAGGAAAGAGGAACCGGGCAGGAAGACGTGGGCGTACTTCGCGGTTTCGCTGAGGAACAGGTCCTGCACCACCACGCACTCCATCGCCTCCAGTGCAGCGACGACGTGACCGGTGTTGGGGTCGGACTGCACCGGGTCCTCGCCCTGGCAATAGAGGCCGCGGAAGCTGCCGTCGAGCGCGGCATCGAGCATGTTGGGGATGCGCAGCCCGGGCTCGGGCTGGATGGTCACGCCCCAGGCCTGCTCGAACAGCGAGCGCGTGGTCGTGTCGGAGACGTGGCGGTAGCCCGGCAGCTCGTGCGGGAAGCTGCCCATGTCGCAGGAGCCTTGGACGTTGTTCTGGCCGCGCAGCGGATTGACGCCGACGCCCTCGCGGCCGACGTTGCCGGTGGCCATGGCCAGGTTGGCGATGGCGATCACCGCCGTCGAGCCCTGGGCGTGCTCGGTGACGCCCAGCCCGTAGTAGATCGCCGCGTTGCCGCCCGTGGCATACAGGCGCGCCGCGGCGCGGACCTCGGCGGCGGGCACACCGCTCGCCGCCTCGAGCGCCTCGGGCGAATTCTCCGGCCGCGCGGCGAACTCGCGCCAGTCGGCATAGGCTTTCGTTTCGCAGCGCGCGGCGACGAACTCCGCGTCCACCAGGTTGTCGGTGACGATGACATGGGCCATCGCCGACAACACCGCGACGTTGGTGCCGGGCCGTAGCTGGAGGTGGTGGGCAGCGCGCACGTGGGGCGAAGCTACCAGGTCGATGGCACGCGGGTCGATCACGATCAGCTTCGCACCTTCGCGCACACGGCGCTTGAGGCGCGAGGCGAACACCGGGTGGGCGTCGCTCGGGTTGGCGCCGATCACCACAATGACGTCGGCGTGTTCGATGGAGCGGAAGGTCTGCGTGCCCGCTGACTCGCCCAGCGTCTGCTTGAGGCCGTAGCCGGTCGGCGAATGGCAGACGCGGGCGCAGGTGTCGACGTTGTTGTTGCCGAAAGCCGCGCGCACCAGCTTCTGCACCAGGTAGTCCTCTTCGTTGCTGCAACGGCTGGAGACGATGGCGCCGACCGAATTGGTGCCGTGCTTGTGCTGGATGCGGCGGAACTCGCGCGCGGTGTGCGCCAGCGCCTCCTCCCAGCCTACCTCGCGCCAGGGGTCCGTGATGCGCTCGCGGATCATGGGTTTCGTGATCCGGTCCGGATGCGTCGCGTAGCCCCAGGCGAAGCGGCCCTTGACGCAGGCGTGGCCCTCGTTGGCGCGCCCCGCGTCGGCCGGCACCATCCTCACCACCTGCTCGCCTTTCATTTCGGCGTCGAAGGCACAGCCGACGCCGCAGTAGGCGCAGGTGGTGCGCACGCGGCGCTCGGCCTGGCCCATCTCGATCACGGTCTTCTCGACCAGCGTCGCCGTCGGGCAGGCCTTGACGCAGGCGCCGCAGGAGACGCAGTCCGAGGCCATGAAGGTTTCGCCCTGCCCGGCCGTAACGCGCGAGCCGAAACCGCGGCCAGTGATGGTAATGGCGAAGCTGCCCTGGATCTCCTCGCAGGCACGCACGCAGCGGTTGCAGACGATGCATTTGGCGGGGTCGTAGCTGAAATAGGGATTCGATTCATCCCTCGTCGCTGCGGTGAAATGGTTCTCGCCCGGCTTGGCGTCACCCACGCCGTAGCGCACTTCGCGCAGGCCGACCACGCCGGCCATGTCCTGCAGCTCGCAATCACCGTTGGCGGCACAGGTCAGGCAGTCGAGCGGGTGGTCGGAGATGTAGAGCTCCATGACGTTGCGCCGCAGCTTCGCCAGTTGCGGCGACTGGGTGCGCACCTTCATGCCGGCTTCGGCCGGCGTGGTGCAGGACGAGGGATAGCCCTTGCGGCCTTCGACCTCGACCAGGCACAGGCGGCAGGAACCAAAGGGCTTGAGGCCCTCGGCGTCGCACAGCTTGGGGATCATCACGCCGGCCTCGACACCGGCGCGCAGCAGCGGTGTGCCAGCCGGCACCGTGACGGCGACGCCGTCGATCTCCAGTGTCACCGTCCCACCAGCGCCGACTTTTCGCGGGTCGATTCGAATCTCGTTCGGGGCGTTCATGCGAAATCTCCCGGGAAATGCCGCAGGGCGGAGAGTACGGGAATCGGCGTCATGCTGCCCATGGCGCAGGCCGAGCCGTAGACCATGGTTTCGCACAGATCTTCCAGCAACGTAATCTGCCCGGCATCGCCGGCGCGGATGCGATCGATGACCTCGACGCCGCGCGTCGAGCCAATGCGGCAGGGCGTGCACTTGCCGCAGGATTCGACGGCGCAGAACTTCATCGCGTAGCGTGCCTGCTTCGCCATGTCCACCGTGTCGTCGAAGGCGACGATGCCACCGTGGCCCAGGCCGCCACCGATGGCGGCGAAGGCTTCATAGTCGAGCGGCGTGTCGAATTGCGCCTCGGGCAGGTAGGCGCCGAGCGGCCCGCCGACCTGGACGGCGCGCAGGGGCCGGCCCGAGCGCGAACCGCCGCCGTAGTCGTAGAGCAGTTCGCGCAAGGTGTGGCCGAAGGGCAGCTCAACCAGGCCGCCGCGGCGGATGTTGCCGGCGAGCTGGAAGGGCAGCGTGCCGCGCGAGCGGCCCGTGCCCTGCTCGCGGTAGGCCGCGGCGCCGCCGGCGAGGATGTCGGGCACGCTGGCCAGGGTGATGACATTGTGGATCAGCGTCGGCCGGCCGAAGAGGCCCGCCACGGCAGGCAGCGGCGGCTTGGCGCGGACGATGCCGCGCCGGCCCTCGAGGCTTTCCAGCAGCGCCGTCTCCTCGCCGCAGACGTAGGAACCGGCGCCCTTGCGCACGTCGACACGGAAGCCGCCGAGAAAATCGCCGGCGGCGGCCAGGGCGGCCTCCAGGGCAGCGATCGCCTGCGGGTACTCGGAACGGACGTAGATGTAGCCCTGCGTCGCGCCGACGGCGTGCGCGGCGATCGCCATGCCTTCCAGCAAACAGTAGGGATCGCCTTCCATCAGCATGCGGTCGGAGAAGGTGCCCGAATCGCCCTCATCGGCATTGCAGACGACGTACTTCTGCGCCGCCGCCGTCTCGAGCACCGTGCGCCACTTGATGCCGGCCGGGAAGGCGGCACCGCCGCGCCCGCGCAAGCCGGAATCGGTGATGGCCCGAACCACCTCGGCCGGCGCCATGGCGCGCGCCTTGCGCAGGCCCTCGCCGCCGCCACGCGCGATGTAGTCGGCCAGCGATTTCGGATCGACCACGCCCAGGCGGCGCGTCACGCACCGCGCCTGGCGGGCGAGCCAGGGGATCTGCACGGTCTCGCCGAGGCACAGCGGATGCGCAGCGCCGGAAAGGAAGCCGGCTTCGAACAGGCTGGCGACGGCATCGACGGTCACCGGGCCGTAGGCGATGCGCCCCTGCGGCGTCGCCACTTCGACCAGCGGCTCAAGCCAGACCATGCCGCGCGAGCCGTTGCGCATCAGGCGCAGGGCAATGCCGCGCACCGCGGCCTCGGCGGCTATGGCCTGCGCTACGCCATCGGCGCCCAGCGCGAGCGCCGCCGCGTCGCCGGGTACGTAGACCGTAGCTTTCATTGGCCAGCCTCCAGCCGCGCCAGCAACGCATCGAACTTCGCCGGCGTCACCGCAGCATGCAGCTCCGCCTCGTCGACCTGCACGGCCGGCCCGCAGGCGCACAGGCCGAGGCAATACATCGGCTCTACCTTCACGCCACTTTCGGCGGTGCGAGTACGCGCATGCTCGGCCAAGGCCTCGGCGCCGACCGCCTGACAGGCCTCGGCGCAGCAGACGCGGACCACGTGGCGGCCCGGCGGCTCCTGCCGGAAATGGTGGTAGTAGCTGATCACGCCATGCACTTCCGCGCGCGACAGGTTCAGCGCCGCGGCTATTTCCGGCACCGCCGCGGCGGGAACGTGGCCCAGCGCGTCCTGCACCGCGTGCAGCACCGGCAGCAAGGCGCCCGGGCGATCGCGCCAAGCGGCCAGGATGGGATCGAGGATGGCGTCCATTCCGCTTTGTACCGCGCCGGCGGCGGCAGGGAAAGCGAAAAAAGCCGAAGGCCTATGCGGGTTTCTCGAACGACTCGGCCAGCGCCTTGGCCTCGACCACCAGCGCCGCCACCATCGGCGGCGCCGGATCGCGCGCCAGGGTGACCAGTCCCGTGGCCCAATCCACGGCCGGCTCGACCAGTTCGATGGCCACCACGCCGGGCGGCGTGCCGACCTGTTCCAGCACGGCGCGCGGCACGATGGAGGACCAGTGGCCCGAACCGACGTGGGCCAGGATGCTGACGATGGAATTGGTCTCCAGCATCGCCGTGACCTCGGCGCCGACTCTTGAAAACACCGCGTCGATGGTCTTGCGGTTCTGCATGTCCGGCGTCAGCAGGGCCAGCGGCGCGGTGGCCGCTTCGGCCCAGGTGACGCTGTCGCGGCCGGCAAAGCGTCCGGCGGCACCGGTCAGCAGCACGTGGCGCTCGTGCCAGACCGGCACCACCTCCAGGCCGGCGGCACGCGCCGACTCGACATAGACGATGCCGGCATCCAGTTCGAAGCGGCGCAGGCGGCCGAGGATCTCGTCGGTGGCGAGCGACAACACCTCTGCTGTGACATGTGGATGGCGCCGGGCGAAGGACGAGGTAAGTGCCGCCACCACCGTCAGCGCGGTGGGGATCACACCGAGGCGCAAGCGCCCGGTGAGGCCGTCGCGCAGGCTGGCGAGTTCCTGCTTGAGGCCCTCAGCGCTGGCCGCCATGCGCTGCGCGTACTCGACCACGCTGCGGCCTTCGGGTGTCAGGCCGGCGAACTGCTTGCCGCGCTCGACCACGGCTACGCCGAGTTCGGTCTCGAGGTCGCGGATCGCCGCCGACAGGGTCGAGGGCGAGACGTGGCAGGCTGCCGCGGCGCGACCGAAGTGCTTCTCGCGCGCCAGGGCAATCAGGTAGAGGTACTTGCGCGAAATCACTTCTTCGCCTCGGCCGCCTTGCGCCGCGCCTCCTCGGCAGCCTTCTCCGCCTCGCGCGCCTTGAGCTTGTACTCGTAATCCTTTTTCCGCTGCTCGATGCGGGCAGCCTTCTCGGCATATTTGCGCTCGCGCTCGGCACGTTTTCGGGCGGCCTCGGGAGCCGCCTTGGCCCGCTGCGCATCCTCCTTGCGGCGTTCCTCGATCTTGCGCAGCTTCGCCTCCCGTTCAGCGGCAACTTTCCCACGCTGACTTTCAAGTCGCGCTTGCGCATCGGATTCGCGCTGCTCACGCTCGGCCGCTCGCTGGGCTTCCTTTTCGCGATGATTCGCCTCCGCCTGCGGACGGCCGATCGCCTCCTCGCGATCCTTCGCCGCCCGTCGGGCCTCCTTGTCGGCAAGCTTCGCCTGCCTGTCCTCGCGTTCGACGCGCGCCGCTTCCTTTTGCAGCGCTTCGGCCTCGCGCGTAGAGGCAGCACGCCTTTCCTGTGCCGCAGTCAGGCAACCCAGGGCAATCATCCGGGTGTTGCAATCGGCCTTTTCCGACTGGAATCGGCGCTCTGCTGCGGCGCGTATCTCCTTGGCGCGCTCGCGGGCGGCCGGCACATTGTCAGGAGTAATGCCAGCGGGCGGATTTTCCTGAGCCAAAGTGTCGGCAGCAAGCAGCAGCCAGCACAGGTAGCCAAGTACGCGGGGGATTCTGGAAGCCATGAGAGGACGCAGCTTATTCGTTTCGCCGGGCTTTTGCCAAGCCGGCGACTTCGGCGTTTCGGGATAAACTCGAAAAAATAATG
Organism: uncultured beta proteobacterium; assembly: GCA_903908065.1. Lineage (GTDB taxonomy): Bacteria > Pseudomonadota > Gammaproteobacteria > Burkholderiales > Rhodocyclaceae > Sulfuritalea. Next base: position 7,256 of record CAIVQO010000018.1, on the reverse strand, counting down.
ACGGAGGAAGCCTCGAGTGAGCGATGTAATCGTCATCGGTGGTGGGATTGCCGGCATTTGCGCCAGCCTGGAATTGCTCGATGCAGGGCGCAAGGTAGTGATGCTGGACCGCGATGCGGCCGAGAACTTCGGTGGCCTGGCCAAGGAAAGCTTTGGCGGCATTTTTTTGGTTGGCACTCCCGAACAGCGCCGTGCAGGAATCCGCGACACGCCCGAGCTCGCGCTGGCCGACTGGCGCGCCTTTGGCGAGCTCGATCCGGCCGACCATTGGCCCAATGCCTGGGCCGAAGCCTATACCCATCGCTGCCATGACGATGTCGGCCTCTGGTTGCGCGCGCGCGGTGTCGGTTTCCTGCCCGCGCCGCACTGGATCGAGCGCGGCCTATACACGCCGGGCAATTCCGTTCCTCGCTTCCACATCGTCTGGGGCACCGGGCGCGAACTCGCGCTGCGCCTGATCGCGACGCTCGAGGGCCATCCACGCCGCGCCAACCTGGAAATCCGCTTCGGCCAGCGTATCGAGGAACTGGTCAGCGCCAACGGCACGGTCACCGGTTGCCGCGGCGTCGGCGAGGCCGACGGCAAACCGTTCGAGCTGATGGCAGGCGCCGTGATCGTTGCCGCCGGCGGCTTCAACGGCAACCTGGAGCGCGTGCGCCGGCACTGGCATCGCGACTGGCGGACACCGCCGCCGGTGATCCTGAACGGCTCGCACCGCTATGCCGACGGCCGCCTGCATGACGCGGTGGGTGCCGTCGGCGGCAGCCTGACCCACCTCGACAAGATGTGGAACTACGCTGCGGGGATCCGCCATCCGCACCCGCGCAAAACCGACCACGGGCTTTCCATCGTGCCGCCGCGCTCGGCGCTTTGGCTGGACTGGAGCGGACGCCGCATCGGCCCGATGCCGCTGGTGACCGGCTTCGACACCCGCGACCTGGTGGCCCAAGTGTGCGCCACGGAGCGCCAGTATTCCTGGCAGCTGATGAACAAGTCCATCGCGATCAAAGAACTCGCGGTATCCGGCGCCGAACACAATCCCTCGATCCGCGAGAAGAAGAAGCTCGCCTTCCTGCGCGACCTGCTGTTCGGCAACCAATGGCTTTACGACGAGCTGACGCATGGCTACGAAGACGTGGTTACCGGCCGCGACCTGCCCGAGCTGGTGGCGAAGATGAACGCACTGCAGGGCGACGATGCGGTGAAGCTGGAGCAGGTGCGCTCCGCTGTCGAAGCCTATGACGCGCAGATCGCGCGCGGCCAGACCTTCCACAACGACGAGCAACTGCGCCGCATCGCCTATGTCCGCCACTGGAAAGGCGACCGCCTGCGCACGTGCAAGTTCCAGCCCATCCTCGACCCGAAGGCAGGGCCCCTGCTGGCCATCCGCGAGTTCATCATCAGCCGCAAGAGCCTGGGCGGGATACAAACCGACCTGCAGTGCCGCGTACTGGATGGCGCCAGACAAGCGATTCCCGGCCTCTACGCGGCAGGCGAGGCGGCCGGCTTCGGCGGCGGCGGCATGCACGGCCTGCGGGCGCTGGAAGGAAGCTTCCTCGGCGGCTGCATACTCAGCGGGCGGTTGGCGGGCCAGGCAGCCGCACACGCATGAGTCGATGATGCACCGCGACTTGATTTTCGCGGAACAAAAGCCTAGCTTAGATTCTCCGCCACCCCAACGGAGAAAGCCATGAAACGACTTGCCACCCTGTTCGCCGTACTGTTTTCGCTGTCTGCCGCGTCCGTCTGGGCCTGTCCGGGCGACAAGGCCAAGGACGACGGCAAGCAATCGACGCCGAAGAAACCTTCGACATCGCTCGCCATCGACTAAAGCATCCGGTTCCGCCAACCAGGGCCGCCGCCCGCAAGGGTTGCGGCCCTTTGCGTTTCAGTCGATGACCGACTCGGTGTCGGTACGGCGCGACATGGCGGTAGCCGCCACGCCGCTGGCAACGATCAGGGCCACACCGGCCCAGCCCAGCCAGGACAGCGTTTCATCCCACAGCAACATGGCGAACAGGCTGGAGAAGACCACGGTGCTGTAGGCAAGGCTGGCCGAGGTCAGCGTCTTGCCTCGCTTGTAGGCGGCTGTCATGCATAACTGGGCCAGCACGCCGAAGCCGCCGACACCGAGCAACAGCAGCCAGCCACGCAGGTCAATGGCGTGGAACGGCCCGGCGGAAAGCAACCAGGGCAAACCGCCAATCGCCGACAGCGCGGAAAAATAGAATACGGTGCGCCACTCCGACTCGCCCAGTTCCCCCAGGCGGCGCACATTGAAGTAGGCAACGCTGGAAATGATTCCCGAGCCGAGGCCGAACACCGCACCGAGCCACTGTTCGCGGGCCAGCGTCGGCTGCAGCAGCATGACCACGCCGACGAAGCCCGCCGCCAGCACAACGTGAAAGCCGCGTCGTACCGGCTCTCCGGCCCACAGCACCAGCAAGACCGCCAGGAAAAGGGGGGAGGTGTAATTCAAGGTCACCGCCGCCGCCAGTGGGATCATCGCGATCGCGTAGAAGTACATCACCAGCGAAACAAAGCCTGAGAGTCCGCGCACGACATGGGTGCGCGCATGCGGCGTCGCCAGCGGCAGCCGGCGGAACAGGACATAGGCCCCGATCAGCAGCGTGGCGACGAAACCGCGCCAGAACACCAGTTCGGCGGGAGAAAAGTGCGCCGCGCCGAGCTTGACGCAGACACCCATGCAGGCGAAGAGCAGGCTCGCCGCAACCATCCAGAGGGATTGCATAAAAAAGAAACGGGCGCCGGCCTGAACCGGCGCCCGCTCCATGTCTCCTTGCTCAGAGGTGCTCTGCCATCACGCGGCGATAGAACTCGTGGAAATGCTGCATGCCGTCTTCCATCGGCGACTGGTAGGGGCCGACTTCGCTGCGCCCCTGCTTCATTAAAGCGTGCCGGCCACGATCCATGCGTTCGCCGATGTCGTCGTCCTCGATCGCGGTTTCCATGTAGGCTGCCTGCTCGGCCTTGATGAAATCCGGTTCGAACAGGGCGATATCCTCGGGATAGTAGAACTCGACCACGTTCATGGTGCGATCGACATCCTGAGGAATCAGCGTCGACACCACCAGCACGTGCGGATACCACTCGACCATGATGTTCGGGTAGTAGGTGAGCCAGATCGCCCCGTGCGGCGGCAGCTGGCCGTTGTAGTAGTCGAGCACCGATTTGTGCCACTGCTTGTAGGTGGCCGAACCCGGCTTGGCCAGCGAGGTGATGCCGACGCGCTGCACCGAGTACCAGTCGCCGAACTGCCAGGTCAGGTCATCGCAGGTGACGAAACTACCCAAGCCCGGGTGGTAGGGCACGACGTGGTAGTCCTCGAGGTAGACCTCGATGAAGGTCTTCCAGTTGTAATTGCACTGGTGCAGCTCGACGTGGTCCAGCTTGTAGCCGTCGAACTTCAGCTCACTCGCCACCTTCATCCCGGCCAGGTCGGCATTTGCTGAACGAGGGCCCTTGAACAGCAGGCCTTGCCAGTTCTCGAGCTTTTGCTTGGCCAGGTTGAGGCAGGGATTGGCGGGGAAATGCGGTGCGCCGATCAGTTCTCCGCCGGCGTCGTAGGTCCAGCGATGGATCGGGCAGACGATATTCTTCGCATTGCCCGAACCCTGCAGCATGATGGCCTGGCGATGACGGCAGACGTTGGACATCTCGTAGTAGCCGTCTGGCTGATGCGTCAGCAGGCGACCGTGGTCGTTCCATTCCTGGGACCGGTAGTCATGCATCCCGGGAACCATCAACTCATGGCCGACGTAGCCCGGTCCGGCATCGAAGATGAGCTTTTTCTCCAGTTCGAAAAGCTTTTCGTCGAAATACCACTCAACCGGAAACTGCGACTTGCCCGGCTGGAGCAGTGCGCGGGCGCCGACATCGGACATGATTCCCAACCTCCAAGAAGTTTTACCCGGAAACCGGAAACGAAAGGATAGGTGCGAAAGCCCCGAAAACACAGCATCTTCAGGGACTATCATTTTATCCAATTTGACCGGAGACGCCACCTTAGGCTATTTTTACGTTTTTTCGCGCCGCTGGTCACCTTGTTGGGCCAAGGCTGCATTCATGGCCAAGATCCCAAACCCTGCTTCCCCCTCTGCCGAGGCCGCCCCGCCGACACCCAGCTTTGAGCAGGCGGTCGCCGAACTGGAAGCCATCGTCGATGCCATGGAAGCCGGCAAGATGCCGCTTCAGGAGTCGCTCGATGCCTATCAGCGTGGCATGGAGCTGTTGAAACATTGCCGCGGAACCCTGGATGCGGCCGAACGCCAGATTCGGATCCTGGAAGGTGGGGAATTGCGCGACTTCGATCCAGGCGATGGGCAAGCCGGCAACGGCAACAGGGAAGGCTGAGCACACATGGATTTCCCGACCTGGATGAACGGCATCCAGCAACGCACGGAATCGGCATTGGAAGCCGTGCTGCCGGCCGCCGAGATCGTGCCGTCGAGGTTGCACCAGGCGATGCGATATTCCGTGCTGGGCGGCGGAAAGCGGGTTCGCCCGCTGCTCTGCCACGCCGCCGGCGCGATCTTCGGGGCCGATGCCAGCCTGCTGGATGCTCCTGCGACCTCGGTGGAACTGATTCACGCCTACTCCTTGGTGCACGACGACATGCCCTGCATGGACGACGATGACCTGCGACGCGGCAAACCCAGTTGCCACAAAGCCTACGACGACGCGACTGCCTTGCTGGTCGGTGACGCCTTGCAGACCCTTGCGTTCCAGGGGCTCGCCGCGCGACTGCCGGGAGTCGGCCCGGCCCGCCAGCTGGAAATGATCCAGCTGCTGGCCACCGCAAGCGGCTCGCGCGGCATGGCCGGCGGCCAGGCGATCGACCTTGCCTCGGTCGGCCTGCAACTGAACATCGGCGCACTCGAGCTGATGCACATCCACAAGACCGGCGCGCTGATTCGCGCCGCCGTATTGCTCGGCGCACATTGCGGCGAGGCGGCCCCCGACGCCCTGGAACACCTGAGTCATTTCGCCAACCGGATTGGCCTGCTGTTCCAGGTGGTCGACGACATCCTGGATGCCGAAGCCAGCAGCGAAGTCCTCGGCAAGACAGCGGGCAAGGATGCCGCACAGAACAAACCGACCTACGTCAGCATTCTTGGCGTCAGGGAGGCGAAGACACTCGCCGGCGAGTTGCGCGAGGAAGCCCACCGGGCGCTTTCCACCTTCGGCTCCGGCGCCATCCGCCTGCACGAACTTGCCGACTACATCGTCGACCGGACTTTTTGATGAATCATCCCCTGCTTGACACCATACATTCGCCAGCCGACTTGCGCCGGCTGGAACGTGAGCGCCTGCCGCAACTTGCAGAAGAACTGCGCGCCTTCCTCCTCGAATCCGTATCCAAGACGGGCGGCCACCTTTCGTCCAACCTCGGCACGGTAGAACTGACCGTCGCGCTGCACTATGTTTTTGACACCCCGTCCGATCGCCTCGTTTGGGACGTCGGCCATCAGACCTACCCACACAAGGCCCTGACCGGCCGTCGTGCGGGAATGGAACGCCTGCGCATGAAGGATGGCGTTTCGGGCTTCCCGCGGCGCTGCGAAAGCCAGTACGACACCTTTGGCGTCGGCCATTCCTCCACGTCGATCTCTGCCGCGCTTGGCATGGCAGTGGCCGCGCGCAACAAGGGCGAGGAGCGGCGGGTGGTGGCCATCATCGGCGACGGCGCGATGTCCGCCGGGCAGGCATTCGAAGCATTGAACAACGCGGGCGTGATCGACGCCAACCTGCTGGTCATCCTCAACGACAATGACATGTCGATCTCGCCGCCGGTGGGTGCACTGAACAAGTACCTGGCACGCCTGCTGTCCGGTGGCACCTTCAACGCCGCGCGCCGCGCCGGCGAGAAAATGCTGTCGGCGATCCCCAACGCACTGGAGTTCGCCAACCGCGTAGAGGAGCATGTCAAGGGCATGATCTCGCCGGGAACCCTGTTTGAGGAATTCGGCTTCAACTACATCGGCCCAATTGATGGCCACGACCTCGATGCCTTGATCCCGACCCTGCAGAACCTGCGCAAGCTGAACGGCCCGCAATTTCTCCACGTCATCACCAAGAAGGGCCAGGGTTACAAGCTGGCGGAAGCCGATCCGATTCTTTACCACGGCGTCAGCAAGTTCGATGCCGCCAACGGCATCGAGCAGGGCAAGGGCGGCGGCAAGCCCACCTACACCCAGGTCTTCGGCGACTGGCTGTGCGACCAGGCCAAGGCGGACACACGCCTGGTCGGCATCACGCCTGCGATGCGCGAGGGCTCCGGCATGGTGCGATATGCCAGCGAGTTTCCGCAACGCTATTTCGACGTCGGCATCGCCGAGCAGCACGCCGTGACCTTTGCCGGGGGGTTGGCCTGCGAAGGCATGAAGCCCGTCGTAGCCATCTATTCCACCTTCCTGCAGCGTGCCTACGATCAGCTGATCCACGACATCGCCCTGCAGAACCTGCCGGTGGTGTTCGCCATTGACCGCGGCGGCCTGGTCGGCGCGGACGGCGCGACGCACAACGGCGCCTTCGATCTTTCCTACCTGAGCTGCATCCCGAACATGGTAGTGATGACGCCGGCCGATGAGCGCGAATGCCGGCAAATGCTGTCAACCGCCTTTACGCTCGATTGTCCGACGGCCGTGCGCTATCCGCGCGGCAGCGGACCCGGGGTTGCCGTGCCGGCTGACCTTTCCACGCTACCGGTCGGCAAAGGCGAGATTCGCCGTCAGGGCAAGCGCGTCGCACTGCTGGCCTTTGGCGCCATGCTGGGTCCGGCGCTCAAGGCTGGAGAGGCGCTCGATGCCACCGTTGCCAACATGCGTTTCGTCAAGCCGCTGGACACGACCCTGGTGCAACAGTTGGCCACCGAACACGAGCTGCTCGTGAGCATCGAGGAAAATGCCCTGATAGGCGGTGCCGGAGCCGAGGTTGCCCGGGCACTCGAGAACGCAGACATCAAAACACCTCTTTTGCGCCTTGGGCTGCCGGATCACTTCGTAGACCACGGTGACACGACACTGCTGCTGGCGGAACTCGGCCTTGATGCAGCCGGTATCGAGCGCAGCGTATCGTCGCGCCTGGCGTCGAAGCCACAATAACCGACTATTTCTGTCGGATAATGGTATAGTTCGGCATTGAAAAGCGGCGTCCAGCCCCCACCATCCATAGCCATGGCACCCTCCAAACAAACATCCATCGCCGATGTCCAGGCCAGCGAAGATTCGCGCCAG
>CAIVQO010000017.1 GCA_903908065.1 uncultured beta proteobacterium | reverse complement strand
TCCGCGGCGAAGTGCGCGGCGTGACGGTGATCGACGATTTCGCGCATCATCCGACGGCGATCCGCGTCACCATTGAAGGCCTGCGGCAACGGATCGGGCGGGCAAGGATACTCGCCGTACTGGAGCCGCGTTCCAACACCATGAAGCTGGGAACCATGAAATCACAGCTGCCGACCAGCCTGGCCGACGCGGATGCGACCTACTGCTACGCGGCGAATCTGGGCTGGGATGCGGCCGAGGCCTTGGCGCCGCTGGGTTCCAAGGCGCGCAGCTTCGATGACCTGGCGAGCCTGGTGCAGGCGGTATGCGCCGATGCCCGTTCCGGCGACCAGATTCTGGTGATGAGCAATGGCGGCTTCGGCGGCGTGCATGAAAGCTTGCTCGCCGGGCTGGCGGCCTGAGCCGGCAATCCACGCAAACAAAAGGCCCGCGCCGTGGCGCGGGCCTTTTGTTTGACGCAAGCCGAATCAGCGACCGAGGGTGGCGATGTACTCTGCGACGGCGGCAATGTCCCTGTCGTCAAGGCGGCCCGCAATATCGCGCATCACCTTGGCGGGGTCGGTAGCGCGCTTGCCGCTCTTGTAGGCCTTGAGTTGATCGCTGAGGTAGCCGGCATGCTGGCCGCCAATGGCCGGCGCCAGCACTGCCGGCGGATTCGACATGATCTTGGCCCAGTCCTTGTTGCCGGCGCCCTTGGGCGCATGGCAGCCGATGCAGGCGGCAACCACGTCGGGGCGTCCCTTGCCCTTCATGAAGATTTTTTCACCCTGCGCCAGCAGTTCCTTGTTCTGCGCCGGATTCGGTTGCACCTTCTGGCTGCCGAACCAGGCGGCAATATCGGCCATGTCGGCCTCGGCAACGGCCTGGGCCTGCGGGCTCATGACTTCATTGCTGCGTCGCGCCGCCTTGAAGTCGTGCAGCGACTTGACGATGTACTCCGGCACTTGCCCGGCCAGCTTGGGCGCCTTGATTGCGGCGAACATCTCGGGTGGGTTATTGCCGTCCGGCCCGTGGCAGCCGCCGCAGGCGGCGGATTTTTGCTGGCCGGCCGCCGGATTGCCGGCGGGCTTGGCCGTCGCGGCGAAGGACGAAGTCGCCAAGGTCGCGCAAGCCAGCGCGACCAGCAGGTGCTGGGTGCTCATTTTTTTGTCTTCCCCCTGATTCGGGTTGCGAAAATTACCGAAGCTTGAAATAATTCGGCGGAGTTGATTTAGGTCAATTATGTTTTAACATCGCTCGACTGGCAACCGTCGCGAAGAATTTTTCCGCGCCGGCGACGACGAGAACAAAGCGACAACACAGGGAGACGCAATGGCGCACGACGCCCATCACGCCGAAGGACACGCCCACGCCCACTGGGATACGAGCATCTATCCCTTCATCATCAGCTTCGGCATCCTGTTCCTGGCCGTCGCCTTTTCCTTCAAATTCGTGTACCACAACGGTTTCGCCGCAATTCTTGCCATGGGGCTGGGCATTCCCATGATCATCGCCGGGATTGCAGGCTGGACCAGCGAGGCCATGGGCAAGGGCGAAGGCCTTTCCTACGGCGCGATGGGCTGGTTCATCCTTGCCGAAGCGATGATCTTCGTCTCGTTCTTCGTCAGCTACTGGTACACCAAGCTGCACGTCGATGTCTGGCCGCCGGCCGGCAACGTTGAGCTGCCCCGGACCATGCCGCTAGTGATGACCTTCATCCTGGTCGCTTCCTCGTTGACCATCCACTATGCCGAGCACCTTTTGCATCTTGGTAACAAGGCCGGTTTCCGCACCTGGTACCTGTTGACCATTGTCCTCGGCGCCTGCTTTCTTGGCATGTCGGTGTATGAGTGGTCGCATTTGATTCATAGTGGATTCACCATCAGCACCAACGCCTTCAGTACCGTCTTCTTCTCCGTCACAGGCCTTCACGGGTCACATGTGGTGGTTGGCCTAGCGATCTTCCTGGCCGGTCTGCCGTCCGTGATGCGAGGCGATATTGATGAGGGCTTCATGCGTACCGCCGGCCTGTACTGGCACTTTGTGGACATCATTTGGTTCTTCGTCGTTTCGCAGGTTTATTACTGGTAGCCGCCGCTGCGCTGCTCGTGCCGGTGGCCCGTGCGGTCACCGCGCCGACGCAGAACAGCATCCCCGACGGATCGGTGATGCAGATCGACGAGCCGAGATTTCTCGGCAATCGGATGATCGGCGATACCGTGCTGACGGATGAGGAAGGAAGGGATTTTCGGGTCGCCGAAGTGCTGGGCAAGCCGGTGATCCTGCTGTTGTCGTATTACGGGTGTGACGGAAGCTGCCCGACGATGAACGCAGAGCTAGCCAAGGTGCTGGCAAAGGTGACGCGGTTTGCGCTGGGCAAGGATTACCGGGTTCTCACGGTGTCCTTCGACAAGCGCGATTCGCCGGTGACGGCGAGGGAGTTTGTGGCCAAGACGGGCGCCGTGGCCGGCCGCGAAGGGCTGACGGCGGAAGCGATCAAGGCGGGATGGCGCCATGCGGTGGTCAAGACGGGCGCGGTGGAAGGGTTTGCGGGAGAGGTCGGGTTTCGCTTCTTCTGGTCGGATGCGGCAAAGGCGTTTCTGCATCCGAACGTGTTGGTGTTTTTGACGCCGGAAGGACGCGTCGCCCGCTACATCTACGGCGCGCGGATGGATGCAAGAACGATGGAACTGGCGATTACCGACGCCGATTGGGAGCGCATCTCCAATTCGACGGCGGTGTTCGACATGCTGACGGGGGCCTGCTTCAGCTACAACTATGCCGAGGGCAGGTACCAACTGAATTACTCGCTGCTGGCGGGGGTCGGTTCCCTAGTGATGGGGCTGACGCTGATGCTGCTGGGAGCATGGGTCTATCGCCGGCGCATGGCACGGCGAAGTGCAGGAATGACGGGAAACGAAGGGGAAAGGCATGCATGACAAGATCAGGCGCGGCGCCGCAGGGCTGGCCGCGCTACTGCTGGCGGCACCTGTCTGGGCCGCAGGCGCTGGCGCCAAGTCGGAGCCCAAAACGGTTGACCCGGCGCGCGATTGGGACCATCTCTGGAACGAGGTGATCGTCGATATCACCATCATCGGCATACTGTTCGCCATCGTCACCGCCTGGTTCATCTGGCAGGCGCGGCGGCGTCCCGGCAACGAAGTGGGCGCCTCGCCCAAGCTGTCGCCGGCATCGGCCGTGGGCTGGGTGGTGATACCGATCTTCGTCTTCCTCTCGATCGACCTTTACACGGCAGCCAATGGCTGGGTGTTGTGGAATACCTTCCGCGATGTTCCCGCCAATCGCCTCGAAATCAAGTTGGAAGCCGGCATGTACAGCTGGGACTACACCTACCCCAACGGAGTGCGCACCCAGAATGAGCTGGTGGTCCCCGCCGGCACGCCAGTGGTGCTGCGCATGACCAGCCGCGATACCTTGCACAGCCACTACATTCCCGACTTCCGCGTCAAGGAAGATTCGATGCCGGGCCGTATCACCTACCTCTGGTTCAACCCGACCAAGCCGGGTGAGCATCTGGTCACCTGTGCCGAGTATTGCGGCGTAATGCATGGCTACATGGCCGGTCGCATCGTCGTCAAGGCACCCGAGGAATACGCCGCCTGGATGAAGGGCGAGGAAACCAGCCTCGCCGCGGCCACTGCCCCCGCCGCGGTACCGGCGACCGCCACCAAACCCGCCAAGACGGCGGCGAAAAAGACCTGAAGCAAGGACGCAGACGATGAACCTCAAGGAATGGATCTTCACCACCGACCACAAACGCGTCGGGGTGCTTTACCTGATCGGCTCGATCGCCGCTTTTGCCGTGGCCGGCATCATGGCCCTGCTGATGCGCGCTGAGCTTTCTACCATCGGCCCAACCATCACCGCCAACCCGTCCCAGTACAACGTCTGGCTTTACACCCACGGCGCGGTGATGATCCTCGGCTTCCAGATCCCGGCGCTGACCGGTTTCTTCGCCAACTTCTGTATTCCGCTGATGATCGGCGCCAAGGACGTGGCCTTCCCGCGTGTCAATGCGCTGTCGGTCTGGCTGTTTTACGTCGGCGTGATCCTCGCGCTGCTGACCTTCTTCATTCCCGACCCCCCGGACGTGATGTGGACTGGCTATCCACCCTACTCGACGATTACCACCGGCAACACGGCGATGTACAGCTTCACGGTGCTTATCCTGGGTTTCGCCTCGATCATCGGCGGAGTGAACTTCCTGACGACCGTTGCCTACATGCGTGCGCCGGGCCTGACGCTGAACAAGCTCAACATCTTCGTCTGGTGTACGCTGGCCGCCTTCGTGCTGCAGCTGATCTTCGTGCCGGTGCTGGGTACGGCCGTGTCGCTGATTTCGATGGACAAGTATCTCGGCACCAACTTCTTCGATCCGACCAAGGGCGGAGACGTGCTGACTTACCAGAACCTGTTCTGGTTCTACTCGCACCCCGCGGTGTACGTCATTTTCCTGCCCTTCATCGGCGTGGTGTATGAAATCATCTCGGTGCACGCGCGCAATGCCGTTTTCAACTACAAGATGGTGGTGTATGGCGGCGTCGGCGGCATCGTTCTGCTGGCCGGCGAGGTATGGGTACATCACCTCTACGTTTCCGGCATGGCCGACTGGCTGCGTATCGGCCAGATGGTGACCACGCTGATGATCTCGATCCCGGTCGGCCTGATGATGATCGGGCTGATCGGAACTCTCTACAAGGGCTCGATCGAGTTCAATACGCCCATGTTGTATGGCCTCGGCGTCGTGTTCCTGTTCCTGATCGGCGGCCTCACCGGCATCCCGCTGGCGGTACCCTCGCTGACCATCGGCGTTTCCGATACCTATTACGTGGTGGGCCACTTCCACTATGTGATGGCGGTCGCCGGAACCTTTGCCATCTTCGGCGGGGTCTATCACTGGTTCCCGAAGATGACGGGCAAGATGTACAACGAGTTCTGGGGCAAGCTGGGCTTCTGGCTGACCTTCGTCGGCGTCAATATCGTCTTCTGGATAATGATGGACGTCGGCGTCAAGGGCATGCCCCGTCGCTATTACGACTACGCGCATTTCCCGCAGTTTGAGAGCGCGCACCAGTGGATGACCGTAGGTGCCGGGATTCTGGCCATCGGTTTCGCCCTCGCTGTGCTGAATTGGATCTTCGGCGCGATCAACGGCAAGCCCGCCGGCGACAACCCATGGAATTCGCCGTCGCTGGAGTGGAGCACAGTTTCGCCGCCGCCCCATGGCAACTGGCCATCTCCCCCGTCGGTGAGCGAGGATTGGCATCCGTATGGATACAAGAAGGGCTGAGCAAGTATCCGGTTCCATACAAAGCGCCCCATCTGGGGCGCTTTGTACTTTGGCGGCATGAAGATCAATCCGGCTGCTGCGCTGGTCGCGGGCGGCCTGACACTGGCACTGGCGGGCGGTGTGCTGACCTGGTGCAGCCTGCCGAACGGCCCGGCACCCGCCGGTCAAGTCCCCCGTGTCATGGAAACGCGAGACGCCGTCGCGTTGCCCGATTTCACGCTCCGGGGGCCGCGCGGGGAGTTTCGCAATTCGGACTTGCTCGGACGCTGGACCTTCATGTTCTTCGGCTACACCCAGTGCCCCGATATTTGCCCCACCGCATTGGCGCTGATGAAGGACATCAAGGCAATCGCCGTGTCACCCGCTCCGACTTTCAACGTGGTATTTGTCTCGGTCGACCCGCGCCGCGATACCAACGAACTGTTGCGCGACTACCTGGCTGCTTTCGACGCGGCATTCATCGGCGTCAGCGGCAGCGATGAGGCATTGCGTCCGCTGACCGATGCCCTAAAGGTGGAGTATCGCCGCCATGATGAAAAGGACTCCCGCACCTACACGGTAGACCACGGCGCGGCGATTCACCTGATCGACCCCAGGGGGCGGCCGGTGGCGGTATTCCCGCCGCCCCAGCAGGCCGCCGTGCTGGCCGCAGAGTTCGCCCGGCTGGCAGCCCACTAGGCCTGTGCCGGGGCGGGGCGCGTGCTAAACTCGCGACAACTTTCGGTTTAAAACATTTTCTGATCCCAGCGTGAAAACCTCGGCCCTTGCATTGCATGGCGGCGCCCACCGTTTGCGCCAATATTTCCAGCTGACCAAGCCGCGCGTCGTTTCGCTGATCGTGTTTTGCGCGGTGATCGGGATGTTCCTTGCGGTCCCCGGCATGGTGCCCTGGCGCATCCTGGTGGCCGCGACCATCGGGATCGCCTTGGTGGCGGGCGCCGCCGCCGCGGTAAATTGCCTGATCGAGCAGAAGATCGACGCCCTGATGGCGCGTACGCGTGGCCGTCCGCTGCCGCTGGGTGAGGTCAATTCGCTGGAAACGCTGGTGGTTTCCGGCTTGCTGGGTGGTCTTGGCTTGTTCCTGTTGTACTACTGGGTCAATCCATTCACTATGTGGCTGACGTTCGCCACCTTCGTCGGCTATGCGGTGATCTACACCGTGTTTCTCAAGCCGAACACCTCGCAGAACATCGTCATCGGCGGCGCCTCGGGTGCCATGCCGCCGGTCCTCGGCTGGGCGGCTGTGACGGGCGACGCCCCGGGAGAGGCCTGGCTGCTGTTCCTGATCATCTTCGTGTGGACGCCGCCGCATTTCTGGTCGTTGGCGCTGTATCGGACCAAGGAATACGCCGCCGCTGGCCTGCCGATGCTTCCCGTTACGCACGGTGCGGAGTACACCCGTCGCCATGTCTTTCTCTATACCGTCGGCCTGACTCTGGTCACCTTCGTGCCCTACCTGATCGGCATGTCGGGCCTGGTCTATCTGGTGTCGGCGGTGGTGCTCGATTCGATCTTCCTCGGGTACGCCTGGCTGGTGTGGCGGGAATATTCGGACGACGTCGCGCGTGCCAGCTTCCGTTGGTCGATTTTCTATCTGGCCCTGCTTTTCGCCGCGCTGCTGGTCGACCACTACCTGCCGTTCTGATGCGCCTCCTTTTGCTGTGCCTGGCGCTCCTGCTTGGCGCCTGCGGTCCGGCGCCGAAATTCAACGGCACCGACCTCAAGGATGTTGACTGGGGTAAGCAGCTTGCCCTTGCCGGACACGATGGGAAACCGCACAGCCTGGCCGAGTTCAAGGGACGGGCCGTAGTCCTTTTCTTTGGCTACACCCAGTGTCCGGATGTTTGTCCCGTCACGATGGGTGGCCTGCGCGAGTTGATGACGACCCTGGGCGCCGACGCGCAGCGGGTGCAGGTGCTGTTCGTCACCATCGATCCGGAGCGGGACACGCCGCAACTCCTGGCCCAGTACGTTCCCGCCTTCCATCCCTCTTTCCTAGGGTTGTACGGCGATGCCGCCGCCACCGCCAAGGTGGCGGCCGAGTTCAAGATCTTCTATCGCAAGCAGGCGGGTGCCGACCCGGCGAGCTACACCGTGGATCACACGGCCGGCGCCTATGTCTTCGATCCCTCGGGGCGTCTGCGCCTGTATTTCCGCCACGGCGAAACGCCCGAGCGCATGGCCCAGGACCTGCGGCGACTGCTGGCCGGCGAGTAGGAAAGAAAAGGGCAGCCCGCGGGCTGCCCTTTGGTTTGCCGCCGGATCGGTCAAGCGGCGAGCAACTTGCCCTTCATCTTCTGCATGGCCTTGACTTCGATCTGGCGGATGCGCTCGGCCGAGACGCCGTATTCAGCGGCCAGTTCATGCAGGGTGGCGGCTTCCTCGCCGTCGGCCACCAGCCAGCGCCGCTGCACGATGTTGCGGCTGCGGTCATCGAGGCTTTCCAGCGCACTGCGCAGACCCTCGTCCTGCAGCCGGTCGTACTCCTTGCGCTCAATGATCGCCGACGGCTCGACGCTGCGGTCGGCGGCCAGGTAGGCGATCGGAGCGTAGCTATCCTCGTCGTCGTCGTTGAGCGGCTCGAGCGAAACATCGGCGCCGGTGAGGCGGGTTTCCATCTCTACCACTTCCTCGGGTTTGACCCCCAGTTGCTTGGCGACGGACGAGACTTCCTCGGCGCCGAGCGTGTTGAAGCCCTGCCGCGAGTCGGCGTCCTGGGCCAACGAGGCCTTGATGCTGCGCAGATTGAAGAACAGTTTGCGTTGCGCCTTGGTGGTGGCGATCTTGACCAGGCGCCAGTTCTTCAGGATGTATTCGTGGATTTCGGCCTTGATCCAGTGCATGGCAAACGACACCAGCCGCACGCCGCGATCCGGGTCGAAGCGCTTGACCGCCTTCATCAGGCCGATATTGCCTTCCTGGATCAGGTCGGCATGCGGCAGGCCATAACCCAGATAGCCGCGCGCGATGGCGATGACCAGACGCAGATGGGACGTTACCAACTGGCGTGCGGCATCGAGATCGGCGTCGTCGCGGAAGCGTCGCGCCAAGCGCTGCTCTTCCGCTTCGGTGAGCATGGGAACGCGATTGGCGGCCGAGATGTAGGCCTCGATGCTGCCACTGGCGGCGAGCATCGGAAGATTATCAAGGGTTGCAGTCTGACTCACGATTGAACCTCCTTGCGGTAAATATTAGCACTCAAATGCTGAGAGTGCTAATAGCGCAAGAAGTTCCCGACTATTTTTGTCGGGAAACGGCGACACTCAGGTCTTGGGCTGGGCGCCGGGCGGACGCTTGGGCTTTTTAAAGAAGCGCTTGGCCGGCTTGTTGCCCGGTGCCCCGTCCTGACGCCTAGGCTGATCCTGGCGGCGCCCCTGATTCTGGCCGGGCCCTTGCGGCCGACGACCGGGATCGCCGGGATTGGTGCCGGGCTGGATGCGATTGCCCGGAGCGAGGGAAATCTCGAGTTCGATGATTTCATCCCAGATCGCGTCGGTGCGCTGATGGTCCGGAATCGCCAGCAACTCGCGCAGGCGCCGACGCGGGTCTTGCGGAGGGGGTTCGGCACGGACCGGCTCGACCGGCGTTTGCGGCTGGGGCGGAGCCTCGGGTGCGGACGGCTCGATGGACTGTTCTTCGCTCATCGACCTATTATCTCCCGAATCGCAAGCACCTGTTTCAATAGACCTGCCCCCGGCCAATCCAAATGTCGGATTTTTGGCACGGCCTATCAATCCTGGAGTGTTTGGCGCAGGGAAAATACCGCGCCCAGCCATCCCAACAGCGCGGCAAAGGATAGCAGCAGGCCGGTTTCGATGCCATCCAGCCCCTTGAGTACCAGGTTGATCTCGTACATGCCGGCCAACTCGGCCAACGGGGCACGCAGCCAAAGCGTCGATGCCGCCACCAGCAGCCAGGCGACCAGGCCGCCACCCAGTCCTAGCAGGCTGCCGTGGTACAGGAACGGGCGCCGCACGTAGGCTTCCGTGGCGCCCAAAAGCCTGCTCAATTCAATCTCGGCACGCTGAGTAAGCACTTGCATGCGAATGATGCCGAAGCTGATCGCGACCAACCCGCAGCCGAGCAGCGATGCCAGCAGCAGCAGGGCGCTGCGTCCCAGCTTCAGCAGGGCGTCAAGGCGGCGCACCCAGGCCGAGTCGAGTTGGACATGCTCGACCCCGGCCAGTTTTCGTAACTCGGTGGCCAGCTTTTCCATGGCCTCCGGACGTTCGTCCCGCACGCCGACGACGAAGGCGTCGGGGAAGGGATTGGCGGGCAGGGCCTCGATCACCTCGCGCAGCCCGCCGCTCGCCTTCATGCGTGCCAGGGTTTCCTCGCGGGCAAGGAATTGAAGCTGTTTGACCCCGGGCTGCTGCTGCAGGCGTGCGCGAACATCGTTCGCCATCGCGCGATCGGCCGTAGCGGCCATGAAAACGGAAATCTGCGGCACGGCGCTCGCCGTGCCGGCAAGCTGGCGCGCCGCCGACAGCAGCATTTGCCCGCCGGCCGGCAAGGCCAAGGCGATGCCGATCGCCAGCAGCGAAAGCAAGCTATTAACCGGAGTCGCCGCGATGCGACGCCAGGCCAGGGCGGCGGACTGCCGATGATGGCTTAGCCAGGCTTTCATCCGACCCGCCGCCCATGATCGAGCATGAGCCGATCGCCACCGGGAAACAGTTCGTGCACATGGGTGGCGACCAGCAGGCTAACGCCGACGCGATTGAACTCGAGGAATATGCGGGCCACGTCGCTCGCGGTGTCGGCATCGAGATGGGCGGTCGGTTCGTCGGCCAGCAACAGGTCCGGGCGTCCAACCACTGCGCGGGCAATCGCCAGACGTTGCTGCTCGCCGCCGGAGAGCATGATGGGCAGGGCTTTTTCGCGCTTGCCCAATCCGACCTTGTCGAGCGCAGCGCGGACACGGCTGCCTGCTTCGCGCGGCGGGAAGCCGGAAATCGACAAGGGCAGCATCACATTCTCGAATACGCTGCGATCAAAGAGCAGCTTCTGGTCCTGGAACACCATGCCGATGCGGCGTCGGTAATAGGGCAGGGCCGATGGCGCCAGGCTGCCGAGGTTCTGGCCGCCGACCAGCACGGCGCCCGAGGTCGATTTTTCGATCCCGGCGATCAGCTTGAGCAGGGTGGATTTGCCGGCGCCGGAGTGGCCGCCCACCAGCAGCATCTTTCCGTCTCCCACCTCGAAGCTCAGGTCGAGCAGCGCATCGACGCCCGGCGGGTAGCGTTTTGAGACCCGGTCGAAGCGGATCACCCTCAGCTTCCCAGCAAGGCCTCGACGAATTCGTCGGCGCGGAAGGCTTGCAGGTCGTCGATGCCTTCGCCGACGCCAATGAAGCGCACCGGCTTCGGGCATTGCCGCGCAATTGCCGCCAGCACGCCCCCCTTGGCCGTGCCGTCAAGCTTGGTCACCACCAGCCCGGTGACACCGATGGCCTTGTCGAAGGCCTTTACCTGCTGCACCGCGTTCTGCCCGATGTTGGCGTCGAGCACCAGCAGCACCTCGTGCGGCGCGGTTGCGTCGGCCTTGGCGATCACGCGCCTTACCTTGGCGATCTCTTCCATCAGGTGCAGCTGGGTCGGCAGGCGGCCGGCGGTATCGGCCAGCACCACGTCGATCTTGCGCGCGCGCGCCGCGGAGATGGCGTCGAACACCACGGCGGCGGGATCGCCGCCTTCCTGGGCGATGACGGTGACGTCGTTGCGTTCGCCCCAGGTCATCAGTTGCTCGCGGGCCGCGGCGCGGAAGGTATCGCCGGCGGCCAGCAGCACGCTCTTGCCCTGAGCCTGGAAATGCTTCGCCAGCTTTCCGATCGAGGTCGTCTTGCCGGCGCCATTGACACCCGCGATCATGATCACGAAGGGCTGCTGTCCGTCTGCCCGCAAGGGCTGCTCCAACGGTGTCAGGAGGGTTTTTAAGGCGTGCGCCAGCGCGGCGCGAAGTTGTGCCGGCGTTTCCAGCTTTTCGCGCTTGACCGCGGCCTTGAGTTCGGCGAGCAGCCACTGCGTGGCCTCGATGCCGCAGTCAGCCATCAGCAGCGTGGATTCGAGATCTTCGAGCAGCTCGTCGTCAATCTTGCCGCGACTGAAGAGCTCGGAAAGGGGCGTGTTGAGCGTGGCGCGGGTGCGCGACAGCCCGGCCTTCAGGCGCTCCTTCCAGGAAGCGCGGGGCGGCGCAGGCTCGACTGCCGGAGCGGCGGAATCGTCCTTGGGTTTCAGGAAACCAAACATGCGGAATGCGGTCGGAGGCAGGAGCCGCGCTAAGATGCGCTGCTTGAGAATTCTAGCAGAAGCCCCCATTCTCCCCACTCCGACAGCGTTTGCCGAAGCCCGACATGAGATCATCATTTGCCGCTCTAGCCCTGTTCGCCATCGCCGTGGCGCCAGCGCCGACTTTCGCCAACCCCTACGAAACCAAGTTGGCGAATGGCCTGCGGGTCATCGTCAAGGAGGACCGGCGCGCGCCGACCGCCGTGCACATGGTCTGGTACCGCGCTGGCAGCATGGACGAAAAGGACGGCACCTCCGGCGTGGCCCACGTTCTTGAACACCTGATGTTCAAGGGCACCAAGACCCTCAAGTCCGGCGAGTTCAACAAGCGCGTGGCCGAGGCCGGCGGGCGCGACAATGCCTTCACCAGCCGCGATTACACGGCCTATTTCCAGATCGTGCCGAAGGCTGCGCTTCCCGAAATGATGAAGCTGGAGGCGGACCGCATGGCCAACCTCACGCTGGACGCCAAGGAGTTCGCCGCCGAGATCAAGGTGGTGATGGAGGAGCGGCGCCTGCGTACCGACGACAATCCGCAGGCCCTGGTGCATGAGACCCTGAACTCGACCATGTTCCAGGCCCACCCCTATCGCCGCCCGATCATCGGCTGGATGGATGACCTGGAGCACATGACCTGGCAGGACGCGCGCGACTGGTATCGCCAGTGGTACGCACCGAACAACGCCTACGTCGTCATCGTGGGCGATGTGGACCATCGCGAGGTATTCCGCCTGGCGCAGAAGTACTACGGCGCGCACAAGGCCAAGGCCTTGCCCGAGCGCAAGCCGCAAAACGAGCCGGAGCAGGCCGGCATCCGCCGTGTCAGCGTCAAGGCACCAGCCAAGCTGCCCTATCTGTCGATGGCCTGGAAGGCGCCCAAGCTGCGCGATCTCCAGAAGGACCGTGATCCCTTTGCGCTGGAGATGCTGGCGGCCGTACTCGACGGCCACGATGCCTCGCGCTTCTCGAAGCACTTGGTGCGCGGCTCACGCATCGCGCAATCTGCCGGCGCGGGTTTCGACGGCTCCTTGCGCGGCGAGGCCACCTTCATCATCGATGGCCAGCCGGCGGAGGGCAAGACGGTGGCCGAACTCGAGGCTGCGCTGCGCGCCGAGATAAAGCGCGTCCAGGACGAAGGCGTTTCGGCCGAAGAACTGGCGCGGGTTAAGACCCAGGCCATTGCGGCGCAAACCTACAAGCGGGACTCCCTGATGGCGCAGGCCATGGAAATCGGTGGTCTGGAGGCGAGCGGCTTGCACTGGCGCGATATAGATGTGCTGCTGGAGAAGCTGAAAACCGTCACGGCCGAGGAAGTCCAGGCCGTGGCGAAAAAATATTTCACCGACGACACGCTGACCGTCGCCGTACTCGATCCGCAGCCGGTCGAGCAGAGCAAACCGAGGCGCCCCTCCGGCGCAGTGAGGCACTGATGAAGCAAAGCAAACTGATCGCCCCCCACCCCCGCCCCCGCCCCGGGGCGGGGCTATTGAACCGCTCGCTTCGCTCGATCATTGAGTTGCGAGCGCGAGCGGCGTTGGTATTACTGTTCACGGCCTTGGCTTCGAGCTTGGCCATTGCCGGCGTCAAGATCGAGCACTGGGTCGCGCCGTCGGGGGCCAAGGTGTATTTCATCGAGGCGCGGGTGTTGCCGATCCTCGACGTGCAGATCGACTTCGCTGCGGGCGGCGCCTTCGTGCCGCCGGGAAAGGCGGGCCTTGCCGGGCTGACCAAGGGCTTGCTGGAAGCGGGTGCCGGCAGCCTGGACGAGGAGGCGATCGCCGGTCGCCTGGTCGACATCGGCGCGCGCCTGGGCGGCGGGGCTGACAGTGATCGCGCCAGCGTCAGCCTGCGCACCCTGGTTACCAAACCCGAGCGCGACGCCGCACTGGAACTCATGCGCACCGTGTTGTCAGCGCCGACTTTTCCGCAATCGGTGCTGGAGCGCGAAAAGGCGCGCAGCATCGCGAGCATCCGCGAGGCTGAAACGCGTCCCGATGCAATTGCCGGAAAGCGCTTTGCCGCCGCCATCTATCCTGACCATCCCTATGGCGTATCGCCGACGGTGGATACCGTGACGGCGATCACGCGCGACGACCTGGTCGACTTCCATCGCAAGCACTACGGGGCGAAGGGCGCGGTGGTTTCCATCATCGGTGACGTCTCGCGTGCCGAAGCCGAAGCCATTGCCCAGCGCCTGACCGAGGCGCTGCCGCCCGGCGGTGGGGCACTGGTGCCCCCGGCGGTAAAAAAGCCGCAAGCGGCAACGGTGAAGGTCCCCCACCCGGCGGCACAAAGCCATGTCCATGTCGGCCTGCCGGCGATCAGCCGCGGCGATCCGGATTACTTCCCGCTGCTGGTCGGCAATTACACGCTCGGTGGTGGCGGTTTCGTCTCGCGCCTGATGAAGGAAGTCCGCGAAAAGCGCGGTTATGCCTACAGCGTTTATTCGTATGTCGCTCCACGCAAGCTGGAGGGCCCGTTTGAGATCGGCCTGCAGACCAAGCGCGAGCAGGTCGGTGATGCGCTGAAGGTGGTGAACGAGGTGCTTCGCGATTACATCGCCAAGGGTCCGACGGCACAGGAACTGGCGGCGGCAAAGAAGAACATGGTGGACGGCCTGGCCCTGCGCATGGACAGCAATGCCAAGCTTTTAGGCTACCTGTCGGCGATCGGGTTCTACGGCCTGCCGCTGAGCTATCTCGACGATTTTCCGGCCAAGGTGAATGCCGTGACGGCGGAACAGATCAAATCGGCTTTCGCCCGCCACGTGAAACAGGAAAACCTCGTTACCGTGGTGGTTGCCGCGGACTGAGCTTGAGCCGTATCCGCATCACCGGCGGCGAGTGGCGCAGCCGCCTGATCCACGTGCCGGACGCGCCCGGCCTGCGCCCGACGCCGGACCGGGTGCGCGAAACCCTGTTCAACTGGCTGGGGCAGGACCTTGCCGGACTCAGCTGCCTCGACCTGTTTGCCGGAAGCGGCATCCTTGGCTTCGAGGCGGCGTCGCGCGGCGCGGACTACGTGGCGCTGGTCGAGCGCTCGAAAGCCCCATTTATGGCCCTGCGCAAGCACGCGGATGGTTTCGCCTGTCCGCGCGTCGAACTGTTTTGTTGCGATGCGCTAAAATTCGCGCCCCCGCCGGGCCGGCGCTTCGATCTGGTTTTTCTTGATCCGCCTTATGGTCAGGGCTGGCTGGAGCGGGTAGCGTGTCGGCTTGACGATCTCGCCGCGCCCGGGGCCAGGCTGTATGCGGAAGCAGAAAAGCCCCTGACGCAGCTGGGACGCTGGTCCGTGGTTCGCGAAGGGCGGGCCGGCCAGGTTTTCTTTCACTTGCTGGAGCAGGCATGAACAATTCCACCGCCGTGTATTCCGGCACCTTCGATCCGCTGACACGCGGACACGAAGATCTGGTTCGGCGCGCTTCCGGCCTGTTCCAGAAAGTCATCATCGCGATTGCCGAGAGCCGGAAAAAGGCGCCCCTGTTCAGCCTTGACGAACGCGTGGACATCGCCCGCAGGATCCTCGCCGATTACCCCAATGTCGAGGTCCATGGCTTCGACAGCCTGCTGATGGACTTCATGCGCAAGCAGGGCGCGTCGGTCATCCTGCGCGGATTGCGCGCGGTGTCGGACTTCGAGTACGAATTCCAGATGGCGGGAATGAACCGCAGCCTCTATCCCGATGTCGAAACCGTTTTCCTGACGCCCGACGAAAACTACATGTTCATATCTGCCACCATGGTGCGCGAGATCGCCACGCTGGGGGGCGATGTATCGAAATTCGTCCATCCGCTGGTGTCGGAGCGACTGAAACTCAAACTAAACCACTGAGGAAATTTCCATGGCCCTGATGATCACCGATGAATGCATCAATTGCGACGTGTGCGAGCCCGAGTGCCCAAACAACGCAATCACGCAAGGTGACGAGATCTACATCATCGATCCGGCGAAGTGCACCGAATGCGTCGGTCACTTCGATACGCCGCAGTGCCGCGAGGTCTGCCCGGTCGATTGCATCCCCGACGACCCGAACCATGCCGAGTCGAAGGACCAGCTGATGGCCAAGTTCCTCGCGCTGACCGCCAAGTAATTGCTTATTTCTGGCAGCCGGCGCAGTAGAACGTCGCCCGCTGCCCCTGGCGCAGCTCCCTGATGGCGCGGCCGCAGACCCGGCAGGGCTCGCCGGTCCGGCCATAAACGAAATACTGTTGCTGGAAGTAGCCGGAACTGCCGTCCGAATGGATGAAATCGTGCAGGCTGCTGCCGCCGGCCGCGATTGCCGCGCTCAGGGTCGCCTTGATCGCCGGCACCAGCTTCTCCAGCCGCTTGAGCGAAATGCTGCCCGCCGCGCGGCGCGGGTCGATACCGGCGCGAAACAGGCTTTCCGATGCGTAGATGTTGCCGATGCCCACCATGCGGTGACTGTCCATCAGGGTCGGCTTGATCGCGGCCTTCAACCCCGCCAGTTCGCGTTTCAGCCAAGCCGCGTCGAACGCCTCCGTCAGCGGTTCGATGCCCAGTACCTTCAACAACGGATGTGCCGCGACATCGCCCTCCAGCCAGAGCACGGCGCCGAAGCGGCGCGGATCGCGCAAGCGCAGGATAAGTGGGCGGTCCTTGCGGCCGAACATCAGGTCGAGGTGGTCGTGCTTCGCCGCCGGCTGGTCAGCCGTCACCAGGCGCAGGCTGCCGGACATTCCAAGGTGGATCAGCAGGTGGCCAGGGCCGAAATCGAGCAGCAGGTATTTACCGCGGCGCGCGATCCCTGCCAGGCGGCGGCCGACGATCAGCGCGCCGAGATCGGGCGGCAGGGGATAGCGCAGGGCGGGGACGCGGGCCACGACTCCGGCGACGGGTTCGCCCTTCAGCGAGGGCTCGATGCCGCGGCGAGTAACTTCGACTTCGGGTAGTTCAGGCATGGGGCGGCCCGCACGAAACAACTGGCGAAACTGCTAACATCGCCGCATTGTATGCGACCCTTCGGCCTTGTCTGACGCCTTCAGGAACCATGAATCCCCTTATTCCCGCAATCGCTGTCGTGCTTGGCCTGCCCAGCGCCGGCGCGGCCGCGCTGATGGCGGAAAATCCCCCCGGCAAGGTCCAGGTCGATCCAGGAAGCCTGCCCAAGCGCGATCTGACACCGCAGATCCTTTACCAGGACCTGCTTGCCGAAATTGCCG
>CAIVQO010000016.1 GCA_903908065.1 uncultured beta proteobacterium | reverse complement strand
CGCAACTTCCCACCATCCAACGGGAGATACCACTATCAGGATTGCGCTAAACTTCTTCGCAGCTGCCAACATGACGGGCAGCTAAAGTCCCTGGGTAAATTTCAACGCGCACCGCTGGGTACTTTTAAACGCGCGCCGACATACCCAGTCTATCCGAGTGGATTGTGCAATCCATCACGAGAACGGGTCTCTCAAGTACCAGATTGCTGGTCACGGAAGGCAGAAGTCAAAAGCACCCCCTCACTGCTCCGTGACCGAGGTTCATGGTCACGGCGTAGTCACGATTTGGTCACACCATGGTTACATGTCGAATACGAATTTCGACGCTGACTCCTGGCTCCCAATGGGCACGAACGACTGAGCGGAGGGGGATGCGACTCCAGCTCACCGGAGTCACATCAATGATTTTGACATGAATGGAAGCGCACACTCTCGCTGCAATGGCTTCTAGATGGGAATTGGCGCGCTCGGCGGGGATCGAACCCACAACCCCTGGCTTCGGAGGCCAGTACTCTATCCATTGAGCTACGAGCGCGTTTTGGTCAGTGCGACCAGATGAAGGCAGTACTCATTTTATCTCCCGCTTAGCACATGACCCCTGCCTTCGGAGGCCAGTACTCTATCCATTGAGCTACGAGCGCGCGGAGGGGGCGAAGCATAGCGCTTTCGGCCCCGGCCGTCCATGCGGGGCAGGCGATTCCGCTATAATCGCGCGCTTTCCACGACCTTATCGGGATGAAGCTCATGGTCACTTCGAATCTTCGCGCGTTCGCCCTGGCGGGCGCGGTCGTTGCCTCCGTCAGCAGCCTTGCCATTGCCGCGCCGAAGGGCGACGACGAGGGCGCCGCCAAGCGCATTGCGCCGGTGGCCCGTGTCGAGCTGGCGCCGGCCAGCGCCGGCGCTGCGGCCGGCAATCGCACCGGCGAGCAGATCTACAAGTCGATCTGTGCCGCCTGCCATGACTCCGGCGCCGCCAACGCGCCCAAGCTCGGCGACAAGGCTGCCTGGGCGCCGCGCATCAAGCTCGGCCTCGATGGCCTGGTGAAGTCGGCCATCGCCGGCAAGAATGCGATGCCGCCCAAGGGCGGCTCGGATGCCAACGAGGTTGAAATGGCGCGCGTGGTGGCCTTCATCGCCAACAAGTCCGGCGCCAGCTTCAAGGAGCCTGCGGCGAAGTAATCGCCGGCTGGCCTTGGGCAACAAGGGACCGCGTGCGGTCCCTTTTGCTTTTCAGGGCGGGCGTCAGCGCTTGCCGGCCAGCATCGCGCGCAAGGCGCTGGCCTTGGCGCGCGCGGCATCGGGCTCGGGCACGGTGTTGCGCCGCTGAGCGGCGGCAACCACTTCGGCCCCCATTTCGGCGATGAAGCGCGAGGGTTCGCGCGCCATCAGTTCGCGGCCCTGCTTGCGCTTTTCGCAGTGGGTCACGGTGAGGCTGGCCTGGGCACGGGTGATGCCAACGTACATCAGGCGCCGCTCTTCTTCCAGCTTGCCGGGCTCCAGCGAATCGCGGTGCGGCAGCAGGCCCTCCTCGACGCCGACCAGGAAGACGTGGCGGAACTCCAGGCCCTTGGCGGCGTGCAGGGTGGCGAGCTGCACCGCGTCGGCGCCTTCCTCGTCCTTGTCCAGCATCGAGAGCAGGGCCACCGACTGGGCCAGTTCGAGCAGGGTCTTGTTTTCTTCGAGGCCCTTCTTTTCCAGCCACTCGACGAAGTCGGAGACATTGGCCCAGCGGCCTTCTGCCTCGCGCGGCTCGAGCGATTCGAACAGCCAGCTTTCATAGCCGATGGCGCGCAGGATGTCGGCCAGCAGCTTGCCGGCCGGCTCCTTGGCGGCGCGCGCTTCCATGCGCTTGATGAAGTCGCCGAATTCGCGCAGTCCGGTGCGCTGCTTGACGTTGAGCTCGGCCTCCAGTCCCGGCGCGTAGATCGCCGCGAACAGGCTCTGGTGGCGGCGGCCGGCGGCACGGCCCAGCGCTTCCAGCGTGGTGCCGCCGATGCCGCGCTTGGGCGTGGTGACGGCGCGGATGAAAGCGGGATCGTCGTCCTGGTTGGAAAGCAGGCGCAGGTAGGAAGTGAGGTCCTTGATCTCGGCGCGCTCGAAGAAGGACTGGCCGCCCGATATGACATAGGGGATCTTCTGCGCGCGCAGCTGCTGCTCGATGACGCGCGCCTGGTGGTTGCCGCGATAGAGGATGGCGTAGTCGGCAAACTTGGTGCGCCGCTCGAAGCGGTGGGCCGAGAGGCGCGACACCACCCACTCGGCCTCGTGCTCGCCGTCGCGGCAGGCCTGGACGTGGATCGCGTCGCCCTGGCCGTGCTCGGACCAGAGCCGCTTGTCGAACAGCTTGGGGTTGTTGGCGATCAGCGCATTGGCGGCGTTGAGGATGCGCGCGGTGGAGCGGTAGTTCTGCTCCAGCTTGACCACCTTGAGGGCGGGATAGTCGTCGCGCAGCAGGCGCAGGTTCTCGCTGTCGGCGCCGCGCCAGGCGTAGATCGACTGGTCGTCGTCGCCCACCGCAGTGAAGGAGTCGCGGCCCTTGGTGAGCAGGCGCAGCAGGCGGTACTGGCCGCGGTTGGTGTCCTGGTATTCGTCGACCAGCACATGCCAGAGCCGGCTGCGCCAGCGCTCGGCGACGTCGTCGTGCTCGCCGAAGAGCTTCACCGGCAGGCGGATCAGGTCGTCGAAATCCACGGCCTGGTAGGCGCGCAGCGTGCGCTCGTAATCGGCATAGAGCTTCGCCGCGGCGGATTCAATGTCGTCGGCGGCCGCGGCCAGCGCGGCCTCGGGCTCGACCAGCTGGTTCTTCCACAGCGAGACGCGGGATTGCAGGGCGCGCAGGCGCAGCTTGTCCACGTTGCCGGCCAGCTCCTGGTACAGCGCCGTGGTGTCGGCCGCATCGAGGATGGAGAAGCCGGGCTTGAGGCCGAGCTTGGCTGCCTCCTGGCGCAGGATGCGCACGCCAAGCGCATGGAAGGTGCTGACGATGAGGCCTTCGGCGCGGCCGCCGATCTGCTTGCCGACGCGCTCCTTCATTTCCTTCGCCGCCTTGTTGGTGAAGGTGATGGCAGCGATCTGCGAAGGCTTGACGCCGTAATCCTCGACCAGCCAGGCGATCTTCTGCGTGATCACGCGCGTCTTGCCGGAGCCGGCGCCGGCCAGCACCAGCAAGGGGCTGTCGAGGTGGCGCACGGCTTCCTGCTGCGCCGGATTGAGCTTGAACATACGCTAGGTCGGCGTACCGCCAGCGCCGACTCTTGAGGCCGGCGGCAGCGGACGCAAGATTATTTCAGCGCGCCGAACACCTTCTGCGCCAGCTTGCCGGCGGCGCCGGCCGGATCCTTGCGGATGGCCTTTTCTTCCTCGGCGATCATCAGGTAGAGGCCGTCGAGCGTCTTTTGCGTGACGTAGCTTTCCAGCTGCGCATCCTGCTCGCGCACCAGGCCGAGCTTGGAGGCCTTGCCAGCGAGCTGGTCGTATTTCTCGGCCAGCTTGACCTTGGCCATCGCCTGCTTCACCACAGGCTTGAACTTGTCGGCCAGGGGGCCCGAAGTGGTACGGCGGAAGTACTGCGTCGCCGAATCCTCGCCGCCCTGCAATATCCCCTTCGCATCCTGCACCGACATCTGCTTGATCGAATTCACCAGCAGGGTCTTGGCCTGCGGCACTGCGGCTTCGGCGGCGCGGTTCATGGCGTTCACCAGTTCGTCGGCCTGCTTGCCCATGCCCAGCCCGCGCATCACGCCCTCGACCTTCTGCACGCTCTCGGGCAGGGGAATCTTGACTTTCGGGTTGCCAAGGAAGCCGTCCTGCTTGCCGAGCAGGTCGACGGCCTTGCCGGCGCCCTGGGTCAGCGCCTCCTTGAGGCCGCTGCCGGCATCCTTGCCGGAAATGTCAGCCAGGCTCAGGGCATGGGCGGAAGTGGACAAGAGCAGGGCGGCACACAGGGAAAGCAGGCTACGCACGATGGTGTTCTCCTTGAAAACGAAAGGCCGCCGCCGGATCGGCGGCGGCCTGGCGGATGCAACTTACTTCGGCCGCAGTTCGCGGCGCAGGATCTTGCCCACCGGCGTCTTGGGCAGGTCGGCGCGGAATTCCAGATACTTCGGCCGCTTGTAGCCGGTGAGGTTTTCCTTGAGGAAATCCATCACCTGCGCTTCGGTCAGGTTCGGGTCTTTCTTGACGATGAAGATCTTCGGCACTTCGCCCGAATGCTCGTCGGGTACGCCGATCACCGCCGCCTCCATGACGCCGGGGCACTTCATCGCCACTTCCTCGAGTTCGCTCGGATAGACGTTGAAGCCGGAGACCAGCACCATGTCCTTCTTGCGGTCGACGATGCGCGTGGCGCCGGTTTCGTCCATGATGCCGACGTCACCCGACTTGAAGAAGCCGTCGGCGGTCATCACGTTGGCGGTTTCGTCAGGCCGCTGCCAGTAGCCGGCCATCACCTGCGGGCCGCGAATGCAGATCTCGCCGGATTCGCCCAGCGGCACGTCCTTGCCGTTCTCGTCGCGGATGGCGATTTCGGTCGAGGGCATGGGCAGGCCGATGCTGCCGGTGAAACCCTTGAGGTTGGCCAGGTTGCAGGTGGCGACCGGCGAGGTTTCGGAAAGGCCGTAGCCTTCGACAATGGCGCTGCCGGTGATCGCGGTCCACTTGTCGGCCACCGCCTTCTGCGTCGCCATGCCGCCGCCGAGGCTGATCTTCAGGGTGGAGAAATCCAGCTTGGCGAATTCCGGGTTGTTGGCCAGGGCATTGAACAGGGTGTTGAGGCAGGGGAAGACGTTGAACTTGAAGGTCGACAGCTCCTTGACGAAGCCCGGGATGTCGCGCGGATTCGGGATCAGCAGGTTGCAGGCGCCGATGCGCGTGCCGATCATGTTGCAGACCGTCAGCGCGAAGATGTGATACAGCGGCAGGGCACAGACGAAATTCACCTGCTCGTTGGCCGTGCGCGTGTCGATCGCGGGTTGCAGCCATTCCTCGACCTGCAGCATGTTGGACACCACGTTGCGATTGAGCAGGGTCGCGCCCTTCGACACGCCGGTGGTGCCGCCCGTGTATTGCAGGAAGGCCACATCGTCGGACTTGCGCGGCACCGCCTTCAGCGACATGCCCGCACCCTGCGAAACCACATCGTTGAAACGGAAGGAGCCCGGCAGCGAGAACTCGGGCACCATCTTCTTGACCTTGCGCACCACGAAATTCACCAGCATGCCCTTGAGGCCGCCGAGCAGGTCGCCCATCGCGGCAACTACCACGTGCTTGACCGGCGTGTTGGCGATCACCTTTTCCAGCGTGGTGGCGAAGTTCTCGATGATGATGATGGCCTGGGCGCCGCTGTCCTTGAGCTGGTGCTCCAGTTCGCGCGGCGTGTACAGCGGATTGACGTTCACCACCACGTAGCCGGCACGCAGCACCGCCGCCACGGCCACCGGGTACTGCATGATGTTGGGCATCATGATCGCTACGCGACTGCCCGGCTCCAGTCCTCGCGACTGCAGCCAGGCACCGAGCTTGCGCGAGGCGGCGTCGAGCTCGCCGTAGGTGATCGACTTGCCCATGCAGATGAAGGCCGTGCGCGAGGCATACTTCTTCATCGATTCTTCGAGCATCGCCGCGACGGTTTCGTAGCGGGTGGGATCGATCTCGGCGGGCACGCCGGCGGGGTAGCCTTTCAGCCAGATTTTTTCCATTGCGGTCTCCTCCTGTGGTTTTGTGCCGCATTATGACACCGGGCCCGGTCGGCGTGAGGCCTTGCCGCAGCGCACGCGGTATCGCCCCCGGCTACCGCCGGTAGCAGGGCATGCGCCGATCGGGATTTCGATTTACCCTGTCGCTGCCTGGCGCCATGCTGCACCCGTCATCAACCGGGAGAATCGCATGAAACCATTGTTCCGCCACCTGCCGCTGGCCGTGACCCTGCTGCTCGCTGCGGCAGCCCTGTTCCACGGCCCGATCCACCAGCCCGCGGGCTACCACGAGTTTGCCGACCAGTCGCTGCTCTGGGGCGTACCGCATTTTTGCGACGTGACATCGAACATCGGCTTCGCCCTGGTAGCGATGTGGGCTTGGCTGGGCCTCGCACCCCGGCGCGAGCACCCGGACCTGTGCCACGGCTGGGCCGGCTACCGGCTGTTCCTGGTCGGCCTGTTCCTCACCGCGCTGGGCTCGACCTGGTACCACCTGGCGCCGGACAATGCGCGCTTGGTCTGGGACCGCCTGCCGATCGCCCTGGCCTGCGGCGGCCTGCTCGCCGGCGTGCTGGGCGACGTACAGCGTCGGGACAGCGGCCGCAATGCGGTGCTGCTGGCGCTCGCCGCCATCGCCAGCGTCGCCTGGTGGCGTATCACCGACCTGGCCGGCGCTGGCGACTTGCGACCCTACCTGTTGCTGCAAGGGCTGCCGATCCTGCTGGTCCCGCTCTGGCAATGGATCCACCGCGCGCCGCGCGCCGACCGTGCGGCCTTCGGCGGCGCGCTGGCGATCTACATCGTCGCCAAGCTCGCCGAACTCAACGACCACGCGATTGCGGCGATGCTCGACCCGCTCACCGGCCACACGCTGAAGCACCTGCTGGCCGTCGCCGCCGCCCTGCTGATCGTGGCGCGGCTGCGGGCACGCGTGGCCTCGGTGCCCGCCCCCGCGGCGGAGCCGGCCTTCAACCCCGCCGCCTGACGGCGCCCGGCGCGGCGGCGCTGGCCGCCTGGCGTCGGTGCATCTGCGCCAGCGCCTGCATCAGCCAGGAACGCATGCCGATGACGATGGTGTAGGGGCGGCGCTGCTCGGGCGGCAGCTTCTGGTCGGCCAGGTGCTGGTTGGAAAAATCCTGGCCGACACGCATCAGCCGCTCGCGGAAGGAATTGGCCAGGCCGCGGCCGATTTCGCCATGCACCACCATCAGCATTTCCGACTCGCCGTCAAAGCCGCCGGCGAAGTAGTCGTCAAGCACCTCCTTGCGGAAGAACTCCATCACCGGGCCCTGCGGCAGCCAGCGGAAGCCCTTGGCCAGCTTCAGCCGATAGCGGTTGCCGGGGCGCAGCTCGATGATGCCGATGCGGTCGAGCTGGGTCAGCGCCTTTACCAGCTTCGCCTCGGTGAGGTCGTAGGTGGCGAGGATCTCCTCGGCCGGCACCTGGCTCATGACGCAGACCGCCACCACCAGCAGCGTGCGGTCGGCGACCACGGCCTTTTCCTGCGCCAGCGTGAGCTCCAGCATCAGCGGCTGGGTGTCGGCCACGCGCCGCGCCAGGTCGGCGAAGTCCAGCCGCAGCACGCGGCAGATGTCGTCGATGCGCGAGACCGGCATGTCGCCGCCGCTGCCGAACATGCGCTTGACGCTGGACTCGGCCATGCCCAGCTGCTGCGCCAGGCGGGCGTAGGTGATGCCGGAGGCCTTGAGCTCGGCCTTGAGCAGGGTGATCAGGTCGGCAGTGGTGCTCATGTCACTCCCCGGAAAAAGTATCGCCTAACGATACCACGAGAGCCGACTCATGCAACGTCGTGCCTTTTGCTTGTACCGATGACGCTGGCGTTCGATGATGCGTCCGTCGTCAGCCAACAACCACAAGGAGCACATCATGGAAAGCAACGCACGCATCGTCCAACGCGACACCGGCGCCTGGCGCCTGCAGGTCTGGGTTTCCTTCGGCATCGCCCTGCTGATCTGCGGCACGGGCCTGGCCTGGCTGCCCGGCGGCGACCTCGACCGCGCCTTCATGGTGATGGGCTATTTTTTCTGCCTCAGCTCGGCCTTCGTGCTGGCCAAGTACGTACGCGACAACGCTGCCGCGCCTTCGGATACGCCAATGTGGTCGCTGGTGGTCTGGGGCGGCTTCGGCCTGGCCATGGCGCTCACCGCCTGGGGCCTGTGGCGCATGGAGATCAACCCGACCTGGAAGGCTTACCTGGTCGTCAGCTGGCTCTACCTGATCTCCTCGGCCTTCACCCTGGCCAAGACCCTGCGCGATGCCTACGAGGCCGACCGCCTGGAGCGCGCGCTGCGCCCGGCGCAAGACATGCCTGCCGCGGCACCGGTCGCCGAAGCCCGCCCCGAAACACAAGCCGCGCCCAAGCGCTGATCCCACAACCGAACAGGAGAACGTCATGAAACACAGTCCTTCCCGCCGCCGTGCCCTGCAGATGTTTGCCGGCCTCGCCCTCGCCCCCGCCGCCGCCTTGCTGCCCGCCACGGCCCGTGCCCATGGCGGCCTCGATGCCAGCGCCGCCTCCAGCCTGTCGCTCGCCTTCCCGGTCGCCGTGCTGAGCGTGGCGCCGGTCGCCATCCTCGGCGCCGGCGTGGCGCTGACCGTAATCGCCGTAGAGGCCGCTGCCAGCGGTACGGTATGGCTGCTGCGGCGCGCTTCCGACGGCGTCACGGCCAGCCTGCGCTTCTCGGGCAACGTCGCCACGTCGACGGCCATCGCCGCCGGCACCGTGCTCTCGGTCACCGTGGTCGCCGCCGGCTGGCTGCTTTCCGCCGCCGGCGAAGTGATCTGCCTGGTGCCCAACGCGCTGGGCGATTCCCTGCTCTACAACGAGAGGCTGCGCTGATGAAAACCACTTCACTCCTGCGCCGCGTGCTGGCATTGGTCGCGGCCGCCCTCCTTGCCGGCGCGGCCTGCGCCGGTCAGAACTGCGAAGCCCGCCGGCCGAGCATCGATTCCATGCGCCGTGACCTGGCGCTGGCCGCCAGCGTCTCCCGCCAGCTCGACGACCTGGCGCAACGCGACGGCACGCGTGTCGTGCTGATTGCCCGCGCCGGTCAGGACTTGTCCAAATACGGGCTGCGCTATTCGCATCTGGGCATCGCCTACCGCGACGAGGCGGCGCTGGGCGGCCGCGGCGCCTGGCGCGTGGTGCACAAGCTCAACCAGTGCGGCAGCGACCGCAGCACGCTTTACCGCCAGGGGCTGGCCGAATTCTTCGGCGACGGGCTCTACCTGCACGAAGCCGGCGTCGTCGCGCTGAAGCCTGAACTCGCCGCACGCGTGGTCGACGGCCTGAAGGGCGACGCCCTGCTCGCGACGCTGCACGAGCCGCACTACAACATGCTGGCCTACCCCTGGGCAGGCTTCTACCAGCAGAGCAACCAGTGGGCGATCGAGACCCTGGCGCTGCTCGCCGATCCCGGCGTGGTCAGCCGGTCCACGGCGCGCGACTGGCTGCGGCGCCAGGGCTATCGCCCGACCACGCTGCAGATCGATGCCGTGACGCGGCTCGGCGCCCGCGTCGGCACCGCCCACATCGCTTTCGACGACCATCCCTTCAACCGCCGCATGTCCGGTCAGATCGACACAGTGACGGTGGACTCGGTGTTCGCCTGGCTGGAGCGCGCCGGCCTCGGCGCAGGCCGATGCTATCCTGCGTCGATATGACATCGATTTGCACCGCCCCATTCCCACAGGAACCCAGATGAGTACTCAATCCGGCTTGCTGAAAGCCCGCCGCTTCGCCCCGCTGTTCGTCACCCAGTTCCTCGGTGCGCTCAACGACAACGTGCTGAAGAACGCCATGGTGGTGCTGCTGACCTTCCAGGCGGCGAGCTGGACCACGCTCAAGCCCGAGCTGCTGGCCAACCTCGCGGCGGGCGTGTTCATCCTGCCCTTCTTCCTCTTTTCCGCCACCGCCGGCCAGCTGGCCGACAAGTACGACAAGTCGCGCCTGGCCCAGTTGGTCAAGCTGCTGGAAATCGCCATCGTGCTGATCTGCGGCGCCGGTTTCTGGCTGCACAGCCTGGTCGTGCTGTTTCTCGGGCTGTTCCTGCTCGGCCTGCATTCGACGCTGTTCGGGCCGGTCAAGTACGCGATCCTGCCGCAGCACCTGAAACCCGAGGAACTGGTCGGCGGCAACGCGCTGATCGAGGCCGGCACCTTCGTCGCGATACTCGTCGGCACGTTGTTGGGCGGGCTGCTCGCCGGCAGCGGCGACGGCACAACGTGGATCACCGTGGTCGGCCTGGCCATCGCCATTGGCGGCTATCTCGCCTCGCGCGCGATCCCGGTCGCCGTGCCGCCAGCGCCGACTCTTGCGATCAGCGCCAACCCGCTGACCGAGACCTGGCGCAACATCCATTTCGCGCGCGAAAACCAGACGGTGTTCCTCTCGATCATGGGCATTTCCTGGTTCTGGCTGTTCGGCGCCCTGCTGCTGGCGCAGTTCCCGGCCTATACCAAGAATGTGCTGGGCGGCAGCGAGACCGCCGTGACCCTGCTGCTGGCCACCTTCACCTTCGGCATCGGCGCCGGCTCGATGGCCTGCGAAAAACTCTCGGCCAAGCGCGTCGAGCTGGGCCTGGTGCCGCTGGGCTCGATCGGCATGACGGTGTTCGCGCTCGACCTGGCCTTCGCCTCGCCGGCGACACCGGCCGCAGGCGCCGGCGCCCTGGCCCTGCTGCAGATGGGTTCGACCTGGCGCGTGCTGATGGACCTCGCGCTGCTCGGCATCTTCGGCGGCTTCTTCATCGTGCCGCTCTACGCCCTGGTGCAGCAGCGCTCCAACCCCGAGCACGGCGCGCGCATCATCGCCGCCAACAACATCATGAATGCGCTGTTCATGGTGGTCGGCGCGCTGGGCGCAGCCGGCCTGCTGGCGGCCGGACTGACGATCCCGATGCTGTTTGCCGTGGCCGCGATCTGCAACGCCGCCGTGGCCTTGTTCATCTACGGCCTGGTGCCGGAGTTCCTGCTGCGCTTCATCGTCTGGATGCTGATCCACACGGTATATCGGCTGCGCGCGAGCGGCCTCGACCATGTGCCCGAGGACGGCGCGGCGGTCGTCGTCTGCAACCACGTCAGCTTCGTCGATGCACTGGTGATCATGGCCGCCTGCGGCCGGCCGATCCGTTTCGTGATGGACCACAACATCTTCCGCTGGCCGCTGCTCAACTTCGTCTTCCGCACCAGCAAGGCCATCCCGATCGCCTCGGCCAAGGAAGACCCGGCGATGATGGAAAAGGCGTTTGCCGAAGTCAGCCGGGCGCTCGCCGCCGGCGACCTGGTCGGCATTTTCCCCGAGGGCAAGATCACCGGCAACGGCGAGATCAATCCCTTCCGCCCCGGCATCACGCGCATCCTGGAAGCCAATCCGGTGCCCGTGGTGCCCATGGCGCTGCGCGGCCTGTGGGGCAGCTTCTTCTCGCGCAAGGACGGCGCGGCGATGACCAAGCCCTTCCGCCGCGGCGTGTTCTCGAAGATCGAACTGGTCACCGGCGCCGCGGTCCCGGCCGCCGAGGCGACGCCGGAACGGCTGCAGGCCGAGGTGGCGGCGATGCGCGGGGAGTGGGCCTGAGGTTTCGCCGTGTCGCCAGTGCCGACTTTTGCGCCGGTTCAGCCGACCCCGGCGCCGTGCGCCTGCATGTCGGCGTGGTAGCTGGAACGCACCAGCGGCGCGCTGGCGGCATTGCTGAATCCCATTGCCTCGGCTTCGCGGGCGTACATGGCGAAGACGTCGGGATGGACGTAGCGCAGCACCGGCAGATGGTGGCCGGAGGGCGCGAGATACTGGCCGATGGTCAGCATCTCGACGTCGTGGGCGCGCAGGTCGCGCAGCGTCTCCAGGATCTCTTCGTCGGTCTCGCCCAGGCCAACCATCAGGCCCGACTTGGTCGGCACGTTCGGTACGCGTGCCTTGAAGGCTTTCAGCAGCTGCAGCGAATGCGCGTAGTCGGCGCCGGGCCGAGCCTGCTTGTAGAGGCGCGGCACGGTCTCCATGTTGTGGTTCATCACGTCGGGCGGCGTCGCGGCGAGGATTTCCAGCGCGATGTCGAGCCGGCCGCGGAAGTCCGGCACCAGCACCTCGATCTTGGTGCCCGGCGAATACTCGCGCACCTTGGCGATGCAGTCGGCGAAATGCTGGGCGCCGCCGTCGCGCAGGTCGTCGCGGTCCACGCTGGTGATGACGACGTACTTGAGCTTCATCGCGGCGATGGTGCGCGCCAGCTTTTCCGGCTCCTCGGCGTCTGGCGGCAGCGGCTTGCCGTGGCCGACGTCGCAGAAGGGGCAGCGGCGAGTGCACAGGTCGCCGAGGATCATGAAGGTGGCGGTGCCCTTGCCGAAGCATTCGCCGATGTTGGGGCAGGTGGCTTCCTCGCACACCGTATGCAGATGGTGTTCGCGCAGGATCTGCTTGATCTCGCCGAAGCGCGCCGCGCTGTTGCCGGCCTTGACGCGGATCCAGGACGGCTTCTTCAATGTGGTCTCGGCCGGCACCACCTTGATCGGGATGCGCGCGGTCTTGGCTTCGCCTTTCTGCTTGCTGGTCATGTGTCGCTCGTTTCGATTTGCCTGGCCAGGTGGGTGGCCAGCTGCCTGCCTACTATCGCAGGTTCCAGCCCGGCGCGCCATTGTGGAGAACACGCACTGAGCTGCGTCACGGCCATGCCCGCG
The DNA here is from genome assembly GCA_903908065.1 of uncultured beta proteobacterium. Taxonomy (GTDB): domain Bacteria; phylum Pseudomonadota; class Gammaproteobacteria; order Burkholderiales; family Rhodocyclaceae; genus Sulfuritalea. Next base: position 34,371 of record CAIVQO010000016.1, on the reverse strand, counting down.
TAGCCGCAAGGGTTGATCGCATCGTAGGGCGAAAGGTCCATGTCGATGTTGAGCGAGACGCCGTGGTAACTGCAGCCGTGCTTGATGCGCAGGCCCAGGGCAGCGATCTTGGCGGCGCCGACATAGACGCCGGGGGCGCCCTCGCGGCGCTCGGCCTTGACCTCGTAGTCCGCCAGCAGGTCGATCACCGCCTGCTCGATGCGATGCACCAGGCCACGCACCGAGTAGGCGCGCCGGCGCAGGTCGAGCAGCAGGTAGATCACCACCTGGCCGGGGCCGTGGTAGGTGATCTGGCCGCCGCGGTCGATCTGCACCACGGGGATGCCGATGTCGGCCAGCAGGTGCTCGGGCTTGCCCGAGAGGCCCTGGGTGAATACCGGCGGGTGCTCACAGAGCCAGAGTTCGTCGGGCGTGTCCGGGCCACGCGTGGCGGTGAATTCCTGCATCGCGGCGAAGGTCGGCGCGTAGTCGACGCGGCCGAGTTCGCGCAACAGGGGTGTGCTCACAGCACTACCTTGACCATCGGATGCGCGGTCAGCGCTCGGTACAAGGCATCGAGCTGGGCCTTCGAGGTGGCGCGCACGGTACAGGTCAGCGAGAGGTAATTGCCCGCCTTCGAGGGCCGCATTTCCATTGTCGCAGCATCGAAGTCCGGCGCATGGGTGCGGACCAGGCCGGCGATGGCCTGGGCGAAATCAGGAGCATTCGCGCCCATGATCTTGAGCGGGAAATCGCAGGGGAACTCGAGCAGTGTTTCGCCGCTCATGCCGCAGCCCGCATCACGGTGACTTTGAAGGCCTGGTACCAGGCGTACATCGCCGCGAATTGCGGCCCGGGCCGGCCGCCGCCCACCGGCTTGCCGTCGAGTGTGACGATGGGCAGCACCTCCTTGGTCGAGGAGCACATCCAGAGCTCGTCGGCGCCGCGCGTCTCGGCCTCGGTGATGTCGCGCACTTCATGCGGCATGCCGTGCCGTGCAGCCAGCTCAAGGATGACGTCATAGGTGATACCGGGCAGCATCAGGTGGTTCTGGATCGGCGCCAGCAGCCTGCCGTCCTTCACCACAAAGATCGAGGAGGCCGAGCCTTCGGTGAGGAAGCCGTCGCGGAACAGCACGGTTTCGACGCAGCCGGCGTCCACCGCCATCTGGCGCAACAGGCAGTTGGCCAGCAGCGAGGTGGTCTTCAGGTCGCAGCGCAGCCAGCGGATGTCGGCGGCGGAGACCGCGGCAATGCCCTGCTCGCGCTGGGCCGGCTGCGGCGTGCTCATCGGCTCGGCGAGGATCACCGAGGTCGGCGTCACCACGGCGGGAAATGCGTGGTTGCGCACCGCCATCGGCCCGCGCGTGACCTGGATGTAGATCGACTGGTCTTCCCATTCGGCCTCGGCAGCGAGCCGATTGACGAACCCGGTCCACGCCTCGATGTCGTGCGGATTGGCAAGCCGGATGCCGTCCAGGCTGTGCTGCAGGCGCTGCAGGTGCTGTTCGAGGCGGAAGGGGCGCCGCGAATACACCGGGATCACTTCGTAAACGCCATCACCGAAAAGGAAGCCGCGATCCATCACCGGAATGCGGGCCTCAGCGGCATCCAGCCACTGGCCGTTGAGGAACACCCGCGCGCTCATTGGAAATAGAGGCGGAGGCTGTCCCACAGGCGGCCGAACCAGCCCGCCACCGGCACCTCGGCCTGCGCCACCACCGGGTACTCGCCCCAGGGCTGGCCATTCACCGTCAGCTTCAGTGTGCCGACCGGGCTGCCGGCCGCGATCGGGGCCAGCAGCGGCTGCTGGCTGACCATTTGCGCGCTGAGTTTGTCGGCCATGCCACGCGGCACCGAGACCACGAAGTCCTCATTGAAGCCGGCGCCGACGGTATTTTGCTGCCCCTTGAACACCCGCAATTGCGAGACGGCCTGAGCCTTGTCATAAAGCTTGACCGGGTCGAAGGCATTGAAGCCCCAATTGAGCAGGTTCAGCGAGTCCCTGGCGCGCGCGTCTTCCGAAGCCGTGCCCAGCACCACCGAGATCAGCCGTCGCGAACCGCGCTTGGCGGTGGCGATCAGGCAATAGCCGGCGGCGCTGGAATGGCCGGTCTTGAGGCCGTCCACGGTCGGATCGGCCCACAGCAGGCGATTGCGGTTGTGCTGGCGGATGCCGGCATAGGTGTATTCCTTCATCGCATGCAGGGCATGAGTCTCCGGATGGTCGCGGATCAGCGCCGCGGCCAGCCGGGCAAGATCGCGCGCGGTCGAGTAATGCGTCGGCGCCGTGCTTTCGAAGTAGCCGCTGGAATTGAGGAAGTTGCTGTCCTTGAGCCCGAGGCGCTGGGCGGTGCGATTCATCATTGCGGCGAACTGGTCTTCGCTGCCGGCCACAGCCTCGGCCAGCGCCACCGAGGCATCGTTTCCGGACTGGATCACCATGCCCTTGAACAGCGCGTCGACCTCGACGGTCTTGTTCACCGGGATGAAGCTGCGCGAACCCTGGGTGCGCCAGGCGCGCTCGGAGACGCTCACCTGTTGTTGCAGCGACAGGCGCTTCTGTTGCAGGGCCTCGGCCACCAGATAGGTGGTCATCACCTTGGTCAGCGAGGCGGGCTCCAGCTTGAGGTCGGGCTCCTGGGCGGCAAGGACCTGACCGCTGGCGTAATCCATCAGGATCCAGGCGCGTGCCGACAGGGTGGGGGCGGGAATGGCCTGGGCAAACGCGGGGTGCGTCGCAAGCAGGGCGAAAAACAGGACGAGGAGACGCATGGCGGAAAGAAAAACAGGGGAGTGACGAATTATAAGTCGCCGGGCAAGGCGACCCGGCTCAGCGCTGCACCACCACCGGCGCCATGCCCAGGCTTTCACGCAGCCGGACGCTGGCCAGCTGCGCGGCGGCGGCATCGGGCCAGGGTCCGAGTTGCACGCGGAACAGATTGCCGGCGGCCTGCACCGTCAGCTTGGGCGCCAGTTCGCCCAACTCGCGCGACAGGCGCGTGCGCAGGCTTTCGGCGTTGTCGCGATTGCCGAATGCCCCCAGCTGCAGGTAATGGCCGCGGGCATCCTGCACCTGCGGCAGGGGCGGTTCGGCATCCACGGCGGCCATCCGGGCGATCGGGTCGTCCTCAGAGGCCTGGGGCGGAGGTGGCGCGCTCGGCGCCTGGCTTAGGGCGGTTTGTCCCGGCAGCACGCTTTCGACCTCGACCAGCGCGCTGCCGTTGGCTACGTAGCCCAGCTTCCAGGCCGCCGTCCAGGACAGGTCGATTTCGCGCCCGGCGTGGAAGGGTCCGCGGTCATTGATGCGCACCACCACGGCCTTGCCGTTTGCCGGATTGCTGACCCGCGCATACGAGGGGATGGGCAGCGTGGGATGTGCCGCCGTCATCGCATACATGTCGTAAGTCTCGCCGCTGGAGGTTCTCTGGCCATGGTAGCGGCGCCCGTACCAGGAGCCGATGCCACGTCCCTTGTAGGGCTTCAGCTCGCGCATCGGCGTGTAGGCACGGCCCAGCGCGGTATAGGGATTGTTGGCGAAGCGGTGCAGCGGTTCGACCCTGGGCACGGCATCGGGGATGCTGTCGGGATCGACGGCGGGGCCGTCACCGGGGCCATCGTCCTTGTAGCCGCCGCCGAACTTTGCCGGCGACGGGGGCCGCTTCGTCGCCGGTACCGAAGCAGCCGCCGGCGGTACGGCGACCGTCGGCGTCTCTGCACGATCCGCCACCGGGCGCGGCGCCTGGGTGCCGCACGCCGCCAGGATCAAGGGCGAAAGCAGCCAGAGGCGCTTCACTTTTGCACCAGCATGCGATTGCCATGGATCGACATCAGGATGCCGATGCCGAGGAACAGCGTGACCAGCGCGGTGCCGCCATAGCTGACCAGCGGCAGCGGCACACCGACCACCGGCAGGATGCCGGAGACCATGCCCATGTTCACGAAGGCATAGGTAAAGAAGATCATGGTCACCGCGCCGGCCAGCAGGCGCGAAAACAGGGTCGCCGCATTGGCCGCGATCAGCAGTCCGCGACCGATCAAAAGGGCGTACAGGACGAGCAGGATCAGGTTGCCGAAGAGGCCGAACTCCTCGGAGTACACGGCGAAGATGAAATCGGTATGACGTTCAGGAATGAATTCCAGCTGCGCCTGGGTGCCGGAGCGCCAGCCTTTGCCGAAGATGCCGCCGGAGCCGATGGCGATGGTGGACTGGATGATGTGGAAGCCCTTGCCCAGCGGATCCTTTTCCGGATCGAGCAGGGTCAGGATGCGGTGGCGCTGGTAGTCGTGCAGAAGGTTCCAGGCCAGCGGCGCCGCGGCGACACCAGCGACCACCATGCCGATGATGATTTTCCACGACAGGCCGGCGAAGAAGATCACGTAGAAGCCGGCGGCCAGCACCAGGATCGCCGTGCCGAGGTCGGGCTGGCGCGCGATGAGGCCGACCGGGACCAGCAGCATCACGGCCGCAATCGCATAGTCGGTCATGCGCGGCATGGCTTCGCGCTTCTGGAAGAACCAGGCCAGCAGCAGCGGCATGGCGATCTTCATCAGCTCGGAAGGCTGGATGCGCATGAAGCCGAGGTTGAGCCAGCGCCGCGCGCCCTTGGAGATATCGCCGAACAAGGCCACGCCGACCAGCAGCAATATGCCCAGCAGGTAGATCGGCACGGCGAGGTGCATCAAGCGTTGCGGCGGCACCTGGGCCAGCACGCGCATGATCACCAGGGCCACGGCGACGTTGATCAGCTGGGCGTTGAGCCGCTCGGGCGAGGCGCTGGCCATGACGCCGAAGGCCAGCAGCACCAGCAGGCCGGTGATGGCCATCAGGGGGCCGTCGAGCGGCGCCACCAGCTTCTGCCACCAGCCGCGCAGGGTAGGCAAGCCGAAGCCAGGATTCATTCGGGGTCTCCTTCCACCGCATCTTCGTCGGCCCGGGCCGGCGCCTTGGGCTTCTTGCCCAGCAGGTAGTAGTCGAGCACCAGGCGGGCGATCGGCGCCGCCGCCTGCGCCCCGAAACCGCCGTTCTCGACCAGGATCGCCAGCGCGATCTTGGGTTCGTCAGCCGGGGCGAAGGCGATGAACAGGGCATGGTCGCGCAGGTGCGCCTGCATGGTTTCGGTCTTGTGCTCGGCACCCTTGTAGGAAAAGACCTGGGCCGTCCCGGTCTTGCCGGCCGAAACGTATTCGGCACCGGCAAAGGCGCGAGCGCCGGTACCCTCCTTGTTCACCCCGACCATCGCATTCTTGATCACCTCGAGATGCTCGGGTTTGAGGTCAAGGCGGCGCATCGGCTCCGGCTCGATCATGCGCTTTTCGCCGCTGCGCGTATCGGTGACGTACTTGACCAGGTGGGGACGAAACATCACGCCCTTGTTGGCGATGGTCGCCGTGGCCTGCGCCAGCTGGATCGGCGTGTAGGCGTTGTAGCCCTGGCCGATGCCGATGGAGATGGTTTCCCCGGCGTACCACTTTTGCTGCTCCGGCTTCTTGAAACGTTCCCTCTTCCACTGCTGCGAAGGCAGCACACCTTTCGATTCGCCCTCGATGTCGATCCCGGTGCGGCTGCCGAGGCCCAGCTGGCCCATGAAGGAGGCGATGTTGTCGATGCCCATCTCGTTGGCCAGCACGTAATAGTAGGTGTCGCAGGAAACCACGATCGATTTGTACATGTCGACCATGCCATGCCCGCCCTTCTTGTCGTCACGGAAGAAATGGCCGCCGAAATTGAAGCCGCCGGGGTCGGCGATGGCCTGCTCCGGCCGCCGCTTGCCCAAGGTCAGCGCCGCCAGCGCCATGAAGGGCTTGAAGGTCGAGCCCGGCGGGTAGGCACCATTCAGGGCGCGGTTGACCATCGGCTTCTGCGCCGATTCATTCAGCTCGCGCCAGCTCTGCGTATCGATGCCGTCGACGAACAGGTTGGGATCGTAGTTCGGCACCGAAACCATGGCCAGGATGCCACCGGTCGCCGGCTCGATTGCGACCAGCGCACCCCTGCGGTCGCCGAAGGCCAGTTCGGCGATGCGTTGCAGCTCGGCATCGACGGTCAGCGTCAGCTGGTTGCCGGCCACCGGCGCCGAGCGCGACAGGGTGCGCACCGCGCGTCCGCCGGCGTCCACCTCCACCTGCTCGTGGCCGCTGATGCCGTGCAGGTCGAACTCGTAACGCTGCTCGAGGCCGGTCTTGCCGAAATGCTCGGTGCCGCGGTAATTGGCATCCTGCTCCCTGGCCTCGATCTTCTCCAGGTCGGCATCGGTGATGCGGCCGATGTAACCGAGAATATGCGAAGCGAATGCGCCGCCCGGATATTGGCGGAACAGCCGGGCCTTGATCTCCACGCCCGGGAAGCGATAGCGGTGGGCGATGAAGCGCGCCACCTCCTCGTCGGTGAGGCGGGTGCGGATCGGCAGGGTCTCGAAGCTCTTGCTCTCGTCCATCAGCTTCTTGAAGCGGCGCCGATCCTTGGCTTCGATCTCGATGATTTCGCCGAGACCGTCGATGGTCTTTTCCAGGTTGCCGGCGCGCGAGGGTGTGATCTCCAGCGTGTAGGCCGAGTAGTTGCGCGCCAGCACCTCCCCCTTGCGATCGACGATCAGGCCGCGGTTGGGCACGATGGGGACCAGGGAAATGCGATTGTCCTCGGCACGGGTCTGGTAGTAGTCGTGCTGCACGATCTGCAGCCAGACGAAGCGGATGAACAGCAGGGCGAAGCAGAACAGGACGAAGCCGCCGGCGAAGGCCAGGCGCGATCGAAAGCGTTCGAGTTCTTCCTGGGGGTTCTTGAATTCCATGGACTAGGCGCCGGCGACCTTGGCCGCGGCCTCAGATCGGCCGATGGACATCCTTGTCCTCCGGCTGGAACTGGGGCGTCAGCAGCACATAAGTGATCGGATGCCACAGCAGGGTTGCCGTGATGCTGGACAGGAACCAGAGCACGCCGGGGAATTCGGCGCCGCCGATCATGCGCGTCACCAGCATCACGATCTGCATCCCGAGCAGCATGGGCAGCACGTGCAGCGCCTGCTGTGCGAGCGGGAACCAGAGCACGCGGCGTGACCAGCCGGCGGCAAAGTAGGCCAGCAGTACGTAAGCCAGCGCATGCTGGCCCATGACGCTGGCGTCGGCGACGTCCATCGCCAGCCCGAGCAGGAAGCCGGCGGCCATGCCTACCTTGAGCGGCTGGTGGATGCACCAGAAGGCCAGCACCAGCGCCACCCAGTCGGGGATGCCGGGGAAGCGCCCGAAGGGGACCAGGTTGAGCACCAGCGCCAGGATCAGGGTCAGCAGGATGAACCAGTTCTTGACCGGCAGCAGGATGCGGCGGGAGGAATGGGTGGGCTGCATGTCAGCGTACCTTCTTTTTCACGCGCTTGCCGCGCGTGGGCTGGTCCGGCACCGCGGGCGCATCCTCGGGCTGCGGCGGCAGGGCCGTGCGCGCACCCAGCACCAGTGCCAGGCCGTGGCGCTCGACGCCGGCGAGCGGGGTACAGATGATGCGGGCAAAGGAGTACGAGCTGTCGCGGTCGATCTTGGCCACCCTGGCCACCGGCAGGCCCGGAAGGTACACGCCGTCGAGGCCCGAGGTGACGAGGATGTCGCCGACCTGGACCTCGGCGTTGGCCGCCAGGAAGCGCAGTTCCATCATGCCCGAGCCGGCCCCGGCCAGCACGGCGCGCAAGCCATTGCGCTGCACCGATACCGGAATCGCCTGCTCCTTGTCGGTTAGCAGCAGAACTTCCGAAGTCAGCGGAAAGACGCGCACCACCTGGCCGATGACGCCGATGTCATCGACCACCGCATTGCCCGAGGCAATCCCGTGCTGGCTGCCCTTGTCGATGATCACCCGACGCGAAAAGGGATCGCGCGCGGCATACAGGATCTCGGCGATGCGGCCCTCGACCGGCTGGCGTTCGCGCATGTCGAGCAGGGTACGCAGGCGCTTGTTCTCCTGTTCCAAATGGTCCTGGCGCAGCAGCAGGTTGGCGGTTTCCAGCTGGCGCCGGCGCAGCTCCTCGTTCTCCTTCAGCAGGGTCGATTGGCGCGACAGGTAGCTGCCGAAATCGCCCGCGGCGTCGATCGGCATGCCGGTGATGCGCTGCAGCGGCCAGGCCGCGGTGGCCACTGCGAGACGCGCCCATTCCAGGGTGTGGAAGCGCAGGTCGGCGACCAGCAGCACCAGCGACAGCGAAACGAAGAAGGCCAGCCGCACCAGCGGCGCCGGACCCCGCTTGAAAAAGGGTGGCGGTGCATGACCAACGACGGACATCAAAGCGGGTGCGCCCTCGCAGAAATTGCGCCCCGCGGGGACACGGGGCCAAAGTGGAAACTACACGCCGCGGGGCTTACTCGTTGGCAAAAATACTGCCGAGTTTGTCCATCTTTTCAAGCGCCATGCCGGAACCCCGGGCGACGCAGGTGAGCGGATCGTCGGCGACGATCACCGGCAGGCCCGTCTCCTCGGTCAGCAGCCGGTCGAGGTCGTGCAGCAGCGCGCCGCCGCCGGTCAGCACCAGGCCGCGCTCGGCGATGTCGGCACCGAGTTCGGGCGGCGTCTTTTCCAGCGCGTCCTTGACCGCCTTGACCACCTGGTTGAGCGGCTCGGAGAGGGCTTCGAGGACTTCGTTGGAGGAAATCGTGAACTTGCGCGGGATGCCCTCGGCGCGGTTGATGCCGGAGACTTCCATCTCGCGCACCTCGGCGCCGGGGAAGGCCGAGCCGATCTGCTTCTTGATGTTCTCGGCGCTGTTGTCGCCGATCTGCATGCCGTAGTTGCGGCTGATGTAGGAGATGATCGCCTCGTCGAACTTGTCGCCGCCGACGCGCACCGAGTTGGCATACACCATCCCGCCCAGCGAAATCACGCCGACTTCGGTGGTGCCGCCGCCGATGTCCACCACCATCGAGCCAGTGGCATCCGAGACCGGCAGGCCGGCGCCGATCGCCGCCGCCATCGGCTCCTCGATCAGGTACACCTGCGAGGCGCCGGCGCCCAGCGCCGATTCGCGGATGGCGCGGCGCTCGACCTGGGTCGAACCGGAGGGCACGCAGATGATGATGCGCGGCGAGGGCGAGAACAGGCGCGACTCGTGCACCCGCTTGATGAACTGCTTGAGCATCTGCTCGGTGACCGTGAAGTCGGCGATCACGCCATCCTTGAGCGGCCGGATCACCGAGATTTCCTTCGGGTTGCGCCCGATCATGGTCTTGGCTTCCTTGCCCACCGCCTGGATGGTCTTTTTGGCATTGGGGCCGCCTTCGACGCGAATGGCGACGACGGAAGGTTCGTCAAGCACGACGCCCTTGCCGCGAACGTAGATCAGCGTGTTCGCAGTACCGAGGTCGATGGCAAGGTCGTTGGAGAAATAAGAGCGCAGAAAGCCGAACATCGAGATTCCTAGAGGGGCTGGCCCGGCCGCAGCCGGGCAAAAAAGGTCGCATATGATACCCTATCGGGCTTGCCGATTTACGGCTTTGCCGGGTGCTCCCGCCGAGCCGGCCCGGCCCCAACATCCCGCCAGCCGCCATGTCCCTGACCCCGGAAGACGTTTCCCGCATCGCCCTGTTGTCCCGCATCGAGCTATCCCCCGCCGAACGCGAAACCACCCGCGAACAGCTCAACGGCATCCTCGGCTTCATCGAACAGCTGCAGGCCGTCGATACCGCCGGCATCGAACCGATGGCCCACGCCGTCGACGTGGTGCAGCGCCTGCGTCCTGACGTGGTGACCGAAACCGACCGTCGCGCCGAGTTCCAGGCCGTGGCGCCGGAAACCGAAGCGGGCCTGTACCTTGTCCCGAAAGTCATCGAATGAGCGACCTGGCCAATTCCTCCCTCGGCGAACTTGCCGCTGCACTCAAGGCCAGGAAGGTCTCTGCGGTTGAGCTGGCGACGCTGTTCCTCGACCGCATCGAAAAGCACAATCCGGCGCTCAATGCCTACATCGCGCTGGACCGCGAACGCACGCTGGCCCAGGCGAAGGCCGCCGACGCATCCGGAAAAGTCGGCGCCCAGGACACGCCGCTGGCCGGCATCCCATTGGCGCACAAGGATATTTTCTGCACCAAAGGCTGGCGCACGAGCTGCGGTTCGCGCATGCTGGAGAACTTCATCTCGCCCTACGACGCCCATGTCGTCGAGCAGTTGAACGCCGCCGGCATGGTCACGCTGGGCAAGCTGAACATGGACGAGTTCGCCATGGGTTCGTCCAATGAGACCTCGTATTTCGGCCCGGTGAAGAACCCCTGGGACACGACCCGGGTGCCGGGAGGCTCCTCGGGCGGCTCGGCGGCGGCCGTCGCCGCGCGCCTGGCGCCGGTCGCCACCGGCACCGACACCGGCGGCTCGATCCGCCAGCCGGCGGCCCTGTGCGGCCTCACCGGGTTGAAGCCGACCTACGGCGTGGTCAGCCGCTACGGCATGATCGCCTTTGCCTCCAGCCTCGACCAGGCCGGGCCAATGGCCAAGTCGGCAGAGGACTGCGCCCTGCTGCTGAATGCCATGGCCGGTTTCGATGCTCGCGACTCGACCTCGCTGGAGCGTCCGGCCGAGAACTACGCGCGTGACCTGGAACGACCTCTGGCCGGGCTGCGCATCGGTCTGCCGAAGGAATTCTTTGGCGCCGGCATGGACGACGACGTGCGCGCTGCAGTGGATGCCGCGCTGGCCGAATACCGCAAGCTGGGTGCCAGCACGGTCGAAGTCAGCCTGCCCAACTCGGGCCTCTCGGTACCCGCCTACTACGTGATCGCACCGGCTGAAGCCAGCTCCAACCTGTCGCGCTTCGACGGCGTACGCTACGGCTACCGCGCGCCGGACTACGGCGATCTCAACGACATGTATTCGAAGTCGCGCGCGCAGGGCTTCGGCGCCGAAGTGAAGCGCCGGATACTGATCGGCACCTACGTGCTGTCGCACGGCTATTACGATGCCTACTACCTGAAGGCGCAGAAAATTCGCCGCCTGATCGCCGCCGACTTCCAGCGCGCCTTCGAAAGCTGCGACGTGATCATGGGTCCGACCTCGCCCTCGGTGGCCTTCGCCTTCGGCGCCAAGAGCGCGGACCCGGTGCAGATGTACCTGTCGGACATCTACACCATCTCGACCAACCTCGCCGGCCTGCCCGGCATGTCGCTGCCCTGCGGCTTCGGCGCCAATGCCATGCCGGTGGGCCTGCAGATCATCGGCAGCTGGTTTGGCGAAGCGAAGATGCTGCAGGCGGCGCACCAGTACCAGAAAGTCACCGACTGGCACGCACGCATGCCGGAGGCAATGAAATGAGCCAGTGGGAAGTCGTGATCGGGCTGGAAACCCATGCCCAGCTGCAAACAAAGTCGAAGATTTTTTCCGGCAGCAGCATCGCCTTCGGCGCCGAGCCTAACCTGCAGGCCAACGCCGTGGACATCGCCCTGCCCGGCGTGCTGCCGGTGCTCAACCGCGAAGCCGTGGTTTGCGCCATCAAGTTCGGACTGGCGGTGGGCGCCAGCATCGCGCCGCGCTCGGTATTCGCACGCAAGAACTACTTCTACCCCGACCTGCCCAAGGGCTACCAGATCAGTCAGTTCGAGATTCCGGTGGTGCAGGGTGGCGGCTTGTCGATCCGCGTTGGCGAACACGAGAAATTCGTGCACCTGACCCGTGCCCACCTCGAGGAGGACGCCGGCAAGTCGCTGCACGAGGACTTCCACGGCCGCACAGGCATCGACCTCAACCGCGCCGGCACCCCGCTGCTCGAAATCGTCACCGAGCCGGACATGCGCTCCTCGGCGGAAGCCGTGGCCTATGCCCGCGCCCTGCACGCGCTGGTGCAATGGATCGGCATCTGCGACGGCAACATGCAGGAAGGATCATTCCGCTGCGATGCCAACGTCTCGGTGCGTCCGGTCGGGCAGAAGGAATTCGGCACGCGGCGCGAGATCAAGAACCTCAACTCCTTCCGCTTCATGCAGCAGGCGATCGATTTCGAGGTGCAGTGGCAGATCAACGAGATCACCGAGGGCCGTGCCATCCGCCAGGCCACGGTGCTGTTCGATCCGGATACCGGCGAAACCCGCGCCATGCGCAGCAAGGAAGACGCCCACGATTACCGCTACTTCCCCGATCCCGACCTGCTGCCGCTGGAAATCGGCGACGACTGGATCACCGAGGTAAAAGCGGAATTGCCGGAACTACCGCAGGCCATGCAGGCACGCTTCCAGGCGGACTACGGGCTTTCGGCCTACGACGCGGCGATCCTCACCGCATCGCGCGGCATGGCCGATTATTTCGTCAGCGCAGTGGCCGCGGCGGGTGCCGCCAATGCCAAGACAATTGCCAACTGGATCATGGGCGAACTTGCCGCACGCCTGAACAAGAACGACACGGACATCGAAGCCTCTCCGATCTCGGCCCCGCAACTGGCCGGCCTGATCCAGCGCATAGCCGACAACACGATCTCCAACACCATCGCCAAGAAGGTATTCGAGGCGCTGTGGAACGGCGAGGGACAGACCGCCGATGCGATCATCGAGGCGCAGGGCCTGAAGCAGATCACCGACAGCGGCGCCATCGAAAAAATCATCGACGAGGTGCTGGCTGCCAACGCGAAGTCGGTCGAAGAGTTCCGCGCCGGCAAGGAAAAAGCATTCAACGCACTGGTCGGCCAGGCGATGAAGGCCACCAAGGGCAAGGCCAACCCGCAGCAGGTCAATGAACTGCTGAAGAAGAAGCTGGGCGGCTAAGGAGCGAACCGGGCGGCTGTGCCGCCCGTCGGCTTACTTCTTTTCGGCGGGCTTGGCGGGTGCGGCGGAGGCCGGCGCCGGTTTTGCCGGAGCCGATGCCGGTGCGGCAGCAGGTGCGGCGGCCGCAGCTGCGCTTGCCGCCGGAGCCGCGGCCGGAGCAGCCGCCTCTCCCGGCTTCTTGCCGGTCAATTCGAGGTACTTCTTGCGCTCGTCGTCGAAGCGGGTGCGAACCTCGGTGGCTTCCTTGATCTTGGCGGCCACGGCGGCAGATTGCGCGGCAATCTCCTTCTCGTTCTCGCGGATCGCAGCCTTGACGTCTTCCGGCAGGACCTTGCCCTTGTAGAACTCCTTGTCCTGGTCGATCTTCTTTTTCTTCTTGTTGGCCTCGTCAAGCCGGCCCTGCGACTGCTTCTGGTTCTTTTCAACCTCGGCCAGGGCACGATCGCGTGCGGTCAGGATGTCCTTTTCGCTGGAGTAGGTCGCCAGCAACGCCTGGTTGCGACGGCGCTCTTCTGCCGCCTTCTTCGCCTCCTCGGCCTTCCTGGCGTTTTCGGCTTCGCGTTTTGCCAATTGCTCGGGGGTCAGCGGCGCCTCGACCTGCTTGGCAATGAAGCCCTTGCCGTCACGTTCCTCATAGGCGCGGCCCTGGCAGGCAGGCGGCAGGAAGTCGCCGCAGACCCGGGTGCCCTTGTCGTCAGTGCAACAGAAGATCCTCGCCTGCGCGGCAACGCCCTGGGCAAGCAGGGCAGACGAGGCGAACAGCAGCACGGGAATCAGGCGCATGGGGGGTCTCCCTGTTAATTTCAGTCGAACATCAATCGACGCCATACCGTGCGCGGTACTTGCGCACGGCAGCAAGATTGCCTTCCAGGTCCGGATGGCCGGACAGATAATCGATCAAATCCGTTAGGCTGGCAACGCTGAACACGGGAATACCGTAATTCCGCTCCACCTCCTGCACCGCCGAAAGCTCGCCCTGGCCTCGCTCCTGGCGGTCCAGCGCGATCAATACGCCGGCCGGCGTGGCACCGGCGGCACGGATCAACTCAACCGATTCGCGCACCGAGGTGCCGGCAGAAATGACATCGTCGATGATCAGCACGCGCCCCTTGAGCGGCGCGCCGACCAGGCTGCCGCCCTCGCCGTGGTCCTTGGCTTCCTTGCGGTTGTAGGCATAGGGCAGGTTGCGGCCCAGCCCAGCCAAGGCCATTGCGGCGCCCGCAGCCAAGGGTATGCCCTTGTAGGCCGGCCCGAAGAGGACGTCAAACGCGACGCCGGCAGCGGCAATCCGCTTTGCATAAAAGTTGCTCAGCCGGGCCAGCGAGGCCCCGTCGTTGAACAATCCGGCATTGAAGAAATAGGGGCTGAGGCGTCCGGCCTTGGTCTTGAATTCACCAAAGCGCAGCACGCCCAGCTCGCAGGCGAAGGCGATAAACTCGCGGCTCAAGGCGCTGGTCGCGGCAAGATCGGCGTTCGCGTTCATCGCGCCCATTCTACATGCACAGCCCCATGCTCCGAGTACTCAGCCTGAATCTCAACGGTATCCGTTCCGCTGCCAGCAAGGGCGTTTTCGACTGGCTGGCCGGCCATCGCGCCGACATCGTCTGCGTCCAGGAATTGAAGGCCCAGTTGCCCGACCTGACGCCGGCGTTGAGCCAGCCGGACGGCTATGCCGGATACTTCCACTGCGCCGAAAAGAAGGGCTACAGCGGCGTCGGCATCTATGCTCGGCGCGAACCCGACCGCATCGTCGAAGGCTTCGGCAACGCCGAGTTCGACGCCGAAGGCCGCTACCTGCAGGCGGATTTCGGCAAGCTCTCGGTGGTGGCGCTTTACCTGCCGTCAGGCTCCAGTTCAGACGAACGCCAGCAGGCCAAGTTCCGCTTTCTCGACCAGTTCCGGCCGCGCCTCGAACAACTGGCGAAGGAGGCAAAGTCGAAGAAACGCGAGGTCCTGCTTTGCGGCGACTGGAACATCGCCCACACCGAGAAGGACCTCAGGAACTGGAAGTCGAACCAGAAGAATTCCGGCTTCCTGCCCGAAGAACGCGCCTGGCTGAGCTCGGTGTTCGACGACCTCGGCTGGGTCGATGTGCACCGCAAACTGCTGCCGGAAGCCACCGGCGAGGCTTACACCTGGTGGTCGAATCGCGGCCAGGCATGGGCCAAAAACGTCGGTTGGCGCATCGACTACCAGATCGCCACGCCGGGGCTGGCGGCGACGGCACGCGCCGTCTCGGTCTACAAGGAACAGCGTTTTTCCGACCATGCGCCGCTAACCGTCGACTACGATTTCACGGTGGCATGACATCCATCATTGCGGCACCGCGCCAAAATGGGTAGCCTTCCAGTTTCAGCCTATCTTTCAGGAGAGCAACATGAGTGAAATGAGCGAAGTCAGCAAGGAAAAACTGATCGCCGACGTCAAGCTGGTGATCGCCGACAGCGAAGAACTGCTGCGTGCCACCGCCGGCCAGGCTGGCGACAAGATCGCCGAGATCCGCGCCCGCACCGCCGACCGCCTCGCCGCGGCCAAGATCAAGCTGGCCGAAGCCGAAGCCGTCGTGGTGGACAAGGCCAAGCAGGTCGGGCGTGCCGCTGACGACTACGTGCACGACAACCCCTGGCGTTCGGTCGGCGTTGCCGCCGGCATCGGCTTCATTGCCGGTCTGCTGATCGGCCGTCGCTGAACCGATGATTGACGACACTCCCGGCGGCACAGCGTCCCGGGCGGGTCTGTTCGCATCGCTGAAAGGACTGTTCGGCACCTCGCTCGCGCTGGTGCAGAACCGCCTGCAACTGCTCGGCGTCGAGCTGGCCGAGGAGCGCCTGCGCCTGCTGTCGCTGGTGACCTATGGCGCCGTCGCCTTCATCTGCCTCAGCGCCGGACTGGTCTTCCTCGCGGTGTTCCTCACCGTACTGCTGTGGGACAGCAACCGGCTGCTGGCCCTGGGCATCTTCAGTGCGCTGTTCCTCGGCGGCGGCATCGTCGCCCTGGTGATGGCGATGAATTTCGCCAAGGCCGGCTCGACCTTGTTCAAGGCCAGTCTCGCCGAGTTGGCCAAGGACCGCGACGCCCTGGCGTCGAGCCAGACGCCGACCCGGCCATGAACCCGTCCGTCCTCGAACTGGCCCTGAAGAAGCAGCGCCTGCAGCTCGCCGGCGATACCCTGCGCGCCGACTTCGCGCGCCATGCCAATGGGTTGCGGCCGGCCCTCGCCGGCGCCGACCTGGCGGTCGTTGGCGCGCACTGGTTGTGGCGACATCCGCAAATCGTTGCCGGCGTCGGCGTTGCGCTGCTGGTCGCCAGGCCGGGCCGCGCCTGGCGCTGGGCGCGACGGGCGTTTTTTGGCTGGCAGACCTGGCGCAAGCTGCAAGGCCTGCTCAAACAAGCCTCTTCCATGCGCTGAACGACCGCCATGAGCCCGGCCCTGCAACGCGCACGCACGGCGGCCCTGGCAATCGGCGGCCTGCTGGTTTTCCTGCTCGGTTTTGCCTGGCTCGCCCTGCCCGGCATCCTGCAGACGCAGGCGCAAAACATCGTCGCCGAAAAGAGCGGCCACCGCCTGACACTGGGCAAACCCGAGATCAATCCGCTGGCCCTGAGCCTGCGCCTGAAAGATCTCAAGCTCAACGATCCCGACGGTGCGCCGCTGCTGGCCTTTCGCGAACTTTTCGTCGACCTGTCGGCCGCCAGCCTCGCCAGGCGCGGCATCGTCATCGAACAGCTGCAGCTGGACGGCCTTGCCGCCAGCGCGATCCTGCGCGACGACGCGCAGCGGCCGCACAACTGGAGCCGGCTGCTGGCCGCCTTCGCCGGCAAGGAAGAAAAAGCCGCCGGCCCGCCGCCTCGCATCGAGATCCGCGACCTGCAGCTGCGTGGCGCACAGATCGACCTCGCCGACCAGCGCACCGCACCGCCCTTCGTCAGCCAGGTCGAGGCCTTCGACCTCGAATTGCACGACATTTCCACCCGGCCGGACGACAGCGGACAGTTCCGCATTGCTGCCAGGACGGCCTTCGGCGCGGAACTGGACTGGAAGGGTACGGCCACCCTGGCGCCGCTGGCGTCCGCCGGGCAACTCAGCCTGCGCGGCATCGACCTCGGCAAGCTGGCGCCGCTGCTGGCGCCACGACTGCCGCCGCAACTCGGCTTTGTTCCGCCCGAGGGCATTGCCGGCGTGGCCCTCGACTATCGGCTTGGACATGCCGATGGCAAGCTGGCGCTGACGCTCGATCCGTTTGCCGTCGAGCTCAAGGACCTTGTGCTGCGCAAACCAAAGGCAGCCGGCGCGCCGGCGCTGACCGTCAAGGCGATCGCGCTGCAAGGCGCGCGCTTCGACCTCGCCACACAGCAGCTGGCCTTCCAGTCGCTGACGGTGGGCGATGCCAGCCTGGAATCAGGCGGCGGCAAGCAGCGCATGCGATTGGTCGCGCTGCCCGAGATCAGCGTGGCGCCGGCCCGCATCGACCTCGCCGCGCATGTCGCGGAGATTGGCGCCGTCTTGCTCAAGAACGGACGCATCGCAGCGCACCGCGACGCAGCCGGCGCCATCGACCTGCTGACCACCCTGCAAGCCCTCGCGCCGGCGGCCGCACCGGCGCCAGCGTCCAAACCGACACCCGCTGCCGTTGCCTCGCCGCCGCCAGCCCCCTGGCGCTTTGCCATCGAGCGCGTCGGCCTTGCCGGCTTCGGCCTTGGCATCACGGACGAATCCATGTCTCCGCCACTGCAGCTGGGCATCGACGAAATTTCGCTCGAAACCAGCGGCGTCAGCGAAAAGCTCGGCCAGCCCCTGCCGCTCAAGGCGGCGCTGCGCGTCGCCAGCGGCGGCAAGCTGGCACTCGAGGGCAAGCTGGTGCCGGCCACTGCGGCGATCGACCTGCAGCTCAAGCTCGAAGGCTTGTCGCTCAAACCGGCGCAGCCGCTGGTCGGACGTCACGCTGCGCTGGATCTGGCTGATGGCCGCCTCAGTGCCGCCGGCCGCGTGCAGCACGATGCCAAGTCGAGCGGCTATCGCGGCAGCTTCGCCATCGACGCGCTGCGGCTCAACGAGGCTAGCAGCGACAAGGTCTTCCTCGGCTGGAAGTCGCTCGGCACGCGGCAGCTCGAGGTCACGCCGCAGAAGCTCCAGATCGGCGAACTGTTGCTCGACGGCCTCGATACCCAGTTGTTGATCGCCAAGGATGGCAGCACCAATTTCAAGCGCATCCTGCGCCAGGCCGATGCGCCGCCCAAGGCGGAGGGCACGCCGGCCGCCGTGCCGCCAGCGCCGACTTCTGCATCCGTTCCTGCGCCCGTTCCCGGCGCCGATGGCGACCAGGCCGCCAAACCCGCCTTCCAGATCAACATCGACCGCCTGCGCTTCCGCGAAGGCGAGCTTGATTTCGCCGACGAGTCGCTGATCTTCCCCTTCGGCACCCGCATCCACAAACTGCGCGGCTCGATTGCCGGGCTGTCCTCGCGACCCGGCGCCGCGGGCCAACTGGAACTCGATGGCCAGGTCGATGACTTTGGGATGGCGCGGGCGGTAGGCCAGGTCGATCCCTTCGACCCGACCGGCTTCACCGAGATCAAGCTGGTGTTCCGCAACCTCGAAATGACGCGGCTGACGCCCTACTCGGCGACCTTTGCCGGGCGACGCATCGACTCGGGCAAGCTCTCGCTCGACCTCGACTACAACATCCGCAAGCGCCAGTTGCAAAGCCACAACCAGGTAGTGATCGACAAGCTGGTGCTTGGCGAACGGGTGCAGAGCCCGAGCGCGAAGGACCTGCCGCTCGACCTGGCGATCGCTTTGCTGGAGGACTCCGACGGCCGCATCGACCTTGGCCTGCCGATCACCGGCAGCCTCGACGATCCGCAATTCAGCTATGGCGCGATTGTCTGGAAGGTGATCACCAATGTGCTGGGCAAGATCGTCACCGCGCCCTTCCGCGCCCTGGGCGCCCTGTTTGGTGGTGGCGACGAGAAGCTGGAGAGCATCGCCTTCGAGGCCGGCGCGCGGCGCCTGACGCCGCCCGAGCGCGAGAAGCTGGTCAAGCTGGCAGCGGCGCTCAACAAACGCCCGGCGTTGGCGCTCGCGATCAGCGGCACCTGGAACGAGGCCGACCGCGTGGCACTGCAAGACCTCCAGCTGCGGCGCACGCTGCTGGAAAAGAGCGGCCAGAAGATCGACCCGCAGGGCGACCCCGGCCCGATCTCGACGCGCACGCCGGCGATCCAGGCCGCGCTGGAAAGCCTGTTCGGCGAGCGCTTCGGCAAGGCCGAGCTCGATGGCCTGAAGCAGGGTTTCCGCAACGCCAATCCGGGCCAGATGGAAGAAAACCTCGGCGGCAAGATGATGTCGCGCCTCACCGGGCTGGTGCGCCCACCGCGCCAGCTGAACGAGTCTGAAGTCAGCGCGCTCAAGGGCGCAGACTTCCATGCCGTGCTCTTCCAGCGACTACGCGAGAAGGAAACCATCGCCGACGAGCGCCTGCAACAACTGGCCGCGGCACGCGGTGAGGCGGCGCTGGCGGTACTCAAGGAGGCCAAGGCGCCGGTCGAGCGCATCCAGCTCGGTACGCCGGAAAAGCTCGCCGACCGCGAACACGAGGTCGCGCTCAAGCTCGGCCTGGGCAAGGCCGCGCGCTGAACCGGCGCTGCCTCCCCCAAAGGGCTAACCCAGCACGCAACGCGCTCAGCGCCGGCGCTCAGGCCGGCGTATCGCCTTCCAGCAGCTCGGTGTCCTCATGCGCATAGGCCGGCGCACAGCAGCACAGGATGCGCAGCGGCGCCTCGCCCAGGGCCTCGATGCAATGCGGCGTGCCCGGGGCGATGCGCACCGTGTCGCCGGCGCCGACTTCGAAAACTTCGGCCCCCAGGGTCATGCGGCCGCGGCCGGCACTGACGTGGTATAGCTCTTCGGTCCGCGCGTGGCGGTGCAGCTGGGTGCGCTGGCCGGGCAGCACCGTGGCTTCGGCCAGGCTTTGCGCACGATTGCCGTGCTGCACCGGGTGCATCAGTTCGCGAATCTGCGAGCCATCCTTGGTGGTGTAGACCGGGATGTCGGCATAGTGCGTAAGCCTCATTGGGCGACCTCCGCAGTGGGTACCTGCTCTCGCGGCAGCGCCAGCAGGCAATGGAGCAGCGCCTGTTCGGCGCCATCGAGCTCGGCCTCGCCCTCGCGGCCGAGGAAATGGCGGCGGAAGGCAGCGCGCACTGCCGCGGGCTGGGCCGGGTCGTAACCCAGGGCACGCAGGCCCAAGGCGGCATCAAAGCCCGCCGGCGCCGCGGGCGGCGGGTTGTCGCACCAGAGGCCGAAGCCGGCCTGCGCCAGGCGGCGCCAAGGGAACCAGCGGCTGGGATCGACCTTGCGCCCCGGCGCCACGTCGCCATGGGCCAGCACATTGGCGGCGGGAAAGCGGTGGCGTTCGCGCAGTTCGGCCAGCAGTGCGAGCAAGGCGGTAATCTGGGGCTCGGCGAAAGGCTCGTCGCCGGTATTGTCGAGTTCGATGCCGATCGAGGCCGAGTTGAGGTCGCTCATGCCGCCCCAGCGCGACGCGCCGGCGTGCCAGGCACGCGCCGACTCATCGACCAGCTGCAGCAGCCGACCGTCGCGACCGATCAGGTAGTGGGCACTGACTTTTCGCGCCGGATCGGTGAGGGTAGCGAGCGCCTTTTCCACCGTGGCATTGGTGGTCTGGTGCAGGATGACGACGTTGGGCCGCCGCTGGTCGAAATTGGGCGACGGCCGCCAGATTGCATCGCGCCCCTGCCCGACGGGCAACGGCGCGCAGGCGGCAATCAGCAGCGGCAGGAGTAAAACCGGCCCGCGCAACAGCATCGGCTGGTGCGGGCGCCGTCGTCAGACGACGATCGGCTTGGACATGCGGGCGCGGCTTTGCGCCTCGGACTTGTTCATCTCGGAAACCATGCGGCCGTAGGCCTCGCGCGCGGCCTGGCCCTGGCGGGTGGCCTCGATGCTGCGGATGCAGCGCCAGCGCTTGCCGGCCTTGGTTTCGATCTGGCGCATCTCGGTCTTCGGATGATGCTGGCGGCAGTGGTAGCAGAAAGCGGTTTCAGACATGCCGGGGAACTCACAATAAGACGGACCTGCAATTGTAGACCGACTTGGGCCAATGCTCCTATAGACTTTGGCGCATCCTTCGCCCGTTTTGGCGTCTCTTTTAGGCCCGCACCACACCCGTGACCACGCTTTCCGAACCCCGTTCCGACCCCGTTCCCGCCCTTGAACTGCCGCCTTACCCCGGCATCCGCCTGGCCGACGTGATTCTGGTCGATACCGTCGAGGCGGCCGATGCCGCCTGCCGGGACCTTGCCGCCGAGACCGTGCTCGGCTTCGATACCGAGGCCAAGCCCACCTTCGCCAAGGGCGAGGTATCGACCGGGCCGCACCTGATCCAGCTCGCCACCGACGAGAAAGCCTGGCTGTTCCAGATCCCGCGCCATGCCCAGCATGCCGGGCTGCGCGCGATCCTCGAATCGGCCGCCATCCTCAAGGTGGGCTTCGGCCTCGGCAGCGACCTGGCCCAGATGCGCGGACGGCTCGGCATCGCACCCAGGGGCATCCTCGACCTGTCCCAGGCTTTGCCGCGCGAGGCGCCAAACAAGACCCTCGGCGCCAAAACCGCCGTGGCGCGTTACCTCGGCCAGCAGCTGGCAAAGTCGCGGCGCGTCACCACTTCGAACTGGGCCAGTGCCCGCCTCAACGAACGCCAGATGCTCTACGCCGCCAATGACGCCCAGGTAGCCCTGCGCATCTACCGGCTGGCGCTGGCGGCAGGCGATCTGAAGGCCTAGGCCCCTTCGCGTTCCGCGAGACGGCGCAACACCAGCGGGAAAGCGCCGGTGAGGAAGGCCGCCACTGCCGACACGATCAAGGCCCAGCCGGCCATGTCGTCGCCGAACAGCGGATGCACGCCCCTCAGCATCCCGGCCAGCGCCGCGATGCCGGCCGCCAGCAGCACCAGCCCGATCAGGCTGAAGGCGACGAAGGTCCATGGCCAGTGGTGGGGTTTCATTTGCTTTTCGCCCTTGGGTGCGCCGAGTCGTAAACCTTGGCCAGATGCTGGAAATCAAGGTGGGTATAGATCTGCGTCGCGGCGATGCTGGCGTGGCCCAGCATCTCCTGCACCGCGCGCAGGTCACCCGAGGATTGCAGGACGTGGCTGGCGAAGGAATGGCGCAGCATGTGCGGATGGACATGCACGCCAACGCCCTGGCGCTGCGCCCAGAGCGCCAGCCTGTTTTCCACCTGGCGCGGCGACAGGCGCGTGCCGTTGCGGCTGAGGAACAGCGCGGCCTCGCCCTCGCGGGCAAACTGCGGGCGCTCGGCCAGCCACAGCTGCAAAGCGGACAGCGCCTTGTCACCCACCGGCACGGTGCGCGTCTTGCGCCGCTTGCCGGTCACGGTGACCTCGCCGCTCGCCGGGTCCAGCCCGCCGGGCCAGTCGAGGCTCACCAGTTCCGACAGGCGCAGCCCCGAGGAATAGAACAACTCGAACATCGCCGCGTCGCGGCGCAACAGCGGCCCTTCGGCCGCGGCCCCGGCGTCGCCGTCGAACAACACCGCCGCCTGGTCGATGCCGAGCGCCTTGGGCAGGCTGCGCGGGCGCTTCGGCGCGCGCAGGCCGTCCGCCGGGTTCAAGGTAATCGCGCCGCGCCGTGCCAGCCAGGCGTAATAGCTGCGCCATGCCGAAAGCATGCGCGCGATCGAGCGCGGCGCCAGCTCCTGCGCATGCAGTTGCATCAGCGCCCGGCGCAACTGCGGCGCCCTGAGCTGCGCCAGTTCGGCGCCTGCGGCAAGATCGGTCAGGCGTTCCAGGTCGCGACGATAGGCGCCCAGGGTATGCGGGCTGGCACGCCGCTGAACCGCCAGCTCGGTCAGGAACTGCTCGACCGAGGCGTCCATGCTTGCAGGCCCGGTGCCGAACTCAGGCGGCGACGCGCAGCAGCGCGGCTGCCGCCATCTCGCCGATGCGTTCGAGGTAGAGCGTGCCCAGCTCGGGGTAGAAGCGCGTCGGCTCTTCGCTGGCCATCACCAGCAGGCCGAAGCTGAGGCCGCCGGCTTCACGCAGCGGCACCTGGGCCATCGAGCGCAGCTCGGCGCCGGCAGAACCGAACCAGCCCAACGCCTCCTGCCCGGCGACCGGGCCGCAGTAAGGCTTGGCCAGCCCGGCGGCAAAGGCCATCAAATCGCCGCTGACCGGATCGCACTCGGCGCCGCCTCCGGCACCCAGGCCCCACAGGCGCATGCCGACGTGCGGCACGGCGAAGGCCCCGCCCAGGTGCGAGTACAGCGCACGCACCACACCGGGATGATCGTTTGCCGCGATCAGGGCCACGGCGAGGCCGTGCACCTTGTCCGATATCGAATCGTTCTCTTCGCCGAAGCCGATCAGTTCGACCAGCTTGGCCTCCAGCGTGCGCACTTTCTCGCGCAGGTTGAACAACTGCTTCTCGGTGATCGAAATGGCACGCCCGCTATGCGGATCGGGCAGTGTCACCAGGGTCAGCATCTCGGCGTACTGGTCGAAGAATTCGGGATGGTCGTGCAGGTAGCGGGCGACGTCTTCTGATTTCATGGGCTGGCTTTCACAGGTTGTCCGGCAATTCGATTTCGGCGCTGAAGACAGTGGTGGCAGGCCCGGTCATCAGCACGGGCGCATTTGCGTCGCCAACGGCACCCGCCCAGGCGATGGAAAGCTCGCCACCGCGGGTGGCAACGCGCACCGGCGAATCGAGCAGGCCGCGGCGGATGCCGGCGACAACGGCGGCGCAGGCGCCAGTGCCGCAGGCCAGGGTTTCGCCGGCGCCGCGCTCGTACACCCGCAGACGGATGGCATGGCGGTCGAGCACCTGCATGAAGCCGGCATTGACCCGGCGCGGGAAGCGCGGATGGGATTCGATGCGCGGGCCCTGCTCCGCCACCGGCGCGGTGTCAACATCGGCCACCACCTGCACCGCGTGCGGGTTGCCCATGGAGACGGCGCTGATCTCGATGGACTGGCCATCAACCTCGAGCGGCTGCACGGCGGCATCGGTCTCGCTGGCAAAGGGGATCTCGGCCGGCGCAAAAATCGGCGCGCCCATATCCACGGTGACCTGTCCGTCGGCCTCGAGCCGCGGCGCAATGATGCCGCTCCGCGTTTCGACGCGAATCTCACGTTTGTCGGTGAGCCCCTGCTCGTGCACGAAGCGCACGAAGCAGCGCGCACCGTTGCCGCACTGCTCGACCTCACCGCCATCGGCGTTGAAGATGCGGTAGCGGAAGTCGACGCCCGGCGTGGCCGGACGCTCGACCACCAGCAACTGGTCGCAGCCGACGCCGAAGTGGCGGTCGGCCAGCCAGCGCGCCTGGGCCGGCGTCGGCACGAAAGCCTGGTTGATGGCGTCGAGCACGACGAAGTCGTTGCCCAGGCCGTGCATCTTGGTAAATCGTATGCGCATCCTGCGAGGATACGCCGTAGTGGCAGCGCCGACTTTTGGCAATTAAGGGGTCAATAAAGCCTTTTTCGGGCTGCGCGCTCAGACGCCGCCGGCTACCAGGGCCACGCCCGAGGCCAGCAACAGCCACATGATCAGGCGCTGGAAGCCTTCCTGGCTGAGGCGGCCGAAGGCCAGGCTGCCCAGCCAGGAGCACAGGGCGATGGGCAAGGCCGCGATCGCCACCAGGCGCAGGCAGCGTGCATCGACCAGGCCGTTGGCGACCTGGAAGGCGAGGATCACCAGCAGGATGCCGACGAAAAAAGTCTGGAAGGTGGCGCGCTGGGTTTCCTTGTCCCAGCCGCGCACGGCACACCAGAGCACGATGGGCGGCCCGGAAATCCCCGTGGCGCCGCCCATGATGCCGGACAGGGTGCCGATCCCCGCGTCGGCGATGCGCCCGCCGCCGCTGAACCGTGGCAGGCCGCCCCGGCGCAGCATCAGCGCGCAATACACGATCAGCACGATGCCGATCGCCAGTCGAAAACTGGAAGCATCGAAGCGGGGCAGGAGCAGGACGCCCAGCGGCGTGCCGAGGACTCCCCCCAGCAGGAAGGGCCCGGCGCGGGCAAAGCGTGCCTTGCCGCCCACCCGCACCAACGACGACAGCTGGCCGATCAGCGAAGTCAGCACCACCGTCGGCGCCAGCACCTGCGGCTCGATCAGCCAGGCCCACAGCGCGCTGGCGATCAGGGCGAAGGCGAAGCCGGAGGCGCCCTGGATGAAGGCGGCGACGGCAGCGACAAGCAGGAAGAGGAAGGTCGTCAGGTCCATGGCAAACCGGCGGCAATCGGGCGGCAATCGGGCGTTCAGCCCGGGCGCGGCCGCAGCATATGGTAGCCGGTTGCCTGCTGGTGCGCATGCGCCAGGCGCAGCAGGGTCGCTTCGTCGTTGCGGCGGCCCACCAGCTGCATGCCCAGCGGCAGGCCGGAACGGTCAAGCCCGGTCGGCGTGGCAATGGCCGGCAGCCCGGCGGCGCTCACCGGCAGCAGGAAGGGGCGGCCGCGCTCGCCGGCGCGGCCCATCGCGTCCGGCAGCGGCGCGGGCGTCGGCATGGCGGGGATCAGCAGCGCATCGACCTGCTGCAGCGCCTGTTCGAAGGACTCGCGCCAGTCGCGGCACGCCGCCTGCGCCGCCGCATATTCCGTCGCGCCGACGGCGGCTCCGCGACGCAGGTCGTCGGCCACCGCCGGGCCGAACAACGCGGGATCCGCCTCCCTCCAGCGCGCGCCCCAGGCCGCGTGGAATTCATGGCGCAACAGGGCGAACAGCGGATCGAGGTCGATCGTGCCCTCGAGGCGCGGGATGCGCAGGGTGCCTACCTTCACGCCCAGCGCGCGGAAAATGTCGACCGCATGCTCGATGCCGCGCGCCACGTCTTCGTCGAGGCCCTGCTCGCCGTAGCCCGCCACCATCTTCCACCCGTCCGGCACCTGCAAGATGGGCGACGACGCGATGGCCGTGGTCGACGCCCGACTGCGCGTGCATGGGCTGGCCGGCCTGCGCGTGGTGGACTGTTCGATCATGCCGACCCTGGTCTCGGGCAATACCAACGCGCCGGTGGTGATGATTGCGGAGAAGGCGTCCGACATGATCCTGGGCGATCACGCCGGCTGAAACAACGCTAGTAAAACTTTGGCTCGCCCGGCGGCCGCGTCTTGAAGCGCTTGTGCAGCCAGTAGTACTGCTCGGGTGAGCGTTCCACTTCGGCTTCGATGAAAGCATTCAGGCGGCGTGCATCGGCGGCCTCGTCGTCGCCCGGAAAACCGGACCACGGCTCACCGACGCGGGCAACATAGCCGCCGGCCTCCATGCGCGTCAGCACCGGGATCACCGTGGCACCGGTCAGCTTCGCCAGGCGCGAGAGGGCGGTGATGGTCGCGGTCGGCACGCCGAAGAAGGGTACGAAGATCGATTCCTTGGGGCCGTAATCCATGTCGGGCGAATAGTGGAAGAAGCGCCCGCCCTTCATCGCCTTCAAGGCCTTGCGCGTGCCTTCCTGGCGCGAGGCGAGTTCGCAGTTGCCAAAGCGCAGCCGCCCGTCGTTCATCGCCGCCTCGAAGGCGCGGTTCTTCTGGTGCGTGTAGATCGCCACCAGCCCGTGCTCCAGCGCCATCCGAATCCAGCCCGCATCGATGCCGACGAAATGCGGCACCAGCAGGATCACCGGCTTGCCGCGGTACGCCGCCAGCCGCTCGCCGCCTTCGAGGCGAACCAGGCGCCGGATGCGCTCCGGCGACGCCCACCACCACAGGCCCAGCTCGACGATGCTGCGGCCGAAGGCCATGAAGTGGCGTCTTGCCAGCGCCGACTTTTGCGCGCTGGAGAGCTGCGGGAAACACAGGCCGAGGTTGGTCAGCGTGACGCGGCGGCGCTCGCCCACCAGCGCATACAAGGACAGCCCCAGCGCCTTGCCGACGAGGGCGAGCAGTGGCAGCGGCAGCCAGTGCAGCAGCCACATCAGGGCGAGGATGAGGCGGGTCACGTGTGAATCTGGTTAATGCGGGTAGGCCTCGGCGAAGGTTTCGTCGAGCAGTTCGATCCAGTGGCGCACGGGCACCGGCGAGGTCACGGCCAGGTGATGCTGGCAGCCGATGTTGCCGGTCGCGATCAGGGTCGCGCGGGTGGCGAGCAGGGTCTTCAGCTTGGCTTCGCGCAGGCCGGCGGCGAGTTCCGGCTCCAGCACCGAGTAGCTGCCGGCCGAGCCGCAGCAGAGGAAGGCGTAGTCGGTCAGTGCCAGCTTGAAGCCAGCGCGCTTGAGGATGTTTTCGACCACACCGGTGATGCCTTGCCCGTGCTGCAGGCTGCACGGCGACTGCCAGGCGATGCGCGGCGGCGGGCCGGCGCGCGGCGGGATCGGCAGCAGGTTCTCGTGCCACTCGGCGGCGACCACCTCGGCGATGTCACGCACCAGCTCGGTGATGCGTTGCGCCTTGGCCGCGTAGCGCGGGTCGTCGGCCAGCAGTTTGCCGTAATCGCGCATGTGGGCGCCGCAGCCGCTGGCGGTGAGGACGATGGCCTCGATGCCGGACTCGACCTGCGGCCACAGGGCGTCGATGTTGCGCCGCATGTGGCTCAGGGAATCCTCGGGCGCCGCCATGTGCAGGCTCAGGGCGCCGCAGCAGCCTTCATCACCGGTTTCGAGGCGGATGCCGAAGCGGTCAAGCACGCGCGCCGCCGCCGGATTGATCGACGGCCCCAGCGAGGGCTGGGCACAACCGGTCCACACCAGCATGCGGCGCTTGCGCGGCTTGTCCGGCCAGGGCCCGGCGGCGGCGATCGGCAGGTCAACCTTGGCGCGCAGGGTGGGCGACAGGTGCTTGCGGAACAGGCGGCCGAGGAACAGCACCAAGCCGAAGCGGCCACGGAAGGGAACCACCATGCGCATGCCGAGGCGCAGCAGCTGCGTGCGCCAGGAACGCGGCAGCTGCTTCTCGATGTGTGACTTGGTGATGTCGAGCAGGTGGCCGAAGGGCACGTGCTCGGGGCACATCGCCTCGCAGGAACGGCAGGTCAGGCAGTGGTCGAGCCGTTGCTGCAGCTCGAGGTCGACCACGCCGGTGGCGTACATCTTGCGCATCAGCTGGATGCGGCCGCGCGGGCTTTCCTCGTCTTCATTGAGCAGGCGGAAGGTCGGGCACTTGACCATGCACTGGCCGCAGTCGATGCATTTGTCAAGCAGCTCTTCCGCCTCGATGCCGAGCGGCGTATTGGCGAACTGCGGGGCCAATTCGAAATCAACGTGTGCCATGTGTGCTCCGTCTTTCTATGATTGCGTTCCTGCCGTCGGTGCGTCGGCGCCGGCCGGTACCTTGTAGCGGTTGTAGCCCCAGAGATACTGCTGCGGGCAAAGGCGGACCAGGGTTTCCAGTTCGCGGTTGAGCTGCGCCGCGCGCGCGGCGAGGTCGCCCTCCAGCGCGTGATGCAGCGGAAACAGCTTGAGGTGGTAGCCGGCGCCGTAATGCAGGCGCTCGGCATAGGCCATGAGCACAGTGGCGCCGGTTTCGGCGAGACGCGCTGCCAGGGTCATGGTGTAAGCCGGGCGGCCGAAGAAGGGCACCCAGACGCCCTCGCCCTGGCCCGGCACCTGGTCGGGCAGCATGCCGACGGCCTCGCCGCCGCGCAGGGCCTTGAGCAGGCGGCGCACGCCGGACAGGTCGGCGGGGGCGAGCTTGAGGTTGGCGCCGCGGCCTTCCTCGATCAGCGGCGCCAGCCAGTCCTGCTTGGGGCGGCGGTAAAGCACGGTGATCGGCCGCCGCGCCGCGTAGTACTGCGCGGTGACTTCGAAGCAGCCGAGGTGGGGCGTCAGGAACAGGATGCCGCGGTCGGCGGCCCAGGCTTCCTCGACCAGTTCCCAGCCCGTCACCTTGACCACGCGGTCGACCACTTCGTCCTGCGGGCGCAACCAGATCTTGGGCAGCTCCAGCAACGATTTGCCGGCCTCGGCGATGGCGGCATTGCGCGCCTCGTCCATGCCCGCCTGGGTGATGTGGGTGGCGAAATTGCGCCGGTAGGTGGCCGAGAACAGCCAGGCCAGCCAGCCGGCGAGCGCACCGAGGTTGTGCAGCACCGGCAGGGGCAGGCGGGCGAGGAAGCGGAACAGGGCGGGCAACACGGCGGTTCGTGACGGCGGCGGGCGGCGGCGGGCAAGGATGCAGGGGAGAAAGTAGAATTATCGCCTATGTCCAAATCTCTCCGAGCCGCCGTCATCGGCGTCGGCTACCTGGGGCGCTTCCACGCCCAGAAATACGCCGCCCTGCCCGATGTGGAACTGGTCGGCGTGGTCGATCCCAATCCCGAGCGGGCCGCTGCCGTGGCCAAGGAGCTGGGCACGGCGGCCTTCGCCAGCCACGAAGATCTCGCCGGCAAGGTCGACCTGGTCTCAATCGCCAGCACCACCGAAAGCCACTACCGCATCGCCCGCGATTGCCTCGCCGCGGGCCTGCACGTGCTGGTGGAAAAGCCGGTCACGGTGACCGTGGCCGAGGCCGACGAGCTGATCGCGCTGGCCGCTGCAAACCAGCGCGTGCTCCACGTCGGCCACCTGGAACGCTACAACCCGGCCTGGCTGGCGGTGCGCGACAAGATCGCCACGCCGCTGTTCATCGAGGCCCACCGCATGGCGCCCTTCAAGCCGCGCGGCACCGATGTCTCGGTGATACTGGACCTGATGATCCACGACCTCGACCTGATCCTGCCGCTGGTGCACAGCCCGATCGCCGACCTGCGCGCCTCGGGCGTGGCGGTGCTGACCGAGGGCATCGACATCGCCAACGCGCGCATCGAGTTCGCCAACGGCTGCGTCGCCAACATCACCGCCAGCCGCGCCTCGACCGCCAGCCTGCGCCGCATGCGCATCTTCCAGCACCACGAATACCTGTCGATCGATTTCGGGGAACGCAAGATCGGCCTGTCGAAGAAGCGCGATGCGCTGATCGAGGGCGAGGCACCGATCGACAGCGAAAGCCGCATCGAACCGCCCGGCGACGCGCTGCTGAGCGAGATACAGGCCTTCGTCGCCACGGTGCGCGGCGAGGCGCAGCCGGGCAGCTGCAGCGGCCGCGACGGACGCGAGGCGCTGGCCGTGGCCCTCGAAATCGAACGACTGATGAGGAAGCAATGAATATCCCGATGCTGGACCTGAAGGCCGAATACGCCTTGCTCAAGGACGAAATCGAACCTGCGGTCTGCGCCGCGCTGGCGGCCTGCCAGTACATCGGCGGACCCAACGTCAAGGCCTTCGAGGCCGAAGCCGCCGCCTATGCCGGCGTCAAGCACGGGATCTCCTGCGCCTCGGGCACCGACGCGCTGCTGATTGCCCTGCGCGCGATCGGACTGGGCCCCGGCGACGAGGTGATCACCACGCCCTTCACCTTCGTCGCCACCGCCTCGACGGTGGTGATGTGCGGCGCCAAGCCGGTGTTCGTGGATATCGACCCGCGTACCTTCAACCTCGACCTGGACCAGGTGGCGAAGGCAATCACGCCCAAGACCAAAGCAATCGTGCCGGTTCATCTCTTCGGCCAGCCGGTGCATCTGGCGCCGCTCAAGGCCTTGTGCGAGAAGCATGGCCTCAAGCTGATCGAGGACTCGGCGCAGTCCTTCGGCGCCGACTATGCCGGGCGCAAGTCCGGCGCTTACGGTGATATCGGCTGCACCTCGTTCTACCCGTCGAAGAACCTCTCGGCCTTCGGCGACGGCGGCCTGATCATCACCGACAACGATGCGCTCGCCGCGGAGCTGCGCGTGCTGGCCAGCCACGGCTCGCGCGTGCGCTACCACCACCACGTGCTGGGTTACAACTCGCGCCTCGACGAAATCCAGGCCGTGATCCTGCGGGCCAAGCTGAAGCGCCTCGATGGTTTCAACAATCGCCGTATCGCCGTCGCCGACTCTTACAACCGGCAGCTGGCCGGCGTGGTGGAGACGCCCTTCGCCGACGGCCATGGGCGCCATGTCTATCACCAGTACACGATACTTTCCGACCGCCGCGACGCGATCCAGAAGGCACTGACCGATGCCGGCATCGCCTGCGCCGTGTATTACCCGGTGCCGCTGCACCAGCAGGAAATGTTCGCCGCAACGCATGGCGATGTCAGGCTGCCGGTCACCGAGCGCACCGCGCAACGCTGCCTGTCGCTGCCGATCTCACCGATGCTGCAGGACGCGCAGATCGAACGCGTCTGCGACGTGATCCGCAACGCCGTCAAATGAACTTCCACCCCACCGCCGTCATCGCACCCGACGTCAAGCTGGGTGCCCAGGTCCACGTCGGCCCCTACGCGGTGATCGAGGAGGACGTGGTGCTCGGCGACGGCTGCCAGATCGCGGCGCACGCCGTGATCAAGCGCCATACGCGGCTGGGCGCACGCACGCGTGTCGCCGAGCATGCGGTGATCGGCGGCGACCCGCAGGACTTCAAGTTCAAGTCGGACACGATTTCCTACACCGAGATCGGCGAGGACAACTACTTCCGCGAGGGCGTCACCATCCATCGCGGCTCGCGCCCCGACTCGGTGACGCGCATCGGCAACGGCTGCTTCCTGATGGCCTATGCCCACATTGCCCACGACTGCATCGTCGGCAACAACATCGTAATGGCCAACACCGCCGGCATCGCCGGCGAGGTGGTGGTGCATGACAAGGCCTTCATCTCCGCGGCCGTCACCGTGCACCAGTTCTGCCGCATCGGCCGCAACGCCATGATCGGCCTCTCGGCCAAGGTGGTGCAGGATGCGCTGCCCTTCTGCATCACCGACGGCAACCCGGGCCGCGCCCGCGGCCTCAATCTCGTCGGCCTCAAGCGCAACGGGTTCACGCGCGAGGACATCAGCGCACTGAAGGAAGCCTACCGCATGCTGTACGCCCGCGTGCCGCTGGAGCAGGCGCTGGGCGCGATGCGCGGGATGGGCAGTGCGCCGGTGGCGGAAGTGGCTGACTTCATCGCCGGCTCAAAGCGCGGCTTCGCCCACCCGACGCGCTGAGCCCGGCTTCAGCCGAGGAAGCGGCGGAAGAACTTCCCCAGCGAGCCCTTCAGCGCCGCCTTTTCCCGATCGCGAAACTCGTCGGCGTAGGCGCGGTCGGTAAAGCGGATGTGCTGCACCAGCCAGTCGCGCAGGAAGTGCACCAGGGTCAGCGACAAGGGCTTGCCCGCGGCGACCGCCGCCTTCTCCTGGGCGATGCGGCCGATGAATTTCTCGTGCTCGGCCTTGTGTTCGGCATAGCGGCTGTAGCGCTGTTCGAGCATGAAGGCTTCTTCGGCCGAAAAATGGGTCACGGTATAGCTTTCCAGCGCTTCCACCAGGCCCATCGCCACCTCGGCATTGGCCTTGTTGACCAGGCCCAGCCAGACATCGTTGATCAGGGCGAACAGGTGCTTGTGCTGGTCGTCAATCTCTTCGAGGCCCAGCGCGTACTCGTCCGACCACGCCGCCACCGCTTGTTTCGAATTCATTGCGTCCCCAGGTCCGAATCCAGGCCGAATGGTAAACAAACCCGGCCTGTGGAAACCGGGAAACTAACGTCGTCCGCCCGCCAATTTCAGCGCTTCCGGCATCCGGCGCAGGCGCCAGACGACCACCGGGCCGAGCAGGCCGCCAATGCCGAGGGTGGTCCAGGCCAGTCCCCAGATCACCTGGTCGCTCAAGTCGCCCGCCCGCCCCCAATCGAGTACCAGCCCGAACACCCAGGGCGAAATCGCGCCGGCGCCGAAGCCCAGCAACGAGCGTAGCGAATAGGCGACGCCAAGGTAGCGCGGATCGGTGAGTTCGGTCAGCGTCGTCGAGTGGATGGAAGAGTCGCCGACCCCGGTGACGTTGTAGAACACGGCCACCGCCACCAGCAGGAACATCGGCGCGCCGATCAGCCAGCCGAAGCTGAAGGAGCAGGCCAGGCTGGACAGGGCCATGAGCAGGGTCACCGCCGTGCGGCCATGGCGGTCGGAGAGCGAACCGCCGAGCACGCTGCCGACCATGGCCGCGAGGTAGGTGACGGCGGTCAGCGTCGCGCCCAGGCTCACAGCGCGCTGGCCGTCGCCGCCGCCGACCACTGAGGCCGCGGCGAGGAAGGCCGGCAGCCAGGCCCACAGCCCGAGCAGTTCCCAGGCATGGAAGGTGTAGCCCCAGATCGAGAGCATCGCCGGCTTGTTCTTCAGCACTTCGCTGATGCGGCTGCGCGTGCCGTGGCCGTCGGGCAGGGCGTGCACCACATTCGGCACGTCGCGCAGGGTCCACCAGCCGAGCAACAGGCCCAGCAGCGGACACAGCGCGGTGGCGATGAAGCCGGCGCGCCAGCCGGCGAGCGGAATCATGGCACTGGCGATCAGCAGGCCAATGGCATAACCGAGCGAGGCGGCGGCGAGGTAGAAACCGAGCGCCAGGCCGCGTCGCTCGGGCATGCGCTGGGCGACGATGGCCAGGCCCGGCGTATAGGAACCGCCCGAACACAACCCGGTGAGGCCGTAGAGCAGCAGGGCCGAGACGAAGCCGTCGGCGAAGAAGGCGAACAGCAGGCCGCTGGCCACGGCGGCAAGTCCGGTCATCAGATAGATGCGGCGCGCGCCGAAGCGGTCGGAAAGGAAGCCGACCGAGAACAGGGAAACCAGGAAGCCGACGTGGTAACCCGACTGCACCATGCCAGCCTGCCAGGCGCTCATCTGCCAGTCGTTGCGCAGCAGCGGCAGCACCGCCGACCAGGCGGTGAACATGGTGGCAAAGGCGGCGCGGGCGACGCAAAACTGGAGCAGCCAGGACATGGCGTGAGTTTAGGGCCTGCGGCGCCGATTTGACGCCCCCGACCAGCCGCCCTACAATGCTCGCTGTTCCGCCGAGTTAAAAGACAACTTGCGAGGCGGAGAAGGCGCAATGCGAAAGCTTGCCGACCGGAAAACAAATATCGCTAAAGCGTCGCCTGCTCCCGCCCCATAGCTGGCTTCGCCAAGCATGGGGCGTTTGCATTTGGAGCAGAACAATGGCACAGGAATACTTCTTCACCTCCGAGTCCGTCTCGGAAGGCCATCCGGACAAGGTGTCCGACCAGATTTCCGACGCGATCCTCGACGCCATCCTGGCGCAGGACCCCTACTCGCGCGTCGCCGCCGAAACGCTGTGCAACACTGGCCTGGTGGTGCTGGCCGGCGAGATTACGACCAAGGCCAATGTCGACTACATCCACGTCGCGCGCGAAGTGCTGAAGCGCATCGGCTACGACAACACCGACTACGGCATCGACTACAAGGGCTGCGCCGTTCTGGTGGCCTACGACAAGCAGAGCCCGGACATCGCCCAGGGCGTGGATCGCGCCTCGGACGACTACCTCAACCAGGGCGCCGGCGACCAGGGCCTGATGTTCGGCTATGCCAGCGACGAAACCCCGGTGCTGATGCCCATGCCGATTTACCTCTCGCACCGCCTCGTCGAGCGCCAGTCGATGCTTCGCCGCGACGGCCGCCTGCCCTGGCTGCGCCCTGACGCCAAGTCGCAGGTCACCGTGCGCTATGTCGATGGCAAGCCCTTCGCGATCGACACCGTGGTGCTGTCCACCCAGCACTCGCCGGAAATGTCCGACGGCCCGAAGATGAAGGCCGCGGCGATCGAGGCCGTGATCGAGGACATCATCAAGCCGGTGCTGCCCAAGGAACTGATCAAGGGCGAGATCAAGTACCTGGTCAACCCCACCGGCCGCTTCGT
>CAIVQO010000015.1 GCA_903908065.1 uncultured beta proteobacterium | reverse complement strand
GCCACTTGTGCCTTGAATGTCGGCGAGTGGTTCCGCCTCTTCCTTCTTGCCATGCTCTTGCTCCAAGTTAGGGCCGCAATGCGACCGTTTCGGGGCAAGGCTATCACTCATCTCACTGTCCGATTTTGCGGGGCCGGCTCTGGCATTGCTGGTGCCGGTATTCGGCATGGGCGCCTCGGCATTGTGGCTGGACGAATCCCTGCCGCCCTGGAAGCTGCTCGCCGCTGCACTGGTGATGGCGGGCCTGGCGCTCAACCTGTTGTGGCCTCGGCTGCGCGCAGCGCTGGCCAGGCACGGCTGATGGAAAGTCGGCGCCGGGAACACGGCGACACCGCCGGGGGCGGTAATAGTTGGCGCAGAAGCAGATATCAGTAGTTCCACGGAGTTTCCGCAGGGACCACCGCTGTCATAATCCAGCCGGTCTAAACCCGACTCCGCCCTGAAATGACCGAAAAAGATGCCGCAACGCTGAGCAAGCTGATCGCCGGATGCCGCGAGCAGCTGGAAAGCGACCTGCTGGAACTGGTCGAGGAACTCGGCCCGGCACTGGTCAAGGATGTCGCGGCACGGACCTTTCCGGCACACGAACCGGAACGACGGATTGCCGCCGCCACGCTCAAGCTGGCGCTCTCCGCCCACTGGGGCAAGGTCGCGCCCGCGCTGAAGGCGGCGCTTGCCGCGCGTGCCACCAAACCGGCCCGGCCCGGCATCGACTCCGAGGAACTCGGCAACCTGCAGTTGCTGAGCGATGCCGAGGAATCGATACAGATCGCTGCCAACGAGGCGCTCGACCGGCTCGGCACGGCCAGCCGCGACGAAACCAATCCGCTGGAACGGCGGATTTCCTACCTGGTGCTGCGCAGTGCGATGTCGCCGGGTGACACCCAGTTCAAGCTGTCCTCGCTGTGGCCTTGCCTTCAGGGCGCGCTGTGCGAAGTCACCGCCGACACCGGCGCACGCATCCTGCTGCTGAAGCTGGCGAGCGAGCATCTCGCGTCCGAACTGCCGCGGCTGTATCGCGTGGTCAACGAAGCGCTGATCGAAGCCGACATCCTGCCCCGCCTCAAGCGCAGCTACCGCGACACCGAGCCCGTGGACGCCCACGAGGTGGCGGCTGAAACCGCCAAGGTGGCGACCACGCTGGACCGCCTGATCAAGGCGCGCAGCAAGGACGATGCGTCCGCTCATGCCAAGCCGGCGACCGACAACCGCGAGTTGTTCGCCTCGCTGAAGACCATGCAGGTCACACCGCCCAAGGCCTCTGCGGTCGGCCACACCAACTTCGTGCGCATGGCGCGCGACAGTGGCGCGGCGCGCGACGTGCGGCCGCAGGAAGCGGTCACGCTGGACATCGTGGCCGAACTGTTCGACCTGCTGTTCGGCGATCCGAGCGTGGCGGAAGGCATCAAGGCGCTGGTGTCGCGCCTGCAATCCACGGTGCTGAAGGCGGCCATGCTCAACCAGCGCTTCTTCGCCGACCGCAGCCATCCGGCGCGCCGCTTCCTCGACAGCATTTCCACGGTGGCGATCCGCTGGGGCAAGGTGGTCAACGCCGACGACCCCTTCTACCGCAAGCTGTCCGAACTGGTCGACAAGGTCCAGGCCACCTACGACGGCGACATGGGCATATTCGACGCCGCCAACGCGGAACTCGACGAATTCCTTGCCGAACGCGAACGGATCGAGGAACAGCAGGACCGCGAACTGGCGGAGGCGGTGCGCGCCCGCGAGGAAGAGATCCGGCTCACGCGGGCGGCGCAAATGCGCGCGCAACGGGCAGCCAACCACTGCATCGAGCGCGTGCTGGGCCCGCAGGTGCCGCCGGAAATCGAATCCTTCCTGCGCAGCTACTGGCGCGACGTGGTGCAGGGCCGGATCTCCCGCACCGGGGAAGATGGCGGGCCCACCAACGACGCGCTGCGCACCGCCGTGGCCCTGATCCTGGCCGTGACGCCGAAGCATGATCCGTCGGAGCGCAAGCGGCACGCCGCTGCGCTGCCCGGACTGTTGCGGAACCTCAACGCCGGCTTCGACGAAATCGGCACCTCGCCCACCGAACGCAAGAGCTTCATGGACAAGTTGGCCGAACTGCAATTCTCGGCACTGCGTGCGGAAGTGCCGAAGCGCACCGAACCGGCCGCCTCGCCCGCCAAGGAAGAAAAGCCGCGCCCGGCGGAAACGGCGCCGACCCTGCAAGTCAGCCATGCCACGGAAAGCGGCGTGCGGGTGCAGGACATTTCCCTTTCGGAAAGCGAAGACCTGGGCGCGGAAAACACGCCCGACCGCGCCGACCTGCGCCGCGTGCGCCAACTGGTGCGCGGCGACTGGGTGGACTTCATCACCGCCGGGCAAAACCGCCGCGAGCGGCTGACCTGGATCAACACCAGCCGCACGCTGTTCCTCTTCAGCAACAGCGTCTCCGCCTGCGCCATATCGATCACGCCGGAAGCGCTGGCGGTACGCTTGCGCAACCGGACGGCAAGCATCGTCATGTCCGACCGGCCGATGTTCGAACGCGCCATCCACGGCGCCATCCGCTCGCTGGACAAACGCGCCTGAGGCGCTGCCCCGCCCTGCGCAGGCCAACAAAGCCGCGGCCGCCTCGCGTAGCATAGCGGCCGGGCATGTGCCTTGGCGCGAAAGGGAACGGCGATGGATCTGCTCAAGAAACGCGTGGCGCTGCGCTGGCGCCGGACCAAAATCGTGGCCACGCTGGGGCCGGCCAGTTCCGACCGCCAGATGATCGAGAAGCTGCTGCGCGCCGGGGTGGACGTGGTGCGGCTCAACATGTCGCACGGCACCCACGAGGCGCACCGCGACGTGTATGCCAATGTGCGCGCCGTGGCGCGCAAGCTCGATCGCCACGTCGGCATCTTCGCCGACCTGTGCGGGCCCAAGATCCGTTGCGGCAAGTTTCCCGAGGGGCCGCTCAAGCTGGTGCCCGGCGAGGAGGTGATCATCGACCCGCGCATCGACAAGGGCGGCCCGGGGCTGATCGCCTCCCAGTACCGCGCCATAGCGCGCGACGTGCAGCCGGGTCACCGCATCCTGCTCGACGACGGCAACCTGGAGCTCAAGGCGCTGGCGATCGAGGGCGAGCGCGTGCGCTGCAAGGTGGTGTTCGGCGGCATGCTCAAGGACCACAAGGGCATCAACCTGCCGGACTCGAAAGTATCGGCCTCGTCGCTGCCGCCCAAGGACATTGCCGATGCCAAGTTCGCCATCGAACTCGGCGTCGATTACCTGGCGCTCTCCTTCGTGCGCACGGCGAAGGACGTCGCCGGCCTGCGCCGCCTGATCGCGCGCGCCGGGGCCGACACGCCGATCATCGCCAAGATCGAGACACCCGAAGCGATGGAGAACATCGACGCCATCGTCCAGGCCTCCGACGCGATCATGGTAGCGCGGGGCGACCTCGGCATCGAGATGCCGGCCGAGCAGGTGCCGCTGATCCAGCGCGAACTGATCCGCCTTGGCCGCCGCCACAACCGAGCGGTGATCGTGGCAACGCAGATGCTGGAATCGATGATCGACCATTCGCGCCCGACTCGCGCCGAAGTGGGCGACGTGGCCAATGCGGCACTCACCAGCGCCGACGCGGTGATGCTCTCGGCCGAAACCGCGAGCGGCAAGTACCCGGTGCGCGCGGTGGAAATGATGGATCGCGTACTGCGCGAAGTGGAAGGCTACCAGTGGCAGCAAGGCAGCTTCCTCGCCGGCGAACCTGTGACCGGCAACGAGCTCGACATGCGCGACGGTGTCGCCAACGCCGCCGCCTCGCTGGCGCACGACCTCAAGCTGCAGGGCGTCATCATCCCGACCCAGAGCGGCACCACGGCGCGTGTGATCTGCTCGCACCGCCCCACCGCGCCGCTGATCGCCGTGTCCACCAACGAGACCGTGTGTCGCCGCCTGGCGCTCAACTGGGGCATCGTACCGATGACCGCGAGCGGGACCGAATATGGCAAGTGGGATGCGCTTTGTTCGCGCATCGCACGCAGCTGCGACCTCACCCGCACCGGCCACAACGTCTTGCTGGTGGCCGGCTTCAGCGACGACGCGAAACGCAACGCGCCGCTGTTGCAGATCCTGCGGGTGTAGGAGGCCGGGCCGTGCCCTTTGTCCGCGTCCGCGACATCGAGGTCTGCTACCAGATCGAAGGGAGCGGACCGCGCCTGCTCAAGATCTGGGGCACCGGAGGCGACCTGCGGCGGCCGGCCACCGACTTCGACCGCCGCCTGGCCGACCACTTCACCGTGCTGGCCTTCGACCAGCGCGGCATGGGCCGCAGCGGCAAGCCGGCGCGCGACTACAGCATGGCCGACTATGCGGACGATGCCGCGGCACTGCTGGAGGTCCTGGGTTGGACCAGCGCGGCGGTACTCGGCTACTCCTTCGGC
This sequence comes from uncultured beta proteobacterium, assembly GCA_903908065.1. Classification (GTDB taxonomy): domain Bacteria; phylum Pseudomonadota; class Gammaproteobacteria; order Burkholderiales; family Rhodocyclaceae; genus Sulfuritalea. The sequence goes on along the minus strand of CAIVQO010000015.1, from coordinate 5,975 downwards.
GGCATGGTGGCGCAGGAACTGGCATTGCGCCATCCCGCCCGGGTGGAACGCCTGGTGCTGATGTCCACCACCGCCGGCGGCGCCGGAGGCATGTCCTACCCGATGCACGAACTGGCCGCCTTGCCGGACGAGGCGCGCGTGAAGCGTTTCCTCGAACTGGCCGACCGACGCCGCACGCCGCAGTGGCAGGAGGCCAATCCTGCCTTGTGGGTCACGCTGCTCGGTGACGGGCTCGCCGCCCTGCGCCAGGGCGACGACGACCCGGCGGCGCGCGACGGTGCGCGGCGCCAGATGGAAGCCAGGCGCCATCACGATACTTGGGACCGCCTGCCCCAATTGCGGATGCCGGTCAGCGTGTTTGCCGGATGCCACGACGAAATTGCGCCGCCGTCGGCCCAGTTCCGACTTGCCGAGGGCGTTGCCGGCGCCGATTACCGGGAATTCAACGGGGGGCACCTGTTCTTCGTCCAGGACGCGGCGGCAGCGCCAGTGATCCTCGCCGCCCTAGCCGCCCACGCCGACTGAGCAAAAGCCGCCGTAGCGTGGGCGCCGACTTTCGCGCCCTTACATCCTGTTGCAAATCCCCTTGAATTTTTTGCCGGCGCCCATATCGAATCGGCGTTCGTAGCCGACGCGTAGCGCGGGGCTGCGCCCCTGCAATCGATATGGAGACCACCATGAAGCCTGGCAACCCGACGCTCTCGACCCCGAAACGATTCGCGCTCCTGGCCGTCCTGTTGGCCGCCTTTACCGGCGGCTATGTACTGAAGGACTCCATTCGCCCGATCCACGCCCATGCCACGGCGGCGCCGGTGGTTGCGGAGTCCCCGCGCGCGACCGTGCAACTGCCGGACTTCAGCGAGATCGTGGCGACCCAGGGCCAGGCCGTGGTCAATATCAGCGTCTCGGGCACGGTGAAGACGAACGCGCCCGGCCTGCCCGAGTTCGACATGAACTCGCCCTTCGGCGAGTTCTTCCGCCGCTTCGGCATCCCCAATCCGAACGGGCCGCACGGACGTTCCGGCAAGATGCCGACGCGCGGCCAGGGCTCGGGCTTCATCGTCGATGCCGACGGCACCATCCTGACCAACGCCCATGTGATCGAAAACGCCGACGAGGTCGTGGTCAAGCTGATAGACAAGCGCGAATTCAAGGCCAAGGTGGTCGGGCTCGACAAGCAGACCGATGTCGCCGTGCTCAGGATCGACGCGAAGAACCTGCCCACGGTCAAGATCGGCAACCCCGACCAGGCCCGCGTCGGTGAATGGGTAATGGCAATCGGCTCGCCCTTCGGTTTCGAGAACAGCGTCACGGCCGGCATCATTTCGGCCAAGTCGCGCACCCTGCCCGACGAAGGCTACGTGCCCTTCATGCAGACCGACGTCGCCATCAACCCGGGCAATTCCGGCGGGCCGCTGCTCAACGCGCGCGGCGAGGTGATCGGTATCAACTCGCAGATCTACAGCGGCAGCGGCGGCTACCAGGGCTTGTCCTTCGCGATTCCGATCGACGTGGCGATGAACATCGAGCGGCAGTTGGTGACCAGCGGCAAGGTCAGCCGCGGCCGCCTCGGGGTCGGCATCCAGGACGTGAACCAGGACCTCGCCGACTCCTTCGGCCTCGACCGTCCGCGCGGCGCGCTGGTCAGCTCAGTGGAAGCCAACAGCCCGGCCGCCAGGGCCGGCATCCAGCCGGGCGACATCATTCTCGGCTTCAATGGCCGCGAGGTCACGAAGTCCGGCGACCTGCCGGCACTGGTGGGCGGTACCGCGCCCGGCAGCCAGGCCACGGTGGACCTGTGGCGCAAGCGCGCGAGCACGTCAGTGACGCTGCAGGTCGGCGAATTGAAGACGGCCTCGGCACGCGACAGCGAAGCGGCAGGCACCGGCGGCGGCAAGCTGGGCCTGGCGCTGCGTCCGCTGAGCGAGGATGAAAAGGCCGCCATCGGCGACGGCGCCGGACTGGCCGTGGAAGCCGTCAGCGAAGGTCCGGCGGCACGCGCCGGAATCCGCCGCGGCGACGTGATCGTGGGCGCCAACGGTGAAGCGCTCACCAGCCCCGAGCAACTCAAGCAACTCGCGGACCGCGGCAAGAACCTGGTGCTGCTGGTACAGCGCGGCGAACGACGGATCTTCGTGCCGATCCGGATCGGCTGAGCCCTCAAGGCAACGACCTGAAGGCGCCGACCGTAGGGTACTAATCTATGGTCAGTTTCTCGAACCAGCGCGCCCCTGCCGTGATGTCGCTGCGTTCGCCGGGGCCAAAAGGTGGTGTATCGAAGTTCGACGGCGGCGCGCCGATCTGGTTGAGGTCTACCGCCTGCGGCGTCCCCACCAAACCTGAAGGCGTGAGTTGCAGCCTATAGTAAATGCCGTTCCACAACTTGGCGCCGAACTCGCTAGGCGACTTGAACAGGAACAGCAGGTTGTGCTCCAACCAGGCCAGGTCGTTGGGCGCAACGGTTCCCGGGTGGCGATAGGGATAGGGCACCTGACATTGAATCTCGCTCTGCCCTTCCAGGCACTTGAACTCCCGCATGGAGAGAAAAAAGTCCTTGAACCTGCCGTGATCCAGGTGGATTGAAAAGCTGTAACGTCCGTTGGCAACGGGTCGAAAATCAGCCGTACCGATGACAAGGGGATCACCGGTACGCGGATGCAGGCGTATGGCATGACTCCCGGTCATTTCCCAGGCGACAACGGGAGACGACGCCAGCAGGCACGCCACTGCCAGCGCATCGACGCGACGCCGCGTCGCGCTTCGGAAGGTCACTTGAGCTTCAGGATCCAATCGACCAGCTTCCGGGCATCGTCCTCACGAATGGCCACGCCGTTGGGCGGCATGGCAACACCGCTGGCCTCTTCCTTCCAGTGGCGTGAATACGGCGAGGTACCACCCATCACTGCGGCAGTGAGATTCTTGGGGGCATTCTTGTCGCCCTTGTAACGCGCGGCGATCGCCTTCCACGGCGGACCTACCGGCTTCAGCCCATCCGGCCCCTTGGCGTCAAGTTCGATGCCGTGACAGATAAAGCAGCCGGACTTGGATGCCAGATGACGCATTGCGTCATCCTTGGCATCGGCAAGGACAGTCGAACTCGCTGCCAGCAGCGCGAGGCCAATCAGGGCATTGCGGGGAAATTCGGTGTTCATGATCACTCCTGCAGGGTTGCTCAAAAATTCATCCGCCGGCGACGGGCGGCCAGATGGCGAGGGTGTCGCCGTCGTTGAGCACGCGCGAAGCGCGCTCGCCGGGTGGCACGAAATTGCCGTCGATCAATACCAGGTGCACCAGCTTGATCGGCAGGGCGAAGCGCTCGACGATCTGCGCCACGGTGGTGCCGTCGTCGAGGTCGAGGCTCAGCGCATTGGTCTTCTTCGCCTCCGCCGGCAGGTAGTCCTGCAGCGTGGCGAAGAGCTTGAAGGTGATGCGGATGCCCACCGGCTCAGGCGGCTTTCTGTGCCGTCGCCAGGTAGGCCGCCATGAACTGGGTCGGATCGGCCAGCAGGCGCGCCTTCCATTCCCCCAGCGACGCCCGGGTCTGCACCAGGCCGCGCAGGGCGCCGACATGGGCCGTCCAGCCGATGCTGGTGGCGCCGATCAGGACGTCGCCCTGGAACTGAAGCGACAGGTAGGTCGCACGCTTCTCGTCGACGAGTTCCACGCCCTCGCCGCCCTGCGCTTTGGGCACCCCCTGCCACTGGCCGAAACTGGTGGAGATCAGCCCCAGGGTATCGAGCACGTTGATCGCAAGGCTCCCCTGGCTGGCGGCGATCCCGCCGGCCATGTTGTGTGCGGCAACCCGCGCCTGGTCGGCGGCATTCGGCTGGATGGCGTTGAGTTCGGGCTGGCCGCTGTGGAAGCCTGCGGCTTCAGTGACGTCGCCGGCGGCATAGATGTCGGCGACGCTGGTCCGCATCGCGTTGTCGACGCGGATGCCGCGCTCCATGGCCACACCGCTGCCGGCGAGGAACTCCGTGTTCGGCCGCACGCCGGCGGCGCAGATGACCAGGTCGGCCTCGAGGACCTCGCCGGTCGACAGGCTCACCTTCAAGGCTCCACCGGCAGGCGCCGCACCCGTGACGGCATCGACGATCTTGCCCAGGAGCCCCTTGTCCGCGCTACCCTCGATGGCGGTGATGGCCGCGTTGCAATGCACGGCGACGCCCTTCTTCTCGACCCAGGCCTTGATCATGGCGCCGGCCTTGGCGGTCATCATGCGCGGCACCATGCGGTCGCCCATTTCCACCACGGTGAGCTTGACGCCGCGTGCGGCGAGCGCTTCCATGATGATGCAGCCAATGAAGCCGGCGCCCAGCTGCAGCACGCGCGTGCCCGGCTTGGCCTTGGCGGCAATGGCGCGGGCGTCCTCGATGGTCCAGCAGGTATGGACATTGGGCAGGTCGATGCCGGGCACCGGGGGCATGATCGGCCGCGAGCCGGTAGCGATCAGGAGCTTGTCATAGGGCAGTCGCTCGCCGCTGGCGAATTCGACCTGCTTTGCGGCCGGATCGACCTTGGTCACGCGCCCCTCGATCAGGTGGATGCGCTGTTTGGCATAGTGGTCGTGGGCCTTCCTCAGGTGGGTGCCGGCCTCGCCGATGTTGCCGTGCAGGAAGTAGGGAATCGCCATGCGCGAATACGGCGGTTCCTTCTCGTCGCCGATCAGGGCGATTTCGGCATCCGGCTGCAGGCGGCGCAGGGTTTCGGCGGCCACCAGTCCGGTGGGGCCATTGCCGATGATGACGTGTTTCATGGCGTGTCCTCGATCTTCTGGATTCCGTCCGCCACCTGCGCGGACATGCACAAATGCACGGGGGACCGGCGCTGCCGATCCCCCGCGGGTGATGCCGGTGTTACAGGCCCAAGCGCTTCAGGGTATCCGGGGTAGGCACGCCTTCGGGCGTCCAGCCGCGGACCTTGTAGTACTCGGGGCGCATCTTGTCGATGCCATTCACCAGCCCCTTGGCCGGACCGGTCTTGGCCGGTTCGGTCTTCAGGCGCGGTGGCAGGTCGTCGTCCTTGGCGGTGAAGCCGGCGGCGTTGTTGAACAGGCGCTCCATGTTCCAGATCCGCTCGCCCAAGGTGGCCAGGCTTTCCATCGACCAGCTGCCTTCGCAGGCGGCATCGACTTGCGGTGCCAGGTCGGCCAGCGTCCAGGCGAAGGTGGTGAACACGCAGGTGCCCGAGGAGTCGAACGCGGCGGTGGCGTCCTGGAAGGCCTTGACCAGGTCGGCCTTGCCTTCGGTGACCAGCGGATCGGTCTTGACCGGGATGCCCAGCACTTCGGAGGCGACGGTGTAGCTGCGGAGGTGGCAGGCGCCGCGGTTGGAGGTGGCGTAGGTCAGGCCCATGCCCTGGATGCCGCGGCTGTCATAGGCCGGGAATTCCTGGCTCTTGACGCCCATGGAGAGCTCCGGCTTGCCGTGCTTCTTGCACAGGCGGGCGGAACCCAGGCCGATTTCCTTGCCGAAGCCTTCGCCCTTGGCCGTCATTTCGGCGAGCTTGACCAGGGCCTGGGCGGAACCGAAGTTGGCTTCGACGCCGATGTCGTCCTTCTTGAGGATGCCCAGGTCGTAGAGTTCCATGGCGGCGGCGACGGTGGCGCCGAAGGAGATCGGGTCCATGCCGTCTTCGTTGCACAGCACGTTGACGTATTGCAGGGCTTCGAGGTCGCCCACGCCGTTGGCCGAGCCCAGCGCCCAGGCGGCTTCGTATTCGAGGCCGCCGGAAGCACCCCAGTACTCGGGCTTGTTCTGGACGCTGAAGTGGGTTTCGTCGATCTTGCTGATGCGGCCGCAGGCGATGGTGCAGCCAAAGCAGGCGGCGTTGGTGACGAGGTGGGTCTTGCCGTCGGTGGGCCGCTTCTCGTGCATGGCTTCGCCCGAGATCTTGCGCGCGTCTTCGAACTGCACGTCGCGGTGGTTGCGCGTCGGCATGGCGCCCATTTCGTTGATCACGTTCATCAGCACCTG